>CAITUP010000030.1 GCA_903895595.1 uncultured Acetobacteraceae bacterium | reverse complement strand
GCCATTGACCCGCAATCGTGCGGGTCAGAGGCCGAATTCTCGATTCCCGCAGTCGGTCCAAGCACGGGGCGAGGAACTTAGCAGAACCACCGAAAGACTGCAAGAGGTGCGGTCCGCTTCGGTGAGCGGGGTTCTAGGCCCCGGTTGTGGGACCGTCAACCCACTCTTTTCGGAAATCGTCATCTAAATGCCATGCCACCGCTTGAACCAGGATACGAACCGCGGAATCCCAAGGCTCAATGGCGTCTTCGGTGCGAAACCGGTCAGAGCGGCGATGGCCTCCACGGACGCAAAAGTCTCCTCCACGTCTACCGCCGGCCGCGGTGCGGTCCGTACGATGGCCTTTTTGCCCAGCGCATCCTCCAGCAGGGCCACCAGGGTCCGAACCTCCTCCCCCTGGTGATTGCCGATGTTCAGCAGGCGCGCGCCCTCGGCCGGCGGCTTGTCCAGTGCCCCCACCACCCCGGCGACGATGTCGTCCACATAGGTGAAATCGCGTTTCAGCAGCCCGCTGTCGTACAAGGTGATCGGTTCCCCCGCGACGATGGCTTTCGCGAAACTGTAGTATGCCATGTCCGGCCGGCCCCAGGGGCCGTACACTGTGAAAAACCGCAGCCCGGTCAGCGGCAGGGCAAACAGATGCGCGTAGGCGTGGCTCATGAGCTCGTCGGCGCGCTTGGTCGCGGCATACAGGGACATCGGTGTGTCCACCCGATCCGTCTCTCGGAACGGCATCTCGGTATTGGCGCCATACACCGACGACGTGCTGGCGTAGACCATATGGCGCAGGTTTTTCAGCCGCCGCGCGCCCTCCAGCACCACGAGGTGACCCATGACGTTGGATTGGACGTAGGAGTAAGGGTCCACCAGCGAGTGCCGAACCCCGGCCTGGGCCGCGAGATGCACAATCCCCGTTATATCGGGATAGGCCGCGGTGATCGCCTCGATGGCCGCGCGATCGGACACATCCGCCTGCACGAACGAGAATCCGGCGTTTTCCCGCAGCCGGTCCAGCCGCGCCTGCTTCAGCGACACGTCGTAATACGCGTTCAGATTGTCGACCCCGACCACCCGGTCGCCGCGCGCGAGCAAGGCCGCCGCGACATGGGACCCAATAAACCCCGCTGTCCCGGTGACCAGGATGGTCATGGGATCGGCCGAGCGACCAGACGGTCTTCGAGCAGCTCCAAGATCGCGTGGCCGAGAGCGATGTGACATTCCTGAATGCGCGCGGTTTCGGGGTCCGGCACCAGCAGCACGTGATCGCATTGCTCCATCGCCGGCTGCCCGGCACCGCCCAGGAATCCGACGGTCGCGATGCCCATTTCCCGGGCCGCTTTCAGCGCCAGGACCACGTTCGGCGATCGGCCGGAGGTCGTGATGCCGAACAACACGTCGCCTTTGCGGCCGAGGCCGCGCAACGGGCGTTCGAACACGCGTTCGTATCCGTAATCGTTGCCGGCGCCGGTCAGCATCGCCGGATCCTGGGTCAGCGCCAAGGCCGGCCAGGACGGACGCTCGACCTTGCCGCGCAGGCGGATCAGCAATTCGGTCGCCAAATGTTGGGAATCGGCCGCGGAACCGCCATTGCCGCAGAACATCAACTTGCCGCCGCCCCGCAGGCTGGTCTCGCAGGCATCGACAACGGCGACCACGGTATCCGCCAGTTCCGTCGCGATCCGCCGCTTCAAGTCGGCGGACCGGTTCATCATTATGCTAAAGCGTTCGGCTTCGCTCATGTCAGGCAGGACTCCCGGTTAACGCCGGGAGGATGCTTACTGTGCCGTCCAACCGCCGTCCATCGTCATCGGCACGCCGGTGATCGTCGCCGCCGCGTCGGAGCATAGAAACACCGCGAGGCCGCCCAACGCCTCGGGCGTGGAGAACTTCGTCATCGGCTGCTTTTCGGAAAGGAACGCATTGGCCGCCGCTTCCACGCTAATACCGTCCTGCTGCGCTCGGGCTTCCAACTGGCGTTGCACCAACGGGGTCAGGACCCAGCCGGGGCAGATCGCATTCGCGGTGATGCCGTCGTTGGCCAGTTCGATCGCTGTTACTTTCGTCAGGCCGAGCACGCCGTGCTTGGCGGCGACGTAGGCGGCTTTCTGGGCGCTCGCGACCAGGCCGTGGGCCGAAGCAATGTTGATGATCCGTCCCCAGCCCTTCTTCTTCATGCCGGGGATAACCGCTTTGGTGCCGTGGAACACGGCCGAAAGGTTGATCCCGATCACGGCGTCCCAGCGGTCGTCGGGGAAATCCTCGATGGGCGCGACGAACTGGATGCCGGCGTTGTTCACCAGGATATCGACGCCGCCCATGGTTGCCTCGGCCTTGGCGACCATCGCGGCGATGGCGGCGGGCTTGCTCATGTCGGCGCCGTCGTAGCCGACGCGGACGCCGAATTCCTGGGCGAGACCGGCGCGTTCCGCCTCGATGGCGGCCGGATCGCCGAAGCCGTTCAGCAGCAGGTCCGCGCCCGCCCCCGCCAGTGCCCGAGCGATACCGAGGCCGATTCCGCTGGTCGAGCCGGTGACCAGGGCCACTTTGCCTTTGAGGGACATCGTCGTCTCCTATAATGTTGCGCCGCAGCATGATACAGGCGCCACACGACCGCACAAGTTATAAGGTGACCAGCTGTTAGCCCACATTAGAAATGTCCCCTGGTTCTCCACATTAGAGATGTCCCCAAAACGATAGCAAAACGGCCTACGTTGACCATAGCCGACCTAAACGAAACGAGTTGAACTCTTTTGCCACCTAAAGCGAAAAAACCTCTCATGGGGCAAACCAAGCCACGCTTGCACACTCCCCTACTCAAAG
>CAITUP010000029.1 GCA_903895595.1 uncultured Acetobacteraceae bacterium | reverse complement strand
TTGGCTGGGGGACCTGGATTCGAACCAAGGATGCCCGGGTCAGAGCCGGGAGTTTTACCGCTAAACTATCCCCCAATCGCCCCTCTCGGGGGCGGGCCGGCGCAATAGCACGCTCCCCGGAGGTGTGCAACGCGCAATCGGGCAACTTTCGCACCGCCGGTCGGTTTCGCGCGGAGGACGCGGAGGAAGTGGAAGCCGCGAAGCGCCGGCGCAAACGGACTCCGCGTCCTCCGCGGCTTTATCTTCCCCGGCGCACGCCGCGCGAAACATGCGGCAGAAGCCTCTGCCCGGACGCCAGCCCCAAGCTCACTTCAACAAAAACCAAATCCGAAACAACAATGTCTCCAGCGCCGTCTGCCGCCGGAACTCCGGCATGCCCAGCACCGACAAACGCCGGAACGGTCCCCCCTCCAGCGCGAAAGCAATACGAGCCAGTTGCTCGCGTGCCGAAGGATCGAGTTGGTCGGCCTGGGCGGACAGCGTCGCGACATAGCCGCGCAGCAGCCGCATAAACGGCTCCGGACCGCGCCGCAGCGCCGCGATCCCGCGCCGCCACAGGCTGCGGGGGGCACCCACGGTATTGGTATCGTGCTGACGGTACAGCACCGTCGGCTCATCGTCGGCGATCAGGCGCCCGCCATGAGCGGAGACCATGATGTAGCTCCACCAATCGTGCAGGCTGCCCATGGGCGCGGTACTGGTCGCCAGCAGCCCCATAGCGGCGCGGTTCATCAGCACTGTGCAGCCGGTGGCGAGGTTCTGGGTCAGGGCGGCGGGAAAGCCGGGCGGTCGGCGGACCCGATACGACATCGCGATCCGGCGCAGGCGGGCATCCACCAGCACTTGACGGGCGAAATACAGCGCCGGAGTCTCCTCGGGCACCGCGGCCAGTTCTGTCACGCCACGCGCCAGTTTCTCCGGCAGCCACACATCGTCCTGATCGGCGAACGCCATCAACGGCTGCCCATCGGCATAGGCGCGGCGGAGCAGACGCATATAGCTCTCGGTCGCGCCGACGCCGACGTTCTCATCCAGAACCACCGCTCGATCCGGGCTCAACCGCCCCAGAAAATCCCGCATGACCTGCCGGGAACCGTCGCTGGAACCGTCGTCGCGCCAGTACAGTATCCAATCGCGATGCGTCTGGCTCAGTAGGCTGTGCAATTGCGGCACCAGAAACCGCTCCCCTTCGTAGGTGGAGAGCAGAATCGCGACCGGTGGGGAGCAAGCCGGCATGCGCTGACCGTCAGACGCCGTTGGCGGCGAAAATCGCCGAGGTGGTGCGCCGCACGCCGTCTCGCCAATGCGGCAGACGGACGCCGAAGGTTTCAGCCAAACGGGTGCAGTCCAGCCGGGAATAGGCGGGCCGCCGAGCGGGGGTTGGCCAGTCGGCAGTGGCGATAGGATCGACGCGCGGGATGGACAGGCCTTGGGCTGCCGCGTCCTCGAACACCGCGAGCGCCAGACCATGCCAGGTCGTGTCCCCGGTACCAGCGGCATGGAACACACCGCCGAAGCGATCCTCCCATCCGTTCATGACCCGCGCCGCGATGGCGAGGATCGCATCGGCCAGATCGGCGGCCGATGTCGGGCAGCCCCGCTGATCGGCGACCACCGTCAGCCGGTCGCGGGTTTTGCCGACAGCCAGCATGGTACGCAAGAAGTTCTTGCCGGTATGGGCATGCACCCAGGACGTGCGGAGGATGATGGCTTTCGCGCCCGATGCCAGAACCGCCTGTTCCCCGGCCAGCTTGCTTGCGCCGTAAACGCCCGACGGGGAAACCGGATCGGCCTCGGTGTATGGCGCCCCTTTGGTGCCGTCGAAGACGTAATCGGTGGAAACGTGGATCAGCGGCACACCCGCCGCGGCGCAAAGTGCCGCCAGCTGCGCCGGGCCGTCGCGATTCGCCCGATACGCCGCGTCCACATCGGTTTCCGCCGCATCCACCCCCGTATACGCCGCCGCGTTCACGACCAACGCGGGCTTCGCGTCGTGGAACACGCGGGCGATGGTGTGTGGAGCATCGAAATCGAACACGGGGCGGCCGACGAGCCGCACCGAGGCCGACGCCGCCGCCAAGGCAGAGGCCAACTGTCCTGCCCCGCCCGTGACCAGGATTGTCCGGTCAGACATGGAACCAGTCGTCGCACTCGGCCAGACGCGGCAGCAGCTTGTCCTTGTCGGACAGGATTTCCGCTCCGGCCTCGACCGGCCAAGGCACCGCAAGGGCCGGATCGTTCCAGATCACCCCACGTTCGGCGGAGCGGTCGTAGGGTGCGGTGACTTTGTAGATGACCTCTGTGTCCGCCGTCAGAGTGCAGTAGCCATGCAGGAAGCCCGGCGGGACCCAAATCTGAGCCCAGTTCTCGGCGCTGATCTCTGCCGCGACATACTGGCCGTAGGTGGGGGAGCCTCGACGCACATCCACCGCCACGTCCCAGATCGCTCCGCGCACGGCACGCACCAGCTTGCCCTGCGCGTTCGGCCCGATCTGCAAATGCAGGCCGCGCACGACGCCGGCTTCGGTGGACACCGCGTGATTGTCCTGGATGAACGGCCCCGGCACCCCGGCGGCGGCGAACCGGTCCTGGTTCCAGGTTTCCGAGAAGAACCCACGAGGATCCCGGTGCCGCACCGGCGTAAGAAGTTTCACATCGGGGATGGCGAGGCTTTCGACGTTCACACGTGCACTCCGTCCGCCAATTCCCGCAACACCCGCCCGAGTTCCGTCTTCCCGAGGCGTTCCGCCTGTTCCCGCAAATGATCGGCGCCGACGAAGCCCATGCGGAACGCAACCTCCTCGGGGCACCCAACCAGCATGCCGGTACGCGATTGGATCGTCTGCACGTAGGTCGCGGCTTGGATCAGGCTGTCCGGCGTGCCGGCATCCAGCCACGCATAGCCGCGCGACAGCCGGTCCACGATCAGCGTCCCGGCTTCCAGATAAACCCGGTTGAGGTCGGTGATCTCCAGTTCCCCCCGTGCCGATGGCTTGATGGCGCGTGCGATGTCGCTGACCTGCTTGTCGTAGAAATACAGCCCGGTCACGGCCCAATTCGACTTGGGAACCGGCGGCTTCTCGACAATTTCGGTCGCTCGGCCATCCGGCCCGAACGACACCACCCCATAGCGTTCGGGGTCGCGCACCTGATAGGCGAACACGGTCGCGCCCTCAGGCCGAGCGGCGGCTTCGCGCAGCAAGGCGGACAGATGGTCGCCGTGGATGAGATTGTCGCCCAGCGCCAGCGCGCAGGCATCGCCGCCGATCCAATCCCGCCCGATCAGGAACGCCTGCGCGATCCCGTCGGGACTCGGCTGTTCCGCATAGGCGAATTTCACCCCGAAACGACTGCCATCGCCCAATAAACGGCGGAACTGCGGCAAGTCCTCGGGCGTGGAGATCAGCAGAATCTCGCGAATGCCGGCCAGCATCAGGGTTGACAGCGGATAATAGACCATCGGCTTGTCGTAGACCGGCAGCAGTTGTTTCGACGCCGCCAGAGTCATCGGATGCAGTCGCGTGCCCGACCCGCCAGCGAGAAGAATACCCTTCATGGAATGTAAACCTCGATTGTACGGTAAAAAGGGGCTTTTAACTGGCCTTACCCAGCCGCTGCCCCGCATAGCGCGCCGCACGCACCGAGGTCCACCAGCTTTCGTGCGCCAAGTACCAATCGATGGTGAGTCCGAGCCCGGTTTCGAAATCGTGCGGCGCCGTCCACTCCAACGCGGCCTCGGCTCGGGTGGGATCGATCTCATAGCGGAAGTCATGGCCGGGACGATCGGCGACGAACCGGATCAGCCGCGAGCGCGGGCCGGCTGGATCGGGGACGCGCTTGTCCAAATGCGCGCAAATGGCATGCACAACCTGCAAATTCGTGCGCGGCTGGCGGCCGCCGATGGCATAGGTGGCACCGGGTTGGCCGCGTTCCAGCACCCGCACCAGCGCCGCCGCGTGGTCGTCCACGAACAGCCAGTCGCGGATATTGGAGCCATCGCCGTAGACCGGCAGCGCTTTCCCCTCCAGCGCGTTCAGCGTCACCAGCGGGATCAACTTTTCGGGAAACTGCCAAGTGCCGTAGTTGTTGCAGGTGTTGCTGACCAGCGTTGGCAGCCCGTACGTATGATGCCACGCCCGCACCAGATGGTCCGACGCCGCCTTGGTCGCGGAATAAGGGCTGCGCGGATCGTAGGACGTGGTTTCCGTGAACGGCGGATCGCCGTGATCCAGCGCGCCGAACACCTCATCGGTGGAGATATGGTGGAACCGGAACGCCGCCTTCCTCGCCGCACTCAGGCCCGCGTAATGGCCGCGCGCGGCTTCCAACAGCGTAAAAGTGCCGGTGACATTGGTGCGGACGAAATCGCCGGGGCCGTCGATGGAGCGATCGACATGGCTCTCGGCCGCCAGATGCATGACCGCGTCGGGGTCGTGCGCGGCGAAAATTTCCCGCATCGCGGCCCCATCGGCGATGTCGGCACGCACCAGCAAATGCCGGTCGTGGCCTCGACCCTCCTCCAATGCATCTTCGGACGCCGCGTAGGTCATCTTATCGACATTCACGACCGTATGACCCGTGGTCCGGAGCAGATGACGCACCACGGCGGATCCGATGAACCCGCAGCCACCGGTCAGCAAAACCTTCATCGTATCGCGCTCTTCCGTTCGGTGTCCGACGTCGGGGCGGTGTTACACCGCCGGCCGGCGTGGCTCAATCGGTCATTGTCGGGGAGCCGCTTCGGGCCGAAACCGGCTGGTGATTGCCATGACAACGACATCGGGCTTCGCATCGTTGTATGCCCTCCCACTCACAACGACCGCCGGACGCTTCTTGGCGGCCGACTGGTCGGTAAAAGGAAACGGCACAAGTACGACGGCCCCGACATCAAATGGCATTGTATGCATCGTCGTCGGGATTATCCCAGACCGCGGCGAAGGCCGGCAGGCTGGCGGCGGCGGCATCCCGCGTCAGGCCGCGCTGCTGCTCGCGCAGCTGGAGGAAGTCGACGAAATCCTCGACCTCGGCCAGCCGGTGCGGGGGCAGGACCTGGATTTTTTCCAACAATGTTCGCATGTCGGTGGTTCCTCGATCGCGAGCGGGTCGGCGAAGCATCACGCACTATAGCGCGACCGGTCGCACGATTCGACCTCCGCGTTCAAACCCGCCCCAGCAGCCACCCGCCCCAAACCGCCACCAGACACAGCACCACCGATCCCAGCATGTAACCGAACGCCGGAGCGATATCGCCGGCTTGCAGCAGCTCCAGCGATTGCAAACTGAACGCCGAGAATGTTGTGAACCCGCCGCAGATGCCGGTCATCAGGAAGATGCGGATATCCGGGTGCACGCCCATGCGGACCGGTGTCAGGGTGAACCCCGCCACCAGCCCGATCGCGAACGATCCCACGACATTGATCAACAGCGTGCCCCAGGGAAAGCGCGGCCCGGTCAGTGCCGTCATCGCGCCGGTCAGCCAGAACCGGGCGACGCTGCCGATGGCCCCGCCGCTCGCAACCGCGACCCATGCACCGAAACCGGGCATCCCCTAAGCCTTCGTCACGTTCCAGAAGATCGGCACCGGCCCCTTCAGGAACCCGGAGACGTTCTTCCGCCATGCCGCCGACTGGAAATACTGCCCGAGCGGCACGTAGGGGACTTCGGTGAAGACCTCGTCCTGGAGGGCGGTGGCCAGTTTCTTGCGTTCCGCCGGGTCGGTCGCATCCATCCAGGCGTCGTGCAGCTGCTCCAGCTTCGGATCGTCGGGCCAGCCGAACCAGGCCTTGGCGCCATTGCCGCGCGCGGCCGGAGCGGCCAGCGGGTCCAGATAGTCCACCGCCGGGAACGACGCGCAGAACATCGACCAGCCACCTTTGTCCAACGGCTCCTTGCTGGCGCGGCGCTGCACGACGGTGCCCCAGTCCATCGTCTGCTCGTCCACGTTGATGCCGATCTTCTTCAGCGTGGCGGACAGCACCTGCGACATCGCGTCGTAGAACGGTTGATCGGTCGGGTGCAGCAGGGTCAGCTTCTCCCCCGCGTAGCCGGCGGCTTTCAGCATCGCCTGGATTTCCGCGACCGGTTTGCGCCCGCCGAGGCGGTCCATGCCGGCGGTGTTGGCGGAATCCGTGCCCGGCAGGAACACGCCGACCGGCGCATTATAGGCGCCGGTGTCGTCGCCCATGATCGCCTGCATCGTCTCGACCGGGTTGACCGCCGCCAGGATCGCCTGCCGCACGCCCCGATTGGCAGTCGGGCCTTGCAGCGTGTTGAAGCGCGCCACCGGATACAGCCCGAACGGGTCCAGCCGGTCCACCACCACGTCCTTGTTCTTGCGCAGCAGCGGCAGCAGATCGGGCAGCGGCATTTCCAGCCAATCGACCTCCCCGGCCGTCAGCGCGTTCGCAGCGGTCGAGGAATCGGGGATGATCCGCCACTCCACCCGCTCCACCAGCGCACGCCGGGCGCCGGCGGTGAAATCGGGCGCATCCTCCCGCGGCTTGTATCCCGCGAACTTCGAAAACACCGCTCGGCTGCCGGAGTTGAACTCGCTGGGTTCGAACTTGAACGGGCCGCTGCCGATGGCTTCGGGGATCTGCTTGAACGGATCGGTCGCGGCAATGCGGGCCGGCATGATGACGGCCGGACCGGGCTGAGTCTTGCTGAGCGCATACAGCAGCGGCCCGAACGGCTTGTTAAGCCGAAAAACCAGAGTGTTATCGTCAGGAGCTTCCAGCGCATCGAGCCGGCTGGCGAGAATCTGCCCCACCGCGTCGCGCTTCATCCAGCGTTGCAGCGACGCCACGCAATCGGCCGCGGTGACTTTGGTACCGTCATGGAACACCAGCCCGGCGCGCAGCTTGATCGTCCAGCGCTTGCCATCGGCCTCGACCGTATGGCCCTCGGCCATCTGCGGCTTGGGATTGAGCTTGGAATCCATACCGTACAGCGTCTCGAACACCATCATCGCGTAGTTGCGGGTGACGGTGGCGGTGGTCCAGATCGGGTCGAGGCTCGTCAGATTGGCCTGCGGCACGAAGATCAAAGGTTTGATGCCCTGCGCGATGGCTGGGCGGGCCAAGGCCGCGATTGCCGCCGCCTGGATGAATGTCCTTCGTTTCACGCGCCTGTCCTCTATGCTGTCGAAGTCCCGCGGTGGGTAACCCATCCCCCCCGTTGACCGCAAACCCCGCGATTCACTATCTGCGTCTGTCATTGTGCTACGTTCGCCCCATCCATTCCCGCCATGGTCGGGCCTGACCCGACCATCCCCTTCCAGGTGGGCTGAGATGGTCGGGTCAGGCCCGACCATGACGGGGTTGGGTATGGGTGATTGCCGCGCCGCCTGAAGGACCCGAAACCATGCGTCTGGCCTCCGTCCGCTTTGCTGTTGCCGCGTCGCTGGTTGCCGCCGGTCCTGTGTGGGCGCAGGCGCCCGGCGGTCCGCCTCCGGCCGTGGGTGTCGTCAAGGTCCAGCCCACGGCGATGACCGAATCATCGGAGTTCGTGGGCCGTGTCCAGGCCGTCGAACGGGTTGCGCTGACCGCCCGCGTCACCGCCTACCTGGAACAGCGCCTGTTCACCGAAGGGACCGAGGTGCGGGAGGGCGATCTGCTTTACCGGCTGGAGCGGGCGCCGTTCGAAACCGCCGTGGCGCAGCAGGAAGGTGCCGTCGCGGATTTCTCCGCTCGTCTGGTGAATGCCAATATTCAGCTGTCGCGGGCGCAGCAATTGCTGGCCACCCCGGCCGGTCACCGCTCCACCGTCGACGACGCGCAGGCCAACCAACGTTCGATCGCGGCGCAGCTGTCGGTGGCGCAGGCGCAGCTGCGGCAGGCGAAGATCAATCTGGACTATACCGAGATTAAAGCACCGGTCGCCGGCAAAATCGGCCGGGGCGCGATCACGGTGGGCAACGTGGTGTCGCCCACCAGCGGCGCGCTGGCATCGATCGTCAGCCAGGACCCGATGTACGTCACCTTCCCCGTGGCATCGCGCACGCTGACGGCGTTGCAGAAGCGCTATGCCGACAAGGGCGGCACCGGCGCCGTGTCGGTGCATGTGCGCCTGTCGGACGGGTCGATGCTCGCACAGGCCGGCACCATCGACTACGTGGACCCGACCGTGTCGCCCACGACCGACACCATCCTGGTGCGCGCCCGCGTGCCCAACCCGCCGCTGCGCCAGCCCGATGCCGGCAAGCCGGTGGACCGGCCGCTGATCGACGGCGCCTTCGTCGGCGTGGTGGTGGAGGGCATTCAACCAGTCCTGGCGCTGGGCATCCCGCGCGCCGCCGTACTGTCGGACCAGCAGGGCGACTACGTCTACGTCGTCGCCGCCGACAACAAAGCCGAACAGCGCCGCGTGAAGCTCGGCCAATCCACCCCCGCCATCGCGGTGATCGCCAGCGGCCTGAACGAAGGCGACACCGTGGTGTCCGAGGGGATTCAACGCCTGCGGCCCGGCGCGACCGTCGCCCCCGCGCCCGCGACCCCGACCGCGGGACGATAGGCGCATGATCTCCTCCGTCTTCGTCGACCGGCCGCGGCTGGCCGCCGTTATCGCCATTCTGATCACCCTGGCGGGCGTGCTGGCCTGGTTCCGCATCCCGGTGTCGCAGTTCCCCGACATCGTGCCGCCGCAGGTGCTGGTGGCCACCAGCTTCACCGGCGCGTCGGCGCAGGTCGTCGAGTCCACCGTCGCGCAGCCGCTGGAAGCGGCGATCGTCGGCGTGGACAAAATGATCTACATGAAGTCGGCCAGCGCCAACGACGGCAGCTACAGCATGACCGTCAGTTTCGAGCTGGGGACCAATCCCGACGTGGACGTGGTCAACGTCAACAACCGCGTGCAGCAGGCGCTGGCGAAACTGCCGCCGGAAGTGCAACGCGCCGGTCTGACCGTCCGTAAACGGTCCACCGCCATTCTGGAATTCCTGCAGTTCTTCTCCGAAGGCGGGAAATACGACCCGCTGTTCATCAGCAACTACGTCACCATCAACGTGCTGGACCGCCTCGCCCGCACCCCCGGCGTCGGCGACGCGCAGCTTTTCGGGCGCCTGGATTATTCCATGCGCATCTGGTTCGACCTCGGACGCCTGACGGGCCTGGGCCTCGCGCCCGCCGACATCATCGCCGCCATCCAGGGCCAGAACATCCAGGCCGCCGTCGGCCGCATCGGCGCCCGTCCGACCAGCGATGCCACCCAGTTCCAACTGAGCGTCCAGACCAAAGGCAGGCTCGTCACCGCCGAGGAATTCGGCAACATCGTCATTCGCGCGGCGAACGACGGGTCCATTTTGCGGGTCCGCGACGTGGCGCGTGTCGAACTCGGCGCCGCCAATATGGATACGGAAAGCCGGCTGAACGGCAATCCGGCGGTGTCGATCGGCCTGTACCTCGCCCCCGGCGCCAACGCGGTCGATACCGCCGCGCGTGTGCAGGCGGTGCTGGACGAGATGTCCAAACGCTACCCGCCCGGCCTTTCGGCCCGCGTGTTCTACGACAGCAGCAATTTCGTGTCGCTGACGCTGGAAGAGGTCAAAAACACGCTGCTGATCGCCTTCGGGCTGGTTGTCGCCGTGGTGTTCGTGTTCCTGGGCAACTGGCGCGCCACGATCATTCCGATGATCGCAATCCCCGTCAGCCTTGTCGGCACCGTCGCGATCCTGCTCGCCTGCGGCTACTCGCTGAACACCATCTCGCTGCTGGCGATGGTGCTGGGTATCGGAATCGTGGTCGATGACGCCATCGTCGTCGTGGAAAACGTCGAGCGGGTGATGGCCGAAGACCCGCATCTCTCCCCCAAGGACGCCACCAAGAAAGCGATGGGGCAGATCACCGGGCCGGTCATCGCGATCTCGCTGGTGCTGCTGTCGGTGTTCGTGCCGGTGGGCTTCATCCCCGGCGTGTCCGGCACGTTGTTCCGCCAGTTCGCGGTGACGATCAGCGTGTCCATGCTGCTGTCGGCGGTCAACGCGCTGACGCTGTCGCCGGCGCTGTGCGGCGTATTCCTGCGCCACAGCGGCACACCGAAAGGCCTGCTGGGCGTGATGCTGCGCGGCATCGACGGCATGCGCGACGGGTATGCCTGGCTGGTCAAGCATCTGCTGCGGATCGCTTTGGCGTCGGTCCTGGTGATCGCGGCCTCCGGCTACGGCGTCTACGCGTTGTCCAAACTGACCCCGACCGGGTTCCTGCCCGAAGAAGATCAGGGCGCGTTCTTCGTGGGCATCCAGCTGCCCGACGGCGCGTCGATCAACCGCACCCGCGCGGTGGTGGAGGAAGTGGAAAAACAAATCCTTCCCATGCCGCAGGTGCAGCGGCTGTTGGCGATCGTCGGGTTCTCCCTGCTCGATGGCGGCAACCAGCCCAACGCGGCGTTCCTGGTGGTCAAGCTGAAACCGTTCGAGGACCGCAAGCTCGCGTCGGACCGAGCGCAGGCGGTGATCGGGAAGGTGTTCGGGATTGGGCGTCAGGTGCGCGCGGCGAACATCTTCGCCTTCAACCTGCCGCCGATCATCGGCCTGTCCACCAGCGGCGGCTTCGAATACCAGTTGGAGAATCTGGAGGGTCAGGAACCCGCCGCCATGGCCAGCGCCGTTCAAGGCCTCGTCGGCGCCGCCAATCAGGACAAGCGGCTAAATCGGGTATTTTCCACCTTCACCGCTTCCAACCCCTCCATCTGGCTCGACATCGACCGCGACAAGGCCCAGACGCTGGGGCTTGCCGTATCGGACGTGTTCAACGCGCTGCAAACGACATTGGGCGGGTTCTACATCAATGACTTCAACCTGTACGGCCGTGTCTGGCAGGTGAACATCCAGGCGGATGCGGCGGACCGAGCCGAAATGTCGGCGCTGGACCGGATCTATGTGCGGAACAAGACGGGGGAGATGGTGCCGCTGAAGGCCATCGCAACGCCGCGCATCGTGCTGGGGCCGCAGGTGATCAGCCGGTTCAACAACTATCGCGCCGTGACGATCAACGGCGGGCCGGCGGCATTCGTATCCTCGGGCGATGCCTTGGCGGCAATGGACGAAATCTCGGCGCGCACGCTGCCGCCGGGTTACGGATACGAGTGGTCGGGCACCGCGTATCAGGAAAAGGCGGCTTCCGGGCAAACGCTGGCGATTTTGTCGCTGGCGGTGCTGTTCGCCTATCTGTTCCTGGTGGCACTGTACGAAAGCTGGATGATCCCGGTGCCGGTGCTGCTGTCGGTCGCGGTCGGCGTGCTCGGCGCGTTCGGGGGGCTGCTGCTGTTCGGCCTGTCCTTGGACCTGTACGCGCAGATCGGCATGGTCGTGCTGATCGCTCTGGCCGCCAAGAACGGCATTCTGATTGTCGAGTTCGCCAAGGAAGCGCGGGAGGGCGGGCTGTCCATCCGCGACGCCGCACTGCTGGGCGCGCGTATGCGTATCCGCGCAGTGCTGATGACCTCCATCGCCTTCATCTTCGGGCTGATCCCGCTGGTTTGGGCGGAAGGCGCGGGCATGCTCAGCCGGCGGGCGGTGGGGACGTCTGTGTTTACGGGCATGATCGTGGCGAGCACGCTGGGCGTCTTCTTGATCCCGATGCTGTATTCGGTGTTCCAGAACGTACGCGAATGGATGAAGGCTCGGTTCGGAGGGGGGGCAGCACATTGAACTGGACCATGACCGATCACGTCCGTCCCTGGCATGCTCCCGGAGAGGTTGTGGTCATGCACCACGGCGTCGGGGCTTGTTCCGAAATCTTCGGCGGCTGGCTGCCGGCGCTGATGGATCGCTACAGGATTTTACGGTTCGACATGCGCGGGCATGGTGAATCGCCTCGGGGGTTTTCCGAGCTGACGATGGATGATCTGACGGACGACCTGTTCGCGGCGATGGACGCGGCCGGGGTCGAACGGGCACATCTGGTGGGGGAATCCATCGGCGGCACCATCGCCCTGAACGCGGCGCTGCGGTCCCCCGAACGGGTGCGGACGCTGACGGTCAGCAATGGCGCGCATCTGGGGGCGTCGATCGAGTCCGTGCGGGACTGGCGGACGATCATCGAAACCCGCGGCATGGACGGCTGGTCGCGGCACATGATGGCGGCGCGGTTTCATCCCGGTGCTCTGACGGATGCCGAGTGGCGGTGGTTCGAGGCGCAGCAGGCGTCCGCGTGTCCCAACACCGTGCTGGCGCTGCTGGCGGCTCTGGTAGGGGCGAACTTGGTGGACCGGCTGCCGGGCCTGCTTCCGCCGTTGCTGTTGCTGCATCCGGACGGCTCGCCGTTTATTCCGGTGCCGGTGATGGCGGATTTTCAGGCGCGCGTGCCGGGGGCGAGGCTGCATGTGTTCGGGCATACGAAACATGGGTTGCCGTTCTCCCATGCGGGGGAGTGCGCTCGGGTGGTGCGGGGGTTCTTGGACGGGCGGTAGTCCCTGGCTCAGAATTTGCCGATGGTATGTCCATGGGATCGCTGGTCCTTGCATCGTAAGGGATTCTCACCCTCTCCTTTTGCCGCTTTCCCGGCGCACCACCATGAAAATAGAAGTGGTCGTTGGCTTAATACCAACCGAACTAACCACTAACGCACCGGAATTCGCCACATCGTCATGCTGACGAAGGTCGGCATGACGATTTACCACGCGCCGATGTGTCAATGGTGAGGGCGGCTGGCATAAAATGCCAGAAAACAGCCATTTTCTCACCACAGGGGTGCGGCCGGCACGGCCGCTAGCCAATTCAGCGCGAAACGCCCGGCCCCACCACAAAAAAGCGCTACCAACAAGCCGAAAACCCAATTTTCCGCCCCAACGTTAACTCTTCCTTAACCCAACCATGATCTCATCCGCCCGAAAGTAACCAAGGGCCCAAAAGGATGCAGATCGATACCGGTTCCCGCGTGCGTGCCCGCGGCCTGACCTGGGACGTGATGGAGCGGGAGAACCTCGGCCCCCAGCAGCGCCTCCGCCTGCGCTGCACGGAAGACGACCTCGCCGGTCTCGAATGGGACCTGCTCTGGCCGCGCGAACCCGTTCACCCCCTGCGCGACGCCCTCGACCCCGAGACACCGGCGCCCCTCGCCGACTGGCTGCGCTACCACCGGGCCTGCCTGCTGGAGCAAATCCCCGGCACCACCGGCCTCGTCGCCACCCAGCCGGGCCGGCTGAAACTGGAACCTTATCAGCTTGTTCCGGTGATGCGCGCGCTGTCTCTGCCCCGGCCCCGGCTGTTGCTCGCCGACGGCGTCGGTCTCGGCAAAACCATCGAGGCCGGGCTGATCGCCGCCGAACTCATCGTGCGACGTCGCGCCCATCGCATCCTGATCGTCGCCCCCGCCGGCCCGCTGTTGAAACAGTGGGAGCAGGAGATGCGCCTGCGCTTCGGCCTGCAATTCACGATCATCGCCGATGCGCAGGCGTTACGGGCCGAACGGCTCAACCTGGAATATGGCGGCAACCCCTTCGCCGCTTCGTCGTTCGTGCTGACATCGCTCGACTTCGCCAAGCAGGAAAGCGTGTTGCAGGAGCTGGAGCGCACCGCCTGGGACCTGACGATCGTCGATGAGGCGCATCACTGCATCGGCACCGCCGCCGGTCTGGTGCGGGAGGATACGCAGCGCCGCCGCCTCGCCGAACTGCTGGCGCGTCAGTCCGACGGGTTTTTGCTCCTGACCGCGACACCGCATGACGGGCACGATCCGCATTTCGCCTCATTGATCGCCCTGCTGGATCCGAGCCTTGTGGATGGGAAGGGTGGGTTGGCGGGGCTGGCGTATCGCCGGCATGTCGTGCGGCGGCTGAAGGCGCACATCGCCGATCCCGTGTCCGGCCGGCCGCTGTTTCGGGAACGGCGGGTGATTCCCGTGCCGGTCCGCACCGACGATCCGGCCGTGGCGCGCTTTCACCGTTTGTTGTCGGCCCTGGTGGCGCCGCGCGTCGGCAAGGCCTCCGAGACCCGCAAGTTCGCCGACGCTTTGGCGTTCGTCAGCCTGTTGAAGCGTTCGGTGTCCACCATCGCGGCCTGCGTCGGGACGTTGCGGGTGGTCGCCGACCGCTACGCCGGTCTGGGCGGCGAGGAACCGTCGGCCGAACGCCGCGAACGTGTCCGCACCCTGCGTGCATACCGCCGCCGAGCGCTGCGGTACGGGGTGCTGGACGCGCAGGCGGAAGCGGATGTTGCCCGATTGGAAGCCGAGGACATCGCCGCGGATTTGCAGGCCTCCGGCGACACCGAAGCCGCCCTGCGCGACCTGATCCGCCTGGGCGAGAACGCGGAACCCTACGACCCCAAGCTGCACGCGCTGATCGACGAAATTCAGGCGATCCGCGGCGAAGAGCCGGGCGCGAACATCCTGATCTACACTGAATACGCCGACAGCCAGGCCGCCGCGGTGCGGGCGTTGCGAGCGGCGACGGGGATAACCGGCGAAATCCTCACCATTGGCGGCCAAGACACCGAGGAGGACCGCACCGCAGCGGCCGAACGCTTCGCCCAATCCGACGGGATCGTCCTGATCAGCACCGATTCCCTGGCCGAGGGCCTTAACCTCCAGCAGCGCTGCCATCGCCTGATCCACCTCGACCTTCCCTACAATCCCAACCGGCTGGAACAGCGCAACGGGCGCATCGACCGATACGGGCAAACACGCGACCCGGAAATCCGCTATTTCTGCCTCGCCGGCACGTTCGAGGAACGCCTCCTGCTCCGTCTCATCGCCAAGTACGAAAAGGCGCGGCAGCAGCTGACCTTCATGCCGGACACGCTGGGGATGACGGCGGCGGAGGATCGCCTGGGCAGCGGCCTGCTGATGGGTCTGGCCGAGGAACAGGCAACCCTTTTCCCCGAGGACGCCCCCGCGATCCGCACCTTGGATATCGCCGCCACCGAAACGGGAACGGAGGCCTATCGCGACCTGCTGCACGAGATCGACCGCGCCTACGCGGGGTTCGAGGGCATGGCGGTGCGGCACGGCTGGATGGCCGGCCAGGGCCTGAACACCGGCGCCCGACAGATGGCGGCCGCAACCCGCGCCCGCGATGCGGCGACCGAACAGACAGCCTATGCGGATGCGACGATCTTCGCCCCCACCGCCGCCGGCCGCGCCGACCCCGCGATGCGCCAAGCCATCGGCCGCACGCGACAAGCCCACGACAAACGGGTCAGCGTCGCCACGCACACCGACCGCGCGCTGCTGCTGACCTATACGATCGAAATCCAGTCCCAGCGCCATATCGTCTTCCAGCGCACCATCGCCGTCCGGGTGGCGGAAGACGGCGCCGTGCGCACCCTCACCGAACCCGAAGACTGGCTCCCGTTCGCCATCCCCAGCCGCGCGATCGAGGTCCAAAACCCCTGGCACCAGTTCGAAACCTGGGCGCCCCAGCGCATACAGGAAGCCGAACAAGCCGCCACGACCGCCATGCACGCCATGGCAGAAGCCGTCATGGCCCGCCACGACGCGGAACAATCCGCGACCCGCACCCACCTGAGCGACTGGATCGTCCGCCGCACCGATTCCCTCTGCGGCCCACGCCAACCCCAGGCCGAGGACCTCTTCGGCACCTCTTCCCAAGGCCCGACCTGGCGCCACGCCGCCGATCCCGTCGCCCGCCTGACCGGCTTCGCCGCCGACCCCGCCACCTCGGCCGAGGACCGCGGCACCGCCGGCGACATTCTCGCAATCCACCGCCAGCGCCTGACCGAAATTCCCGTCCTGCAACCCCCTGTCCTGCACCGCATTGGCCTGTTGATGCTGGTTCCCGCACCGTGAGCGCCTCGGTCACCGGTTCCGCTTTGCCAGAACCGTTCCTGCGCTTCGAGCTGGAACCCGCACTCAACCGCCTCGGTCTGATGCGGCCGATCGATCCCGCACGCTGGGTCGCGATGCGGCGCGGCATCCGAGGTCTGGGACGCATCGGCGGCCCACAGCGGGTTCTGCGCCATGTTGTCGCCCCCCTCGCCACCCTGTTGGGCTACGACCAACCCGCACGCCAAACCCCGGTCCGCACCCGCGAAGGCCTGGAAGACGGTGGCTGGCACCTCCCCTCCCCCGGCACGTCGCTACCGGTTTGGGCGGTCGGAACCGACACCGACCTCGACTCCCCGAACCGAACCGGCCGCGCCTATCGCTTCAGCCCGACCCGCGCCGCCCAACGTGTATTAAGGGCGCGACAATACAGGGCCGGCATCCTGACCGACGGCGACACGTTGCGTTTGCTTCTGTGCGACGCGACGGCGCCCGACAGTTCCCTCGACCTGACGCTGGCCGGTTGGGACGCCAAGGACCCGCCGGACTCCGCCCGCCTGCTGGCCGCTTTGGCCTCCCCAACCGGCATCGCGTCCCTGCCGACGATCCTGGAGGCCGCCCGCCTGTCGCAGGCCCGCATCACGAAAGAACTGCGCACCCAGGCCCGCACCGCCATCGAGGGATTCCTCGGCGCCGTTGTCGCCCGCAATCCCGCCCATGCCGCGTCGGCGCAAACGCTGTGGCAGGAAGGGTTGATCCTGGTCTACCGTTTGCTGTTCGTGTTGAAACTGGAAAGTGCCTCTGCCCCCGGCAGCGGCTTCAGCTTCGCCGCCACGCCGCTTTGGCGCCAATCGCTTTCCGCCAACCAGGCGCTCGGCCCCCTGGTCCGCCGCCATCTGGACCAAGGCCACGACACCGGCCGCATGCTGGAGGACGGGTTGCGCGCCGTCTTCCAAGCCTTCCGCGAGGGCTTGACCTGCGGCGGCCTGTCCATCGCCCCCCTCGGCGGCGCACTGTTCGGCCCGGCATCGACCCCGGTTCTGGACACACTGTCCTGGGGCGAACACGCCACCGCCCTCCTGCTCGACCGCCTGCTATGGACAACGCCCCCCGGCCGGCCGCGCGAACGCGTCCACTACGGTGCCCTGGACGTCGAAGACCTGGGCCACATCTACGAAGCCCTGCTCGAACTGGAGCCCGGCCTCGCCACCGTCCCCATGGTCCGCCAAAGACGCGCGAAAATGGAGATCGTCGTTCCCGGCACCGATGGCGGCGATCCCGTCCAACCCGGAACATTCTTCCTGCGCGCCGGCGCCGGCCGGAAATCCTCCGGATCCTACTACACCCCCCATGAGTTCGTCCGCCTCCTGGTCCGCGACACGCTCGGTCCCCTGATCGCCGCCGCCAGCCCCGACGACGACCCCAACCCGCTGGCCATCCTGCGCCTGCGAGTCGTAGACCCCGCCGCCGGCAGCGGCCATTTCCTGATCGAGGCCTGCCGCTTCCTCGGCGAGGCGCTCTACGCCGCCTGCCGCCTCTGCGACGAAGGTCCCCCGGCTTGGCGAGACCGCCTGGACGCGTTGCGCGCTTTGGACCCGGCTTTGCCCGCCTATCTCCCCACCCGATCCGCGGAAGGCATAGCCCCCTGGCGCGCCCAGGCGATCTGCCGGCGGCTGGTGGCGGTGCATTGCCTATATGGCGTGGACCGCAACAAGCTCGCGGTGGAGCTGGCGAAATTGGCGCTGTGGCTGGAATCCTATGCCGAGGGCCTGCCGTTGACCTTCCTCGATCACCGGCTCGTACACGGCGATTCCGTCGGCGGCCCGTTCCTGGCCGATCTGGCGACCCTGCCGGTCGGCCGAGGCCCGCTCGATCCCCTGCTGGCAAGAGGCGTCGCGGACCGGCTGACCGATTCCGTTCGGCGCGCTTTGGCCGAGGTCGCCGCCCTGAACGCCAGCATCGGCCGCGATATCGGCGACCTGCTGTCCAAGGACGCGGCGAAAGCGCGTTTGGATGCGGCGCTGGCGCCAGTAAGGGCATTGGCGCGCGCTTGGTCAGGCGCCGTCGCACTGGGCGAACGCGACTGCGACGACGAATGGCAAGCCCTGGCAAGAACCGTCGCCGAAACGGGCGCTTGGCCGGCCACGCCTACTCCACGCCAAACCGCCCTGCTGGCAGCCGGCGACTCCGCCCTGCCCTGGGACCTGACGTTCCCCGAAGCCTTTCGCGGCGGGCGCTTCGACGCCGTCCTCAGCAACCCGCCCTGGGACGTGCTGCAATACCGCACCGAGGATTTCGTCGCCCTCCACGACTTGTCCGTGCTGGACGCCCCCAACCGCCGCGCCCGTTTAGCCGTCGAACAGAAGGTCCTCGCCGATCCAATCGTGGCAGCAGCATTCGCGGCATACCGGTCCGGCTACGAACAACAGAAGCGCTTGGCGATCCGGCTGTTCCCAGGGCGGTCCGCCGCGAATTTGGATGCGTTCCAGCTGTTCGCCGAACGAAATCTGGATCTCGCGGACCGCATCGGCGTGCTGCTGCCCTCGGCATTCCATGCCAACGACAGTGCGACCGCGCTGAGAACCCGGTATTTCCGGGAACGCGCGATCTCGTTCTGCTGGTCGTTCGAGAACCGCCGCAAACTGTTCGACATCGACAGCCGTTTCAAATTTTGTCTGGTCGTCGCCGGCACGCCCGGCCCAACGCAATCGTTGCGCTGCGCCTTCTATCTGGAAACCGCCGCCGATCTGGACGATCCCGCCCGCATCATGGAATACGATGCGGCCTTTCTGGCGGAATCCGGCGGCATTCCCCTGGAATTGCGCGGTGCCGCCGATATGGAAATCGCCCGCCTGTTGTTCCAACAGCAAACCCGTTTCGGGCCATGGTGCCAATGGATGAAAATCCGTTTCGGCTGCGACCTGCACATGACCGCCGACGCCCACCGTTTCCAACCCGCCGGTTCGGCCGCCCTGGTGCTGCACGAGGGCAAAACATTCCATCAATTTACCGACCGGTGGGACACCGCACCGCGCTACAGCGTCGCCGCGGAATCCCTGCGCGACAAACCGGCCGTCCTGGAAGCCGCCAGCCATCGCCGCTTGGCATTCCGAGACATCGCCCGGTCCAACGACGAACGCACCATGATCGCCACCGTCATGCCGGCGGGCACCGTGTTCGGCCACACCGCGACCGTGGAAAAACATCCCGGTCACCGCCCCTTGGCGCACGCCTTCACCGCCTGCGCCCTGATGAACAGTTTCGTGTTCGACTGGCTCGTCCGGCAGAAAACCGCCACGCACCTCAGCCTTTACATCGTCGCCGACACGCCGGTTCCGAATTTCTCGGCGGAAACCAGCGCCATCCTGGCCGACACCGCCCAACGCCTCTGTACCGGCCTGCCCGACCCCGCGGAACGCTGGCGCCTACGCGCCGCCGCCGACGCCCTGGTCGCCCAAGCCTACGGCCTGAGCCGAGACCAGTACACCCACCTGCTCAACAGTTTCAGCCACAGATCCTTCCCCGCCGCCCCCGCATGCTGCCTGGAAGCTTTCGACCGCGAATCCTTGACCTGAATCAAGGTGACGCCATCCCTCCCATGCCATCCAGGATCGGAAGAATCCCCGAGACAGGAGAAAGCCGATGAACGCAGCCGACATCATGACCCCGGACGTCATCGTTGCCCGCCCGGAAACGCCGTTGATGGAACTCGTCGATCTCATGCTGGCCAACCGCATCAGCGGCGTGCCGGTGGTGGAAAACGGCATCCTGGTCGGCATCGTCAGCGAGGGCGATCTGCTCCGGCGGGCGGAGACGGGCACGGAAAAACGGCGCTCGCAATTGCTGGAGCTTGTCAGCAGCACCGCCGCCAACGCCGCCGATTACGTGCGCACGCATGGCCGCAGAACGCGGGAAATCATGACCACCGACGTCATCGCCGTCACGCCCGAAACACCGATGGCGGAAATCGCCGATATCCTGGAAACCCGGCGCATCAAACGCGTGCCCGTCGTACGCGACGGCAAGCTGCTCGGCATCGTCACGCGGGCGAACCTGTTGCGCGCACTGGCCAGCCGCCTGCATGCAGAGGCCGTCACGGTCGCCGCCGACGACCGCACAATCCGCGGCGCGCTGCTGGAGGAATTCCGCCACCACAAATGGGCCAGCCAAGTCGCCCAGTTCGACGTCACCGTGCGCGACGGCGTGGTGCATCTATGGGGCATCGTCCGGGGCGAGGATCACCGGCAGGCGATGCTGGTCGCGGCAGAAAACACGCAGGGCGTGAAAAGCGTGGCGGATCACCTGGAAGACGGCACCATGATCGCCCTGCAAATGCCGGCGCTGTAGCTACCGCCAACCCAGCAGCGCCTTCTCCAACCGCCCGATCCCCCAGGCAACGATCAGGCCCAACACCGACAGCACCACGATCCCCGCCAGCAAATTGTCGGTATCGTAGAGGTTCCCAGCCGACAGGACGAAGGCGCCGATGCCCTGCTCCGCCCCGATCATCTCCGCCGCCACCAACAGCACGATGGCAATGGAGGTGGTCACGCGGAACCCGCTGAGGATCGCCGGCAGCGCCCCCGGTAAGACGAGCGTGCGAACGATGGCACCGGTGGACAGGCCGAAGCTTTGCCCCATACGGATCAGTCCGCGCGGCACGTTATCGACGCCCCCTGCGGTGGCGATGACGGTGGGGAAGAACACCCCGAACGCCAGAGTGGCGATTTTGGATCCTTCGCCGATCCCGAACCAGATGATGAACAGCGGCACCAGCGCGATTTTCGGGATCGGAAACAACGCCGCGACCACCGCCATGATCGGTGAACGCAACGCCGACCAAAGCCCCACCGCCAGCCCCATCCCGACGCCGAACACCGTCCCCGCGACCCAGCCGATGCCCAGGCGGAGCAGCGAGGCCGACAAATGTTTCCACAACTCGCCGCTGACCGTCAGGTGCCACAGCGCCGTGGCGATGGCGACCGGCGGCGGCAGGAACACCGACTTGATCCACCCGGCCGAGGCCCCGATCTGCCACAGCGCGATCAGCCCCAGCAGCGTGCCGGCCGAGGCCCAGGCGTTATCCTGGGGCGCGAAACCCCGACCGCGGAACCGCACGGGGTCAGGCATCGACCCGCTCCCGCTCCGCCGCCGCCGCGTCGTCGCGGATCATGCGCCACAGGTTTTCCTCGATTTCCAACAGGTCCGGGTCCCTGGCAGACCGGCCCGCGATCGGCCGGTCGATGCGGATTGTCGCGCGAATGCGGCCGGGCCGGCGGGACAGGACGACAATCTGTTGGCCGAGGCGCACGGCCTCCGACAGATTATGCGTCACGTAGATCGTGGTGGTGCCGGCGCGCGCGATAATGGAAGAAAACTCGTCCAGCAAAAGGTCGCGGGTTTGCGCATCCAGCGCTGAGAGGGGTTCGTCCATCAGCAGACACGCCGGCCGCACGGCCAAAGCGCGCGCGATGCCGACACGCTGGCGCATGCCGCCGGAGAGTTGCTTCGGCCAGGCCTTGGCGAACTCGGTCAGGCCGGTCAGTGCCAGAACCTCGGCGACCCGTTCGGCGCGGGCCTGACGGGACAAGCGGGCTTCCAGCGGCAAAGCGATATTCCCCGCGACAGTGCGCCAGGGGAGCAGCGAAAAATCCTGGAACACATAGGTCAGCGGGTTCAGGCAGTCCTCGGCCACGTTGCCCTGGACCGATACGTTGCCGCCGGACGGTCGCAGCATCCCGCCCATGATCCCCAGCAACGTCGATTTACCGCAGCCGGAGGGGCCGACGAGCACAAGCACCTCCCCCGGTTCGGCGGTCAGGCCGATATCGTCCAGCACCGTCAGGTCGCGGTAGGCGTGGGAGATGTTGTTCAGGATCAGGCGCAGGCCGGTCATCGCGTCGGCATGAACCGCGTATCGAGCATCGCCTTCGGGTCGCCCTCCCCCTTCACCAGCCCTTGCGCCTTGAACCAGCGGACCTGATCGACGATATCGGCCACATCCAAGGCCGCGCCTTCGTCGTAATAGCCGACACCTGCCAGGATTTTCTCCCGCGCCGCCGGATCGCCGGTAAACACGTATTTGGTAATCAACGGAATCGCCGCGTCGGTTTTCGCATCGTTCACCGGCTTGCCCGCCGCGTCCAGCCGCAAAAACGCCGCCCTGTAATCCGTCACCCCGCGCTGGTAGGCCTTCGCGAACCGCTTCAGCAGATCGGGCTTCGTATCGATCAGGCCGGTCGTCGTGAATACGGCCGTGATTTGATACGGCACCACGTCCCCGGCCCATCCCAGAATATGCGCCTGCCCCGACGCCGCCAGCGGCTTGGCCTGCGACGCGATGGCAATCGTCGCGTCCACCTGCCCGCTGCCCAACGCCGCGATCATGTTCGACACCTGCTGCACCGGGCGAAGCGTGACGGATTTGATGTCGAACCCTTTGGCCTCGGCGATGCGCCCGACCATATAGTGGAACGACGATCCGTACTGCGTGATCGCGAAACTGTGCCCACCGAGTTTGTCGATACTCGTCAGACCGGCGTCGAACGCTTGATTGGACACGAGGATAGCGGAACCTTCGTAACCCTTCTGCTCATGCAGTCCGCCGCCGATGACCTTGAGCGTGCCCTTTTCGGCGAGGTTGAAGAATCCGCCGGTCAGCGCGGTCACCCCGACATCGATATCCCCGGACACCGCCGCCGCGGCGATGGGTTGGGCGGCGTCGAAGAAGCGGAAGGTCAGGTCGATACCTTCGTCGCGGAAATAGCCGCTTTCCTGCGCCATGTAGAACGGCGCGGGGGACAGGGTGTGCAGCAGGCCGAGGCGCACGGGGTCGGCGGCGTGGGCGCCGAACGGGAGGGTGAGAAGGAGGGCGGCGACCAGCATTCGTTTCATTCTTATTCTCCTAAACCGCTTCGGCCGACACGCGACCCAGCAGCGCTTGCAGCGCGAATTTTTCCATATCCAAATAGGTGGGGTATTGCACGCGGACCATGGGTCGCTCTTCGTCGCGATACCACCGCTTTGCTTTCCCATCCCGGTTTTTGCGCCGCCCCTTTTGAAACACATCCTGGTAAAGAAGGGGGGAAATGCCCAAAAATGGCGCGAACTCAACGCGCACTGGATGCTGGCCTTCAAGCTCTATTTCGTTGTCGTGCAACTCCTTGGCTCGGCTCTTTGGGTATGGCTCGATATACACAACCCGCTTGATGCCAGCGGCCAGGATATGTTTGGTGCAGTTATGGCATGGAAATGTCGTGCAGTACAACGTCGCACCCTTGACGGATCGACCAAGCCTTGCCGCATCGCAAAGCGCGTGCATTTCGGCATGGACGACGCGCCCGTATTCCGTTAGGTCCCGAATATCGGCGTTCCTCAATGCTCCACCATCCGCGGTCAATGTCCGCACCATATCCGAGGGAGCGCCCATCTCGAGCGCGTCCGATGACAGCATCCCCGCATCCTTCAGGCGCTGGAATAAATCGAGCAGAACGCTATTGATCGCGGACGTATTCGGGTCGGAGCCGTGTCGCACGTCGCGGAAATCGGGTTCTTCGGAGTCCCAATACGCACCGCCGAACGCTTTTGGCACTTCGTTGCACCCCTGGGTGATTATCTCTCCGTCGTCCGAGAAAATCGCCGCGCCCACCTGGCGGGACAAATCCGCGGAGCGCAGCCGAGCGGCGGCCGCGGCATACATGCCGAATTCGTCCTTCGATGGAGCTATATCGGAGCGTCCGAAAAAAGCTTGCACGAAACGATGAATTTTCCCATCCATCGCGGACCGATTCACGCCATCGATAAACACATCGCCCAAATGGAATGTATCGCGAAGGCGTTGTCCGTAATCGTTGCCACCTTCATTCTCATCGATTCGAATCAGCTCGTCCGCCAACGCGGACACGCCACCCTCCGGCAAGACGGCGGGAGGCGATCGCCGTATCATGTCCCGAAGCGTCCTCTGACGCTGTTGCAGATATCCATAGGCAGATACCAAAAGAAACTGGCGGCCATAGAGCCAACGCAGGAACTCAACCTCCTCCGGGCGCTTCAGTTGGCGAACGATGTATGCGACCCGCTCCACCACGGGATGTGCGCTCGCTGCGACAATCGCCTCTCGTCGGGCCCGAATGGCCATGACGCCCACGCGCGCCAGCGCGGCACGATCATCGAACATCTCGCAAAATGCGTTGCCGCGATTCATCTTATCGAGCGACTGCGCGTAGAAGCCGATTTTCGCGTCGCTCCGTTGCCGGTCGAAGACCGTCATTTCGTCGGTCAATCGGATCGGATGGGGCCGATAACCGACCGCGCGCAACGCGACTTCGAGACTCTCCACAATGGCGTCCGTATCCACCCCAATCGGACCCGCGAGGCCCAGGACGATTTCGGGGTAGCGGACATGCGGCAGGGTTTGGGACATCGTGGTTCGAACTCGGACGTGACGGGGTCGTCGCCTTCCTGTACAACCTTCCGGGCCGGATGTCAGGGAGTATGCGATATGGACAAGATCGATGAGGACCCGCCCGAAGACCCCGAGATCGTTCAACTGATAACCGACATCGGCTCGCTTGCCGCGCTCGCCGGACGGCGTTTCGAACCGGATTCCGACAAGGTCAAGGCTTTTTCTTCCGCTCTCGCACAGGCACGAGTCCGGGCTCGGGACGCCGTGGCGTTGGGAATGGCGCGCGACCGCGACTGACATCCCGCGCCGGGACGTGCTAGTCCCCCGCGCATGGCTCCTCCCCTTCTGCTCCTCCAAGACGTCAACCTCACCTTTGGCACCGCGCCGCTGCTGTCCGGCGCCGGCCTCGGTGTGTCCGCGGGCGACCGTATCTGCCTTGTCGGGCGCAACGGTTCCGGCAAGTCCACCTTACTGAAAATCGCCGCCGGTTCGGTGCAAGCCGACTCCGGCCGCCGCTTCGCCCAGCCGGGCGCGACCATCCGGTACCTGCCGCAGGAGCCCGATTTTGCCGGCTTCGCGACCACCTTGGCATATGTGGAAGCGGGCTTCGACGGCGCCGCCGCCAACCATCACCGCGCCCTGTATCTCCTGGAACAGCTCGGCCTGACCGGGACCGAGGACCCCACGACGTTATCCGGCGGAGAGGCCCGCCGCACCGCGCTGGCCCGCGTGCTCGCCCCCGAACCCGATGTTTTACTCCTGGACGAACCCACCAACCATCTCGACCTTCCCGGCATCGAGTGGCTGGAAAAGGAACTGAACGGCCTCCGCTCCGGCATCATCCTCATCAGCCATGACCGGCGGCTGCTGGAACGCGTATCCCGCGCGACGCTGTGGCTCGACCGCGGCATCACCCGCCAGCTGGATCAGGGGTTCGCCCATTTCGAACCCTGGCGCGACGCCGTCCTGGAACAGGAAGAAACCGACCGCCACAAGCTCGGGCGCAAAATCGTGATGGAGGAAGACTGGCTCCGCTACGGCGTCACTGCCCGCCGCAAGCGCAACCAAAAGCGCCTCGCCGATCTGCATTCCCTGCGGAAAAAACACCGCGAACAGCGCGGCGCCCAGGGCAAGGTGCGAATGGAGGCAGCCGAGGCCGACCTGTCCGGCCGCCTGGTCATGGTCGCCGAGGGCGTGAGCAAATCCTACGCCGACCGCCCCATCGTGCGGGATTTCTCCGCGCGCGTCATTCGCGGCGACCGCGTGGGCATCGTCGGCCCCAACGGCGCCGGCAAGACCACGCTTCTGAATCTGCTGACCGGCGAATTGCAGCCCGATTCCGGCGAGATTAAAATCGGCACGAACCTGGAGCAGGTCACGCTGGATCAGCGGCGCGAGACTTTGGACCCTGGCCAGACTCTGTCCCAGGCCCTAACCGGCGGGGCCGGCGATACCGTCGTGGTCGCCGGCCAATCGCGCCATGTCGTCAGCTACATGAAGGACTTCCTGTTCGGCCCGGAACAGACGAACACGCCCGTCGGCGTCCTGTCGGGCGGCGAACGCGGACGCCTGACCCTGGCCCGCGCCTTCGCCAAACCGTCCAACCTGCTGGTGCTGGACGAACCGACCAACGACCTCGATCTGGAAACGCTGGAGCTGTTGCAGGAACGGCTGGCGGATTACACCGGCACGGTGTTGCTGGTGAGCCATGACCGAGATTTCCTCGACCGCGTGGTGACGTCGGTCATCGCATCGGACGGCGATGGCGTTTGGACGCAATATGCCGGCGGCTATTCCGACATGCTGGCGCAACGGGCGCCGGTGCGCGCGGTTTCTTCGTCGTCCGCGACTAAGCAGAAAGGACCGGCTGCCCCTGCGGCGCCGAAGCCGGCCTCGAAGCGGATGACATTCAAGGACAAACACGCCCTTGAAACCCTGCCCGGAAGAATTTCCGGCCTGGAAGCCGACATCGCCAAATTCAACCGTCAGCTCGGCGATTCCGGCCTATACGCCAAAGACCCCGCCAAATTCGCCTCCATTTCCCAGGCCCTGGTCGAAGCGCAGGCCGCGCTGGCGGCCGCGGAGGAACAATGGCTAGAACTGGAAATGCGGCGGGAAGAGCTGGAAGCCTGAGCACGCTTCAACGCCGGCCGCATCCGCTCTAAGACAATCCGGTATTGCCGAGGGTTACCGCCATGTCCGTCCAAACTGTCATCGAAGCCGCAAGCGCCTTCCTGGGCGACCGCATCACCGTGAACGCGGCGCTTCGCGATCACCACTCGCACGGCCAGGACACGCAAACCCCGGTCATGCCCGACGCCGTGGCCTTCGTCGAAACCACGGAAGAGGTGTCCAAACTGCTCGCCCTGTGCCACGCCGAGCGCATCCCCGTGGTGCCATGGGGCGCCGGTACGTCGCTGGAGGGGCACGTGACCCCGATCCGCGGCGGCATCACCATCGACCTGTCGCGCATGACCGCGGTGCTGGACGTGAGCCAGCCGGACATGGACTGCCGCGTCCAGGCCGGCGTGACGCGGGAGCAGCTGAATACGCATCTGCGGGACTCCGGCCTGTTTTTCCCCGTCGATCCCGGCACATCTGCCTGCACCATCGGCGGCATGTGCGCGACGCGCGCGTCCGGCACGAACGCGGTGCGCTACGGCACGATGCGCGAAAACGCGATGGGCCTGACCGTCGTCATGGCCGACGGCCGCGTCATCCGCACCGGTGGGCGCGTGCGCAAATCCTCCACCGGGTACGACCTGACGCGCCTGTTCGTGGGGTCGGAGGGCACGTTGGGCATCATCACCGAAATCCAGCTGAGGCTGCACGGCATCCCGGAAGCCATGTCGTCCGCCACCTGCCAGTTCCCCACGCTGGGCGACGCGGTCGAAACGGTCATCGCGATCATGCAAATGGGCATCCCCGTTGCCCGTATGGAATTGTTGGACGAAGTGCAGACCGCCGCGTCCATCGCGTATTCCAAACTGGAAGGCCTGGAACCGCTGCCCAGCCTGTTCTTCGAATTCCACGGCACCGAGGCATCCGTCGCCGAACAGGCGCAACAGGCCGAGGACATCGCCGCCGGTTTTAACGGCCGAGCGTTTCGCTGGGCCACCGATCCCGCCGAACGCGGCAAGCTCTGGCAGGCACGGCATGACGCATTATGGGCCTGTCTGGCGCTGAAACCGGGACATAAGGGCCTCGCGACCGACGCGATCGTGCCGATTTCCCGGCTGAATGAGGCCATTCTGGGCGCGAAGGAAGACATCCTGGCGTCCGGTCTGACGGCGCCGATCGTCGGCCATGTGGGCGACGGCAATTTCCACACCGTGATCCTGGTCCCTCCGGAACCCGACGGACTGGCCCGCGCGTGGGAGCTGGACAAGAAAATCGTCGGGCGCGCTTTGACGCTGGGCGGTTCATGCAGCGGCGAGCATGGCGTCGGCATGGGCAAGCGGGAGTTTCTGGAAACCGAACACGGCGCCGACGCGCTTGAAGTCATGCGTTCGGTGAAAACGGCAATGGACCCGCGCGGCATCATGAACCCCGGAAAAATCTTCCTGAACTGATGGCGGAGATCCTACCCGATCTGCTGGTGCCCGGCTTGAAGCTGGTCATCTGCGGATCGGCCGCGGGCACCGCGTCGGCACGCGCCGGTGCCTACTACGCCGGCCCCGGCAACAAATTCTGGCGTATCCTTGCGGAAACCGGGCTGACGCCTCGGTTGTTGGCACCTGCTGAATTCCGGCTGCTGCCGTCGTTCGGCATCGGCCTGACCGATCTGGCGAAACATGTCTTCGGCGCGGATACCGTAATCCGGCCCTCGGACGACGATCCCGCGAGGTTGCACGCCCGCATCCAGGCCTGCCGCCCCGGCATGCTGGCGTTCAACGGTAAACGGGCGGCGGTGGCGTTTCTGGGTGGGCCAGTTTCCTACGGTGCCGGCCCGGTGCTGCCGGATTTCCCGCCCATTTTCGTGCTGCCATCGACGTCCGGTGCCGCGTCGGGTCACTGGGACCCAAATCATTGGCACCGGCTCGCGAACACCCTGGGGCGTTAACGCCGATTGCGATTACGGACCGGTAAATGCGGGGGATTGTTTCAACGGATCGGCACCGTACCGGTTATCGCCGACATTTCCCGGAATGAAGACGATCGCCAAACCGAATATCGGCCCCAAATAGGGAATCAAAGTCAGCAGGACAGCCCACCCGGTCCAGCCGAAGTCCCGGCAGCGTTGCGCGGCCACGGCCCATCCGCAAACAGCCGCTGGGATCGTCGCGAGGCCGGCGACGACAAGCATCGCATATCCCTCGTTCTCGGCCGAGATACCGATCGCTATTCCCCAGACCACGCTCATCGCGACCGTCATGAGCAGTACGAACAGAACGTAGGATTTACGGTTCCGGCGGCCGCTGAACGTGAACAGGTCCTCGAAAACAGGTTTCGACATATGCCCCTCCTACGGCCGCCCGATTTCCTTTCGCGGCCGTGAGGAGCGTACCGCAGCGCGGTTCACCCGGTCAACCGATCCAACCAACCCATCGAACGCCCTCGTCAACCCGTCCGGCACGCCCGCCAACGGCAAGGGACACTCCGGCGGCCCAAGCCTTCGCGGATCGTGCGAGGACGTGCGTTTCCCAAGCGGGATAGGGCCTGATATCCTGCGGACAGACCAAGGGGGACGCCATGCCACGTATTTCCGAGACCTTCGATCCAAACACCGTCGCATGGCGCCGCGTCACCGATCCCGCCTGCACCGAATACAAAATCGATTTCGAATACTTCCTGCTCGGCTACGACCTGCCGACGGGCCGGCTGGACATGCTGTTGCGCTATGCCAAGGGCCGCGGCCATTGTCGCCGGCATCGTCATGTCGCCTCCACGGTGACATTGGTGCTGGAGGGCGAGCAGCATCTCCGGGAATTGCAGCCGGACGGTTCGGTCAAGGCGGTCGCCCGCAAGAAGGGCGATTACGCGCTGGCCGCGGCCGATGCACTGCCGCACCACGAATGCGGAGGCGACGAGGGCGGCACGATCCTGCTGTCGATGACCGCCCCGGACGGGATTTTGTTCGAGTATTTCGACGAGAACATGGAAAACCCGTGGACGCTGTCGATCGCGGAATACGTGGACGCGTGGAACAACGGAGCGGTTTACGGGGCGGCGCCGTAAATCACCCCCCGAACATCCCCCGCAACGTCGGCTTGTGCACCTTCCCGGTCGCGTTCCGCGGCAGCGCATCGGTGAAAACCACCGAATGCGGCAGCTTGTAACGCGCCAAATTCGCCGCGCAGTGGGCGATCACGTCATCCTCCGACAACGACATCTCCGGCTTCGTCACGACGATCGCCCGCCCAACCTCGCCCCAGCGTTCGTTCGGTACGCCGATCACGCAGGCTTCGGCGACCGCCGGAATTTGGTACAGAACGTTTTCGACCTCGGCCGGATAGACGTTCTCCCCGCCAGAGATATACATATCCTTCCAGCGGTCCACGATGTAGTAGAATCCGTCCGCATCCCGCTTTGCCGCGTCGCCGGTGTGCAGCCAGCCGTCGGTAAACGCTGCCGCCGTGATATCGGGCTTTTGCCAATAGCCCGGCGTGATGTGCTCCCCGCGCACCCATAGTTCGCCGATTTCGTCGTCGCCCGCGTCCGTCCCGTCGTCGCGTACGATCTTGATCTGCCCGTGCATCACCGGCTTGCCGGCGGAGCCGATTTTCCGTGTCGCGTCTTCCTTATCCAGGATCAACACCAGCGGGCTGGTTTCCGTCATACCGAACGCCTGTTGCAACAACACGCCGCGCTCCGCCCAGGCGTTCAAAATCGTCAACGGGGTCGGTGCCCCGCCCACGCCGACGCCCACCAATCGGCGGAGCTCGGTCGTCGCGAACGACGGATGCGCGCCCATGAACTGGAAAATCGCCGGCACGCCGAACATATGCGTGATGCCCAAAGCGGGATCGTCGATCAACCGCAACGCCTCTCCCGGATCGAAGGCGCGCATGATGACGACGGCGGCGCCGTAATGGAACGCCGGATTCGCCCAGACGTTCAACCCGCCAGTATGGAACAACGGCAGCACACCCAGAAACACGGATTGCCGGGTCAAACCGTAGTCGTTGCACCCGTTGACGGTGTTCCAAAGATTCATCGCATGCGTGATAATCACCCCCTTCGGCACGCCAGTTGTGCCGGAGGTGTACAGAATAGTGGAAATATCCGTCAGCAGTACCGTTTCGCACACCGCCAATGCCGCGGCCCCCGACAACGCCTGTTCGTAGGCCGACGACGGCCCTCCGAACGCGCACAGCCGCATACCGGGAAACGATTCCGCCCTGTCGGCGAACTCCAGATCGTGGATCAGCACCACCGGCGCACAATCCGTCAGAATTGCCCGCAATTCCGGCACCGCGAGCCGCCAGTTCAACGGCACGAAAATCGCGCCCAGGCGCGCGGCGGCGAACTGCACCTCGAACGTTTCGGTCGTATTGGGCGCGAAAACTGCCACACGGTCGCCGCGCTTTACCCCGTACGTGTCGCGCAGCACCGAAGCCAACCGCCCGATCCGTTCGTGAAACTGCACGTAGGTGAACCGGCGGCCGCTCCCCAGATCGACCGCCGCCAGCGATTCCGGACGCCGCAGGGCGTGATTGGCAATCCAGTCGTAGTACAGCGCGCTCACGCTGGTATCCGCACCGGCATGGAGACGATGCCGCGGATCAAATTGGAATAACCGCGCTTCGGTTCCTCGACCACTTCGATCGTCGGGAAGCGCTTCAGGATTTCCTCCCAAAGAATGGTCAGTTGCATCTCCGCCAGCCGGTTCCCGACGCAACGATGGATCCCGAACCCAAACGACAAATGCTGCCGCGGACGCGCGCGATCGATAATGAATTGGTTGGCGTTCTCGATGCCATCCTCATCCCGGTTGCCCGAGATATACCACATCACGACCTTTTGCCCGGCCTTGATCTGCTTCCCGCCCAGCTCCGCATCCGCCAAAGCCGTCCGCCGCATATGGATCACCGGCGATTGCCAGCGGATGATCTCCGGCACCATGCTGGGGATCAGTCCCGGGTTAGCCCGCAACTTCGCGTATTCCCCAGGATTCTTGTTCAACGCCAGCAATCCGCCGGAGATGGAGTTGCGCGTCGTATCGTTCCCCCCCACGATCAGCAGCAGCAGATTGCCCAGAAATTCCGCCGGACGATCCGGCAGATCCCGCGTTGCCTCGCCATGCGCCAGCATCGAAATCAAATCCGGCTGCAACGGCAAAGCCGCCCGTTCTTTCCAAAGCGCCCCAAAATAATCCACCGCCCCCTGCAAAATCTCGTCGCGCTTGGCGTCCGAATCCACCTCGGTCCCAGCGCGCGTGTTCACCGACGCGACATTCGACCAGTACGTCAGCTTCCGCCGCTCCTCGAACGGGAAGTCGAACAACGTCGCCAGCATCTGAGTGGTCAGCTCCACCGACACCAGATCGACCCAGTCGAACACTTCGCCCCGAGGCAGACTGTCCAGAATGCGCCCGGCCCGTTCGCGTATCTGCGTCGACATTTTCGCCAAATTCATCGGCGCCACGATCGGCGAAACCACCTTCCGCTGCGCATCGTGCTTCGGCGGGTCCATCGAAATAAAACTCGGCCGCCGGAAATCCATCGGCACGTCGCGGATCGCGATCCCACCCATCGTCGCGTCGGAGGAAAACACGTGGTGGTTGGTATCCACCGCCATGATGTCCTTATATTTCGTCACCGACCAGAAATCGCCGTACATCCCGCCCTCGGTCCAATGCACGGGATCGTCGCGGCGCAGACGGGCGAAATATCCCTCCCACGTGTCGTCCTGATAAAGCCGAGGCTGGCTGACATCGATCCGCTCCAGCGGCATCGTCCAGGGATCTTCGATATTCACGGGTGCGTTCATGGGGACGTTCTCCGATTCCATTATGCCGGTATACGCACCGGCAGCGATGTGATTCCATGCACGAAGCTGGAGTAAAGCCGCACAGGCTCCCCCATCGGTTCGATAACGGGGAAGCGTTTCAGGATTTCTTCCCACAAAATCGTCAGCTGCATTTCTGCCAACCGGTTGCCGACGCAGCGGTGAATCCCGAACCCGAACGAGATATGCTGACGCGGCCGGGGACGGTCGATGATGAATTCGTCCGGGCGGTCGATCGCTTCCTCATCCCGATTGCCCGACACGTACCACATCGCGACCTTGTCGCCGGCCTTGATTTGTTTGCCGCCCAATTCCACATCCTCGGTGGCGGTGCGACGCATGTACAGCACCGGGCTCTGCCACCGGATCATTTCCGGCACCATGCTGGGAATTAACCCGGAATTCTCCCGCAGTTTTCGATATTCGCCGGGATTGCGCATCAACGCATCCAACCCGCCGCTGATGGAATTGCGCGTAGTGTCGTTGCCGCCCACGATCAACAGCACCAGATTGCCCATGAATTCGCGCGGCTGCATATTCCGCGTCGCCTCCCCATGCGCCAGCATGGAAATCAAATCGTAACGCGGCGGCGCGTTCACCCGTTCGTTCCACAAACCGGTCATCGCCACCGCCATCTTGCGCAATTCGGCGAAACGTTCCTCTTCCGACGTGACAATCGCGTCCGGCGCCATTGTGTTGGCGACGGCGACGTTGGACCAATGCGTCAATTGCCGCCGGTCCTCGAACGGGAAATCGAACAGGGTCGCCAGCATCTGCGTCGTCAGCTCGATCGACACATGCTCCACCCAATCGAACGTCTCCCCGCGCGGCAGACCGTCCAGAATGCGGCCGGCGCGTTCGCGGATAATGCCCGCCATGTTCGCCAGATTGTTCGGCCCGACGATGGGGCTGACGACCTTGCGCTGCTCGTCGTGGCGCGGCGGGTCCATGGCGATGAAATTATCCAGACGGAATTCCGCCGGCTGATCCAGCAGCGTGATCCCGCCATACGCGGAATCGGACGAGAATACCTTCGGGTTCGTCTCCACCCGCATGATGTCCTTGTATTTCGTGACCGACCAGAACGGCCCGAAGACCTCATTCGGCGTCAGATGCACGGGGTCGTCGCGGCGCAGACGCGCGAAGAACGGGCCCCAGGTTCCGCGCTGGAACAGGCCCGGCCGTCCGACGTCGATTTCCTCGACCGGCATCGTCCATGGATCGGCCGATGTTGGTTCGGACATCCCGCTCTCCCTATCGTATCGTTGGAACCGACGGTAAAGCGCGGCGGAACCAGACGCAAACGCTAAGATCGACCGGCGCACCCACCCATGAAATCAATTGCTTCTTGCAAAATCCTGCCACATTGGTGGATAAAATGCTGCCATGCGCCAGCTTTCGGTCCTGTTTTTGCTTCTCCTGCTCGCCGCCTGCGGTTCGTCGTCGGACTCGCAGCCGCGGGTGGGCGGCTATGTGGGTGGCAATGTGCCGTTGGAATGCGCACCGTTCGCCCGCGCCCTCAGCGGCGTGCAGCTCTACGGTTCGGCCGGCGACTGGTGGTACAAGGCGCAGGGCCGCTATGCTCGTTCCTACACGCCGGAGGTCGGCAGCGTACTGGTGTTCTCCCGCACATCCCGCCTGCACGACGGGCACGCCGCCGTGGTGTCGAAGGTGCTGAACAGTCGGGAAATCCTGGTGACTCAGGCCAACTGGGTGCACCACCGCGTGACCGAAGATCAGCCGGTCATCGACGTTTCCCCGCGCGGGGACTGGAGCGAGGTGCGGGTCTGGTGGCCGCCCTCGGGGCAGATGGGCATGACCGCCTACCCCGTGATGGGATTTGTGCGCGCCAGCCGCCCATCCTCGCACGAGCAACTGGCGGCGCGCACGCCGGGGGCCATCAATCTGGCATTAGCCGGCCAGTAAACGGCCCATTCCGGGGATTTTCTCCTCGATTTTCATGATCCGCAGCATGGCCCAGAGCGCGGCCTGGTTGGTGGTAATGACGGGTTTGCCGAACTCCTGCTCCCAGGCCGCGATCGATGGCATGGTCGGGAAATTGCCGCCGGGCACGACCAGGACTTCGATCTCCGGCCGGTCGATGCGGCGGAAGGCGTCGCGGGCGTTCTCCGGCCCCATCAGGCCGATGGCATAGGAATCGTTGGCGTCGAACGGCTCCATCGCCACGACTTCCAGGCCGTACTTGGTTTCGTAGTAACGTTTGGCGCGCCCGATGGCGTCGGGGGAATAAGGGGTGGCGAGGGCAATTTTCCGCGCGCCCAGACTCTGGATCGCCATGCCGATAGCCTGAGCGGAGGTGACGGACGGCACCCCTGCCCCGGCCGTCATCATCTCCGTCGCCTTCGCGCAGTAGTCGTCGTCGAACAGGCTGGCGGAGGTTTGCGCCAGCGCCAGGGTCTCGACCCGGGCATCGCCGAGCATCTTGGATTGATAGGCGAGGTCGGCGTCGAGACTGGGGGAGAACGGGGTTTTACCGCCCTTCCCCAGCCGCCCGTAATGCGCCTGGAGACTGTCCGGCAGCAGCCGGCTGTATTCGATCTCCACCGTGGTGTTGGTGGAGGGGATGAGAACGCCGAAATGCCGCATAAGAGGTCTCCTTACGCGCCCGACGGGCGCTTCATCTTGCAGGTGGTGGGTTGATCGAGATCGGCGGCCGGCACCATGTTCTCGGTCTTCCAGCCGAAGCCGGTCTTTTCGGAGTCGTATTTGACGCCCTTGCTGAACTGGGCCTGGAAGAATGGCACCAGCATCTGGTGGTCGATCTTGCGCATGGTGTTGACCTGCCCGGCGAGGTCGGTGACCTGCAGGCCCTCCAGCGCCAGCGCCACTTTCAGGGCGTCGGTGGTGCCGGCCTGGTTCACGGCGTCGCGCAGCATCTCGAACATCGTCCGGTAGTTGCCCCAGACGTAGTCGAAATCCAGCGTGCGGGTGCGGAAAGCTGCCATCCAAGCGTCGCCTTCCTTGTCGCCGCGTTCGGCGGGGATGTTTTCGTGGAAGTCGACGACGGAGTGAACGCGGCCGACGCCGGCTTCGCCCATGGACGTCGGGCCGCCGTTGAGGTGGGCGGAGAAGGTGTAGTAGCCGATGGCCAGACCGCTATCGACGCCGCCTTTCATCAGCTGGTTGAAGTCCACGCCCCAGTTGGACGTCAACAGTGCTTCCGCGCCGGAGGCCTTCACTTTGGTGATGTACGGGGAGAAATCCTTCACCTTGCCGAGCGGCACGAGGTCGGAGCCTACGATCTTGATGTCCGGCCGCAGCTTGGCGAGGAAGCGGCGCAGATTGGCCTCGATGGATTGGCCGTAAAGGTAATCCTGGTTGATCAGGTAGACCGTTTTCAGGTCCTTGGGGAGCGAGCGAACCATGGTCTCCACCCGCATCGACACGTTGCCGACGAAGCGGAAATGCCAAAAGTCGCAGTTCTCGTTGGTCAATTCGTCCGACAGGGCGGCGCAGTTCATATACAGGACGCGGCGGTCGGGGTTGCGGGCGTTGTACTTGGCAACGCCGTCCTCCATCGCCGCGGCGACGTTGGATCCGATGCATTGCAGGACGAACGGAATATTCTGGTCGGTCGCGGCTTTCAGAGCGATCAGCGCCTCGGCCGGCTGGATCTTGTCGTCGAAGGTGACGATTTCGAATTTTTTCCCCAATGCCCCGCCCTTGGCGTTGACGGCGTCGAGCGAGAACTGGAGCTGCTTGAGGAACGCGTCTCCCTGAGGCGCGAAGGCGCCGGAGAACGGGCCGATGAAGCCGATCTTGATGGTCTCGTCGGCCGCTCGGGCGGGCTGGAATGGCAACAGCATCGCCACGGACAGCGCGACGGCCGCCAGGTATTTGGGTAACCGCATGGTGGAACCTCCCTTATTTCGGTCCTTGTGGACCTTGTTCGCTGGACGTGAGGAGCAGCTTAGACGGTAGCAGCGCGCCCCGCCAGATACCTGGGGTAGGCCAGCCCGACGCGCGGACCGTAATCCGAATTCTATTCGGTTTTCCTTGACAGGCCTGCCCGAGCCGGGAATGCTGCCATGGAAGCTGGCCGCGACAGGCCATGCCGCACCAGGGAGTGCCGCCCATGCCCGACGACATCCGCCCCATGACCATCGCGGAGATGCCAGCCGAACGCGCTTCGTCTCCGGCTTCGAAAGCTCAGGCCCGCGGCCGGTTCTTTAACACCGGCAACGCCTTCAACATGCAACTCCCGGTCGTGCCTGACCATCTGTTCACGGCCGAACCGCTGCGCGCGCTGGACCCGGCGACGCCTACCAGCCTGATCGCCTGCGACATCTCCGACCAACTGGCCTGTGCGTTCCCGGCCACCACCCCGCTGGTCCTGGCCCATTACGCCCGCATCCGCTCGGGTGAGACGCTGCACACCGATTTCAACGCCAGCGGCGTGATCGCCTATGTCATCGCGGGCCGCGGCACGACCACCTGCGCCGGGGAAACCGTCGCATGGAACATCGGCGACCTTTTCATCCTGCCCGGCGGCGAACCCGCGACGCACACCGCGGGCGATACCGACTCAGTCCTGTGGGTGGTGACGAATGAGCCACAGCTGGCGTTCGAAAACCTTCGCGCCCCCGCGCCGGGACAGGCACCGACCGATGTCGTCCACTACACCGGCGCCGAGATCGCCCGCCAGATCGATCTTTTGTACGCCGTCGGACGCACCGAACAGATCGCCGGTTCGGCGCTGATTTTCTCGGCCGAACGGCAGGAGGCAACGCGCAACATTCTCCCGACGCTCACAGCGGCCATGAACTCCCTGCCCGGCGGGGTCGTGCAGCGGCCGCACCGGCACAACTCCGTCGCGGTGTCGCTGGTGATCAAGGGGGAGCGTTGTTTCTCGGTCATCGACGGCAAGCGCAAGGACTGGGCGCCCTGGGCGACGACGATCACGCCGCCGGTGTCCGTGCATTCCCATCACAACGGCGGGAACGAAATGGCGCTGTTCCTGATTATCCAGGACGGCGGGATTTTCTACCACGCCCGCGCCATGGGCTTCGAATTCGCCGAACAACCGGAGGGGTGAGATGGTGGAACTGACAGTACGAAAACTGCACCCGATGCTGGGTGCCGAAGTGCGCGGCGTCGATCTGCGCACCGTGCCCGACGCGGCCACGTTCCAGCAACTGCACGATATCTGGATGGAACATCTGGTACTGGTGTTTCCGGGCCAGGACATCACCGATGAGCAGCATGTCGCCTTCACCCGCCTGTATGGCGACCTGGAGGTGCACCACCAGAAGATTATCCGCTCCCGCTTCATGCCGGAGATTTTCCGGGTCTCGAACGTCAATGACGACAACGAATTGATGCCGCCCAGCCACCCCACCGTGAAACAGGTGCATCTGGCGCAGTTCTGGCACACCGACAGCAGTTTTCGGCGGATGCCCTGCACGGGATCGTTGCTGCACGGGGTGGAAGTCAGCCGCACCGGCGGGGAAACCCATTTCACCAATATGTACGCGGTCTACGACGCGTTGCCGGATTCGATAAAACATCGGATCGAGGGCAAGCGCGCGCTGCACGATTTCGGCCATTTGCATAAACTCGCCGAACTGAGGCCCCAGACCGAGGAAGAAAAAGCCGCGATGCCCCCCGTGTGGCAGCCGCTGGTGCGCATCCATCCCGTCACCGGCCGGAAGTCGCTGTATATCAGCCCGATCTACAACGATGAGATCGAGGGCATCCCTCAGGCGGAGGCGCGCCGGATTATCGCGGAACTGACCGAGTTGTCGGCGGAATCCCGGTTCGTGTACAAGCATCGGTGGGAAACGCACGATATCGTGCAGTGGGATAATCGTTGCACCATGCATCACGTCACGCCGCACGATGCGACCGAACGCCGGGTGATGCACCGGACGACGATCGCGGGGACCGCCGAAGTCCTCGCGGCGTGACAATAAAAAGGAAACGTCCATGTCCGTCTTGACCCGCCGCGCCGCGCTCGGCGCGATCGCCGCCGCCCCCTTGGCCCGTCCCGCGCTGTTGAAGGCACAAAGCACGTCGGCACCGATCCGCATCGGCCTGCTCAGCGACGTCGCCGGGCCGTACCGCCATGTCGGCGGACCCGGCAGCCGGCTGACGGCGGAAATGGCGGTCGCGGATTTCGGCGGATCGGTCCTCGGGCGCCCCATCGAGGTCATGCAAGGCGACGACCAGAACAAAGCCGATGTCGGCGGCGCCCTCGCGCGCGAATGGGTGGACGATAAGGGCGTGACGGTGCTGGCGGACGGCGCCGCGACATCCGCCGCGCTGGCGATCCAACAGGTCGCGCTGGAGAAAAAACGCATCTTCCTGATGAGCACACCGACATCGACGGCGCTGATCGGCAAGCAATGCTCGCCCTACGGATTTCAGTTCGCGGCCGATACCTACGCGCTGGCGAAAGGCGTCGGCAGCGCCTTGTCGAAGGCCGGCGGGGATACGTGGTTCTTCATCACCGCAGATTACGATTTCGGCACCTCGTTGCAGACGAACACGGAAGAATTCGTGAAGGCGGCGGGCGGCAAGGTGCTGGGCTCGACACGGGCGCCGCTGGGGACGGCGGATTTTTCCAGCTATTTGCTGCAGGCGAAGGCCTCGGGCGCGAAAGTGATCGGGCTGGCGAATGCCGGCACGGATTTGCAGAACTGCATCAAGCAGGCGGCGGAATTCGGGATTACCAAAGGCGGACAGCGGCTGGCGACTCTGCTGATGATCGTCGGAGATGTGATCTCGCTGGGCCAGGATGTGTGCCAGGGACTGGTGCTGACCAATTCGTTCTATTGGGATTTATCGCCGGAAACCAAGGCCTGGGCCGAGCAGTATATCGCGAAAATGAATACGCCGCCGAACGAATATAATGCCGGGATGTACGCCGCCGTTTCGCATTGGCTAAAAGCGGTGAAGGCCGTGGGAACCGTCGATGCCGACGCGGTGGCGGCACAGATGCGGAAAACGCCGTTGAACGATTTCTACAACAAGGACGTCGTGTTGCAGGCGAACGGCTGCGTGCCGCATGCGATGCATCTGTGGCAGGTGAAGCCGCCGTCGGAGAGCAAATACAAGTACGATTTGTTCCAGCGGCTGGCGACCGTCCCCTCGCCGGAGGCGTTTCCGCCGCCGGGGTCGTTGGGGTGTTCTCTGGTGCCGGCCTAATCAGGACTTCAGCCAGCGGGCGAAAAATGCATCTGTCCTCTGGCGCGCATCTCCCGCCGCGCCGGGGTCGGGGACGAGATGATGCCACACGCCGCCTCGGCCAAGCGTGTCGCGACTGCTCGCGCCATCGAATTTGTGGGTCGCGCCGGGATAGACGACGACATCCAGCAGGTTCGGATCGGCGGTCCGCGCCTGCCACGCGACGCAGGGCGGCGCGGGCGTCCAGTCGTCGCGCTCACCCACCAGGATCAAAGTGGGCACCGTCACTATCGTCGGATTACCGCCGCAGCCGGGATAATATGCAACGGCCGCTCGGAACGGCGTGCCAGCCGGCGGATGGCGAATAAGGTCGCTGATGACGCCGCCGCCGTGCGAGAATCCCAGCAGGCCGATACGATCCCCACGCACCTCTGGCAACGTCCGCAGATAGGCGGCGGCAGCATAGGCGTCGGGCACGCGTTGGGCCGGGGTCACGGCGAAGGTGGCGCAAACCGAACCGACACCGCGGGCGCCGAAACTGTCAGGGACGATGGTGACGTAACCCTCGGCGGTGAGGCGTCGAGCGTAGGCTTCGGTTTCGGAGTCGGCACCGCCGCAATGGTGGAGTACGACGACAGCAGAGAAAGGCCCGGGTCCTTGAGGTTTGTAAAGACTGCCACGGAGCGTCAGTCCAGGGTTCGCCGGGCCGGCGGGGAAAGCGACCTGCGTGCCTGAGGGAGCTACGGCGCCGCCCGCGCAGGCGCCGAGTATCAGACATGCAAGAAGTGCGATAAGCGGGCGGAACATGGCGCTTCTCCCGGGATTCCGAGTCTCACGTGTGGGTTCGCGATGGTTCATGCATCGAGACCGAGCGGTTCCCTTCCATACCCGATGCGGTAAGGGGCGATCAACCTGGGGATTTGGCGGTGCGGTATTGGATGCGATTCGGTTATCGCCCCTGAAACCGGGAACCGAGGCAAGATCGCCCATCATTCACTTCCCTTCATCCCCAGCATGCGGACCCAAAAAGCGATCCCCGTTGAAATGAATCAGGTGATCGGGATTGTCCGCAATCCAGACCTCTGTCTCCCAGGAGATGTCCGCGGCATATTTTTTGAAAGCTGCTCGACCCTGAAACGCCATTACGTAGACGCGCCCAGCTGTCGAGGCTTCAAACAGCTGACGCAGGAGTAAATGCCGCTGGGGCGTAAGCGGGTTTGAGGAGTGGACCGCCTCGATCAGGAACAACCAATTTTTCGACGGCGAGTACGCGATGATATCGACCAGCTTCTGTCCCTGAATAAATGATGGCACTCCCAGTTCCAACAAACGATCCTTGAGATGGATTTTCCGCCCCGAACCATCGTCGCCGGATTTTTTCGCGGCGTCCGCTAAATACAACAATTCCGCGTCCGGGGCGAAACGCCCGAGGAAGTCGGTCACGCAGGCCCGTTGCAAATCGTTGTGGGGACCCGGTGTCAGCGACATAATATCGCCGGACGCCAGTGTAATCGGTACCGCGACACGACGGCGCCGCTCGGCTGCCGCCCTCGCGAGGTCAGGCACCATCGATTTGAACCGCTCCAATGCCCGAGGCCATTCTGGGGTTCCGTAAGCTCGGACGAGAGCCAACCCTTCCAAGGTCAACGCGTGCCCTCGGGTAGGGTCGTTGATGGGGGCGTTCGGGTCTTTCGCGCCGGCCTGCACCAAGCCGGCGACCTCCAGGTGGATCAGGTTTCGCCGCTTCACGTCGTCGTAGGAGGAATCGGCATACGAAGTGCCGTAATGGGTGTTCCAAAACGACAGAATTTCCCTCTGGCTCAGCGGCTTCGTGGTTTTGTCCTCCATCCAGGACTTCGCGTCGCCCCACCGGTCGCCTGGGCGCAAATGGGCCACCGCCAGCAAGGCCCATGGCGTCCGTTTCTGATGCATCGCGGTCATGCTGCGCAAATCGACCCCGACATCGCGCAGCAGGGTCGCTGCTTGCCTTGTCTTTTCGTCGATGGGGTTTTCATCGGTCAACGAAAGCTGCCGGTCGGCGGCGCGGCGAGGCTTGGATGGCATGCGAGTCTCCAATGCACGAACTGCGGCCCGCCCAAGCGCGAGAGACATCAGCGGCGACACAGCGTTTCCAATCTGCTCGGTCTGATCGTACCGGTTCCCGGCAAAATCGAACCAGTCGGGGAACCCTTGCAGACGCGCGCCTTCCCTGACCGACAACATCCTACGCCGCCCATCGGGCAGTTTAATCCTCTGCATGTCGGAGGTCGCCGCGCCCAAATTGCGACAGGTCAGCGTACGAGCCGGACGGTCGAGATAAAGGTCGCGCGGATTGACGCAGGCACTGCGCCGTTCGTACTCGGCGATATAGCGATCCATGGATTCACTAAGGAATTTCGAATCCTCAGGAACAGTGTGAGCCGTGTCGCCGATCGCGATACCAACCGTAACCGGTTCCGCCACGACAGGTTCCGGCCACTCCCAAGTGCCGCGATGCGCGACAATCACGACGCGTTCCCTGTTTTGCGGGGTGCCATAATCCCGCGCATTCAACAGACGCGCATCCACCATGTAGCCGATGCGTTTCAATTCGTCAGCGACCTGATTAAAATAATCCCGGTTACGGAACAGCAAACCACGCACATTTTCGATGATCGCCAGCCTTGGCTGTAACCGGACGACGGCATCGAGGAAAATCGGGAACCCGTCGCGTGCGTCTCGATTGCCGCGTTGATAGCCGATCTGGCTAAAGGGCTGACACGGTGGCCCACCGATAACCAAGTCTACCGTTTTGTCCAGACAGCTCGGCGTCCCGATATCCAATACCGTTCGGTCGCACCCACCATCCAAATTGGCGGAATAGGTCTGAACAGCCGGTTCCTTCATCTCATAGCCGTGCGTCCGAATGCCGGCCGCTTCGAAGCCGAGCGCGAGACCACCGCAACCGGCGAACAGATCGACGGCGAATGGTGCCGAAGCCTCCAAGTTAGGACGGGGCAAGCTGCTGTTCAGCCAATTAGCCCACTCACCCGTATCGCGGAAACTCCGGCGAGTTGCAGACATGAGTAGGTCAGGTTGTGAGACTCGGCGGCTGGTGGCTGGCATGATCGGACGATACCGTACTCAGCGGTCACCGGTATACCGGCACGCGAGCCGGCTTCCGCGTGACGTCCCCCGCGTCCGGTGCTACCCCTGCCTCGACCAGCACTGTCCAGGACCACCGCCATGTCCAACCATTTCGACCTGATCCTCCGCAACGGCCAATGCGTCCTGCCCTGGGGCATCGTCGCCGCCGATATCGGTGTGCGCAACGGCCGTATTCATGAGATCGGGCTTTCATCCACTGCCACCGCCGATACCGTCTACGACGCCAAAGGCCTGCACGTCCTCCCCGGCCTGATCGACCCGCATGTGCATTTCCGCGATCCCGGCGATGCCACCGTCGAGTCGATCCCCACGGGGTCGCAAGGCGCGATCCTCGGTGGGCTGACCGCGGTGTTCGACATGCCGAACACCGACCCGTCGATGGTGGATGCCGCCGGCATGGCCTGGAAGCGCGACTATGTGGAAAGCGTCGCGTGGTGCGACATGGGTATCTATGTCGGTGGCACCAAGACCAACATTCCGGAGTTGAAAGACCTCGAACTGACCTGCGGCTGCTGCGGAATCAAGATTTTCGCTGGCTCCTCCACCGGCAACCTGATGGTCGAGGACGACGAAAACCTCGAAAAAGTCATGCGCTCCGGCCGCAGGCGCATCGCGTTTCATTCCGAGGACGAATACCGCCTGCAAGCCCGCAAGGGCATGTTCAACGTCGGCGACCCGTATGCCAGCCACATGGAATGGCGCGACGAGGAAGCCGCCTTCCTCGGCACCCGCCGCCTGATGGCGCTTTCCCGCAAGACCGGCCGCCCCGCCCATATCCTGCACGTGTCCACCGAACAGGAGTTCGGATATTTGCGCGATTACCGCGATCTGGTGACGTGCGAGGTGCTGGTGAACCACCTGACCCAGGTGGCGCCGGATTGCTACGAACGCCTTGGCGGTTTCGCGGTCATGAACCCGCCGATCCGCGGGCAGAGGCACATGGATGCCGCCTGGAAAGCGGTGAACGACGGGATGGTCGATACCATCGGATCGGATCACGCGCCGCACTCGCGCGAGAAGAAGATGTTGCCCTGGCCGAACTGCGCCTCGGGCCTGACCGGCGTGCAGACTTTGGTGCCGATCATGCTGAACCATGTGAACGCCGGGCGGCTGTCGTTGCAGCGCATGGTCGATATCATGGCCTCCGGTCCCGCTCGGGTTTACGGCGCGGTGAACAAGGGGCGGCTGGCGGCGGGGTTCGATGCGGATTTCACCATCGTGGACATGGGCAAGCAGCGGACCATCGAGGAATCGTGGATCGTCTCGCCATCCGGCTGGACGCCGTTCGCGGGCATGCCGATCACAGGGTGGCCGGTGGCGACGATCGTGCGCGGCAATATCGTGATGCGGGACGACGAAATTCAGGGCGCGCCGGTTGGGAAACTGGTGAAATTCAGGGGCTGAACCGATGCCGATCGTCGATGCGCAGATCCATATCTGGGGCAAGGGCACGCCCTCGGCCCATCACCGGCAGGCGCCGTTCTCCATGGAACAGGCGCTGGCCGCGATGGATGAGGTCGGCGTGGACAAGGCGATCCTGCATCCGCCGATGTGGGACCCGGATTCCAACGAGCTGTCGGTCGAGGCCGCCATCGCGCATCCAGATCGTTTCGCCATCATGGGCTGGCTGCATCCGGACAAACCGGAGAGCCGTGCGTTGGTGGATACCTGGACGCAACGGCCAGGGATGAAAGGGTTCCGTTTCTATTTCAACGAGCCGCACCAGAAATCGTGGCCCATGGATGGAACGATGGAATGGCTGTGGGAGGCGTGCGAACGGCTGGGGATTCCCATGTCGTTACAAGCCTCGGAATTCCTGCCCTATGTCGGGGAGCTGGCCGAACGGTTTCCGGGGATGCGGCTGATCGTCGATCACATGGGCGTGCCTCGGGCGTCCAGGGGGCCGGAGTCCTACCGCAATCTGCCGCGGTTGCTGGCTCTGGCGAAGCATCCGAACGTGGCGGTGAAGGCGACGGGGCAGGCCGGTTACGCCTGGGAAGACTATCCATTTCCGGGACTGCATGAGCCGTTGCACAAGGTGTTCGATGCATTCGGGCCGAAGCGCATGTTCTGGGGCACGGACATTACGCGGATGCACTGCACGTGGCGGCAATGCGTGACGCTGTTCACCGAGGAATTGCCGTGGCTGAAAGGCTCGGACCTGGAATGGGTGATGGGCCGAGCATATTGCGATTGGGTGGGCTGGAAGATTTAGGCGCGCCGGTAACGGCCAACCCCGCGGTTGGCCGTATCGTCTCGATCATCCCACGACTGCATCGGCCTCCATCGCCAGCCCACCGGACGCATTTTGCGCCCAGAGCGAAACCTGCCCATCCGCGCCCGGCTTCCCGCACACCGCGAACGGCGCAATGTCGAACAGCGGGCTGACGGCCCGGAACTTGAACGACTTCAACGTTTTATCCGTATTCCGCCGCAGCAGATCGACCAGCAGCGTCGCGATCAGCGGCCCGTGCACGATCAGGCCCGGATACCCTTCCTCCCCGGTCACGTAGCGCCGGTCGTAATGGATGCGGTGGCCGTTGAACGTCAGCGCCGAGTAGCGGAACAGCAGCACATCGTCCGGCACCATGTCGCGGCGCCAGACCCCATCCGACGGCGCGGGCTTGGCGGCGGGCGGCGGTTCCCCGGGGGCGGGGGCGTCGCGGTAGACGATGTCGTGCTCCTCGGTCAGCGCGAGGCCGTTTTCGCCAAACACCTCATGCCGCACCAGCACGAAGCAAAGCGAACCCGCCCGGCCCTGCTTCACGGTCACGTCGGCGACGGTGGACACGCGGGTAATCTTCTCCTCCAGGCCGATCGGCTTGAGGAACTCGAACCGCCCGCCGGCCCACATGCGGCGCGGCAGCGGCACCGGCGGCAGGAACCCGCCGCGCTTGGGGTGCCCATCCGGCCCGATGTCGGACTGGCGCGCCAGTGGCAGGAAATAGAGCCAGTGCCACAGCGGCGGCAGCGGGTCGCCGGGTTGGGGCGCCGGGTCGTCCCGGTCCAAAGTCGCCGACAGCGCGGCGACCGGCACCAGCGTGGCGCGATCGGTCAGCGTTTCCTGCTTGCCGATCCAGGAGCGGAGATGGTCGATATCCAGGGTCATGTATGGGTCCTCTCTGCGGGGAGGTTTCTCAGGTAGGCGGATGTCCGACAAGTCACTCCATCGTAATCCGCGGCCCCGTCCCCCGCGCCGCCGGCGCCCCGCCAACCTTCTCCCACACCCGCTTGGCCAAGGCCGCATAAGCCTTCGCCCCCTCGCTCCCCGGCGCCGAAGCCGCGATCGGCGTGCCCGCATCCGAAGCCGTGCGGATATCCAGCAACAGCGGAATCTCGCCCAGGAACTCCGTCCCCAGCCGCTCGGCTTCCTTACGAGCACCGCCGTGGCCGAAGATGTTCGACGTGTGGCCGCAGTTGGGGCAGCAGAAGAAGCTCATGTTCTCGACCACGCCCAGCACCGGCACGCGGGTTTTCTCGAACATCTTCACGCCGCGCCGAGCATCGATCAGCGCGATGTCCTGCGGGGTGGAGACAATCACGGCGCCGGTCAGCGCAACCCGCTGGGCCATCGTCAGCTGCGCGTCGCCCGTGCCCGGCGGCATGTCCACGACCATCACGTCCAGAGCGCCCCAGGCGACCTGGCCCATCATCTGCTCCAGCGCGCCCATCACCATCGGGCCGCGCCAGACCATCGGGGTTTCCTCCTCGACCAGGAAGCCGATCGACATGCAGGCCAGCCCCCAGGCCGACAGCGGGATCATTTTGTCGCCGCGCACCTCCGGCTTGCGGTTCAAGCCCAGCATGCGGGGCATCGACGGCCCGTAGATGTCGGCGTCCAGCAGCCCGACCTTCAGCCCCTGACGGGCCAGCGACACCGCGAGGTTCACCGCCACGGTCGATTTCCCGACGCCGCCCTTGCCGGAAGCCACCGCGACGATCGCCTTGACATCCGGCAGCAGCATCGGCGCCTTCGCCGGAGCAGCACCATGCGAATGCCCATGCCCGTGTCCCCCAGGCTGCGGCGGAGGTGCCGGCCGCGCCCCCGGCTTGTGCGCCGTCAGCACCGCCGTCGCGTTCGTCACGCCCGGCTGCCGAGCCAGCACCGCCTGCGCCTCCAGCCGCACCGGCTCCATCGCCGCTGCCTTTGCTCGGTCGGTCAGCAGGCTGACCTGCACCAAGCCTTCCCGCACTTCGATCCCCTCGACCAGCCCGGCCGAGACGATGTCGCGGCCGGTCCCCGGCTCTTGGATGGCACGCAGCGCGTCGCGCAGCGCCTCGACCGATGGTGTCGTCATTCTCTTGCAAACCCTTTGCTGCCAGCCGATAAGCGGCGCCGTAAGCGCCCGTCCCTCCCCATATGGCGTCCGGCACGGAAATGCCAACCGCTGAAACGGATCGGGGGCGTCAACCGGAGTCAATGAGCGAACATGTCCTGGAACAATGGCGGTCCGAGCCCCTGGGGTTCGGGAGGCGGTAACGGGCCGGGTCCGAATCAACCTCCACCCGGCGGCACGCCCCCTGGCGGCGGTCCCCAAGGGGGTGGTCCCCAAGGGAATGGTCCACGCCGTCCGGGCGGCCCGCCCGATCTGGATCAGGTCATTGCCCAGGCCCAGGACTTCATCCGCAATCTGCTCGGCGGCGGCGGTTCGGGCGGCGGCCGAGGCCCTGGCGGTTCCGGCGGACCGGGCTTCGGCGGCGGCTTTCTGTCCAGCAGCCGCAATCTGTCGATTCTGGCACTCGGGGTGGTGGCACTCTGGATCGCCAGCGGCGTCTATCGCGTGCAGCCGGACGAACAGGGCGTGATCATGCGCTTCGGCGCCTATTCCACCTGGACCCCGCCGGGCCTGCATTGGCATCTGCCGTGGCCGTTCGAAACCGTCGAGAAACCGGCGGTGACTCGCATCAACCGCACCGAAATCGGCTTCCGCTCCGGCCCCGGCGGGCGCATGGAAACCGGCGTCGATTCCGGCGGGCGCGACGTGCTGGCGGAAAGCCTGATGCTGACGGGCGACGAAAACATCATCGACATCGATGTCGCCGTGTTCTGGCGTATCCGCGTCGGCAAGGAAAGCGCGGCGCAGTTCCTGTTCAACGCCCGCCGGCCGGAAGATCTGGTGCGCGGCGTCGCCGAAAGCTCCATGCGGGAGGTCATCGGCCGCACCCCGCTGCAGCCGGCCCTCGGCCCGCTGCGGGCGCAGATCGAAACCGACGTGATGCAGCAGACGCAGCAGATCCTCGATCTGTATAACGTCGGCGTCGAGATCACGCAGGTGCAGTTGCAGAAGGTCGATCCGCCGGCCGCGGTGATCGAAAGCTTCCGCGACGTGCAGCGCGCCAACACCGACGCCGACCGTATGCGCAATGAAGCCGAGTCGTACCACAACGACATCGTCCCCCGCGCCCGCGGCGAATCCGCGCGCATCGTCGCCGAAGCCGAGGGCATCAAACAAGCCTCGGTGGCGCAGGCGACCGGTCAGGCACAGCGGTTCGAAAGCGTCCTCGCGGCCTACCAGCAGGCCAAGGAGGTCACACTGCGGCGCATGTACATCGATACGATGACGGATGTCCTCAGTCACGCCCAGACGCTCGTGGTGGACGACAAATTGAAAGGCCTCGTGCCGTTCCTGCCGTTGAACGTACCCAGCGCCGGTGCACGGGTGGAAACGCCCAGGACCGCCCCATCGCCCGCGCAAGCCCCTGTTGCGGGAGCACCGAAATGAACCGCCCGACCATCGCTGGCATCGCACTGCTGATTGTGCTCGGGGTTCTGGTAAACGCCAGCCTGTTCACGGTGCATCAGACCCAACGCGTGCTGATCGCCCAGTTCGGTGAGGTGAAAGCCGCCATCGACACCCCCGGCCTGCACGCCAAGCTGCCCTTCGTCCAGGACGTGATCAGTTTCGACCGCCGTCTGTTGAACGTCGAACTGCCGGGCGAGGAGGTTATTCTGGGCGACCGGCTGCGCCTGATCGTCGATACCTTCACGATCTTCCGCATCTCCGACCCGTTGAAGTTCTATCAGGCGGTCGGTCCGCTGCCGGAGGCGATTCGTGGCCGGTTGAACTCCATCGTCACGGCGTCGCTGCGGCGCGTGCTGGGCAAGAACTCCCTGCACGACGTGCTGTCGGCGGATCGTGAGAAAATCATGTCGGCCATTCGCGATCAGGTGAATGCCGACATGGCGAATTTCGGCGTGTCGATCGAGGACGTCCGGATCCGCCGCGCCGATCTGCCGCCGGAAAACACCCAGGCGATCCTGTCGCGGATGCAGTCGGAACGCCAGCGCGACGCCGCCCAGTACCGCGCCGAGGGCGCCGAGGCGTCCGCCAGAATCCGCGCCAAGGCCGAACGCGAACGCACCGTGCTGCTGGCCGACGGGCGCGCGACAGCCGACAAGCTGCGCGGCGAGGGCGAGGCGGAGGCCACCAAGGTTTACGCCGCAGCCTTCAACAAGGACCCGCAGTTCTTCGGCATCTGGCGGACGTTGCAGGCCTACCGCGACGTGTTCGACAGCGGCGGCGGCCGGCTGGTGCTGACGCCGGACAACGAGTTCCTGCGTTACTTGCAGGCTGCCCCGGTCCCGACGGGGCCGTAGGCAACCCCGCCCAAATACGTCATGGTCGGGAATTAGCCCCGTTGCCGACCGAAGCACCGACACCCATATCCGGCCCGTTCGCCAGGAAACCCGCCCCATGCGTTTGCCCCATTCCGTCTTCGTCCGTGCCGTCCTGCTTGGTTCCGCCGCTGCCATCGTGCTGCCGTCGATGGTCGGCCTGCCGCCCACACCGGCTTTGGCACGTCCGGCGCCGGACGGATTCGCCGATCTGGCCGAAAAACTGTTGCCGGCGGTGGTGAACATCTCCACCACCCAGACCATCAAGCCGAACGACAGGCGGGGCGAAGCCGGCCCGGAAATGCCGGTGTTCCCGCCGGGATCGCCGTTCGAGCAGTTCTTTAAGGACTTCATGAACCGCAATCGCCAGGGCCAGGGCGGACGCGGCGAACAGGCCCCCGAACGCAAGGCGCAGAGCCTGGGGTCGGGCTTCATCATCGACCCGAGCGGGCTGGTGGTAACGAATAACCATGTGATCGACGGGGCGGATGAGATCACGGTGACGTTGCACGACAACACCGTGCTGAAAGCGACCTTGGTCGGACGCGACGAATCCGGCGACATCGCGCTGCTGCGCGTCAAACCGGACAAGCCGCTGCCGGCCGTGGCGTTCGGAGACTCGGACAAAGCGCGCGTCGGCGACTGGGTGATCGCGATCGGCAACCCGTTCGGCCTGGGCGGCAGCGTGACCGCCGGCATCGTCTCGGCGCGTGGGCGCAACATCCATCAGGGACCGTACGACTACTTCCTGCAGACAGACGCGGCCATCAATCAGGGCAATTCCGGCGGCCCGCTGTTCGACATGGACGGCAACGTCGTCGGTATGAACACCGCGATCTATTCGCGGTCGGGTGGGTCGGTCGGCATCGGCTTCTCGATCCCGTCCAACATGGTGAAGACGGTCGTGGCGCAGTTGCGCGACGTGGGGCACCCCGTGCGCGGCTGGCTGGGCGTTCGCATCCAGCAGGTCACCCCGGACATCGCCGAGAGCCTGGGCCTGAAGGAGCCGACCGGCGCCATGATCGCGGGCGTCAACGACGACGGCCCCGCCGACAAGGCCAAGATCCGCAACGGCGATATCATCCTGAAGTTCAATGGCCAGACCGTGAAGGACATGCCGTCCCTGCCGCGCATCGTCGCGGAAAACGAGGTCGGCAAGCAGGTGCCGATCATTCTGTGGCGCGATGGCAAGGAAGTCACGGTGCAGGCGACGCTGGCGGAAAAGCCGTCGGACTCCGAACTCGCCGCCGCCGATCCTGGCGCCAAGAGCGGCCCGGCCGGGAAAACCACCACGCTGACCGGGCTCGGCCTGAAAATCGCCCCGATCACGCCCGAACTGAAAGACAAGTTCCAGCTGGCCGACGACCTGAAAGGCGTCGTCATCGTGGACGTCGCGCCCGACAGCCCCGGCAGCGAGCGCGGCCTGAAACCCGGCGACGTGATCGCCGAGGTTCAGCAGGGTGCGGTCACCTCGCCCGAGGACGTGGTCAAGCGCATCGACGCGGTGCGCAAGGAAAACCGCAAATCCGTGCTGATCCTGATTCAAGGCCGCGACGGGTTGCGTTGGGTGCCGTTGCCTTTGACCTCCGCCAAGGATAAAGATAAGAAACCGGGATAATTCCTCTATCGAGGGAGTTGCGCATGCTTGGACGTATCATCGGGTCGCTGCTGGCGATCGGTATCTACGAGACCGCCATGATTTTCTCGACGCCGGCCGTGACCCTGACCATGGGTCACGCGGCTGGCGGGCAGTTCGCCAACAGCGACGCGGCCTATACCGGAACGGTGATCACCATGAATCTGGTCGCCAATCTGGCTCGCCTGCCGGCGATTTTGCTGGGCGTCGTGCTGTTGCTGATCTGGTGGGGACCGATCCGTCAGCGCATGGCCGGTAAGGCACTCACCCTGGCGTTCTGCCTGTTGTTCGGCATACCGGCGGCACAGGCCTACTACGACAAGACCGACTACACGGAAGCCTACACGATCCTCCCGAACGAATCCGCCTTCTGGATTCCCGACGCCGGTGCCAACAAGGATGGGCAGGCGCAGTTCGAATCCGAGGCTTACCTCAACGCCAACAAGATCCCGCTGAAGCGGTTCATCGTGCCGCACGTCAAGCTGTCGGGCTCAGGTGGGTTCTACGACTACTTCGTGCCGGCCGGGCGCCTTATCATCGTGGACCGCACGCCCTACAGCCGCGAATGGGTCGATGCCTTGGATCGCGGCACATCGCGCAAGAAGGAAGGCTTCCCCTGCCAGACCAATGAGGGTTTGAACATCACCGTCGGCATCTCGGTCGGTGCGTCGGTGCCGGAGGCCAACGCCGCGAAGTACCTGTACCGCTTCGGCGTGCTGCCGATGACCGGTGAGCGCACGAACCCCGGGGTCATCTTCAACTCGGTCTACTACAGCCGCCGGTTGGCGGAGGTGATGGACGATGTCGGGCGTAAGAAGGTGCAGACCCTGGTCTGTGCCGAAATCACTGCCCGCACCTTCGACAAGGCCAACGCCGAGGCCAATCAAATCATTGAAAACGTCCGCAAACTGGCGACCGAGTATTTCGCCAGCGTTGGTATCTCGCTGGACTTCCTGGGTTGGGCGGACACCTTCACCTTCGACAAGGAGGTGCAGGACGCGGTGAACCGGCGCTACGTCGCCGCGCAGGACAAGGAAATCGCGACCACCTTGGCGCCTTACGCCGACACGATCCAAAAACTGGCGGCAGCGCACGCGTTGCGCGCGTTCGGCGATCGCAGCGATGGCAAGTTGCCCACCACCATCGTTGGCCTCCCCCCCGATATCGGCGGTCTGCTTGGGTCGCTGCTGAAGACGACACCCCCGCCGCCGGCACACTGATCAGACGGTGTCTTTGAACGCCGTCGCAGGGTAACCCTGGGCGAACAGCAGGGCGCGCAAGCCGGCGTGGTCCACGCGCGCCTTGGCCTCCGCCGCGACGATGGGCTTGGCGTGAAAGGCGATGCCGAGGCCGGCTTCGCGCAGCATGTCGAGATCGTTGGCGCCGTCACCCACCGCCAGCGTGGCCTTCAGCTGCACCCCGCGTTCGGCCGCCAGATCCCGCAGCGCGTCCGACTTGGCGGTCCGGTCCAGGATCGGTTCGCGGACCATACCCAGCAACTGACCGTTTTCGTGCAGCAGTTCGTTCGACCGGTGCAAATGGAAGCCCAGGGTCTCGGCGACGCGGGCGGTGAAGAACGTAAACCCGCCCGACACCAGCGCCGTCAGCGCACCGTGCCCGCGCATCGTGGCAACCAGTTCCTTGGCGCCGGCGGTCAGGCGCACCCGTTCCCAGGCGCGCTCCAGCGTATCGACCGGCAGGCCTTTGAGCATGCCGACACGCTCGCGCAGCGCGTCCTTGAAATCCAACTCCCCGTTCATGGCACGGGCCGTGATCGCGGCGATCTTCTCTCCGATGCCAGCAAAATCGGCGAGTTCGTCCAGGGTTTCGCTGGTAATCATGGTGCTGTCCATGTCGGCGATCAGCAGCCCCTTGCGGCGCCCGCGCGGGCGGACGGCAATGGCGTCGATCGGCAGGCCTTCCAGCGCCGCGTGCACGGCATCCATGTCCGGGGTGCCGGTCAGCGGAATATCCGCGGCCTCACCGGGCGAAAGGATAACCGGCATGCCGCCGCGCGTCGCGTCGCGGACGCGGGTCAGAACGGCCGGAGACAACGTCGTCGCATCGCGATCGGCGATGAGGGTCAGGATATGGTGCATGGCGCGGGGTGTGGCAGCGGGCGGGCGGGCACGCAAGCAGGGAGTTGTCAGGAGACGCGTCCCGCGCCTAGGGTCCCAATTGGACCATAGGAAAATGACATCGGGCCATGTTTCATCCAGACCAAACCCGTCAGCACGCGGTGTTCGAGCGGCTGCGCCAGGGCATCCTGGCCGGCACGCTACCGGCCGGCGCCCGCCTGCCGCCGACGCGGGCCCTGGCGACGGAACTCGGTGTCGCGCGTCAGACGGTCGTACTGGCCTACGAGCGTCTGGGCGCCGAGGGCTATGTACGGGCGCGGACCGGCAGCGGGACGTTCGTGGCGGCGGATTTGCCGGACGCGGCGCCCTCCCCCGCGCCGCCGCCGCAGACCGCCGCGCAGGCTTTATCCGCTCGGGGGGCGCGTCTGGCGGCTATTCCCGCCAGCGCGGCGGCGCGCGATGCCGGGCTTGGGTTGCTGTTCGCGGGCGGATTGCCGGCGCCCGATCTGTTTCCGGCCGCCGTCTGGGCGCGCTGTGCCGCGCGGGTGATGCAGCCGCTGGCGGGGGAATTGGCGAGCTATCCCCCGCCGCAGGGTTTGCGGATATTGCGGGAAGAGATCGCCGCGCACCTCGCTGCCACGCGCGGTCTGGTCGCCGATCCCGACTCCATCGTCGTCACCGCCGGCACCCAGCAGGCCCTGCGCACCGCCGCCGATCTTTTGCTGGACGAGGGCGATTCCGTTTGGGTGGAGGACCCCGGCTACATCGCCGGCCGCGGCGCCCTGCTCGCGGCCGGCGCCGTTCCGGTGCCGGTGCCGAGCGGGACGGAGGGGATGGATGTTGGGGCGGGGATCCGGTTGGCGCCGCGGGCTCGGTTGGCATTGGTCGCACCGTCCCATGCGACTCCTTTGGGTGGCGCACTGCCAATTGGGCAACGGCTGGCGCTGCTGGACTGGGCGGGTCGCGCCAATGCCTGGGTGCTGGAGGACGATTGCGATTCGGAATTCCGGTGGGAAGGGCGGCCGCTGCCTCCCTTGGCGACGCTGGATACGGCCGGGCGGGTGATCTACTGCGGCACGTTCAGCAAGACTCTGGCCCCGGCGTTGCGGCTGGGGTTCGCAGTGGTGCCGCCGCCGCTGGTCTCACCGTTCGTGCGGCTGCGTACCTTGTCGGACCGAGGGTCGGACGCGTTTACGCAGGCGACTCTGGCGGAGTTCATGCGACAAGGGCTGCTGGCGCCGCATATCCGGCGGATGCGCACGGAATACGCCAAGCGCCGCGCGGCCGTGCTGGCGGCGATGGCCCAGCACGTCACCCGCGCCGAGGCTGTAGCGGTGCCAGGCGGGTTGCACATGGTCGCTCGCTTGCCGGACGGCAGCGATGAGGCGGCTTCCGTGCAGGCGTGCCGCGCAGCCGGGCTGTCGGTGGCGCCGTTGCGGGCTTATTTCAGCGGCGTGCCGCGGATAAGCGGGCTGGTGATGGGGTTCGCGACGACGCCGGTTTCCATGGTGGCCGATTGCGCTCGGCGGATGGAGGGAGCTTTGCGGGGGGTGGTTGGGTAGCGTGCCACGACCATTTGGTCAGTGTCGCCCGTTTGAGGCACCCGTCATGGTGATATACCAGCCGCAGGGGGATCGCATATGGCGGATTTCCAAACTCTCCGTCATGGTCGGGCCTGACCCGACCATCTCACGCCAATTGGGCACCGTTCGAAAAACCCTGCCTTTTCAATAGTGCGTAAAATCGCAGAAGATAGTCGGGGGTCAGGCCCGACCATGACGGAAAGTGTCGGGAATCAGCCATATGCGATCCCCCTGGCTCAGGATCGAAACCGCGTCCGACCCAGCGCCGCACCTCCTTATGTCTGTCGTGACGGGGATTGTTCCACGCTTCGACAAAATCGGCGTACCGGTAAGGTCCCCCGGAATCGTCGGGCCGACCTGCTCTGCTACCGCCGATACAGCGGGGATATATCACGCCATTCTCGCGCGGATGGGTCGTGAATGACACGACGTGCCTCCAGCCGTCGCCGAAGTCGTATTCGTATATGGGCACCTCTAAAAATCCCCTTCCCACGCATCCATAACGATATTACAATTACATCCGCCACCCCGACGCGGATTCGTCATGACCCAACCCGGTTTCTTCGACCTCGACCACCGCTATGCCAGCC
>CAITUP010000028.1 GCA_903895595.1 uncultured Acetobacteraceae bacterium | reverse complement strand
GGGCTTGACCCGACCATCTCGCGCCAATGGGGCACCATCCGAAAAACCCTGCCTTTTCAATGGCGCGAAAAATCGCAGGAGATGGTCGGGTCAAGCCCGACCAGGACGGGAAGGGAAGGCCCCCGCCACGTCCGGCGTCATATGCGATTGCCCTGCGCCTGAGGCTCGGCGTTGACCCTACAAGGCCTCCAACAACGCCGCCGTATCGTTCCGCACATTGTTCACCGCCGTCGCCACCCGCCAGGTCCGGAACCCCGCACACGACGGCCGCAAGAGCCGCGAAACATCGCCTTCCGTCTCCGCCAGCCACAGCGGCCAGTCGGGTTCTTCCAAAACCACCGGCATCCGCTCATGCAAATGCCGCAGCGCCGGGCAGGCACCGGTCGTCGCGATGGTGAAACTGCGGATCGCGGACCCGTCGGGCGCTCGCCATCCTTCCCATATCCCGCCGAACACCAGCGGCGCCCCGTCCTCCCGGGCGATGGCCCAGGGCAATTTGGCGCCGTCGATTTCCTGCCACTCGTAAAACGCATCCGCCGGCACCAAACACCGCCGCCGTGCAAAAGCATCGCGGAACATCGGCGTCGCGGCGATCGTTTCGGACCGAGCGTTGATGGGCTGGCGGGTTTCCTTCAGGTCCTTGATCCAATGGGGGACAAGACCCCAGCGCAGCAGGTCCAGCCGGCGCTCATGCGTTTCCGGATGGCGCCGCACGACGGGGGCCGATCGGGTGGGGGCCATGTTCCAGGTCGGTGCCCAGTTGGGCATCGGGCCGGCAATCTTGAACAGCGCGGCGATCGCGTCGGCGGGCAGGAAGGCAGCGTAACGGCCGCACATGTCAGCCGATCGCCGCGGCCAGCCGACGCACCGCGTCCTCGGTTGCTTCCTCGGGCAGGTTGGCGAAACCCAGCAGCAGACCTTGGCCGCAATCGTGCGCCATGGTCAGGCCGGACAGTGCCGTGGGCGCGAGGCCGGCTTTGGCCGCTTGGCGCACCAGCACGCCGTCGTTCGCCGAACCCGGAAACCGCGCGAGCAAGTGCATGCCGCCGGCCTCCAGCTCCACCGTCACGCCGTCGCCGAACGTCGTGGTCAGCGCCGCTGCCAGAGCCTTGCGGCGTTCCGCGTACAGCCCGCGCATCCGGCGGATATGCCGGCCGAAATGGCCACGCTCCATGAACGCCGCCACGACCTGCTGTTCCAGCAGCGACTGTCCGGCCGTCAGCATCCGGGCGGCGCGCTGGAACGCATCCACGAGTTCCGGCGGCACCACCAGATAACCCAACCGCAGCGCCGGATGCAGCACCTTGCTGAAGCTTCCCGCGAACAGCACCCGGTCCGCTCGGTCCAGGCTTTTCAACGCCGGCAGAGCATGGCCGGTGTAGCGGAATTCGCTGTCGTAATCGTCCTCCAGCACCCAGGCACCAACGTCGGCCGCCCAAGCCAGCAGCGCCAGACGGCGCGGCAACGACAGGGAAACCCCCAACGGCGATTGATGCGTCGGTGTGACCAGCGCCAGCCGAGCCTTGGGGGCGGCGGTCATGCCGGCGGAGACGCGGAGGCCGTCCTTGTCCACGCGAACCGGCACGAGCTTGGCGCCGCCGGCCTCCAACGCCTGACGCGCTTGGGTGTAGCCGGGGTCTTCCACCCACACCGCGTCGCCCGGCCGCAGCAGCGCCTGCCGCACCAGCGCTAATGCGCCCTGGAAGCCGGCGGTCATCAGGATCTGTTCGGGCTGGCAGCCGATGTTGCGGGACATGCGCAGGTAGCTGGCGATGGCGTGCCGCAATCCGATGAAACCGGCGGGATCGGGGTAGGCCAGATCGTGCGGCTGCAGCCCGCGCGCGGCGCGCACGGTCAGTCCGGACCAGAGCTTGCGCGGGAACGCGTCCAGCGCCGGCAGCCCCATGCGAAAGGGCAGCGGGGCGGACGTCGCCATGGCACGTTCCGGCGACAGGACCATGCTCCGCTGCACCGGGGCTTCCGGTCGAGCGGTGACTTGCTTGGAGACGATGGTGCCGCTGGCGCCGCGGGGTTCCACCGCGCCCTCGCCGGCCAGCACCGCGTACGCCGCGTCTACCGTCCCCCGCGCCACACCCAATTGCGCCGCCAGCGCTCGGCTGCTCGGCAAGCGCGATCCAGGCGCCATCGCGCCGGCCACGACGGCGGCCCGCACGCGGTTGGCAATCTGCAAATAGAGCGCCGCCCGGTCATCCGGGTCGAGCGTGATGGGTGCGGCTGTCATGGCTTAGTCTATCTGCTGGATTTTGGCTCTTGCGTATAGGCCATGACGTGGCAGGGTCAAAGCGATGGAATACAATCGCCGATGCCGCCTTATCCCGATGCCTATGGGGTCAAGCCCGACCATGACGGGAAACTGTCCTCGTTGTGGTCATAAGCGATCGCCTTGATGGCAGGATACAGTGCGCAGCAACCCGAGGCGCGAGAACGGCACATGATTCTTTACCTTTCCTGCAGCCCACGCGGCGAAATATCCTTCAGCCGCCGCATGGGCGACGAGCTGGTGGCTCGTTTGGGCGGACCGGTCGTGACCCGCGACCTCGGGCGCGACCCGCCGCCTTGGATCGACGCGGGCTATAGCGCCGCCATTCTCGCACCGCCAATGCCGGACGTGCCGCCTGCCCTGACGGTGTCGGAGACATTGATCCGGGAGCTGGAGGCAGCGGACCGCGTGGTGATCGCCACACCGATGCACAATTTCGGCGTGCCGGCGCCGCTGAAGGCCTGGGTCGATCAGGTCGTGCGGATCAACCGCACGTTTCGCAGCACGCCGGAAGGGAAAATCGGGTTGTTGCGCGATATCCCCGCGTACCTGGTGGTCGCGTCCGGCGGTTGGTTCACCGGGCCATCCCCGGCCGGAACCCCGGCGCAACCGGATTTCCTGACAGGGTACATACGCACGGTCCTGGAAACCATCGGCATCCGGTCGCTGCATATAATCGCGATGGAAGGCGTCACGCGCGGGCCGGAGATGGCGGACCGCGCGGTCGCCGGCGCCAGGGCGGCGATCGGACGGCTGTTGGGATAAGGCGGTGCCGAAAGGAACCGACCCGTCGCGCGGGCGTCAGTTGGAATAGCGCTCATGGACCGCCGACGCGGTGGCGAACTTCGAGGTCCTGTCCCCCGACACCGCCACCACCGACCGCGTCGAGAACCTTATCGACGACGCCGCCGTACCCCCTTGCGCACCTATGTCCTGCTGGAACAAACCGCCGTCGGCGCGACGGTCTCCCGGCGCCAAGCCGGCGGTCCGTGGATCGCGTTTGCCATGACCGAGGGCACCATCGATCTGCCCGGCCCGAACGTCGCTGTCCCCTTGGCCGACCTCTATCGCGGCTTGACCTTCCCGACGCGTTGACCCTTCCCGGTCATCACGGTAACTACCCCGGGAACGGCGACCCCAACGACTCCCCCCTGGGCCGCCGGCAGAGTTCAGGAGCGATCCGTGAGAGACGTACGCGACGCGCTGATGGTGGCGCGCAACACGGACGGCAAGCTGGTCCGCCGGCCCTTGTCCCCGCATCTTCAAGTTCATCGCTGGCCCATCAGCATGGCGCTGTCGATCCTGCACCGAGCCTCGGGCTGTGCGCTGGGCGTCGGCACGCTGCTGATGACGTGGTGGCTGGTCGCCGCCGCGCAGTCGGAAGAAGCCTTCGCCACCGCGCAGAAATTCATGGGCCACCCATTCGGCCGCCTGCTGCTGTTCGGCTGGACGGTCGCGCTGTTCTTCCATTTCTGCTCCGGCATCCGCCATCTGTGGATGGATAGCGGCCGCGGGTTCGAAAAGGCCGAGTACGACCGCTCCGCCTGGGCTGTCGTGGGTGCCACCGTCGTGCTGACGGTCGGGACCTGGATCATCGCTTTGGCGTTCGGGTAGGAGGCGGTTATGGCTGGTTCGAATAACGCGCCGCATCGCGACATGATGCGCTCCCCCCTGGGGCGGGCGCGCGGGCTGGGTTCGGCGCGGGCCGGCGCGGCACACTGGTGGGCGCAACGGCTGACCGCCGTGGCCCTGGTGCCGCTGACCCTGTGGTTCGTCTGCGGCGTGCTCCGCCTGCACGGGGCGCAGCAGCACGACATGGTGGCCTGGCTGTCGCAGCCCCTGCCGCTCGTGCTGATGCTGGCGCTGATCGTCGCCACCTTCCACCATCTGCAACTCGGTCTACAGGTGGTTATCGAGGACTACGTGCATGCCGATGGATGCCGGATGGCCTCGATCCTGGCGCTGCGCGCCGCCTGCGTCCTGCTCGCTTTGGCCTGCATCATCTCCGTCCTGAAGCTCGGACTCTGAGAGACCCAATATGAACGCGATCTCGAAGCCGTCGTACGGCGCTTACAACATTGTCGATCATACCTATGACGTGGTGGTGGTCGGCGCCGGCGGGTCCGGCCTGCGGGCGACCTTCGGCATGGGCGCGGCGGGGCTGAAAACCGCCTGCATCACCAAGGTATTTCCGACACGCAGCCACACGGTTGCCGCTCAGGGCGGCGTCGGCGCGGCGTTGGGCAACATGGGCGCCGACGACTGGCGCTGGCACATGTACGACACCGTCAAAGGATCGGACTGGCTGGGCGACCAGGACGCGATCGAATACATGTGCCGCGAGGCCATTCCGGCGGTCTACGAGCTGGAACATTACGGTGTGCCGTTCAGCCGCACCGAGGACGGCAAGATCTACCAACGCCCGTTCGGCGGTCACATGACCGAATACGGCAAGGAACCGGCGATGCGCGCCTGCGCCGCCGCCGACCGCACCGGCCATGCCATCCTGCACACGCTGTATCAGCAAAGCCTGAAGCACGATGCGGAGTTCTTCATCGAGTATTTCGCGCTCGACCTGATCATGGACGACGAAGGCGCCTGCCGCGGCGTCATGGCCTGGAACCTGGAAGACGGCACGCTGCATCGCTTCCGCGCCCAGACCGTGGTGCTGGCAACCGGCGGCTACGGGCGCGCGTTCCTGTCCTGCACGTCGGCGCATACCTGCACGGGCGACGGCACCGGCATGGTGCTGCGCGCCGGTCTGCCGTGCCAGGACATGGAATTCACCCAGTTCCACCCCACCGGCATCTTCCCCGCCGGCTGCCTGATCACCGAGGGCGCGCGCGGCGAGGGCGGGTATCTGACGAACTCCGAGGGCGAGCGCTTCATGGAACGCTACGCGCCGACGGCCAAGGACCTCGCGAGCCGCGACGTGGTGTCCCGCTCGATGACGCTGGAAATCAATGCCGGGCGCGGCTGCGGTCCCAACAAGGACCACATCATGCTGCATCTGGAGCATCTCGGCGCCGACCTTTTGAACGAACGCCTGCCGGGAATCTCCGAGACCGCGAAAGTCTTCGCTGGCGTGGACGTGACCAAAGGCCCGATCCCGGTGCTGCCGACGGTGCATTACAACATGGGCGGCGTGCCGACCAACGTGCACACCGAAGTGCTGCGGCCCACGCGCGACAATCCCGACGCCATCGTGCCCGGCCTGATGGCGGTGGGCGAGGCGGCGTGCGTGTCGGTCCACGGCGCCAACCGTTTGGGCACGAACTCGCTGCTCGATCTGGTCGTGTTCGGCCGAGCGGCGGCGTTGCGGGCGGCGGCGACGATCAAGCCGGGTGCGAGCCAGCCGGCGCTGCCCGCGAAAGCCGGTGAGGCGTCGCTGGACCGGTTCGACAAGACCCGCCATGCGAAGGGCGGAACAAAGGTCGCCGACCTGCGCGATTCCATGCAGCGCGCCATGCAGAACCATGCTGCCGTGTTCAGGGCGTCGAAGACGCTGACGGAAGGTGTCGAGAAAATCCAGAAGGTGTGGTCCGGCATGGGCGATATGTCCGTGTCCGACCGGTCGCTGATCTGGAACTCCGATCTGGTCGAGGCGCTGGAACTGCAGAACCTCATGGGTAACGCCATGACCTCGATGGTCAGCGCCGAGGCCCGTCACGAAAGCCGGGGTGCGCATGCGCACGACGATTTCCCGGAACGCGACGACGAGAACTGGATGAAGCACACGCTGGCGTGGTGCGGCGACGACGGTGCGGTCAAGCTGGATTACCGCCCGGTCAAGATGCAGACGCTGACGAACGAAGTCTCCGTTTTCCCGCCCAAAGCCCGCGTTTATTGAGAGGTTCGGTACCATGGTCGCATTCAACCTCCCTCTGAACAGCCGCATTGGCCAGGGCCAGACGTTCAAGGCGCCGGCCGGCGCCAAGAATATTCGCGAGTTTAAGATCTACCGTTGGAATCCCGATGACGGGGCCAATCCTCGGACGGATACGTACCAGATCGATCTGGATACGTGCGGGCCGATGGTGCTGGACGCACTGATCAAAATCAAGAACGAGGTCGATCCGACCTTGACGTTCCGCCGGTCCTGCCGCGAGGGCATTTGCGGATCCTGTGCGATGAACATCGACGGCGGCAACACGTTGGCGTGTTTGAAGCCGATCGAGGATTGCAAGGGCGCGGTGAAGATCTCGCCGCTACCGCATATGCCCGTCGTAAAGGACCTCGTGCCCGATCTGTCGCAGGTTTACGCGCAGTATCGTTCGGTCGAGCCTTGGCTGCAGGCCGACAGCCCGGCGCCGCCCGATGGGGAGCGGCTGCAATCGAAGGAAGAGCGGGCGAAGATCGATGGATTGTGGGAGTGCATTCTGTGCTTCTGCTGTTCCACGTCGTGCCCTTCTTACTGGTGGAACGGCGACCGCTACCTCGGGCCGGCGGTGCTGTTGCAGGCGTATCGCTGGATCGCCGACACGCGCGATGAAGCGACGGGGCAGCGGCTGGATGCACTGGAAGATCCGTTCAAGCTTTATCGGTGCCATACGATCATGAACTGCACGGATTCGTGCCCGAAAGGGTTGAACCCGGCGAAGGCGATCGCGGAGATCAAGAAGCTGATCGTGGAGCGGGCTGGGTAGCGGGCGATATGTGGACGGCTTGCTGACAATCGGTTGCCAGTGGCGCCATCGGTTGACACGGCCACACTCGATCATCCATGCGGAGCGGTAGGGTGACGCCGATGAATGTCTTTGTGGACCGGGTTGTTGGGTTATGACAAAGGCATGGTGTGTGCGTGCCACTTATGGGATGTACACTGAGCAGTTCGTTGCCAACAGTCGTATCGTCCCGTTATCAGGTGGCGTACCAAACGGCACCGAACACTCGTTCCGGTTAAATGGGAAACCGAGAGCGATCCGAATCGTTTCCAGGGCCGCCGCCCCCGCGCAAGGCAGCCGCCGCGGCTACGCCGATTGGGGCGGCCCGAGACACACCGTCGGGCTATAAACGCGGCGTCAACCGCAGCGTCTCGATCCGTTCGTAAATCGCCTTCCGCATCCGGTTGACCCCGCCCAGAGGCCGGTGTTCCGGCAGCGCATGCCACGGCGAATAGGTTTCCTTCTCGCACGCCGCGTTCTGCGCCGGCGTGTCGAATGTCTGCGCCGGAATGGCAATCTCGGCCACCGGATAGAACGGCGCCTTATCCTCCATCCATTCGGTGCGGGGATCTTCGACACTCTGCGTGTCCGGATCGGTCCGCAGCTGCACCATCAGGCGCATACAGGCCCCCCCTTTCGCCAAAGATGCCGCCATGGCCGCGCGCAAATAATTCGGATCGGTCGTTTCCGGCACCACCGCCGGCGTCGCCTCGCACGGCATCGCGGAGTATTTCACCGCCCGCGCAGCCGCTCCGGTTCCAATCTGGTAGGGCACCATGGACCAGTACCGGGTGTTCAGCGGATTATCGATGCGCAGGCTGGTCGTCGCGATCATGTTCCTCGTGCCGGTCCAGCCAAGTGCCGTGGCCGCCAGCAACGGCTGCAACTTCTGCGTCAGCCAATCGTCGGCGTCCACGTAGCCGATCAGCCGCCGGTATGCCGCCCCATCCGCGATAATGAATGTCGGATGGCTGATCATGATGAAGTCCTGCGTCGATTGACCGTCCGGACCGCGTGTCAGCGGCGTCCCGAACGGATCGAACACCTTGATCGCCATGCCGCGGCCGTCGCCCTTGAAATCGGGGTATGCCGGGTCCTCGTTGGAGTTGGAAAACCGGACCAGCGCCTTGTATGTGCGCGGTTCGGCGAACAAACCCACGCCCAAACCGTTCGGCGGGTTCGGCAGCACCCGCAAAATGGCCGCCACGCAACCGTGCGCCTTCGGATGGGCGTCCCGGTGTATGGAACCGGCCGGATAGAGCCGCCGCAGATGCGCCTCGATAATCGCGGCGATCCGAGCGGCTTCGTCCCGTTCCTCGGGCTTGGCGAATTCACCGGGTCCGGTGGCGGGTGGATAATCGGCCTCCGGGATCGGTTTGAAATATCGGTCGCCGGTCTCGGCGCAACCGCCAAGCCAAGCGCCGGCCGCGATAGCAACCGTCCATCCGCGCAAACCGATCGAACCCATGGCCCATGACCTCGCTGATTATATTCGCTCCATAGCTCTGTTCGTGGCCACGGCGTACCCCCTCCATTCCACGGCCGGCCAAACTGTCCTAACCTCCGCCCGTCCACACTGTATGGGAGGAACCATCGTGATCATCGAAATGCGTACCTACACGCTCCAAGCCGGCACCATGGCCGAGGCGGAGAAGCGCTTCGGGGAGGCTCTGCCCGCCCGTGAGAAGCATTCCAAGCTCGCCGCCTTCTGGCACTCGGAAATCGGCCCGCTGAACCAGATTATCCATGTCTGGGCCTACGACAGCTTCGAACACCGCGCCGACGTGCGGTCCGCCGCGTCGAAAGAGCCCGGCTGGCCGCCGAATATCCGTGAGTTCGTGACGCATCAGCAGAGCGAAGTGTTCGTTCCGGCGCCGTTCAGCCCGCCGCTGACCCCGCGCCAGATCGGGCCGCTGTTCGAAATTCGCCAGTACACGCTGACTGCCGGTTCCATCCCCGGTCTGATCGAGCGCTGGTCGGAAAAGATCGAAGGCCGCCAGAAGTTCTCCCCGCTCGTCGCGGGCATGTATTCCGAATTCGGCGCCCTGAACAAATGGGTCCACATCTGGGCCTACAAGGACGCCGCCGAACGCTTCAGCGTGCGCGCCGCGGCATCGGCTGGCGGCCAGTGGCCGGCCCGCAACCCGCCGGGCGTGGTCGTGAAGCAGGAAACGCAGATCGTCGTCGCCGCGCCGTTCTCGCCGATCCGTTAAATCGTCTCGGGTTCCCCCTCCCCTCGCGGGAGGGGGTCAACGAGCTGCGGGATTCTCGCATTCGACTCCCGTCTCGGTTTATCCGCGATTTCGAATCCGGCGAGCATTGTCTCATGTCGCGCCGATCGCCTCGGCGGCTGTATTTCGATGACGGCATCCTCCGGCGATGTCCGCACATGCATCGAATCCCGCCGCGGTGAGGGTCGGCGGGTGCGATCGCCTATCCGTTGTATTTGGTCCACCAGAACCGCGGGTTTATGCTGTTCAACGCGCTCTTCCCCGCGGTCGGCCGGTTTGTCTTGCTGGCCGGCGTTACGGCGACGATGGTGGCGTTGGCCTGCGTCGTCCACGTCGCGGTCGAGCGTCCCTTGGCGCCGCTGTTGCCCCGGACAATGGCCCCCCTGTCGGCACCGGGACGGCCCAGCGCTATCGGATTGTGAAACCGCGGAACGAAGGAACGCCAAGATGGCTCTGTTAGGAAAAGCGATCCTCGCCGTCTGGAACGAAACACTTCCAGAGGATGAGCAGGATTTCAACGACTGGTATCTGCGCGAGCATATCCCGGAACGGACTTCTGTGCCCGGCATGCTGCGCGGACGCCGCTACGAATCCCTGGGTGGTGCCCCAAAGAACATGGCGCTGTATGAGGCGTTGACGTTGGACGTGCTGACCTCGGGCGCCTATCGCACGCAGTTGGCGAACCCGACGCCCTGGACGAAGCGCATCGGCACCAAATTCAGCTTCATGCGCCGCGGCATCTGCGACGTGATCGCTGCCGCCGGCGAGGGCGTGGGCGGCTACGCGACGGCGCTGCATTTTGCCCCGTCCGACCCAGCGAACGCGCGGGCCTGGGTCGAAACCATCGTGCCGGAACTGGTGGGGATGTCGCAGATTTGCGGTGCTCATTGCTGGGTGGCGGCGGAGGGCGAAACGCCGACCCCGACCTCGGCCTTGTCGCGGCGCGCGGCTGTGCACGGGCCGGTAGCCTGGGTGTTGGCCATCGAGGCGGCCGATCTGGCAGCTTTGGAGGCAGCGAAAGCGCGTGCGCTGGCGGGCACCGCCCCTGTGGCGCTGTCGCCCTACCCGAATTACCGATTGGTTTACGTGCTGGAGCGCTGAACGCTGGGGGGCCTAGCTTGCCCCCCCGCTCTCCGTCCGCAGCACATCCAGCGCCACCAGCGCAGCGCCCCGCTCGAAATGCCAGAACGTCCAGCCGTTGCACGATGGGGCGTTCTGCAACGTCGCACCCACTTTATGGATCGAGCCGCGAAGATCGCCCGCCACAAGCGACCCGTCGGCGGCTACCACCGCGCTGACCCGCCGCTGCCTGTCCACAAGCTTTGTCCCCGGCGCGATAAGCCCCCGTTCCACCAGGCTCCCAAACGGCACCCGCGGCACATCCCGCTTCGTCGGCGTCGTCAGACCCTCCCCATCGCCCGGCTTCGTATGCCGCACGCGCCCGATCGCGGCCTCGGCGTAAGCCGGGTGCCGCTCGATCCCGATAAAGTGACGGTGCAGGCGCTTCGCGACGGACGCGGTGGTGCCGGTGCCCAGGAACGGGTCCAGCACGATATCCCCCGGCGAGGTGCTGGCCAGCATCACCCGGTGCAGCAGCGCCTCCGGCTTTTGGGTCGGATGCAGCTTCAGCCCGTGCTGATTGCGCATCCGCTCCTGCCCGGTACATAGCGGAATGAACCAGTCGCTTCGCATCTGGACGTCGTCGTTCAGCGACTTCATGGCCTGATAGTTGAACTTGTAGCGGGAATCTCGATCCCGAGCGGCCCAGATCAGCGTCTCATGCGCGTTGGTGAAACGGCGTCCCCGGAAATTGGGCATCGGATTGGCCTTACGCCAAACGACGTCGTTCAGAATCCAGAACCCGAGGTCCTGCAGGATTGTCCCAATCCGAAAAATGTTGTGGTAGGCGCCGATCACCCAGATCGTGCCGTCCTTGCGCAGCAGCCGGCGGCATTCCGTCAGCCAAGCCCGGGTGAAGGCGTCGTAGGCGGCGAAATCGGTGAACCGGTCCCACTCCTCATCGACGCCGTCAACCACGCTGTCGTCCGGGCGCCGCAGTTCGCCCCGCAATTGGAGGTTGTACGGCGGGTCGGCGAAGACGCAGTGCACCGATGCGGGCGGCAGCATGCCCATCAATTGCACGCAGTCACCCAGCAGGACCTGGTCCAGCGGCAGTTCTCGAACGATTTCCAACACGGGTTCCCTGGGGAAAGAGGAGCGTTCCGTGCAACTTGACGAACGCGCCGAAGCCGCGTCAACAGGGGTTTACACCCGAGTCGCCACTTTCTGTCCGAAAGACGGTTGCGGCGGGATTCCACGAGTCGTCCCGAGTCGCCTCGTGATTCAGGCCGGCACCGGTCCAAACCCGCGCCGATGGTGCGGGGACGGCCCCAGACGCATCAGGACCGCCCGATGGGATGCCGTGGGATACCCCGCGTTACCGTCCCATCCATACGCCGGATACCGCACCGCGAGCCGTCCCATCGCTCGGTCGCGTATAACCTTGGCGACGATAGAGGCCGCGGCGATGGACAGGCTTTTGCCGTCGCCGCCGATGACGCACTCCGTCGGGCAGGACAGGGCTGGGGGTCGGTTACCATCGATCAGCGCCAGCAGCGGAGCGTGCGGCAAATGCGCTACCGCGCGGCGCATGGCCAACAACGACGCCCCCAGAATGTTCAGCCGAGCGATCTCGGCGGTAGAGGCCGCGCCGACGCCGATTTCCGCGCCTGCGAAGGCGCGCAAGGCGGCGTAGGCGGCGTCTCGCCGGATGGCCGACAGCTTCTTGGAATCGTCCAGCAAGGACGCGAGGTGGTCGGGCACCCCGGATGGGAACACGACCGCGGCCGCCACCACGGGTCCCGCCAAGGGGCCTCGGCCGGCCTCATCCACCCCGGCGACGCGCCCGGCGATCCTGCGTTCCCGTTCGAAATCCAGCATGCGGATCGGGTAGCAGGCGCCCAAGGAGTCGCACCAGCGCTGCGACGGGCTGTCCCACCGCCGCGTGCCGGTGTAAGGAGCGGGCTTCCGATCACTCCTTCGAAGCAGACCGAGACCCATGGCCGGCCATTCCCACGCGAAGAACATCATGCACCGCAAGGGCGTCCAGGACGCCAAGCGCGGGCGCATCTATGCCAAGCTGATCCGCGAAATCACCGTCTCCGCCCGTCAGGGGCTGCCCGACCCGGCGTTCAATCCGCGCCTGCGTGCCGCGATGGCGGCTGCGCGTCAGGCGAACATGACCAAGGACACGATCGACCGAGCGGTGAAGAAGGCCTCGGGTGCCGGCGGCGGCGAGGATTACGTGGACGTCCGGTATGAGGGCTATGGCCCCAACGGCGTCGCCGTGATCGTCGAGACGCTCACGGATAATCGCAACCGCACGGCGGGCGACGTCCGCTCCGCTTTCGTCAAACACGGCGGCGCGCTGGGGGAGACGAACTCCGTCAGCTTCCTCTTCAACCGTCTCGGCGCCATCGTCTATCCAGCATCCGTGGCATCCGCCGACGCCATGCTGGAAGCCGCCATCGAGGCCGGTGCAGACGACGTCCAAAGCGACGAAGACGCGCATGAGGTCACCTGCGGCATCGACGATTTCTTCGCCGTACGCGACGCGCTGGAAGCGAAGTTCGGCGCCCCGGAAAGCGCCAAGCTGGACTGGCGGCCCACGACCGAGGTGACATTGGACGAAGACAAGGCGCGCGGCGTCCTGAAACTGCTGGACGTGCTGGAAGACAACGACGACGTGCAGAACGTCTACGCCAATTTCGACATCCCGGACGACGTGATGCAGCGGCTTTCGGCTTAAGGAGCGGTCGCGTGGAAGAAGTCGATTGCATCGTTGTCGGCGCCGGCGTGGTCGGGCTGGCGGTCGCGCGCGCGCTGGCGATGTCCGGGCGGGAAGTCATCATCCTGGAAGCGGCGGAGGGGATCGGCACCGGCACCTCGTCGCGCAACAGCGAGGTCATTCACGGCGGCATCTACTACCCCGCCAATAGCCTGATGGCGCGCTTCTGCGTCGCCGGCCGGCGGATGCTGTATCCGTTCTGTGCCGAGAAAAACGTGCCGCATGTCAATTGCGGCAAGCTGATCGTGGCCACGAACGAACGCGAAGACTCGATGCTCGCCGGCATCAAGATGCGGGCCGAGGCCAATGGGGTGGAGGGCATGCGCGTCCTGACCGCCGCCGAGGCCATCGCGATGGAGCCGAATTTGCAATGCACCAGCGCGTTGCACTCCCCGGCCACGGGCATCGTCGACAGCCACGGGTTCATGGTGGCGCTGCAGGGCGACGCGGAGAACGCGGGAGCTGTGGCGGTGTTCCACAGCCCCATGCTGGCGGCACGGGCGCAGGACCGCTGGATCGAGGTCGATGTCGGCGGCGAGGAGCCGATGACGCTGCGCTGCCGGCTGCTGGTGAACTCGGCCGGGTTGGACGCGCCGGACTTGGCCGGGAAGATCGCCGGGATGCCGCGGGACAGGGTGCCGACGACGTATTATGCCAAGGGCAACTATTTCACGCTGGCGGGCCGGTCGCCGTTTTCGCGGCTGATCTACCCGGTGCCGGTGCCCGGCGGCCTCGGCGTCCACCTCACCATCGATCTCGGCGGCCAGGCTCGGTTTGGTCCGGATGTGGAATGGATAGACAGCCTGGATTACACCGTCGATCCCTCGCGATCCGACAGTTTCTACGCGGCGGTGCGGACGTATTGGCCCGGGCTGAAGGACGGAGCGCTACAGCCGGGATACGCCGGGATCCGGCCGAAGATCGTGCCGAAGGGCGCACCGGGGCAGGATTTCGTGGTGCAGGGGCCGCAGACGCATGGGGTCGCGGGGCTGATCAACCTGTTCGGGATCGAGTCACCGGGGCTGACGGCGTCGATGGCGATCGCCGAACATGTGTTGGAGATCAGCCGGACGGAGTAGCTACGCGGCGACACGGCGCATCAGGCGCGGTTCGGGCGGGATCGCCACCACGGCGGTGTTCGTCGCGTCCATCCGGTCCCCATGCGTCAGGCATACCCTCACCCGAGCATCGCGGCGTGCTCGGCCGCGTGGGCTGACCCAAAGGGTCATCGGCAGTTGAAGGCGTTGATGCATGTGTTCAATCTGGAACAAAGCAACGTCAAACGCTGGGGAGAATCGTCGCTGCCGAATTTCGATGCGTACGCCGATTTCCTGGTGAAATGGGGCGTCGCGAAGCAAAAGGTACCGGCGACGGATCTGGTGACCAACAATCTGATCGATGACATCGCCAAGTTCGATGTGGCGGCGATCGTGGCGCAGGCGAAAGCGGCGAAGTAGGCCCCCTCCCCCTGACCTACCGTATCCCTACATTTGGTTTGCATCGTGGTCTCGACGTCGTTCTCTGCGAGTTCATCCGAAGCGATGGATTCTCCTGATGGAACAATGGCGATCGGCGAGACATTGAAGGCAAGTCCGACCGGCAGAAAAATCCCCATCCGCGTCGGTCTCTGGCATGGCTGGCATGGGTTATCGCACGCTTGGGCGGGTGGAATTGTTAAGACAGGTCGCAGGACCCAAAACCATGAGGGCCGGTGGGGCACAGCCTAAGACAATGCTCGCGGGATTCGAAATCGCGGATAAACCGAGACGGGAGTCAAATGCGAGAATCCCGTAGCTCGTTGGCCCGTCCGGTCACGGCAGGACTTTCCGCTCGCGGTACTCCGCCAGATGCCGCAGAAACTGGTCTTCGGTATCCTCCACATCGTGGAACCCGGCCAAGCGGGCCTTGGTCATGGACGATACGATATCCCAATCGATATTCCAAACGAAATCGCCGTACGGCCACAGCGCAACGTCGGCAATATCGGCATAGTGCAGCCCGTGGCGTTCGGCGATGCGGCGCCAGACCGGACCTTTATCGGCCATCCAGCGTTCCAGCTTCATCGGGCGCACGATGCCCTGCTTCAGGCCGAAATAATCGGCCAGACGCGGCCAGAGGTTGGACCAGCGGAACACATCGCCATTGGTAATGTTGAATGCCTGATCGGCGGCACTCGGTGCCGTCATGCACCAGAAAATGAAGCGCGCCAGAACGGAACAATCGGTGATTTCGGAAATCGCGGTGTACGCGGCGGGCACACCGGGAAAATCGAAGGCCACGCCCAACTCTCGGCACAACGCCGCGTAAGCCCCGACCACGGTGATTAGATTACGCGCCCGTCCCGGTGCGACATCGACCAGATATTGCGGCCGGCTGGCAGACCATGTCCAGGATTTGCCGCGGCGGCGATCCGTCAGCAGGTCCTGCTGATCGTAGTAGAAATTCGGCGGCATGTGCCGCGGATCGTCTTCCCGCGTGGGGGAGCGCATCGGCCCGATATGCAGGCCGTACCACTTGCCGCCCTCCAGCAGATGCACGTGTTTCAGCGAGGGAACGTCCGCCGCGTCGAGCAGATTGCGCAGCAGCATCAAATTGGCCGGCACATCCTCCACCCCGCCTTCGCCGAACGGTGCTCGGGCGGCATAAACCATATGCGTAACGGCACCGGCCTGAGCCACGGCGGCTTTGCACGATTCCAGGTTGGTGAAATCGGTGCGGATGTAACGCACACCCGGCCCATCGGACGGCGGATTGCGGCACAGCCCGACCACCTGCCAGCCCGGCGTCCGCGCGATCAGATCGGTCAGCCGCGAGGCAGCCGCGCCCGTGGCGCCGGCAATCAGCGCGATATTCTCAGCCATTGCCGACGCCTTTCGCGATCAGAGCGGCTTGAGCGGCTTCGGCTCACCGGCCGGAAGCTGCACGTCGGCCACGTTCAGCACCATCGACACCAGGCTGTAGTACCCGACGGCACCGACGATATCCATGATGCCGTTCTCCCCGAAACGGGCCAGCGCCGGAGCGTACTGCGCGTCGGGCACGCTGCCGTTGGACAGCAACGCGGTAACGAAGTTGTAGACGATGGTTTCGTCCGCGCTCATGTTCGCCGGCACGGTGCCGTCGGCGATGGCGTCCAGGATAGCGGGGTTCAGGCCGGCATCGATGCCGAGCTTGCGGTGAGCGTAGAACTCGTACTGCGCGGTCCATTTACGGCCGGCCATGCAGATCGCCATTTCGTTCAGCGCCGCCGGGATGGACGAGCTGTAACGGACATAGGCACCGACGCGCTGGACGAGGTCGCACAGATCCGGACTGCGCAGCAGGGCGTTGAACGGGCCGCGCAATCCGCCGCCGCGCGGGCCGGACTGGATGGCGTCGGCGACTTCCTTCTGACGCGGATTCAGATCGCCGGGTTGCAGTTGTTTGAAACGTTGTTCGGCCATGGTGATTCTCTCCTTGGGTAAATGGCTACGGCATGAACGCGGTCAGGCCGCCGTCCACGACGATTTCGGTGGCGGTGATGTAGCGGGCCTCGTCGGACGCCAGGAACAGCACGGCATGCGCGATATCCCAGGCGTTGCCCATGTGCCCCATCGGCACGGCGGCGTCGCGGGCGTCCATCAGTTTCTGCAGGTCGTTGCCGCCGACGGTCGCCGCCAGCCGGTATTCCACCAACGCGGTGTGCATCAGGCCAGGCACGACGGTGTTCACGCGGATATTCTTTTTCGCGTAGGTCCCGGCGACGGATTTCGACAGCTGGATCACGCCGGCCTTCGACGCACTGTAGCCGACATGGGACCGTCCCGAACTGAAATCGTTCCGCATCCCGGCGACCGAGGCGATGTTCACGATCGCGCCGCCGCCGTTTTCCAGCATCGCCGGAATGACGTATTTGCAGCCGAGGAACGCGGTTTTCAGATTGGAATTGATCTGCCGGTCCCACACTTCCTCGGTCATCGAGACCGGGTCGCCGGGGGCGGAGCCGCCGACGTTGTTGACCAGGATATCGATCTTTTTGAACTTGTTCAGGCAGGCCTGCACCATTTCCTGCACATCGGCCGCGACCGTCATATCGCAGATATGGGTGGCGCAGGTGCCGCCCTCGGCCTCGATCCCGGCTTTGGTGGCTTCGACGGCGGCCTTGTTGATATCCAGCAGGAACACGGAGGCGCCCTGACGCGCCAGCAGCGTGGCGGTGGCCTTGCCGTTGCCCCAGACCTTGCCATCGACCGGCCCCACCTGCCCGGCGCCCGAGACGATCGCGACCTTGCCCGCCAAACTCAGCATCGACGTTTTCCCCTATCTGTCGGGGCCATTCTAAGGCGGGTTGAGCGACGGGGGAAGCGCGGGTAGAATCCCCGCATGATCGAAGTGAACGGCATGGCCCATGTGATCCTCACCGTCTCCCAGTGGGAGAAGGCGCGGGAGTTCTACGCCGCGTTGCTCCCGTTTTTGGGGATGACGAAGGTGTACGACGGCAATAATTTCCTGTATCATGTCGGCGGCCGCACCGCGATCGGCATTCAGCGCTGCGCCCCGGAACACGAGAACGAACGCTTCGTGCAGAACCGCGTCGGCATGCACCACCTATGTCTGCGCGCCCGTTCCCGCGAGGACGTGGACGCCGCCGCGGCAAAGCTGCGGGAGTTGGGCGCGTTTATCGATCGAGGCCCGATCGAGGGGAATTTCGCACCCGGATATTATTATATCGTGTTCGAGGACCCGGACGGGATCCGGCTGGAGATCAATTTCGTTCCGGGTAAAGGTCTGTTGATCACGCCGGACCAACCGTTGCTGCCCAGCGACGATCCGAACTGGGATCAGAATCCAAAACAGCGGGCGTGACGCAATCTGCCCGGTGCTTATCGCCGCCCAACGCGGGTGCCCACCGTTCAATCGCGCAAGATACCCAATACCGATGAGCAGGACTTTTAGCGTGCTCTCCCGTAACTCATAAACGAGACGGTGGTCCCGCGGTCGATACTGCCATGAGGCGTTCAGCACGTGGCGCGGTGGCTTTCCGAACCGACGTGGCAAGGCGTCGCTCAGAGTCTTTCTGGAACACACCCTTCCATATCTCGAAACGGGTCTTGCCCGACGCGAATCATCTGTGACTCTATGCGAAGTAGCGATTCGCGAGGTGCTGCATGTGGACCGTCGAAAACCGTCCCGCTGTAAACGTGACCCGCTGCGCTATCCAAGCAACCTGACCGAGACGGAATGGATCAACACTCATTCGGCCTCGGTCCGATTGCCTGGGTAGCGAGAGCTTTGTTGCGGAAGAAGCACGTCATACCAACGGACCTAACCATTGACACATCGGCGCGTGGTAAATCGTCATGCCGACGCAGGTCGGCATCCAAGACTTGCTGGCCACTACCAAGAAAATCGTGGATGCTGACCTTCGTCAGCATGACGGGAGAGCGCCGCCGACCATGGGTCAAGGGTGCGGGCGGCTGGTATCTGTCCGCGAATGAGGGGTTCGACCATGTTGTTTGTTTGTCATAACATATTTCGCCCCGACCATCTATCTTTGTTCCAAAGCGGAATCATATCGGCGTACGGCCGGGCTACAGCAGTACGAGATCGTCCCGGTGGATGATCTCGTCGCGCCCGCGCCAGCCTAGAATCGCCTCGATTTTATCCGACCGATGGCCGGCGATGCGCACCGCGTCGTCGCTGGCGTAAGCGGATAGGCCGCGTGCCAGTGGGGTCCCGTCAGGACCTTCCACGACCAGTGCGTCGCCCCGGTTGAAGGTGCCAGACACGGTCCGCACGCCCGCCGGCAGCAACGATTTCCCCGCCACCAACGCCCGCGCGGCACCCGCATCGACCGTCAGCGTGCCGGAAGGCGACAACGCCCCCATGATCCAGCGCTTGCGGGCGGTGCGGCCCTCGGGGGCCGGCAAGAACCAGGTGCAGCGGGCGCCGTTTTCCAGTGCGGCGAGCGGATGGTCGATATTGCCGATGGCGATGGCCATGGCGCAGCCGGCCTGGGTCGCGATTCGCGCCGCCACCAACTTGGTGCGCATCCCGCCCGAGGAATAACCGGGCGGCGGTTCCCCGCCCATCGCCTCGATCTCGGCCGTCAGCGCTTCCACAACGGGAATATGCGTCGCGTCCGGGTCCTTGCGCGGATCGGCGGTATACAGTCCGTCGATGTCCGACAGCAGGATCAGTTGATCGGCGCTGACCATTTCGGCGACTCGGGCGGCCAGCCGATCGTTGTCGCCGAAGCGGATTTCGGCGGTCGCGACGGTGTCGTTCTCATTGATGACGGGGATGCACCCCAGGCTCAGCAGCGTGTTCAGCGTCTCTCGCGCATTCAAATAGCGGCGGCGGTCTTCGGTGTCGTCCGGGGTCAGCAGCAGCTGCGCGGCTGTCAGGGATTGGGCCGACAGCGCGTGGCTCCAGGCCTGAGCGAGCTGGATCTGCCCGACTGCGGCCGCCGCCTGTTTTTCTTCCAGTTTCAAGCGCTTGCGGCTGAGGCCCAGCACCGGCCGAGCCAACGCGATGGCGCCGGAGGACACAACGATCACATCGACTCCGCGCGTGCGCAAAGCGGCGATATCGGCAGCGACATGCCCCAGCCATGTCGCGCGCGGCCTAGCGTGGGCGGCGTCGACGACCAGGGCGCTGCCGATTTTGACGACGACTCGCTGCGCCGTCGAAAGGGACGGAATCAAGCCGCTTTCTCCTGCCGCTCCGCCGTGATGGTGTTCTGCAGGGTGCGCAGCACGGCCGGCACGCCCTCGCCGGTGACGCCCGACATCAGCATGACCGGCCCGCCGGAGGCTTTTCGTAGTGCCGCCAGCCGAGCGGACGTCTCGCGCGGGGTCATGGCGTCGGATTTGTTGAGCACGATCAGTTCCGGCTTTTCCGCCAGACCGCCGCCATAGGCGCGCAGTTCCTCGCGGATCGTGCGCCACGCCTGCACCACGTTGCCGGCGGCGCCGTCGATCAGATGCAGCAACACGGCGCAGCGTTCGACATGGCCCAGGAACCGGTCGCCGAGTCCCGCGCCTTCATGCGCGCCCTCGATCAGGCCGGGGATATCGGCGAGGACGAATTCTTCGGACATCGACAGGCGGATGACGCCCAGCTGCGGGTGCAGCGTGGTGAACGGATAATCGGCGATCTTCGGGCGGGCGGCGGACGACGCGGCCAGGAACGTCGACTTCCCTGCGTTCGGCAGCCCGACCAGACCGGCATCGGCGATCAGTTTCAGCCGCAGCCAAACCCACCGCTCCTGCCCCGGCCACCCCTTCGTCGCCTTGCGCGGGGCTCGGTTGGTCGAGGATTTGAAATGCGTGTTGCCGAACCCGCCATCGCCGCCCTGGAGCAGCACGAGTCGCATGCCGGGCCGATCCAGATCGGCCAGCATCGTCTCCTGATCGTCGGCAAAAATTTGCGTGCCGATGGGGACCTTGATGGTCACATCCGGCGCGCCATGCCCCGTCCGGTCGGCACCCGACCCATTGCCGCCCTTCGGCGCTCGGAAATGCTGGGTGTAGCGGAAGTCGATCAGGGTGTTCAGGTCGTCGTGCGACTCGAAAATAATGTCGCCGCCCTTGCCGCCGTTACCGCCGTCGGGCCCGCCGAACTCGATGAACTTCTCCCGCCGGAACGCGACCACCCCATCGCCGCCGTCGCCGGAGCGCAGATAGATTTTCGCTTGATCGAGGAATTTCATCGGATTGGATCACCAAAACAGAACGGGGGCCGGCACGCGCCGACCCCCGGTCCAACGGTTCGATTGGGGGTAGGCGTTACTCGGCGGCGAGCGCCACCGGCACGACCGACACATGCACTTTGCCTTCGCCACGGCGCTTGAATTCGACGGTACCGTCGATCAGCGCAAAGATCGTGTGGTCGCGGCCGAGGCCGACGCCCGTTCCCGGGTACCACTGGGTGCCGCGCTGACGGAGCAGAATGTTGCCGGCGATGACGGCTTGGCCACCGGACTTCTTCAGCCCGAGGCGGCGGCCTTCGGTATCGCGCCCGTTGCGGGAGGAACCGCCTGCTTTTTTATGTGCCATGGATCGATCCTCCTATTAGGCGGCGTTGATGTCGGCGACGCGCAGCACGGTGACGTGCTGGCGATGGCCGTTACGGCGGCGGCTGTTCTGCCGGCGGCGCTTCTTGAAGATGATGATTTTGTCCAGCCGGTCCTGCGCGATCACGGTCGCGGTGACGGTGGCGCCCGGCACGGTCGGCCCGCCCAGGGTCAGGCCGTCGTCGTTGCCCACGGCCAGCACGTCGTTGAAGGTGACGGTGGAGCCGGGTTCGGCTTCCAGCTTCTCGATCTTCAACACGGCGTTCGGGGTGACGCGGTATTGTTTTCCGCCGGTGCGGATCACAGCAAACATGGGTACCACTTTCCAAGACAGCACGGGCCACCAGGGAAAACCCGGCGACCGGAGAGGGGGCGTTATAGCGGCCGGCCCGCGTGTGTCAACGAGGTTTCGCTTGCTTCGCCACCGCTTTATACCACGGCCAACGCTTTCCGGAGACCTTCCATGCAAACCCACACGTTCGGCTCGCTTCCCCCCGTGTCCACGCTGACCCTCGGCGGCGGCGGTTTGGGCATGCTTTGGGGCCAAACCACGTTCGACGAGTGTGTCGCGACCGTGAAAGCAGCGGTGGACGCCGGCATCAACCTGTTGGACCTCGCGCCCCGCTACGGCGACGGCAAGGCGGAAAGCGTGGTCGGCGCGGCGTTCGGCGGGCGGCTGCCGGCGGGCGTGCGCGTGACCAGCAAGTGCAACCTCGGCAATCCGCCGGTCGAGCGGATCGAGCGCATCCTGCGCCAATCCATCGAATCGAGCCTCCGTCTGCTGCAAATGGACCGGATCGATCTGTTCTTTTTGCACTCCAACGTCGTGCCGGTCGGGCATCCGATGTGGGCGAACAAGGACGCGGTGGAGCGGTTCACACCCTATCCTGTCGTGGTGGACCACGTCCGGCCGTTGTTCGAAAAATTCGTGAAGGAAGGCCTGATCGGCGCCTGGGGCCTGACCGGAATCGGGCATCCCGACGCGATCCTGGAGATGTTGGCGCAGGACCCGAAGCCGGCGGCGGTGCAGGCGATCGCGAACCTGCTCGATTCGCCCGGCGGCCTGAAATTCTACCAAGGCCCCACCCGTCCCCGCGAAATCATGGCGGCCGCCCGAGCCCGCGGCATCGGCGTCATGGGCATACGCGCGGTGCAGGCCGGCGCGCTGACGACGGCGATCGACCGGGATTTACCGGCGGATCACCCGGAGGTGTTGGATTACGCACGCGCCGCCGGCTTCCGCAAGCTGTGCGCCGAACTCGGAGAGAACCCCGCCATCGTCGCGCACCGCTACGCGCTCGGGTTGCCGATCGATACGCTGGTGCTGGGGGTGAAAAACCGGCAGGAGCTGGCGGAGTGCGTCGCGGCGGCGAAGGCCGGGCCGCTGCCCGCGGAGCTGATGGCGCGGGTGGACGCTTCGGTGGGATAGGTTCAGACGACGCCGACGCGCAGCAGCGCCTCGGTCGCGTGACGATGGGAATGCCTCCCTGACGGCGCATCGCGTCCTCGACCAGACCCTAAGTGGTGCTGTTCGAGGTCTTCCGGGAGGTTATACCAGCGGACCTAAACATTGACACATCGGTGTGTGGTAAATCGTCATGCCGACGAAGGTCGGCATCCACGACTTGCTGGCCGCTACCAAGAAAGTCGTGGATGCCGAACGGCGTCGGCAGGCCGATACCGGAAGAGCCCGATGGCAAATCGTTACCGGGCGGGCAGCCCCTCGGCCAGCCACGTCCCCGCGTAAAGCGCCGCGAGCGGTACTTGGAAACCGATGCTTTCGAGAATGACGTCGCCTTCGACGACCATGGGCGCGTAGGGCCACGTGCCATCCGGGTTCCGCCGCAGCAGTTGTGCGCCGGCGGCATCTGTGCGGATGACCAGGATTTCGCGGACGCTGGGAATGGTGGTGTAGGCCCATACATTCATCCAGGTCTCCGCCGGGTTGCTCGGCGACAGGATTTCCACCAGCAGCACCGGGTCGGGCAGCATCGGGTCGCCGGGCACCAGCGGGGTGCAGGTCACCGCGAGGTCGGGGATGCGGTAGTTCATATCCGCCCGCAGTTCGATCCGAACGCCGGGATTGGAGGCGGCTTGGCAACGCAACCCCTGCGCGGCCAAATGGTTGCCGAGCAGACGACTCAACTGGCTTTGAAGCACCCCATGAACGGGGCTGGCCGGTGCCATCGCGTGAGGCTGGCCGTCGATCAACTGCCAGCGCGCGCCGTCCGGGGCGTCCCAGACGAGGAACTCGGTCAGCGACATCGGGATGGGCAGTTCGAGGGCGGCGGACATGACGGGATGTTAGCACGGCAAGGGGGGAGGATGCGAGTACGGCGGAGGTGCCGTTCAATAAATAAGGATTCGAATCAAGGAGCACGGCAACCGCTTTCGCTCGGCCGGCGGAGACCGCACGAAATTCTCCCCGACCTCCGCGGCTTTAACTTCCTCGGCGGCCTCCGCGCGAAACGCCAAGCGTCGCCTCGTGCTCGAACCCCGCCATCAATCCCAAAAACTACTCCTTCGGCCGATGATCCACCAACCGCCGTGCCTTCCCGACGGAACGTTCGATCGCACCCGGTGCCTCGATCACCAACCGCGTCGTCAGGCCGATCGTGTCTTTGATCCGAGCGACAACGGGGCCTGCGATGTGGTCCATCGATGCGGTGACGTAGTGTTCGGGCCGAGCCTCCACGTGAACGGTGACCTCGTCCATGCGGCCCTCGCGGGTCAGGACGATGTGGTAGTGGCCGGTTAGGGCCTCGTGTTTCAGCAGTTGTTCCTCGATCTGGGTTGGGAACATGTTCACCCCGCGCACGATCACCATATCGTCGCTGCGGCCGGTCACCTTTTCCATCCGGCGCATGGTGCGCGCGGTACCGGGCAGCAGGCGGGTCAGGTCGCGGGTGCGGTAGCGCACCACGGGCATGCCTTCTTTAGTCAGCGAGGTGAACACCAGCTCGCCCATCGAACCGTCGGGCAACACCGCGCCGGTTTCGGGGTCGATGATTTCCGGGTAGAAGTGATCCTCCCAGATGTGCAGGCCGTCCTTGGTTTCGATACACTCGTTGGCGACGCCGGGGCCGATGACTTCGGACAGGCCGAAGATGTCCACGGCGTCCATATCGAACCCGGTTTCTATTTCGGTGCGCATGGCGTTGGTCCAGGGTTCGGCGCCGAAGATGCCGATCTTCAACGACGATGCCCGCGGGTCCAGGCCCTGGCGTTTGAACTCGTCCAGAATCGCCAGCATGTAGCTGGGCGTCACCATGATAATATCCGGCTTGAAATCGGTGATCAGCTGCACCTGCCGTTCGGTCATCCCGCCGGAGACCGGAACGACCGTGCAGCCCAGACGCTCCGCCCCGTAATGCGCGCCCAGGCCGCCGGTGAACAATCCGTATCCATAGGCGACATGCACCATCATCCCCGGCCGACCGCCCGATGCGTAAATGGACCGTGCCGCGACATGCGCCCAGGTGTCGATATCCTTGGCGGTGTAGCCGACGACGGTGGGCTTGCCCGTGGTGCCGGATGACGCGTGGACCCGCACGATCTTCTCCCGCGGTACCGCGAACATGCCGAACGGGTAATTGGCGCGCAGATCGTGTTTGGTGGTGAAGGGAAATTTCGACAGATCTTCCAGACGCTTGAAATCGTCGGGATGCACCCCGGCGGCATCGAACGCGGCTTTGTAATGCGGCACGTTCGCGTACGCATGCCGCAGCGTCGTGCCCAGACGTTCCAACTGCAAAGCCGCGATTTCGTCGCGGGAGGCTGTTTCGATCGCGTCGTACCCTTGCATTTTCATCGTTCCTCTTTCCCGTAGACCCCATCCACCCCGTCATGGTCGGGCTTGACCCGACCACCTTTATCCTATTGGCCTGAGATGGTCGGGTCAGGCCCGACCATGACGGGTGGTTATGCTCGGCCCTCATGCGTCGGCGGGGCGGGGATCACCCGCGTATGCCCTCGGAATTCCGCCACCACCGTCCCATCCGTGCCGGTCACCCGCACATCGTACATGCCGGATCGGCCCGATCGCATGCGCTCTTCCGCTTCGGCGACCAAAACCTCGCCCAGTCGCGCCGGCCGGACGTAGGTGACCGCGGCGTGTTGTGCCACGGCGCTGTCGCCATAGGCATTGCTGGCGAACGCCATCGCGGAATCGGCGAGCGTGAAAATGAACCCGCCGTGACACATGCCCAGCCCGTTCACCATCGTTTGCGCCACCGGCATCGACAGCCGGGACCGGCCGGGAGCGACGGCTTCCAGGACCATCCCGAGGCCCCGGCTCGCATGGTCGTCCGCCCACATCGCGTCGGCGCAGGTGCGGGCCTTTTCGTCCGGCGTCATCGCGGGAAGACCGGCGGCCGCTTTTCCTGGAACGCCCGCACGCCCTCGGCGAATGCGGCGCCGCGTCCGGCCTCGCCCTGCAAGCGGGCTTCGAGCTCGAGCTGTGTGTGCAGATCGTTCTCCGGCGCTGCGTGGAACATCCGCTTCATCGCGGCCAGCGCGGCGGTGGGGCCTTGCGCCAAGCGAGCGGTCAGGGTCTCGGCCTCGGCCATCAGCGCGTCGGGCTCGACGGCTTTCCAGATCATGCCCCACGCTGCCGCCTGCTCCCCGTCGATCGCATCGCCGAGCATCGCCAAGGCCCGCGCTCGGGCCTCGCCGACGGAGCGTGTCAGGAAATAGGAAGCGCCGGAATCCGGCACCAAGCCGATTTTCACGAACGCCTGCACGAATCGCGCGGTCTTGGAGGCCAGCACGATGTCGCAGGCCAGTGCGAAACTGGCCCCGGCGCCGGCCGCGACGCCGTTTACCGCGCACACCACCGGCAACCGGGAGGCGCGGATGCGCCGCACGACCTCATGGTGATAGGTGCTGGCCAGAGCCTCCAGATCGGGCGGCCCGTTCGGCCCCGGCGTCACATCCGCCCCCAATTCCTGCCCCGCGCAAAACCCGCGCCCTTCCCCCGTCAACAACACCGCTCGGCAGGATGGATCGGCCTCGGCCTCATCCAGCGCCGCCAGCAGCCGCGTCAACATCGGGCCATTCACGGCGTTCAGGCGCGCGGGCGCGTTCAGCGCGATGGTGCGCCAAGCATGGTGCGGCGTGACGCGGATATCGTCCATTATCTGGGGCCTCCCGATTGCATGCCGCATATTGCCGCATCGCCGCCGGGTACGAAAGACAAGGCACGCGCCGCCGTGATAGGCTCGCGTCAGGGGATGAGAAGGACGCACGCCATGGATATCGGTCTCGGTCGCACCATCACGCTGGATTCGCGGTTCCACGATCACGACCAACCGGTCCTGCTGACCGGCATTCAGGCGCTGATGCGGCTGCTGCTGGAACAACGCCGGCTGGATCAGGCGGCCGGGTTGAAGACCGCGGCGCTGGTGTCCGGCTATCGCGGCTCCCCGCTAGGCATGCTGGATCGCGAGTTATGGCTGCAAACTAAGCTGATGGAGGCCAACGACATCAGGTTCGAGCCGGGGGTGAACGAGGACCTCGCCGCCACCATGCTGATGGGCACGCAGGAGATCGACGCCTTCCCCGGCAAGCGGGTCGATGGCGTCTATGGTATGTGGTACGGCAAAGGTCCCGGCGTGGACCGGTCCGGCGACGCGTTCCACTGCGCCAACATGGCGGGCACGCATCGCCACGGCGGGGTGCTGGCCATCGCCGGGGACGATCACGGGGCGCATTCCTCGACGTATCCGCACCAGACCGAATACGTTTTTCAAAACGTCTGCATGCCGGTGTTGAACCCCGGCTCGGTGCAGGACGTCATCGACCTGGGCCTCGCGGGTTGGGCCATGTCGCGGTTTACCGGCCTGTGGGTCGCGATGAAGACCACGGCCGAGACGATGGAGCAGGCGGCGACGGCCATCGTGCGGTCCGACTACGCGTTCGTCACCCCCGATTATCCGCTGCCGCCGCACGGGCTGAATTACGACCACACGCTGCGCTTCCCGGCCGAACGGGCCGAGCTGGAACGGCGTTTGATGGACGAACGCCTGCCCGCCGTGCAGGCCTGGGCGCGCGCCAACCGGCTGGACAAGCTGATTTTCGGATCCACCGACGCCCCGATCGGGCTGGTGACCATCGGCAAGACGCATGAGGATACGCTGCACGCGTTGAAGCGCCTCGGTTTGGACACGCATCCGCAACTGGCGCTGTATAAAGTCGCGATGACCTGGCCGCTGGAAACGGAAAGTTTCCGCGAATTCGCCCGCGGCAAGCGCGCCATTCTGGTGATCGAGGAAAAGCGTAATTTCCTCGAATCCCAGATCCGCGACGCGCTTTACAACCTACCGGCGGAGGAACGCCCGGCAATCAGCGGCAAGACTTTGCCCAATGGCGAACCTTTGCTCACCGCGCTCATGGAACTGTCGCCCGAGTCCGTGGCCGGCGGGTTGGGCCGGTTCCTCGGTGCGCAGGGCCTAAACGTGCCGTCGCTGTCGCCGCCGGAAGCGGTGCAGCGGCCGGACAGCCTGTTGCGCCGTACCCCCGCGTTCTGCGCCGGGTGCCCGCATGCGACTTCGACCCAGTTGCCGGATGGCAGTTTCGCCAGCGCCGGCATCGGCTGCCACTTCATGGCGCAGGACGACGGCCCGCAGACGCGCACCTTCACCCATATGGGCGGGGAGGGCGCCCCCTTCGTCGGGCTGTCGTCCTTCACCGACATGAAGCACATGTTCGCGAATATGGGCGACGGGACGTACGTGCATTCGGGGTTAATGGCGATCCGGCAGGCGGCGGCGGCGAAAACCCGCATGACCTACAAGCTGCTGTTCAACGACGCCGTCGCGATGACCGGCGGGCAACCGGCCGAGGGGCAGATGACGGTGCCGCTGCTCGCCGCCCAGATCGCGGCCGAGGGGATTTCCCGCATTGCCGTTGTCGCCGACGATGCCGACCGGCTGCCGGGGATCGGCCAGTTGCCGCCCGGCACCACCCGTCACACGCGGGAGGAACTGGACGCGGTGCAGCGCGAACTGCGCGATTACGACGGGCTGTCGGTGCTGATCTACGATCAGGTGTGCGCCACCGAGAAACGGCGCCGCCGCAAGCGCGGTTCCATGGCGAATGCGACGCAGCATGTCGTCATCAACGAAGCCGTTTGCGAGAACTGCGGCGATTGCTCCACGCAATCCGGCTGCATCGCGATCGAGCCGGTGGAGACCGCGCTTGGGCGGAAACGGCGCATCAATCCCACGAGCTGCAACGTCGATCTGTCCTGCCTGAAAGGCTTCTGCCCCAGCTTCGTGACGCTGCCGGGCGCCCCCTCGGCGCCGGCCGCCGATGTGTCCTGGCAGGCGCGGGAGAAGGAATTTTCGGCCACGTTGCCTTCGCCGGTGCTGCCGGCGTTGGGCGTCTGGCGCGGGTTGTTCGCGGGGATTGGGGGAGGCGGGATCGTGACCTCGGGCGCTATCCTCGCCATGGCCGCGCATCTGGAAGGCCGAGCGGTGAAGACGCTGGACTTCACCGGGATGGCGCAGAAGAACGGTGCGGTGGTCGCACATGTGCAGATCGCGGCGGATGAGGCCGAGCTGGACGTGGTGCGCATCCCCCTTGGTAAGGCCGATCTGATGTTGGCCGCCGATCTCGCCGTCGGGTGTCAAATGGGGGTGCTGGAGCGGAATGCGCGGAATGCCGTGGTGATCGGCAACCTGGACCTCGCTGCCACGGCGGATTTCAAGCGCGATGCGTTGCTGTCGATCGACGCGCTGATGCATCGCCGCACGATTGAGAAAGTGACCGATGCCGGGCGTTCCGTGTGGCTGCATGGGGTGACTCTGGCCGAGAAACTTTTCGGTAACGCTCAAGCGATGAACACGCTGTTGCTGGGGCTTGCATGGCAGCGCGGGCTGGTGCCGGTGACGGAAGCTTCCATATTGCGTGCCATCGAGCTGAATGGCGCGGCGGTCGGTGTGAACAAGCGTGCGTTTCTGTGGGGGCGCATTCTGGCGAACCAGCCGTCGTTGATGAGCCAGGTCCTGTCGGACGCGGCGGAAGCGCCGGCTTTGTCGCTGGATGCACTGATCGGGGACCGAGCCGACCGGCTGACAGCGTATCAGAACGCGGCCTACGCGGACCGATACCGAACGGTGATCCGGGAGGCGACCGACGCCGAAACCACTGCGTTCGGCGCCCCAGGCCGCTTCGCGCGGGCAGCCGCCGAAAACCTGTTTCGCGTCATGGCCTACAAGGACGAATACGAGGTCGCGCGCCTGCATCTGCTGACATCGTATGGTGAGAAGCCCGTGTTCCATATGTCGCCGCCGCTGATCGCCCGGATGGATCCGGCGACGGGGCGGCGGCGGAAGGTCGCGGTGCCGGGTTGGGTGGCGCTGCCGCTGTTCCGGGTGCTGCGGTCGTTGCGGTCGCTGCGTGGCTCGTCCTGGGACCTGTTCGGCCGGCAGGCGGAACGTCAGGCCGAACGGACACTGATCGAGCAGTATACCGGCGATCTGCGGGCCGCGGCCGCCGCGTTGCGGTCGGATACGCTGGAGGCCGCGGTCGGGCTGGCGTCTCTGCCGGACACGATCCGAGGCTTCGGGCCGGTGAAGGATGCCAATCGCGCGAAAGCCGAGGAACGGCGGAAGGGGCTGCTGGCGGGTTTGACCGCGTCGGCGGTGCCGGTGGCGCTGGCGGCGGAGTAGCGGTCATTTTGATGGATGCTAAGAACGACCGCTTCTTGTGCTGCGATAGGGGCCGGGAAGGTTCCACTCCCCAGGGTGGGGTGAGCAATTAAGCGGAATTCAACGGAATATCGAACAGCGTGACAAACTCGTTGCCGCGGCCATTCGAGCCAGCAGTTCTCATTTTGCCATTTTGTTCCGCATACCCGTCATGGTCGGGCTTGACCCGACCAACTCAGGCCAATGGGGTATCGCCAAAAAAACCTCGCAATTTCTACGCGCCTCAAATCGCCAGAGTTG
>CAITUP010000027.1 GCA_903895595.1 uncultured Acetobacteraceae bacterium | reverse complement strand
TTGGTTCGATGTCACCAACGTACCGCTGGTGTTCCTCACCGCCATTCTGATCAGCGCGGCACGGGACGGGCTGTGGCCCTCTCTATTCGCCAGCCTGGGCGCGGTATTGGCCTATAATTTTTTCTTTTTGCCGCCGTTGTACACCTTCACCATCGCCGATCCGCAAAATGTGGTGGCGCTGTTCTTTTTCGCTATCGTTTCGGTCATCGTCAGCAACCTCGCATCCAGCGTCCGCGGCCAAGCCGTTGCCGCTCGATTGCGAGCGAAGACCACCGACGACCTCTATCGATTCAGCCGCAAACTGGCCGGCGCCGTGACGTTGGACGACCTGCTGTGGGCTACCGCGCATCAGATCGCGCTGATGTTGCGGGTGCGTGTGGTGCTGCTGCTGCCCGATGGCGACAGCATCGCGGTGCGTGCGGGTTTCCCTCCGGAGGATCAGTTGGAGGAAGCGGACCTCGCCGCCGCGAAATGGTGCTGGGAGAAAAATCACGCCGCGGGCCGGGGATCGGATACCCTGCCAGGGGCGAAATGGCTGTTCGAACCGATGCGCACCGGGCGGGGACCGGTCGGGGTGGTTGGCGTGATCCGCGACGAACCCGGCCCGTTGCTGACCCCGGATCGACAGCGGCTGCTGGACGCGCTGGCGGATCAGGCGGCCCTGGCGATCGAGCGGGTGCATCTGGCGCGCGATCTGCACCTGGCGCGGCTACAGGCGGAGACCGACCGGCTGCGCAACGCGCTGCTGACCTCCATTTCGCACGATTTGCGCACGCCCTTGGCCTCGATCGTCGGCTCCGCAAGCAACTTGCAATCGCGGGACGTGGCGCTGGACGAACCGACGCGGCAATCGCTGGTTTCCACCATTCTGGAGGAAGCCGAACGGCTGAACCGTTTTATCCACAATTTGCTGGACATGACACGGCTGGAATCCGGGGCACTGCGGCCGCGCACCAGCCTGATCGAGCTGTCGGACGTGGTGGGCGCGGCGTTGCAGCGGGCGTCGAAGATACTTGCCGATCGCGAGACGGAGGTAGACCTCGCGTCCGGCCTGCCGCTGCTGCGCCTGGACATGGTGCTGTTCGAGCAGGTGCTGTTCAACCTGTTGGACAACGCCGCGAAATACGCCCCCGCCGGCAGCACCGTCCGGCTACGCGCTTGGCGGGAGGGCGATCGCGTGTTCTTGTGCGTGTTGGACGAAGGCGAAGGTATCCCGCCGGAAGACCTGGAGCGCATCTTCGAGAAATTCTATCGTGCCAGGGGCGCCGACCGGCGGCGGGCCGGGACCGGCCTGGGGCTGGCGATTTGCCGCGGTTTCGTGGAAGCCATGGGCGGCACGATTACCGCGGCCAACCGCACCGACCGGTCCGGGGCGGCGATGACGATCGCGCTGACCGTGCCGCACGACGCGCCGCTGCCGGAGGATACGGAAACATGACCGCGGCCGGACCGCTTCGCGTGCTGGTGATCGACGACGAACCGGCCATCCGCCGCTTCCTGCGGGTGGGGCTGTCGGCGCAAGGCTACATCGTCTCGGAATCCGAAGAAGGTGCCAAAGCCATCGATACCGCTCGGCGGCAGGGGACGGACCTGATCCTGCTGGACCTCGGACTGCCGGATATCGACGGGATCGAGGTAATCGAACGTATTCGCGCCCTACCCAGTTCGGTGCCGATCATCGTGCTGACCAGCCGCGACGATGAGGCGGTGAAGGTGGAGGCCCTGGACCTCGGCGCCGACGATTACGTCACCAAGCCGTTCGGCATCGACGAACTGCTGGCCCGCATTCGCGCCGCGCAGCGCCATCGCTTGCAGCAGCAGGGGGAAACGCCGCTTTTTCGCAGCGGCGATCTGGCGGTCGATCTGGTGCGCCGTATCGTGACCGTGCGCGGGGGGGAAGTGAAGTTCTCCCCCCGGGAATACGAGGTGTTGCGGCTGCTCGTCGCCCATGCCGGCAAAGTGCTCACGCACCGCTTCATGCTGCAATCGGTCTGGGGCGGTGAGACGGACGTGCAGTACCTGCGTATCTACATTCGCGCACTGCGGCAAAAGATAGAGCCGGATCCCGAACGCCCGGGGTATATCGTGACGGAAACCGGGGTCGGCTATCGCCTGCGCGCCGCGGATAGAGACTGATTGGACGACATGGATATCGCGGCCCTTATTCCCCCCGAACGGATCGCCTTGGACCTGCGGGCCAAGGACAAGGCGGCGCTGCTCCGCGATCTCGCGCAACGGGCGGAGGCGGCGGGCGCCGGCGTGCCGGCCTCCATCGTTGCCACGGCGCTTCTGGCGCGCGAGCAACTGGGCTCCACCGGCCTCGGCAAGGGGTTCGCGTTGCCGCATGCTCGGTTGGAGGGGCTGAGCGGCTGCTTCGGGTTGTTCTGCCGGCTGGCGCGGCCGATCGATTACGCGGCGATCGACGACCAGAAGGTGGATATCGTCGTGCTGCTGCTGACGCCGGCGGACGCCGACGCCAGCCATTTGGCCGCCCTGTCGCTGGTGTCCCGCCGTCTGCGCGAAGGCGATACGATCGGTCGCTTGCGTCGGGCGGAGGGCGTCGGGTCGGTGTTCGGGATGCTCATCCAGGCGGAATGAACGCGGCACCGGTGCCGCCGTCCACCGGGATGGTGGTGCCGGCGATGTAACGGGCGGCGTCGCTCAGCAGGAACATCATCACATCGACCACATCGTCCGGCTGCGCGATGCGCCCGACCGGCGACACGCCGGAGGGGCGGTAGCCTTTCGAGGCCGTCGGATCGGATACCGCCCGCACCATCGGGGTATCGACCGTTCCGGGCGCCAGCGCGTTGACCAACACGCCCGACGGCGCCCACTCGGCCGCCATGACGCGGGTCAGCTGGGTGACGGCGGCCTTCGACGCGGCGTAGGCGCCGGACACGATCTTCGGACGCAGCGCGGCGAGCGACGACAGCAGGATCACGCGCGCGGGATTGTCCGGCGTGACCCCGGCGCGCAGCAGCGGCAACGCCTTTTGCGCGCACAGGAACGTGCCGCGGGTGTTGATGTTCAGGACGAGGTCGAAATCATCGATGGCCATGTTTTCCATCAACCCGGTGCGCAGAACGCCGGCGCAGCAGATCAGCGCGTTCAGGGTCGTGCCCATGGCGGCGAAGGTTTGTGTCACGCTGGCGGCGTCGGACACGTCGCATTGGATGGGTTTGAAGCGGTCCTGGTACTGCGGCAGGGCGGCCGGTTGGCGGATGTCGAGGCCGTAGACGGTCCAACCGGCATCGAGCAGGCGGGCGGTGGCGGCTTTGCCGATGCCGGAGGCGGCGCCGGTGATGGCGGCGATTTTGGTCATGATGGGTGCTCCTTGGACAAGGCAGTTCGGCGCGGTCGGGGGTTTTCGTCAATGGTTGGGATTGCCGCCGGGGCGGGTGACCTTGCCCCTTCTTCAGAGACTCCCTGGGCAGGCCGAATGACATCCGCCCCGCACCCGGCGCCGCTACCCGGCTGCCAACGCACGGACGATCAGCACCGCCGCCAGCACCGACAGCACGGTCAGCGCCGTCAGCCGGTGGTGGTGCGGCTTCGCGCGGTGGAACGCCCAGGTGCCGACCCAGTTGCCGGCATACGATGCCGGCACCGCCGCGAGGGCCCACAGCAACACTTCCCGGTCTATCAGCCCGCGCCAGCCCATCGCGACCGCCGACGTGGCGCCGGAGAGCATGAAATAGACGATCGAACTGGCTCGGACCGCCGCCGCGCCGTGGCCGAGGGCCAGCAGATAGACGACCACCGGCGGCCCACCCATGGACGCGAGGCCGCTGATCACCCCGGACAGCAGCCCGACGCTCATGGTCAGGATGCGCGACGGATGCGGCGGCAGGCGCACGCCACGCCATAGCAGGACAACCGATGCGGCGATGATCAGCCCGATCGCCAGTCGCACGGTGTTGGGTTGGAACGCTGTCAGGATCGCCAACCCCAGTGGAATCCCGATCAGCACGCCGGGAGCCAGCCCGCGAATCGCTCGCCAGTCCGTTTGATACCATGCGCCGCGTACGCCGGAGGCGCCGACGACCACCTGCAGCATCACCACGAAGGGCACCACCTGGGCCGGCGGCAGGGCAAGGCTGAGCAGCGGCACGGCCGCCAGACCGAAGCCGAAGCCGGTGAAACCCCGCAGTACCGCGGCGACGAAAACCCCGGCCAGCACGATGAAAAGCGTCAGAACCATGAAGTCCGACACCCTGAGCCGGTCCCACGCGATTGTCCACGCCATGGCACGCGAATCATTCGTATCGGATGCGGATGGTCTTTTTCGCAGTCATGGGGGTTGCAATTGGAGGGGCAAACAGTCATGTTCGAGGTCATGGGGCGCCTTACTGACACTCCCGGCAAGGAAAAATGCCGTAAATTCACCGGATTGGTGGGTTTTTATCAGACAATGTCGGTCATTACGGCCACATTGTGGCAGCGCTATTCCGTTTCACGCCACCGTCCCAGCCATGATTGGGGCGATACTGTGGCAACATCCAGTCAGTGGGGCGTAACCCTGCCTAAATATTCGCATTTGGCTTGGTTGGCCCTTCTGTCCGTGACGGCGTGTCAGGCCGCGCCGCCGCCGCGCCAGGCCGCCGAGCCGCTGGCCCCGGCCCGCGTCGCCGAGGCCGCTCCGGCGATCGCTCAGACCGGAACCGCGTCCTATTACGGCAAGGCGCATCAGGGGAAACGGACCGCCGACGGCAGCCGCTTCGACCAGAAGGCGCTGACCGCCGCGCACGCCACGCTGCCGTTCGGCACCAAGGTTCGGGTGACGCTGGAAGGCACCGGCCGTTCGGTGGTGGTCGTCATCACCGATCGCCTGCACTCCCGTACCCGCATCCTCGACCTCTCCAAGGCCGCGGCCAGCCAGCTCGGCATGATCCAGCAGGGAATCGCACGGGTTTCGCTGTCCCCGGCATAGCCGGCGCGACGCGACCGGGTTAGATTGTCCGGCAGATCAACCGGAGGAACCCATGACCGTTAAACCGAACCCCTCGCGCGAAGCCGTACGCGCCGTCGTGCCCCGCATGATCGAGCTCAGCGAAGACGTGATCTACGGCGACATTTGGGAACGCCCCAACATGTCCAAGCGCGATCGCAGCCTGTTCGTGATCGCGACCCTCGTCGCCACCTATCGCCCGGAACAGCTCAAGGGCCATATCGCGCGCGGCCTGGATAACGGCCTGACCAAGGACGAGATCGCGGAAACCATCACCCATCTCGCGTTCTATTCCGGCTGGCCGGCTTCGATGACCGCCGCCCGCGTGCTGCGGGAAGTGCTGGAAGAGCGCGGCCTGACCTGACGGCATCGTCGCCTCCGCCGGTTCTCGTGCTACACAGGGCCGTCGGAGGAACCTATCGATGCTCAAGGATTCGCGCGGACTGACCATGATGGCGGCATCGGCGGATGCCGTCGCTGCCTACGACCACGTCATCGCCGGCTACGTGTCCTATGCCGCCGACATGACCCCCCGGATGGCGGCGCTGTTCGCGGCCGACCCGGATTGCCCCATGGCGCACTGCCTCAAGGGCTACTTCGCCATGCTCGGGTTCAAGCAGGCGCTGGTTCCGGCCGCTCGTCTGGCTGCCGCCGACACGTGGCGGCTGGTGGTTGCGGCCACCCCGCGGGAACACGGCCACGCCGCCGCGCTGGAGGCCTGGTCCGGCGGCCACCCGGATCGCGCGGTGGAAATCTGGGACCAGATTCTCGCTTCCCACCCGCACGACATTCTCGCCTTCCGGCTCGCCCATTTCACGAACTTCTGGCTGGGGCGGCCGGAAGCCATGCTGGCCTCGGTCCTGGCGGTGGAAAAGCACTGGAGCGAGGCCGAACCCGGCTACAACGCCATCCTCGGCTGCCGCTGCTTCGCGCACGAGGAATGCGGTTCCTACACCGAAGCCGAGGCGGCCGGCCGGGAAGCGATTCGCCGCGATCCCGGGGATTTGTGGTCGGCCCACGGCGTGGCGCATGTGATGGAGATGCAGGGACGGCGCGGCGAGGGCATCGCCTGGGTCGAGTCGCTGGAACGCCACTGGGACGGCAAAAACAACCTCAAGCACCACCTATTGTGGCACCGAGCGATGTATCACCTGGAGCGGGGGGACTTTCCGGCGGTGCTGAGGCTCTACGACACCGGCTTCCGCGACCACGCCTCGCCGCTGACGCAGGCGCAGCCAGACCTTTATATCGACGTGCAGAACGCAGCGTCGATGCTGTTTCGGTTGGGGCGGCTCGGGGTGGACCTCGGCGACCGTTGGACGGAACTGGCGGACCATGCGGAGGCGCGGATTGGCGACTGCACGACGGCGTTCACGCTGCCGCATTGGATGATGGCGCTGGCCGCCACGGGCCGCGATGCCGCCGCGCGTCGGATGCTGGACGGAATCCGCGACCACGCCGCCACGACGCCGGGCCTGACCGCGCAACTGGCTGGAACCGTGGCCCTGCCGGTGACCGAGGCCGTTTTCGCCCACGGCCAGGGCCGTCACGCCGACGCCGTCGCGGCGATGCGGCCGGTGCTGGGGGAGATGTACCGCCTCGGCGGCAGCCACGCGCAGCAGGACGTGCTGGAGCAGGTGTTTCTCGATTCGGCGCTGAAGGCCGGCTTGGACGCCGATGCGCGGATGCTGATGGAGCGTGTGGCCGGCCGCCACCCGGTCCCTCCGGCGCGCCGGATCGGCTACGCGATGGGCGACGCGCATGCTTAACCGCACCGTCCGCGTTCTGGGGATCGATCCCGGCCTAAGGTTCACCGGCTGGGGCGTGATCGACACAACCGGCAATCGCCTGACCCATGTCGCCGACGGGGTGATCGCGACGGACAACACCGAGTCGGTGCCGCTGCGGCTGAAAGCGCTGCACGACGGCCTCGCGGCGCTTTTGGCCGAATACCGCCCGGATGAGGCGGCGGTCGAGGAGACCTATGTCAACCGCAACGGCAGCGCGACCCTGAAGCTGGGCTACGCCCGCGGCGTGGCGCTGCTGGCGCCGACGCTGCTGGGCGTGACGGTGGCGGAATACGCCGCCAAGACCGTGAAAATGGCCGTGGTCGGGACCGGTGGAGCGGATAAGGATCAGGTGAAGATGATGGTGCACCGGTTGTTGCCGGGCGCGGTGGTGAAACGCGCCGATGCCTCCGACGCACTGGCGGTGGCGATCTGCCATGCGCATCACCGGTCGTCGCGGCTCGCTTGGGCGAGGCCGGCGGCATGATTTTCCGCCAACCGTCAGGGTCAGGCCCGACCATAACGGGGGGGGCGGCATGATTGCGATGCTGACAGGCCGGGTGGAGGCGCTCCAGGACGGCAGCTGCATCCTGGACGTGAACGGCGTCGGCTATCTGGTGCAGGCCTCGTCCCGCACACTGGCTGCGCTACCCCCCTCGCCCGCACCGGTGAAACTGCTGATCGATACCCATGTGCGGGAGGATGCGATCCAGCTTTACGGTTTTGCCGACTCTGCCGAACGCGACTGGTTCCGCCTGCTGACGACGGTGCAGGGCGTCGGCGCCAAGGTGGCGCTGTCGGTGCTGTCGGCGCTGTCCCCGCGGGACCTGATCGGCGCCATCGCGGCCGGCGACAAAGCCGGCCTGACCCGAGCGCCGGGGGTCGGCCCGCGTCTGGCGGTGCGGCTGCTGACGGAGCTGCGCGACAAGGCCGGCGCCATGCCGTCGTCGTCCTTGGGTATGCCGTCGGCCGCCCCGCGCCCGGCGAGCGTGGCGGACGACGCGCTGTCCGCGCTGATCAACCTCGGGTATCGCCGAGCGGAGGCGCAGGCGGCGATCGGGCGGGTGGTGGAGCGGCTGGGGGACGGTGCCGCCCTCGACGGCGTGATCCGCGACAGTTTGCGGGAGTTGGCTCGGGCGATTTGATCGCCGGCTGCATACCATTGTAATTCCAACGAAAAATATTGCTCTGAGTCAGGTTTTCGCTTACGTTGTGTCAGGTTTTTGCGGATAGGCGGCACCTTCGATGCGGGAGCGGCGACTCACACTACGGGACAGGATGGAAGACCGGATCGCCGGGCAGCTGATTCGTCTTGGATATGGGGTTTATGCGCGTGCGGCACTCTCTCGCCTCACGGGACAACCGATGCTGGCGGCGCGCGGCGGACTCATGGATGTGACGTATCAGGTGTTCGGTAAGTTAGGCGTACCCGGGGAGCAGACGGACGCTCAACGCGATTAAAACGAAGGCCGTTCGACCCAGGTGCCGGTCAATCCCGCCGTCAAACTCACCAAAAGTCGCTTCGCTCGGCGGCTGCGCTACCAGGATACGGAACTTCGCCTTGATAGGGCTTGGTCGCCAGGGATCGAACCTAACCCGACGCATTGATCGATCAGCAGCATAGGGGGATATAATTTGACTCCAGAGTCAATTATCGATACCCTGATCGCATACGGTGCCGTGGTGCCCGCCCATGAGGCGTTCGATTTTCTGTTCCATGGCGAATTCCCCGACGGCCGCATGGCGCTGGTTCTGAAGGAGGCGGAGGCCGAGATCCGAGGCTTGTTGAGCAGCCCGAGCGAAGAGGACCCCAACGTGTCATCCCGGCAGCAGACAATGGCGCTGTTGCGTCACTTCACGCTCGGCGGGCCGATGCGGCCGGGTCGCGATTACACGACCTGCGACCGCAAACGCGGCCTGTGGAAATGGAAGACGAGAACGGTTCGGATCGCCGGCATGTATCTCCAGGGACCGCATCGCTTCGTTATCGCGCATGTCGGCTTCGCGCGCGGTTTAAAGCGCGGCGGTAAGGCCGTCCTGGAGCGGGAGGCAGCGTTCGCGCAGGTCGCCGCGGCACGATTGGACACCGTGGGATTGCTGCCCCACGCATGGCACACAAAGGACCCGCATGATGGCGAAACAGCCGCGTTTGACCCTTACCGTTGACGGAGAACGCGCCTTCGGGCGACTGGCGGACGGGATCGCCCGGACGCTGGACGGCCTGTTGCGGGCGGAGGGGATGAAAAAGAAGGACCTGGCGGAGAAGGCCGGTGTCGATCAGGCCGTACTCAGCCGCGTGTTGGACGGGTCGCGCAACCTGGAACTCCGCACCGTCGGGGCGCTGTTCGGCGCGTTGGGTTACGTCGTCGATGTGGTTCCAAGGCGTATCCGAGCCCCGGCCGAGGGCTCGGGAAACCAGGCGGCCGCTATCCCGCGATCAGACCCAGCCTGACGAACAGATCGATAAGCACCAGGTTCACATTGAACTTGAAATCGTCGGTATCCTGGACCGCCGCCACGGCCCGTTCGATCGGCCAGAGTTCGAACGACTCAACCTCTCCATCCGCCGCCTGAGGCATGAAATCGGGCGACAATTCCAGGTCGTAGCAGTGCAGATGGTCGCGCCGCAGCCCCTCCGGCCGTTCCATCGCGTAGCGGACTTCCCCGACATGGCGGGCCTGCGAAGCCAAAACCGCGGGGATCGCGGCTTCCTCGGCGGCTTCCTTCACCAGGGTTTCCATTGGGCTCAGCCCCGCCGGGACGCCGCCGGCCACGACATGATCCAGCTTCCCCGGATCCAGCGTCTTGTTGGCGGCACGGCGCGCGACCCAAAGGTGCAACCCGTCGGCGCGGCGGACCAGGCCGTTCAGATGAACCCCTGTCGCTTCCACCCCGAACGAGGGAATGGCGCCCCGGTCGATTTGCGACAGCACCGCGCCGTCCGGCCCCCGCACATCGAACGCCTCCCGCCGCCAGCGGAACATCCCCCGTTCGGATAGGGTCTGAGCGATTCCGGGCAGGGCAGGGCGGTCGCGGAGATCGACGCCATCGGTCCCGACATGCACCGAGGCGAACCCCGCCAGCGCCTCAACCATCGCCGGCCGCACCCAGCCGACCGGCACGCCCGCCAGCAGAAACGGCAAACGCTCCCCCGGCAACACGGCGGTATCGCAGGCACGCACATGGCGCAGGAAGCCGGGATCGAGGGTCATGGGGCGATAACCTTTGCAATGGCGCCGCCTCGTGCCACATCTAGCGGCATGCGACCACATCACGGCCACGGATCTTCGGCGCCCCCCGCGTCCCTCCCCAAGGAGCTGCGGGTGAACACCGGCAACATGCGCACGGTGCTGTCCCTGGCCCCCTATCTCTGGCCCGCCGGCAACCCCGGCGCGCGAGTCCGGGTCGTCATCGCGCTGATCTTCATGCTGCTGTCGAAGGTTGTCACCGTCTATGTGCCGATCATCTACGGCGACGTGGTGGACGCGCTGGCGCCGAAGGACGGGCGGGCGATGCTGGCGGTGCCGGTGGCGCTGCTGATCGCCTACGGGCTGGCGAGGATCGGCGGCGCGGGGTTCGGAGAACTACGGGACGCGCTGTTCGCATCCGTCCAGCAACGCGCCGTGCGGCTGCTGGCGCTGCGCACCTTCCGGCATCTGCACGCGGTCAGCCTGCGCTTCCACATGGATCGCCAAACAGGCGGCATGTCGCGCGTCATCGATCGCGGCGTCCAGGGCATGCAGTCGGTGCTGCGCCTCGCGGTGTTCAACGTCGTGCCGACGGCGCTGGAACTGATCATGGTCACGATCATCATCTGGCGCATGTTCGACTGGCGCTACGCCGTGGTGACCTGCGTCGCCGTCCTGGCCTATGTCGCCTACACCACGCTACTGGCGGGCCGGCGCGGGCGCTACCGGCGCACCATGAACGACACCGACAACGACGCCTCCACCAAGGCGTTGGATAGCCTGCTCAATTACGAAACCGTTAAGTATTTCAATAACGAAGAACACGAGGCGCAGCGCTACGACGGCGCCCTGGCGCGTTACGAGCGGGCTGCCGTCCGGGTGCAGGTTTCGCTCAATATGCTGAACCTCGGGCAGGCGGCGATCATCGCGACCGGCCTGACGCTGATCATGCTGATGGCCGCTACCGACATGCACGACGGCACGATGACGATCGGCCGCTTCGTGCTGGTGAACACCTATCTGATTCAGCTTTACCAGCCGCTGAATTTCCTCGGGATGGTCTACATGACCATCAAGCAGGGACTCGTCGATATGGAGCAGATGTTTTCCTTGCTCCGCGTCCAGCAGGAGGTGACCGACAAGCCCCGGGCTCTGTCGCTGCCCGCGCATGGCCCCGCCGGGGAGGTGCGGTTCGACGACGTGCGTTTCGGCTACCAGTCCAACCGGGAAATCCTGAAGGGCGTCAGCTTCACCGTCCCTGCCGGCAACCGGCTCGCCATCGTCGGACCCACCGGCTCCGGCAAATCCACCATCGGGCGGCTGATGTTCCGCTTCTACGACGTGACCGGCGGCGCGGTGCTGGTGGACGGGCACGATGTCCGCGATCTGTCCCAGGACAGCCTGCGCGCGGCCATCGGCGTGGTGCCGCAGGACACCGTGCTGTTCAACGACACTATCCGCTACAATATCGGCTACGGCCGTCCCTCGGCCTCCCAAGAGGAAATCGAGGCAGCCGCCCGCGCCGCTCAGGTGCACGACTTCGTCATGCGCTTGCCGGAGGGCTACGACACCCGCGTCGGCGAGCGCGGCCTGAAGCTGTCCGGCGGCGAGAAACAACGCGTCGCCATCGCCCGCACCATCCTCAAAGACCCTCGTATCCTGATCCTCGACGAAGCCACCAGCGCGCTGGACACAAGGACCGAACAGGACATCCAGACCGCCTTGCGCGCCGTCGCCCGCGACCGCACAACGCTCGTCATCGCCCACCGCCTGTCCACCGTCGTCGATGCCGATGAAATCATCGTGCTGCGCGACGGCCAGATCGCCGAACGCGGCAGCCACGCCGCCTTGCTCGCCCGCGACGGCGTCTACGCCCAGATGTGGGCGATGCAGGCGGCGGAGCAGGAAGAACCCGAACCCCTAGGAGCCGCATAATGACCGACGACGACACCCCGCCCCCCGAACTGAGCCTCGCCGGATCGGTCGTGGACAAGGGGATCGAGTATATGACAGGGCAGGGCGTTCCCCCCGTCGCCATCGCCTCCGCCCTGCTTGGCGGGGCCATGTCGCTGCTGTCGCGCAGCGTTTCGGACGAGGTGATCGTCCAGGTGCTGAACAACGCCATCGCCAGCGTCCGCGCTGGGGAACTGCGCGGCTAGCGGAATGGTGGCCGCGCCGTCGTTGGGATCGTCAGAGCAATCGCTGGAACGCCGTCATTCGCCCCATCCGTCATCCCAGGGCTTGTCCCTACCGGATTCACGCATCCCGCGAACGAATTCCCGATCGTCTGCGCGGCGCGCGCGTCCCGAAAAATCCGCATGGACGTGCCGGTGGCGATCATGTCTTCAACCCAGAGGTC
>CAITUP010000026.1 GCA_903895595.1 uncultured Acetobacteraceae bacterium | reverse complement strand
TGGATGCCGACCTGCGTCGGCATGACGGGGGAGGAGCCACGCCCATGACCGCCCCCGTCCACACAGCCTGTCCCTACTGCGGCGTCGGCTGCGGCGTCATCGCGGGCGCTGGCGGCAAGGTGACCGCCGACCCGTCGCACCCGGCCAACCGTGGCCGCCTCTGCTCCAAAGGCGCGGCCCTTGGCCAGACGTTGGATAACAAAGGCCGGCTTCTGCACCCCACGATCGGTGGCACGCGCGCCACGTGGGACGACTCCCTTGGGCTGATCGCGACCAAATTCCGCCGCACCATCGCCGAACACGGGCCGGACAGCGTCGCCTTCTACGTCTCCGGCCAATGCCTGACCGAGGATTACTACGTCGCCAACAAGCTGATGAAAGGCTTCATCGGCTCCGGCAACATCGACACCAATTCCCGCCTGTGCATGGCGTCCTCCGTCGCCGGCCATGTGCGGGCGTTCGGCGAGGACGTGGTGCCCGGGGTGTACGAGGACTTCGAGGAAGCCGACCTCGTTATCCTGGTGGGCAGCAACGCCGCCTGGTGCCACCCGGTGTTGCACCAGCGTTTGCTGGCGGCGAAAGCGGCGCATGGGACGAAGATCGTGGTCCTCGATCCCCGCCGCACCGCCACGGCCGAGGCCGCCGACCTGCACTTGCCCTTGGCGGCCGGGTCGGATGTCGCGCTGTTCAACGGACTGCTATCCTTTCTGAAAGGCGCCGGCCGTATCAACAAAGCCTGGATCGCGCGCCACGCCTCCGGCTTCGAAGCCGCCGTGAACGCCGCCGGCCCGGACGACGTGGAGGCCACCGCCGCCGCCTGCGGCGTCGATCCCGAATTGTTGGAAATGTTTTACGAGATGTTCGCCCGGACCGAACGCACCATGACGGTGTATTCGCAGGGGGTGAACCAGTCCTCGGTCGGCACCGACAAGGTGAACGCGATCATCAACTGCCATCTCGCCACCGGTCGCATCGGCCGGCCCGGCATGGGGCCGTTCAGCGTCACCGGCCAGCCGAACGCGATGGGCGGGCGGGAGGTTGGCGGTCTGGCAAATCAGCTCGCCGCGCACATGAAGTTCGACGATCCCGCCGATCGCGCCGCATTGACGGCATTCTGGAACGCGCCAAACCTGACGCCGAAACCGGGCCTGAAAGCAGTCGAGTTGTTCGACGCCATCGCGGACGGCAAGGTGAAAGCCGTCTGGGTCGTCGCGACCAATCCGGCCGATAGCCTGCCGCGGTCCGACCGGGTGCGCGCGGCTTTGGCCAAGTGCCCGTTCGTGGCGGTGTCGGATTGCTGGGCGACCGACACGACCGCGCTCGCCGATGTCGTGTTGCCGGCGTCGGCCTGGGGGGAGAAGGACGGCACCGTGACAAATTCCGAACGCCGCATCTCTCGCCAACGGCCGTTCCGGGAAGCACCCGGCGAATCCCGCCCGGATTGGTGGATGTTCGCCCAGGTTGCGCGCCGCATGGGGTGGAAGGCGGATTTCGCCTGGGAAAATCCCGCCGCCATCTTCCGCGAGCATGCCGCGCTGTCCGGCGTCGCGAACAACGGCCGGCGGGTGTTCGATATCTCCGGCCTCGCGGGCCTGGACGATGGCGAATACGACGATCTGCTACCGGTCCGCTGGCCCGTCCCCGCCCGGTTCTCCGGCGAGAGCGGGCGGTTGTTCGGCTTCGGCGGTTTCCCGACGCCCGACGGCAAGGCGCGGTTCGTCGCGACGCCCTACCAGGGGCTGCCGAACCGATCCGGCCGGGAATTCCTGCTGAATACCGGCCGCATCCGCGACCAGTGGCACACCATGACCCGCACCGGGTTGGCGCCATCCCTGATGGCGCACACCCCCGAACCGGTCGTCACATTGCACCCCGGCGACGCCGCCGCCTTGGGCATCGAACCGAATGGCTTGGTACGCCTGAGCACCGACGAAGGGGAGGTCGTGCTGCGCGCCGACCTCCGCCACACCGTCCGCCGGGGCGAACTGTTCGCGCCGATGCATTGGACCGACCTCTTTGCATCCTGTGGGCCGGTTGCCAGGACTGTCGGTGCGCGCCTGGACCCGGTGAGCGGCCAGCCGGAGATGAAGGCGACCCCCGCCAGCCTGTCGCCGGTAGAATCCCATTTTCACGGCCTGCTGCTCCGCCGCGAGGGCAGCGCCTTGGCGGATCTCTGTCATTGGGTGCGGGTGCCGGTGGACACCGGGCAGCTCTATCGCCTGACCGGCCTGCGGGCGCTGCCGGCGGGCGACGACTTGTTCCGGTTTGCCGGACTGCTGCTGAGCGTGCCGATGGATGCGGAATTGCTGGAAATCTCGGACGTTCGCCGCGCCGTGCTGCGAATCGCCGCCATCGTCGATGGCGCGCTGGAGGCCTGCCTGTTCCTCGCCCGCGACCCCGCTGGCCTCCCGTCCGAAGCCGCCGTCATCCCGATGCTCGGCCAGCCCGTTCCCGACCCTGCTCGGTCGCGCCTGCTGGCCGGCCGCCCCTACGATGCCGCCGCCTGCGAGGGCCCGAGGGTCTGTGCCTGCTTCGGCGTTACCCGCGATGCGATCCGTCATGCCGCCGTGACGCACCGATTGCGTTCGGTGTCCGAAATCGGTGTGGCATTGCGCGCCGGCACCAACTGCGGGTCCTGTATCCCGGAAATAGAGGAGATTCTGCGCGATGTCCGCATGCCAGCCGGGTAAGGGGAGGGCGTCTTTGGTCGGTGCCGGCCCCGGCGCCGCCGATCTTCTGACGTTGCGCGCCGCGAAGGCGTTGGCCTCGGCCGACGTTGTCCTGTTCGACGCGCTGATCGACCCCGCGGTCCTGGACATGGCCCCCGAGCACGCCCGTCGTATCGACGTTGGGAAGCGCTGCGGCCGGCATGCGATGCAGCAGAGCGCCATCAACAAGCTGATCGTGCGGGAGGCTCTGACCGGCGCCCATGTCGTGCGGCTGAAAGGCGGCGACCCTTTCGTGTTCGGCCGTGGCGGCGAGGAATTGGACAGCCTGCGTGCCGCCGGCGTGCCCGTCGAGGTCATCCCCGGTGTTACCGCCGCCTGCGCGGCCGCGGCCAGTCTGCAGATACCGTTGACCCATCGGGATGTCGCGAGATCGGTCCACTTCGTCACCGGCCACGGCAGCGACGGGACGGTTCCCGCGCACGATTGGGCCGGACTGGTGGGCGCGGGCGGGACCATCGCGGCCTACATGGCGGGACGGACCCTGTCCGTTGTCGTGTCCCGGTTAATGGAAGCCGGCATGGCCGGCAGCACCCAAGCGGTTGCCGTCGAAAATGCCTCCCGCAGCGGGGAGCGGCGGGTATTCGGGACGTTGGCGGCGTTGCCCGCATTGCTGGCCGAGGCCGGTTACACAGGCCCAACCTTGGTTCTGATCGGTGCGGTCGTCGGGTTGGCGGTGGAAGCCGCTGTCGTGGAGCATTTGGCGGCCTGAGCGCTACCGCCGCGCCAAGCGAAACGCCGGCGCATGATCCGGCTGGGTCGTCACGATCCCCACCGGCAAAACCGGCCGGTCGCTTTCGAAGTTAACCGAAAACCGGCCGATCAGAGCCGACAGGACCAATGTCGCCTCGGTCAGCGCGAACTGGGCGCCGACGCAAATCCTTGGCCCCGCGCCGAACGGCAAATACGAAAACCGCGGCGGCGGCGGCGTGCCGGGAAGGAACCGTGCGGGATCGAACGCGTCGGGATCGCGCCAAAACCCCCGATGCCGGTGCAAAATCCAGGGTGCGATCATCACGATATCGCCCCGTCCGATCCGTTCCTGGCCCGCGACATCCGGCCCCAAAGCCTCCCGCACGATCAAATACGCCGGCGGGTACAATCTTAACGCCTCATTCACCACCGCTCGGCCGAGCGGACCGGAGGGATTGGCGGCGAGCGCGTTCTGCGTGTCGGGCACACGCGCCAATAACGTCAGCGCCCAGAACAGGGTCACCGCCGTTGTTTCATGCCCGGCGAGGATCAGAGTCGCTACCTGATCGCGCAATTCGTCCGGGGAAAATCCAGCTCCCGTTTCGGGATCGCGGGCGGCTCGCAACAGATCGAACAGATCGCGCGGCGTATCGGACTCCGGGGCGGCCAGCCTGTCGTGCATGATCGATTCGATCAGCGCCATCCACCGCCGCTGAAACCGCTTCCGCGCGAAGTCGCCCCAGGTCGGGATCGAAGGCGGTAACACGAGGTCCATCATGCTGGGGCGCGCGTGGTTCGCCGCGTAGTCCGTCAGCATGCGGCGCATTTCGCCGCCATAGCGACCCATTTCGAGGGAGAACATGGACCGGCCGGCGATTTCCAGGGTCAGATTCTGCATTTCCAACAGAAGATCGACCGGCCCGCCTATGCGTTGCACCAGAGCATCCATCGCTTCGGATGTCGTTGCCTCGATATAGCGGATCAGCATCGGCATTACCCGGGGCGCGAGCGCCGGCGCGATCGTGCGGCGCTGCAAACGCCACGTATCGCCCTCGCTGAGCAGCAGACCCTGTCCCGCGATCGGCCGCAGAATGCGCAGCGCGGCGGGGGAGCGGCGGTAATTGCCGGGGTTCTCCACCAGGACGTGGTGGATCGCATCCGGTTCGTTCAGTAGAAGGTTCGTGCGGCCCATCAACGTGCGCCGCAGTACCGGCTGCTCGTAGGCAGCCTCCGGCCAACTGGTCAGCGCGTTGGTGCGAATGGCGCGGAAGAGTTGCCGGAAGGGCAGGGGTTCCGCTGGGACCGGCGGTTTGGGGGCGATATACATCAGCCGGGGATCGCGATCTGCGGGCGGGGCATGGTTGCGGTTCCTGAGTGGCGGTCTATGCGCCATAGTGGCCGCATGGACGCGTCAGGCAAACCCCCTCCGGTTCGGATGCCAGGGGGATCGCATATGGCGGATTTCCGACACTTTCCGTCATGGTCGGGCGGGGGCGCCAAAGGTCATATGCGATAGCCCTGGTTCGGATGCCCCTGGCGGCGTTCCTTGTCCGGGAGCCGCCGATCCGGTTTTGGCGATTGAAACCCTGTCTCCGAATTTCCAGCACGAAAATCATGGCCGGAGGCACCGGCGCGGTTCAGGCCCGACGACACGCGTACGCTGACGAGTATTGGGTTCAGCGTCGCTCTGAAGGACCTCTACGCCACCATGTCCTTAACGCGCGCGTAACTGAAACAATCCCGCGGTTCGGGTCCAAGGTTCGGGTGGACGGCCCAGCGGCGTAATACGCCTTCCCGCGTCAGCCCGGCTTTTTCCATCACACGAGCGGAGGCGGTGTTTTCGGTGTCGCAGACATCGCCGATGCGGAAGATCGCCGGTTGCGCCATGGCCCAGGTCACGACGTTTGTCAGTGCCTCGGTCATGAACCCTTGGCCCCAAGCCATTTGCGCCAGCGCATAGCCGAACCCCAGGCGGTGGCGGGCCATGCGTCGGAGTTCGAAGACACCGATCAAGCGATCGTCGCCACGGGGCAGAATGGCATAGGACCGGTCGCGATCCGGCCGCGCTTTGATGCAGTCGGCGACGTAAGTTGCCGTTTCATCGACCGACCGGTGCGGCTCCCACGTCATATAGCGGGCGACGTCGGGGTCGCGGGCGTAGCGGGTGAAAATGACCGGGGCGTCCGCGGCTTTTAACGGCCGCAGCAGCAACCGGTCCGTTTCGAACCGTTCCGGTAGCGGCGTCACTCCGCCGCGAGGTTCGGCACGCAGGCCGGCACCTCGGCGCGCAACGACGCATCCATCGGATTCGGCCACCATTTATGTTCCCATTCCGAGAACAGCGACGCCAGCTTCGGCTTGACGTGGTCGGCGAACATCTTGGTGTTGTATTTCGCCAGTTCCTTGCTCATGTTGCCGAATTGCAGCAACATCATCAAATTGCCGACGTTCAGGTTGACGGCGACTTCGCGCAATTGTTCCGCGACTTCGTCGGGCGATCCGATAATGACGTAGCCGTTGTCGACGATGGAATCCATTTCGCGCGCCAGCGTATTGAATTTCTGGTCGTAGCCGGCGGCTTTCACGACCTGGCTTTCCAGGCCTTTGCGCTGCGTCGCCTCGGTCGTGTAGCCGGGCGGGGCTGCGAAGCGCGGGTCGATGTGCAGGCAATTCCCGTAGAAGTATTCGGCGGATTGCGCGTACAGCTCCATCGCATGCTCTCGGGATTCGCCGACGCCGACGAATTGCAGGAAGCCGGCGCGATACGGGTTGCGGTCCTTGCCGAGACGATCCATCTCTGCCCAGAAACCGTCCATCGTGGCTTTGCCGAGCTTGTAGCCGTAGTAGGACAAATAGCAGTAGACGTAGTCCATTTCGGCGCACCAATGCCACGTCTCCACCGATCCGCCGCCGGGTACCCAAACCGGCGGGTGCGGCTGTTGGATGGGGCGCGGCCAGATGTTCACATAGCGTTGCTGGTTGTAGCGGCCGTTGAACGCGAAAGTGTCCTTTTCGGTCCAGGCGCGGACGACCAGATCGTGCGCCTCATGATACCGTTCCCGCAACATCGACGGGTTTTGGCCGTAGGCGTAGGTGGTATCCATGGGCGAGCCGACCGGGAAACCGGCGATCAACCGCCCGCCGGAGATGACGTCGATCATGGCGAATTCTTCGGCGACGCGGGTCGGCGGATTATACAGCGCCAGCGAATTGCCCAGCACGCAGATCGCGGTATCGGTGGTGCGGCGTGCCAGCGAGGAGGCAATCAGGTTCGGCGAGGGCATCAATCCGTAGCCGTTGGAATGATGTTCGTTGACGCACACGGCATCGAAGCCGCATTCGCCGGCATATTCCAGCTCATCCATGAAATCGTTGTACATCAGATGCGCCCGTTTCGGGTCGAACATCGACGAATGAATATCCACCCACACCGACGGATGCTTGCCCCGAAAATTCTCCGGCAGCTCGGTGTAGGGCATCAGGTGGAACCACATCAGTTTCATGATTTTGCTCCTTATGCGAAGGCGGCGTGGGTGGCGCCGAGGGTGCCTTTGGACTTCAGAATTTCGATCGCGGCCGCGACTTCGTCGTTGGTAATCGGCAACCCGAGCGTATCGCGTAAAATCGGTCCGATTTCGGCGGTGTCGTCGATGATACGGCGTTCGATTCGGTTGCCGGGCCGGCGGATGGTCAGGCGGCCGTTGAAGAAGGTGGTGCGCGTGCCGTCGTGACCGGCGCGGGCGACGATCATGTTGCCGACGAAGGGGCTGTTGGGATGCGTGGCGCAGAACCAATTTCCGACTTCGTAATCGGCCTGGAGCGGCGGATGCGGCAGAATGCGGTAGATGTTTTCCCAGTTCTCTCCGATTTGCGCCTGCAACAGGACGTCGTCGCCCACCGCCGTCAGGCGCATCGGCTCGTGCGGGGTCTGCTGTTCCGTGTTCAGTTGCCATTGGAGTGGCGCGGTGGGCGTCTGATTGCCGAAGCCGACATCGGCGAGGAATCGCCCTTCCGGCAAATCCACCTGCAACATCATGTGCGTGGCCGGCGTCGGCGCCGCGGCGTCCTGGCCGCGGACGACGCGGGCGATGCGTTCGGCGACGTCGAACCCCAGTGCGCGCAACCCGTCGCGGAGGACGGCGTTCAGTTCAAAGCAATACCCACCGCGCCGCCCGACGATCACCTTGTCATGCAGGGCGTCCGGCGCGAGTTTCGGGGCGTGCCCGAGCAGAACGCCGATATTTTCGAAGGGGACGGTGGCGGTGTGGGCGGCGATGACGGCGTGCAAAGTTGCCAGATCGGCCGCGCGCGGCCCGCTGTATCCGATCCGCCCGGTCCATGCGTCGAGATCGAACATGCTACTCCGCTGCTTTCAGGCCGGGCGAAAAGGCCGGCAGTTCCGCCCGTAACGCGTTGTCCATCGGTTTCGGCCACCAGCGGTGCTCCCAATCCGCCTGGAACTTTCGTAGTGTCGGCATCACCTTGTCGGCGAAAATCTTGGTGTTGTAGCGGGTCAGCTCCTTGTTCATGTTGCCGAACTGCATCAGCAACATCAGGTTTCCGACGTTCAGGTTTTCCGCGAGATCGACAATCTGTTCGGTGACCTGAGATGGCGAGCCGATGATAATATATCCGGCATCCACCAGTTCTTTCATCGCCGTCGGACGCGCCACGGTGCGTAACGCCGCCGCGCTGACCTGGCTCGACAGGCCGGACCGCTGTGTCGCCTCGGTCGAATAGCCGGGGGGCGCGGCGAACCGGGGATCGAAATGCAGGCAGCGGCCGAAGAAATATTCGGCGGCTTCGGTATACATATCCATCGCCTGATCGTGGCTCTCCGCCACGGCGATCGTCTGCGCGAAAGCGGCGCGATACGGGTTGCGGTCCTTGCCGAGGCGATCCATCTCCCCCCAGAACCCGTCCATCGTCGCTTTACCGGCCTTGTGGCCGTAATAGGACAGATAGCAGTAGACGTAATCCATTTCGGCGCACCACTGCCACGTTTCGACCGACCCGCCGCCGGGAATCCAGATCGGCGGATGCGGCTGCTGGATCGGGCGGGGCCAGATGTTCACGTAGCGCTGCTGATTGTAGCGGCCGTTGAACGCGAACGTGTCTTTCTCCCGCCACGCGCGCATCACCAGATCGTGCGCTTCGTGGTAACGATCGCGCAGCTGCGACGGGTTTTGGCCGTAAGCAAAACAATCGTCCATCGGCGTGCCAACGGGGAACCCCGCGATCAGCCGGCCGCCGGAGATCACATCCAGCATCGCGAATTCCTCGGCGACGCGGGTCGGCGGATTGTACAGCGCCAGCGAATTCCCCATCACGCAGATCGTCGCATCCGTCGTCCGGCGCGCAAGAGATGAGGCGATCAGGTTCGGCGACGGCATCAGCCCGTAGCCGTTGGAATGATGCTCATTCACGCAAATGGCGTCGTAGCCGCAGTCGGCGGCGTATTCGAGCTCGTCCATGAAATCGTTGTACATGAGATGCGCGCGCTTGGGGTCGAACAGCGATGAGTGGATATCGACCCACACCGAGGGATGCTTCTCTTTGAAGTCCGCCGGCAGCTCCGTGTACGGCATCAGATGGAACCACATCAGTTTCATGGCTCGTCTTCCCCTGGTATTGCTACCCATCGGTAGCCGATTTGCCCCGCTTTGCCAAACGCCTTTCCTGTGGGACGATGGCGGCAACGACGGAGGAAACAGACCATGACGAACCGAACCGCGATCGTGACCGGCGGCCTGCGCGGCCTGGGGCGCGGCATGACTCTGGGCTTGGCGCGCATCGGCGTGCGGGTGCTCGCGGTCGGGCACATCGACTCCGACGTGCCGGGGATGACCGGGATCGAGAATGTGACGCCCTTTGTCGCCGATATCCGCAAGCCGGAGGGCTGCGACCGTGTCATCGCCGCCGCCCAGGCCGCGTTCGGGCGCATCGACATCCTGGTGAACAACGCCGGCCTGACCTTCACCACCATCGCGCCCGACCGCTTCCGCCGCACCGAACGGCAGAAATTCTGGGAGGTATCGGATGAGGTGACGCAGGCCGTTATGGACACCAATTACGTCGCTGGCGATCAACTCGCACGGCGCGTGGCGCCACTGATGGTCGCGCAAGGTTGGGGCCGCATCGTCAACGTCACCACGAAACTCAGCACCATGAACATGCTCGGCGCTCTGCCGTACGGGTCGTCGAAAGCCGCGATGGAGATGGCGTCCGAGGTCTGGGCAAAGGAGTTGGCCGGCACCGGTGTGACAGTAAACATCGTCAATCCGGGGGCTGGGGCGAATACCCCCGGCATGGCGCCGGAAATGCGGGAACGCAGCGCCGCGGGCACCGCGCCGCGGCCTGGTGGAGCCGGATGAGATGGTGCCGCCGCTGCTGTTCGTGGTGTCGGAGGAAGCCAACGCGGTGAACGGCTACCGGTTCGATGCCAATAATTGGGATACGTCGGTTGCTCCGGCGGTCGCCGCTCGGAAAGGCGGGATTCCCGCGGGGTTCGTGCTCCATCCGCAGGACCAGGACTCGTTTCCCCTGGGGTGATTTTATCGTCCGGCGTTAACCTTTCGTTAACCCGGGCCGGTTACCCCGTGGGTCATGAGCTTGATCCACAACGAGCGTACGAAGCTGACGGCGGCCGCGTTCAACACCGCGGCGACGTCGTGTTTTACCGTGGGCGTGTTGGCGCCTTTGGCCGCTACCTTTTATAACTTCGGTCAGAACCGCCTGTCCCTTGCCTGGATCGCCACGGGTGTCGCGGTATGGCTGGCGCTGGCGGCGCTCATTCACTATTGTGCCCGCATACTTCTTGGAGGGCTTCGGTCGTGATCGACATCATGCCGCTGTTCGCATTTGTGATCCTGCCGGTCTCAATCGGCATTGCCACTGTGATCGTCACCGCGATCATGGTCCGCAAAAACCGTTAGGCGAAATGATTGGCCGTGCGTGCCGGGCTTACCCGGACGCCAGTGTCTTCATCGCCGCCGTTCGTTCGAATAACCGCAGAAGCACTCTGACCGCTCGGCCGCGTTCCGAGGTTAATCCGGGATCGCGGGACAGCAGCACCGCCGCATCGCGGTGTGCCATGTGCAGCAGGGGCTCGTGTTCCACCGGATCGGCGAGCCGGAAACCGGGCTGGCCCGCTTGTCTGGTGCCGAGCAGGTCGCCGCCGCCGCGCAGCCGGAAATCCTCGTCGGCGATTTCGAAGCCGTCTTCGGTGTCGCGCAGCATCGTCAGGCGGCGGCGGGCGGTTTCGGACACCCAGTCCTCGTGCAGCAACAGGCAGAAACTGGCCTCGGCGCCGCGTCCGACGCGGCCTCGAAGCTGGTGCAGTTGCGCCAACCCGAACCGCTCGGCGTGTTCGATCACCATGACGCTGGCGGTAGGGACATCGACGCCGACTTCGACAACCGTGGTTGCTACCAGCAAGCGGGTCGTGCCGGCGACAAAGCGGGCCAAGGCGGCGTCGCGGGCTTCGGTGGTCTGCTGGCCGTGCGCCAGGCCGACGACATCGCCGAAGCGGGCGTGGAGTTCGGCGTAACGTTGTTCGGCGGCGGCGACGTCGAGCACTTCGCTTTCGGCGACCAGGGGGCAGACCCAGTAGACTTGGCCACCGTTGTCTAGTCTGCGGGCGATGGCGTCCAGAACGTTCGGGAGCGTTGCCAGAGAGTGCAATGTGGTGCGGATCGGCTGGCGTCCGGCGGGTTTGCCGGTCAGGCGGCTGACATCCATTTCTCCCCAGTTGGTCAGCAGCAGCGTGCGGGGGATGGGGGTGGCGGTCATGACCAGGACGTCGGTCTGCTCGCCCTTGCCGCCGAGCGTGAGGCGCTGGGTGACGCCGAAGCGGTGCTGTTCGTCGATGACGGCGAGCGCCAGGTCCCGGTATTCGACGGCGTCCTGGAACAGCGCGTGGGTGCCGACGACCAGGGGGATGGTGCCGTCTTTCAGGTCCCGTAGCAGCTTGGACCGTTCGCGGCCTTTGACGGAGCCGGTCAGCAAAGCGACGGGGACGGGGCAGAGGCGGGACAGCGTGCGGTGATGCTGTTTTGCCAGGACCTCGGTCGGCGCCATGATGGCGGCCTGGGCGCCGGCCTCGACCGCGCGGAGCATGGCCATGATGGCGACCAGGGTTTTGCCGGAGCCGACATCGCCTTGCAGGAGCCGCAGCATCCGGCGGGGGGAGGCGAGGTCGGCGTCGATTTCCTTCAGTGCTTGGGCTTGGGCTTCGGTCGGCGTGAAGCCGAAGCGTTGCAGCGCCACATCGCGGAGGTGCGAATCGCCGATCAGCGGGCGGCCGGGGCGGGCGCGTACGCGGCCTCGGACGACGGCCAAAGCGACCTGGCCGGCGAGGAATTCGTCGTAGGCCAGCCTCGCCCGCATCTTCGGCGGCGGGATTTCGATGGCGGGGGTTTGGACGGCTTTGATGGCGTCGAGGAAGGAGGGCCATTGCTCGCGCTTCAGCAGGGGGCCGTCGTGCCATTCGGGAAAGGGGGGAAGCAGCGCGATAGCCTGCGCGATTCCGGCCGCCAGTTGGCGGGGCCAGAGGCCGGCGGTGAGCGGCCAGACCGGTTCGATCGCCGGGAGCTTTTCGGCCTGCTCCAACGGGACCAGATGATCGGGGTGGGGGATTGTGACGCGGCCGTTAAACAGGTCGATCTTGCCGGACACCAACAGCTTGGCGCCGGGGGGAAACTGGGATTCTCGGGTGAATTTGAAGAAGACCAGTTCGGCGGTGCCGGTTTCGTCCTTTACCACGATGCGCCAGGGCTGGCGGGCGTTGGCGGGGCGTTCGTGTCGGACGACTTCCACCGCCAAGGTCGCGACGGTGCCGGGGCGGGCGGCGGCGATCTTTGGGCGATTGCGGCGGTCCAAGTAGGAGTCCGGCATGTGGAACAGGAGGTCGATCACCCTGTCGCCGCCCACCGCGCGCGCGACCGACGCCGCCACCGCGGGGCCGATGCCGCGGAGGGAGGTTAGGGAGGCGAAGAGCGGGGTGAGGGGGTCGGTCGATTCCATGGGGTCGTTTGGGGCAGGGGGGTTCCCTGTAGGATAGGACCGCTTAAAGTCCAATGAGCCGATTGGGGCGACGATTGTCGCATCCCGCAATATCAGGGTGACCAGCCTATGGGCCGCGCAGCAATCGTCTACGAGGAAGCTGACACGCTGGTAGCCCGGCGACTTGCTGAGGCAGGGCTATCGCGTAGGACCTTTGGCGTCCCCGCTCGTCATGGTCGGGCCTGACCCTGTGTGACCGGGATGATCCCTGACACTTATACCGGGATGATGGTTGACAGTATTCCTGCTTTGTTCCACCGACAATTGGCAATCGCTCGCCGTTCTC
>CAITUP010000025.1 GCA_903895595.1 uncultured Acetobacteraceae bacterium | reverse complement strand
TGCCAGCGATTCCCGCCTGACCGAGGGGTTTCACGGCTACGAACCCCTCGCCGGCATCCGCTGGACCAACGGGTGCGCGGCGGTGCCGCCGGCACTGGTGCCGGGTGGGCGAGGGGCGTTGCAACTGGTTCTGACGCTCGGCGGGGCGACGCGGTATTTGGAATTGGGCGCGGCGGTGCGGGCGGCTTGAGGAAAGGGTATTAACCGTCCTCTCGCGGGAAGGGGCAATCGGCGTCAAGACAGCGCGTGCCTTCCTTTTTCCGTCATCCTCCGTTTTCGCCGAGGATGACGGAATAGCGCCAAGCCGGTCGGTACACCCGGATTGGCCAGCGGTGGTACGCGCCATTGGTCCATCGGTTCGGGGTTCGGATCGGGTAAACAGCCGAACCATTCCCCGTTTCAGGAGCACGCCGCATGACCAAGACCCTGATCGCCCGCCAGGAAGCCGCCGCCGCCCCGTTGCCGCCGGGACGCGCCTCGGCGCTGCTGCTGGCGCACGGGTCGATGAACCTGCGCTGGTATGCGCCGAAGGGGACCGATCCGCAGACGCCGCACGACCAGGATGAGATCTACATTGTCGCCTCGGGCACCGGCACGTTCGTGCGGGGCGACGAACGGGTGAATTTCGGCCCCAACGACGCGCTGTTCGTGGCGGCGGGGGAGGTGCACCGGTTCGAGGATTTTTCCGCCGACTTCGCGACTTGGGTGGTGTTTTACGGACCCAAGGGCGGGGAACGCGCGTGAGGCGGCAGTTCTACACGCTGGACGTTTTCGCGGGGCGGGCGCTGGCGGGGAACCCTCTGGCGGTCGTGCTGGATGCGGCGGGGTTGGACGGGAAGCGGATGCAGGCCATCGCGCGGGAGTTCAACCTGTCGGAAACCGTGTTCGTGGCCGAGGACCGGCGGACCGTGCGCATCTTTACGCCCGGCCGCGAAATGCTGTTCGCCGGGCACCCGACCGTGGGGACGGCGGTGCTGTTGGGGCTGCTCGATCCAGGGTTGACGGCGTTCGTCCTGCAGGAGGGCGTTGGGCCTGTCCCGTGCGAGGTGCACGTGCTGGGTGACGGGCACGGCCACGCGACGTTCGTGCTGCCGCGTTTGCCCGAACGTGTCGGCGATCTGCCGGATGCGGCGGTTCTGGCGGCGGGGCTGGGGCTGGAACCGTCCGATATCGGGTTCGGGCAGCATGCGCCCGCGATCTGGTCGGCCGGTAATCCGTTCCGCTGCGTGCCGCTGCGGGGGCGCGATGCCGTGACCCGAGCGCGGGCCAACGGTGCGGCGTTCGAGCGGGCGTTCGGCGGCCCGAATGACGGGTTCACCAACGCGTTCATCTACTGCGCCGAACCGCTCGACCCCGCGAACCGGTTTCACGCGCGCATGTTCGCGCCCGCCGTCGGGGTGCCGGAGGACCCGGCGACCGGTTCCGCTGCCGCATCGTTCGCCGGCGTGTTCCTCGCCAGCGAGCATCCGGCGGACGGAACGCACGATTTCACCATCGAACAGGGCGACGCCATGGGCCGGCCGTCGCGGATCGGGGTGTCCTTGGATGTTCTGGGCGGCAGCCTGCGTCAGGTGCGGATCGGCGGCGAGGCCGTTGTCGTCAGCGAAGGTTCGCTGCGGGCGTAATGTATATACAAACTGTCATATTTCTGGGCGCAAATTCGAGCGGATGTCCCAACATTCGGCGTCTAACCATGCTTGTCAAAGGCTAAAAGTCGTTGCAAATTGTTCCGGCCGGCATCGCCGTTTAGAGGGTCGGTCGGATTGGCTGCACGATAACCTTGGAGGTTGACATGACCCGATTTACGATTCGAACGCTCGCGATCGGCGTCGCGAGCGTGGCAATTCTGGCCCAGCTCGCGGTGGCGACGCCCGCCGAAGCCGCGTGCGCCCTGGAGATTTTCAGTGCTCTGCCAGGCTAAAGCCTGGGGCGCAGCCGTACAAACCCCCGGTGACGCCGATCAAGCCTGGGCATCAGGCGGTCCTCCCCTCGAAGCCGACGCCGACCGCGCCGAATAATGCGAACAGCGGCAGAATTCTGGGTAACAGCGCTGCTGGCGTTGTCGCCCAAGGGGCTGGCAACAAGCCCGGCTCGCACATCGTCGCCACAGGGGCCGGAAACAAGCCAGGATCGCGATAGACCGCATCGGCTGTCAGGCGGTTATCGTCATCCTCGGATCGGTTTGGGCGTAATGCCGGCGGGCAGCAGGCCGAGGCGGAACAGATACTCGCGGGCCGGCGGCACCAGCAGGTCGCCGGCCTGGGCGATGAAATCAGCGAGGTCGCCGGGCGGCACGATACGCAGTTCCGCGTATTCGCCGTTGCCGCGCGACCGGTGGGCGGTGTGAACGGCGTCTGCGGATAGGACGGTCGTCATCGCCATGCCGCAGTCGGACACGTGGCTGCCGGGGTGCTCGACGACGCACAGCGGAATCGGTCTGGCGACCTGGTGCGGTTCCAGGCCAAGCTCTTCGTCCAATTCCCGCAGCATCTGTTCGGCCAGATCGACGGTGCCGTCCGCCGCCACCGCGTGCGAGTCCACGCTGCCGGCCGGGGGGCATTGCCACATGCCGGGTTGGTAGATCGCCGCGGCCGGGCGCCGTCCGATCGCGATGCCTGCGGCGCAGTGCAGCACGCCGCAGACCGACAGGGAGCGAATGCCGAGGTCGGCGTACAGATCGTGGTTTTCCATTTGCGCGACGAGGCGGCGGTATTCGGTCAGGTGCCCCGTGATTTCGTGCGGGGCGATGGTGTCGATGCTGAAGATTTGGCCGTTGAACAGGCGGCCGGCGCCCCCGGCCTCCACCCGAGCGGCGGCGGTGCGCCAGAGGGTTTCGACTACGGAGTCCAGGGTTGGCGGGAGGTCCGGCATGGCGCGGGTCACGCGCACGGTTACGTTCGGTGCTACGTTGTGGACGATGAAGCGGTTCATGCGGTCTCAGTGTTGAAATCACGGGAGTTCTGGTCGGGCAGACACTTGGATTTTCTTATATTTGCCTGGGTCATCCGAGCGAGATGCCGTCTTGGGCGATGTTGCGGATGAGGGCGGGGTTTGGGAACTGCTCGGGATGCGTCAGGTCGCCGTCCCACAACGGGAGCGGCTGCACCAGCATGCCGGTTTCGATCAGCACATCGAACGCAACACCGGCCATGTCCAGCTTGGTGTCGATGAAATCCCCCCGTTGGCCGTTGAGGACGATGGCCAGATCGAGATCGCTGTCCGGCCGGTGATCGCCCCGCGCGCGGGAGTCGAAAACGATCGCTCGGGCGACATCGTTCGTGCCGCTCAGCTTTCCGAGGACAGCGGTGGCAACGCGATGCGCGTCCGCCGCTTCGCGGTAAATGGCATCGCGTGGGTTCATGCCGCAGCGTAGCACGCCAGAGGGGTGGAATCTAACCCGATGTTCGGCACGACGCGCGTGATGGGGCTTTCCGAAACGCCTGTCTTGCGCGACAAGGGCCGCCCAACGCGCGATGGCGGAGCAAACCCATGAGCCACTCTCACACTGATTCCCACGGGCATTCCCACGACCACTCCCACGACGCCCCGCCGGTGGATTGGAAGCTGAACGGCGTGCGGGTGATCAAGGGCGATCAGCTCGACACCAACACCGCGCAGACCCCCGGCATGAACCGAGCGGCGGCGATCAATCTGGCGCGTGTGGGCGCGCAGAAGATTTGGGCCGGTACCGTCAACATTCATGCCAACGCCAAGACCGGCGCGCATCACCATGGGGCGCTGGAAAGCGTCATCTACGTGGTGAAGGGCAAGGCCCGCATGCGCTGGGGCGAGAAGCTGGAATTCGTGGCCGAGGCCGAGGCCGGCGATTTCATTTTCGTCCCCCCCTACGTGCCGCACCAGGAGATCAACGCCAGTACGGACGAGACGCTGGAATGCGTGCTCGTCCGCAGCGACAACGAAGCGGTGGTGGTCAATCTGGAAATCGAGCCTGTCGAGAAGCCCGAGGCGGTTTACTGGGTCGATCCGATACACAAGCATCCGTAACGCCGTTCAGCGCCTGGACGATCATCCCGATCGCCTGGGCGTGCCAGCGTTGCACCGCCTTGTGATCGGCGCCTAACGCGACGCCGAGCCGCCGCCAGGGAAAAAGATGGCGGTCGGTGATCGGATGCACGAGGCTGCGCGCGCCCACGACGCGGCGCAGCACGTAGCGGTCCACCGGGATCAGCGGAATCCAGCCCATCGCTTCGTCCATGCGGCTGATTTTGTCGGAAGATGGCACCGGCGGGCGGATGCGCGTTTCCGTCCAGCCGTAGGATTCCAACGCCGTTCTAACGATATCCAGCGACGTCGTGCGCAGCCGGGTGGTCCAGCCGGTGCCCGGCAGAGCCAGGAGCGTCGCGCCTGCTTCCTCCAGCCGGTAGACGACGAAATCGGCATCGATCGTGGCCATCGTGTGCTCCTGTAAACAATTGAAATCGGATCAGAATTCGGGTTGAGCGGCGGGGTAGGGCATGCCTTCCAGGCAGGTGCCCCGGACCAGCGCGTCCCAACTGCGCGGGTGGCCGGCGGGCAGCGCATCCCGGTTGGGATCGTCCGGCGGCGGGATGAAATCCCCCGGCGGCGGACGGGCGCCGATGCGGCGGCCCCGCTCGATCACCGTCCAGCGCGTTAGATGCAGTGTCTCGGCGATTGTGTCCCAGGTGGCGCCCTCGGCGCGCAGGCGTTTGATCGTCCCGTCTTGGGCATCGGTCCAAACCAGCTTCCTCGGCATATGCGTCTCCTGTTCGAACGAACCATGAACAAACCGGACGTTAAGCTTTGTGTTGACGCGCGTCAAACTATTTAACTATAAAAGTTATGCGGAATCACCGGAGGCGGCGGCTCAGGCTGCCGAATCGGCTGGTGCGACGACGCGCGATTGGTTATAAAATCTGACGAGGAGTATTTACGTATGAGCGATCCAGCCCAAATCGGCCCCCGTATCAAAGCCGTTCGAACGGAACGGGGCCTTACCCAAGATCAACTGGCGAGCGCCGTCGGCGTGTCCCGCAGCGCGGTGGCGCAGTGGGAAACGGGGCGCGCCGGCCAGGTCACCGGCAATCTGACCCGCATCGCCCAATGTCTGGATGTCGGGGTCGAGTACCTGATGTACGGCATGGACAAATCGGCGGAAGAAGAAGTCTCCCACGGCGATGAGCTGGCGTTGCTGCGGCTCTACCGCGAATGCACGCCCGACGACCGGCAGACGCTGCTGCGTTTGGCGCGCCGTTTGCGGGCTACGCGGCCGGATTAGGCGGCGGCGGGTCGTAGATCCAGGTGGGGATCGACAGTTCCAGCGGCCGCATATGCTCGTCGAGCGTTTCGTGCAAACGCCCCAGCGCCAAACGTTTGCGCTCGGGCGAGGCCCCGAAATCGTATCCCGCTCGGCGTAACGCGTGTTGCAGCACCCGTTCCAGGAAGGACTGGATGGCGGGAAATCCGGTGTCCAGCAAGCCGGGAACCGCCAAGGCATGCACAAGCAGGACCGCGAGGCCGCGCAGTTTCGGCGTGATCGCGTGGGCTTCGGCCAGTCGCAGAATGTCCGGCAAGGGAAGCGTGGCGGAGGCACCGATGGCGTGGGCAGCCCGATCCCGCAGCATCGCCCTGGCGGCACGGAACCGAATCCGCGGTGGCGCGTCCCGCGGGCCGTTATCAAGCGCGTCGGTCAGGGCCTGACGGGCGGCGCTGGAATCCACGACGATCGACCGCTCCTTCGCAACGGGTTTCGTTCTATGATGCCAGGCGTTGCAATCCAAGGGAGCGTGCGATGGTTCGCTGGTTGACGCTGTTGCTGTTGCTGTTGCTGTTGCTGTTGCTGCCGTTCGGCGCCTGGGCGCAGGAGCGGCTGGATGTGCCGGTCCGCCCCGGTGTCACGGAACCTGTCTACATCACGCCGGCCGCGAAACCTGTCGGAACGGTGGTGTTGTTCCCTGGCGGCTCCGGCGTGGTTGGGGCAGTGCGCAACAACTTCCTGCTGCGCGTGGCCCCGCGCTTCAGTGAGGCGGGGTTCAATGTCGCGGTGGTGGATACGCCATCGGATCAGCCCGGCGGAATGGGCTGGCAGTTCCGCGCGACCGCCGAACATGGGCGCGATGTCGCCGCAATCGTGGTGGCGGTGAAGGCACGTCTTTCGGCGCCGCTTTGGTTGATCGGCACCAGCCGGGGTTCGGTGTCGGCCGGCAATGGTGCTGTCGTCGCGGGGCCGGGGGCAGTAGCGGGCGTGGTGCTGACATCGTCGGTCTGGATGCGCGGTATGCCGCAAGTCGCGGCCGAACGGATCAAGGTGCCGACGATGATCGTGCACAACCGCGACGACGGGTGCTCCGAGAGCCCGTTCGACGGGGTGGAACCGTTTCGCGCTCGTCTGACGGCGGCCCCGTCGGTGAAGTTCGTCCCGGTATCGGGCGGCACGTCACGCAGCGAGCCGTGTCAGGCGATGTCGCCGCACGGGTATCTGGGCATCGAGGATCGGGCGGTGGGGCCGATTATTGCGTGGATGCGCGGGGGATAGCGCCCTCCGTTAAAACCCCTGCCGCGCGATGTCCATCGCGAAATACGTCAGAATCAAATCCGCGCCGGCGCGTTTGATCGACGACAGGGTTTCGCGGACGACGCGATGCTCGTCGATCGCACCGGCTTGGGCGGCGAACTTGATCATCGCGTATTCGCCGCTGACCTGGTACGCAGCCAAGGGCAGCAGGCTATTCTGGCGGACCTCTTTCAGAACATCCAGATAGGGCAGAGCGGGTTTGACCATCAGGATGTCGGCGCCCTCGGCCTCATCGGACATGGATTCGCGCAGGGCTTCGCGGCCGTTGGCGGGGTCCATCTGATACGCCTTGCGGTCGCCGATCAGGTCGCACCCAGCCGCCGCTCGGAACGGGCCGTAGAAGGCCGAGGCGAATTTGGACGAATACGCCATGATCGGGGTGTTACTGAACCCGTGCCCGTCCAGCGCGGTGCGGATCGCCGCGACCTGACCGTCCATCATCGCCGACGGCGCGATGATGTCCGCCCCGGCGCGGGCGGCGATCACCGACTGCTTGCCCAGATTCTCGATCGTGTGGTCGTTGTGCACGTCCTCCCCATGGATCACGCCGCAATGGCCGTGGGCGGTGTATTCGCAGAAGCAGGTGTCGGAGATCACCAGCAGCTCCGGCGCCGCGTCCTTGGCGCGCTTGGTCATGCGGGCGAGCAGGCCGTTCTCGTTCCAGGAATCGCTGCCGGTATCGTCCTTATGGTGCGACACGCCGAAGGTCATGATCGCCTTGATCCCGGCTGCGTGGATTTCCTTCACCGCCTGACCCAGCTTGCGCTCGGGGATTCGGAAGATGCCGGGCATGGATTCGACGGGGGCGAAATCGTCGAGTTCCTCCTCCACGAAGATCGGGTAGATCAGGTCGTTCAGAGTAACGGTGTTCTCCCGCAGCAGATCGCGGATGGCCGGATTGGCGCGCAGGCGGCGGAAGCGGGAAATGGGGAACATATCGGACCTCTAAGCCAGGGGTGAGGGCATCGGGCGGGAGCCGTCGGTGAAGCGGCTGTAGCGGAAAGGCGCGGGGTCTGCCACTGGGGCCTCATTCATGACCAGCTGCGCCATCAGCCGGCCGGCGCCGGGCGCGAGGCCGAACCCGTGGCCGGAGAAGCCGGTGGCAATGAAAAAGCCGGGGATTGTGTCGACGGGGGAGATCACGGGCACCGCGTCCGGCGTGACGTCGATCGCGCCACCCCACATGTCCAGGACATCCATGTCGTTGAAGACTGGGAAAACGGCGACGATGCTGTCCTGTGCTTGCTCCAGGATGGGTTGGTGCGGTTCGGGGTCGAGGACGCGGGTCCGCTCGAACGGGGTTTCGGCGTCCAGCGCCCAGCTGCGCGGGGTGCGCCAGTCGGTGAGAAATTGCCGGCCGAGGCGCTGTTTGACCGTGCCGCGCTGCATTTTCAGGAGTTGGGCGAAATCGGCGCGGTAGCGAAGGCTGTCGGGAACGGTGTCGGCGATGTTGCTGCTCCAGTTCCCGATCGTGTAGCCGCCATCCATGCGCTTGCGCAGGCCAAAGCCGGGGCCGCTGACCGACATGTCCGGCCCGCCGGGCAGAGGGGCGATGCGCATCGCGGCCGACAGGATCTTCAACAGCGGCAGGCGCAGGCCGAGGTTGCCGGCGAACAGGCTGGACCAGACGCCGCCGGCCAGGACGACGCTGTCGCAGTCGATGCGGCCATTTTCGGTGACGACGCCGTTGATTTGGCCGCCCTGGGTTTCGATGCCGCGCACGGCGGTTTGGGTTAGGATAATCGCGCCGTTGCGCCTCGCGGCCTCGGCGATCGCGGCGGTCGCGACGGCGGGTTCGGCTCGTCCATCGGTGGGGGCGAACAGTGCCCCGGCCCAGCGTCCGGCGAGGCCCGGCAGGGTGCGTGCGGCTTGATCCCGGGTGATCAGGCGGGAATCCAGCCGGTGGGCGTTGGCGACCAGATCGAGCCAGGATTGGCGTTTCTGGAGATCGGCCTGGGTCTGGCAGAGATAGACGATGCCGGCGCGGCGGAAGCCGGTTTCCGTTCCGGTCAGGCGGTTCATGTCGTGCCACAGCCGCAGCGATTCGCGGGCGAGGGGGATTTCACGCGGATCGCGCCCCGCGGTGCGGCACCAGCCCCAGGCGCGGCCGGATTGTTCGCCCGCGATTTCCCCCTTTTCGCAGAGTACGACGGGGACACCCTGGAGGGACAGGAAGAATGCCGTGCACACGCCGACGATGCCGCCGCCAATGACGACGACTTCGGTCGAGGCGGGTTGGGCGGGATCGGAGGCGACGGGTTGCAACGGCGGCATGCCACCAGCATAGCAGGTTGCCTGCCCCGGCGGTTAGAGGGCACACTGCCGGCTAACACAGGAGCAAGACCATGGAATTACGCGGTGCGGTCGCATTGGTGACGGGCGGGAACGGCGGCCTCGGGCAGCGGATTTGTCACGCTTTGGCGCGGGAGGGCGTGCATATCGCCGTCATGTACGCACAAAGCCGCGAGCAGGGGGAGCAGGTCGCTCGGGAGTTGGCGTCGTCCTACCAGATCAACGCCGCCGCGTTTCAGTGCGACATCACCGACGGCGCCGCGGTGGACAAGCTGATTGCCGACGTGACCGCCAAGTTCGGGCGGCTGGATATTCTGATCAACGACGCCGCCTACAACAAATCGGTGCCGTTCCAGGACCTGGATAATCTGACCATGGAAATGTGGGACAAGATCATGGCGGTGAACCTGACCGGGCCGATGCGGATGACCAAGGCGGTGGCGCCGGTCATGAAGGCGCAAGGGCAGGGGCGGATCGTCAATATCTCATCCGTCGCGGGGCTGACGCCGACGGGGTCGTCGATCGCTTACGCCGTGGCGAAGGCGGGGCTGGTGCATCTGACCCGCTGCATGGCGGTGGCGCTGGCGCCGGAAACGCTGGTGAACTGCGTGGCGCCGGGCCTGCTGGAGGGTACGCGGGCAACGGCGAATTTACGGTCGGAGCAGATTACGAACTCAGCGGCGAGTTCGTTGCTGAAGAAGGCGGCGGATAAGGACGATTGCGCGGATATGGTGGTGACGATGTGCCGAACGGAGACGATGACGGGTCAGACGACTGTCATCGATGCGGGGCGAGTGTTTCATTGATGGGGGTTGGTTAGGGCGGGTCGTTCCGGGGGCGGCGGAGCCACTCGCTGCCTTGATCATGTGCTTGAGGGGACGCGCCTCCTCGGTCACCAGCCGGCAGGATGCGGTCGTCGCCTCGCGGTAGCGAACCCCTTGGATCTCATCGCGTAACCGGTCGACCGTCGCGGCTCGACGGCATCAACTGCCCCGAGGTCCCGGAGCGGCGCGATCGGCCGGTTGGATGGGGAAAATTCTGTCGGCCGCACGCTCCAGCATACGGCGCCACCACCGTTTGCTCTGTTCCACCGGCGGCCCCAACAGCGCGATCGCGACCACGGTCAAACCGACCGCGATCCAACCGCCAGTGCGTGGCAAGAACGCCGAAAAGAATTGCAGCAAAGGGGCATGGAACAAATAAGCCGCGAAGCTGATACCTGCACACCAACGTATGGCGCCGCGCGCCGCTTCCAACGGCAGATATTCGGCGATGCGGCGGCCGCCACAGAGATGCGCCGTTACGACCAGACCGAACAGCCAATCGTACCAAAAGACCCTTGCCTGTCCCAGATGGTCGACAACCCAGGGACTCACGTTGTGCTGCATGAATCCGATAGGCCCATTATAAGACGTTGTCGTCATAACCCAGGCTGCCAAACCAAGCCCCGCGACGAACAGTATCGCCGCGACCGGGACCGGAAGCGCGAACAAACGCTGCGAACGCTGGAGGGCAACACCCATGAGCCAAACGGGCAGCAGCAGGACAGCTTTCGGTCCGGCCAGAACCATGGCCCCAGTCACCGCACCGGCTCGCCAACGCCCGGCGGGAACAAAAACCCATGCGGCAAACAGGATATAGTACCAAAATTCGGCGCAGAGAGACCAAACCACGCCGTTCGAAAATGGATCGATGCTGACCCAACTCTCCGACAGGAACAGCAAAATCGCCCCGGCTCGGATCAGTGGGAAATCGTGATGAACGGCAGCGTAAGCGTCGGGGACGGTCCCGAAGGTGCGTCCCGCCAGATCGCATACGATCGTCAGCGCGAGCGCGGGAACCAGCACCGACCACAGACGCGCGAAACGGGAGACCAGGAACACGCGGGCGGTTGTTTCCCGGCTCTCCGCGACATGGCTGATCACGAGACCGGAGAGGACGAAGAACACCATGACCGCCTGATGCCCCAAGCGCGGCGCGCTGGGCATATCGAACAAAGGCGGCGCATGATCGATAATGACCACAAACGCCGCCAAAGCGCGAACGAGGTCGAGGTACAACGAATATCGAGGGGTCATTCAGCGCTTTCATTCGGTTCGACAGCGTCCACGGAGTGAAGCCGGTACACCGGAATCATGCAATGCACCCAGCGATGGCGCCTATTTTGCCGCCGGCCCCATGCGGCCGGATGCCGGGTGACCGGGCACCTTGAACCGCTTGCCGGTGTCCACCACGTCGGTGCCGTTCGCCTTCAGGATCGAGAAATCCTTGTCGTTGTAGTTTCCGACATAGATGTAGCGGCTGTCGGGGGAAATCATCACCGCTTCGGGGAAGGCGCCGACCTGCAGCGTCTTGACCGGGGTGACGGTCTTGCCCTGGATTTTTAGAATCGTCACGCTACCGGTTTTGCGGTGGAACCAGGCCTGCGGGAAATTCGATCCATTGACGTTGACCACGACAGCATATTTGCCATTCGGCGCGATTGCCAGTCCCTCCGGTGCGTCCTCCACGGTGATGTGAGCGATCGCGTGCGGATGCGGTCCTTCCAGATCGATCACGGTAGCCGCGTCCATGTTGCCGTCCGACGACCCGCCGCCACCGTTATCGGCGGTGATCGCGAGTTTGCCATTGGGGGAGACCGCGATGTTGTACGGGAATGGATACGTGGGAATATCCAGCTTGTTGTAAGTCACGGTGCCGCCATCGACATCCAGTACCGCGATCTTGTTGTCTGGGGACCGCGTGGCGAGCGCACGCTTGCCGTCCGGGGTGAACACCACCTGCGACACGCCGGGCCCGACCGGCACCACCGCCGTCTGAGTCACCTGTGTCCCGTCGATCTTCAACACGCTGATCGTCCCATCGGCACGATTGCACACCATCGCCATGTCGCCCTGGGCGTTGAACGACAGGCCGGACGGTTGCTTGCCAAGGCGCACCGTGTCCACCAGCTTCGGCGGATTGGCCTTCATGTCGATCACGAACAGCTTGTCGGTCGGCACCAGCTTGCGAACGCCGTTGTCCTCGGTCACCGTCATCGAGTTCGCGACCAGCGCGATCGACCCGTTGGGGGAAATCGCCAGATTGGTCGGCGGCCCAACGATCGTGTTTTCCAGCGGCAGCGACACCACAATCCGCGGCGCCTCGGGCTTCGCGAGATCGACGATCAGCACGGCGTCGTTGCCGGTCGGGTTGACGATCGCCTTGCCCTGCGCGTCCACGCCGGGTTTTTCGTCGTTGCCGACAATCATGAACGGGGCAGCCTGGGCGGACGATATCGAGGCGAGAAGCGCGATCGCCGGTAACACACGGCGGGCCTTGAGCGGGTAAGCCATTGTTTCACTCCCTGTTTTTTTGGAACTCGGACTGTGAGCGGTCGCCATCTCCTTCGCAAGTCCGGTCCAGCAAAATGTCAAGCATCTGCTCCGTGCGCAGCAGGAAATTCCGCGTCACCGTGTAGTGTTCGGTGTCCCGATACTCGACCTGCCGCGGCGGGCCGTCGTCGATCTGGAAGATCGCCGCGTTCGGATATGCCATAATAATGGGAGAGTGCGTGGCAATGATGAACTGCGACCCGTCCGAGACCAACTCGTGCATCCGCGACAGAAACGCCAACTGCCGCTGCGGCGACAGCGCGGCCTCGGGCTCGTCGAACAGGTAGAACCCGTCGCCGCGCAGGCGGTGCATGAACAAGGCGAAGAACGATTCGCCATGCGATTGTTCGTGTAGGGGCTTGCCCCCGAAGGAATCGATGATCTTCCGGCCGAAGGACGCTTCCTTGTCCAGCGCCTCGATCTCGGTCGCGACGTTGAAATAGCTTTCGGCCCGCAGGAAGAAACTGTCGCCGGGGCGGCGCATGCCGCGGCTCAACCGCAGCGCCCCCGCAAGGCCGGAGTGCGACTCCCGCGTCGCGAAATCGAAGTTCATGCTGCCACCCTCGGGGTTGAGGCCCCATTTGATGGCAATCGCCTCCAGCAGCGTCGATTTGCCGGCACCGTTCTCGCCCACCAGGAACGTCACCGGATGATCGAAGCGCAGGTGCCGTAACCCCGCGATCGCCGGAATGGTGAACGGATAAACGTCCATCGCGTCCACGCGTTCGCGCAGCAGGCTGAGGCCGTGGAGAAAATTGAGGTTTTCGGGCATTTGCGTCGGTATGGAGGTTCGGCCCATTCCATGCCAGAACGGTCGCCTCGACAAGCGGTGGAGTATCCATGAGCGTCATCGTAACCGGCGGCATCGACTGCGACATCCATCCCGCCGTGCCCAACCTGAAGGCGCTGCACCCGTACTTGTCGGACCATTGGCGCGACATCATCGTGCAGCGCGGCATGCATGAGCTGAACTCGATCGCCTACCCCGCCAATTCGCCGCTGTCGTCGCGGCCGGACTGGCGCATTCCCGGCAAGCCGGCGGGGTCGGACCTCGATCTGCTGCGCCAGCATGCGTTGAACCCGTTCCAGACCTCGGTCGGCATCCTGAACTGCCTCTACGGTGTCCAGTTGCTGTTCAGCGAGGACATGGGCGCCGGCTTCGCCCGCGCGGTGAACGATTGGATCGTGGGGGAATGGCTGAACAAGGAGCCGCGCCTGCGGGCGTCCATCGTCGTGCCGGCGCAGAACCCGGACATGGCGGTGGACGAGATTAACCGCTGCGCCGGCGACAAGCGGTTTGTCCAAGTACTGATGCTGGTCATGGGCGATATGCCGTTGGGCAAGCGCCACTACTGGCCGATCTACGCGGCGGCCGAGAAGCACGGTCTGCCCATCGGCATCCACGCCGGCAGCGCATACCGCCATCCCGTCACCCCGCTCGGGTGGCCATCCTACTACACCGAGGATTATGCCGCTCAGGCCGCCGCGTTCCAGCAGGCGCTGACCTCGCTGATCTGCGAGGGTGTGTTCGTCAAATACCCCGATCTGAAGGTCGTGCTGCTGGAATCCGGTTTCACCTGGCTGCCGGCGCATCTGTGGCGCCTGACGACATTCTGGCGCGGGCTGCGGATGGAAATTCCATGGGTGGACCGGTCCCCGGCCGAGATCGTGCGTAACAACGTCCGCCTGACCATCCAGCCCTGCGACGGGCCGCCGACCGAAGAAATGTTCCAGACGCTGATGGAACATATGGATTCGGATGAGCTGCTGTTGTTCTCCACCGATTATCCGCACTGGCAGTTCGAGGGGGAGGATGTTCTCCCGCCCGGTCTGTCGCGGGATTTGGTGCGGAAAATCATGATCGATAATCCGCGGGCGACGTATCTGCGGCTGTAAAAGGGGTTGCCGTCCATGACCGATATGAACGCCGCCGTTAGGTTCGAAATCGCCGAACCGCACATCGCTCTGGTCACCATCAACCGGCCCGAGGCACGCAACGCCGTCAACGGCGCCGTCGCCGCCGGTTTGGAAGCGGCGGTGGAGCGGGTGGAGGCCGATCCCGATCTTTGGGCCGCCGTGCTGACGGGTTCGGGCACGCTGGCGTTCTGCGCGGGCGCGGATTTGAAGGAAGTCTCCGCCGGCAACGGCGCTGCCTTGTCCACGGCGAAGGGCGGGTTCGGCGGGTTCGTCCGCGCGCCCCGGACGAAGTTATGGGTCGCGGCGGCAGCGGGTCACGCTCTGGCGGGCGGGCTGGAGTTGTTGCTGACCTGCGATCTGGCCGTCGCCGCCGATACCGCGACATTCGGGCTGCCGGAGGTCAAGCGCAGTCTGGTCGCGGCGGCGGGCGGTGTGTTCCGGCTGCCTCGGTCGATCCCCAAGGCTATCGCGCTGGAGATGATCGCGACCGGCGATCCGATCGCGGCCGCGCGGGCGGCGCATTTCGGGCTGGTGAACGCGGTGGTGCCGGCCGGAGAGGTTGTGGCCGCGGCGCTGGCTCTGGCCCGTCGAGCGACGGTGAACGCGCCGGTGGCGATGCGGGAGGCTTTGGGGATCGCTCGCCGGGCGCAGGATTTGACGGAGCCGGAGTTGTGGGACCTGACGGGTCAGGCGATGCGGCGGGTTTACGCGACCGAGGATTTTAAGGAAGGGCCTCGGGCCTTCGTGGAGAAACGGGCGCCGAAATGGGTAGGGCGTTAGGCGCGAGGTAATGGACGCGCCCGCTCTGTCCTGGCCCGTGCCGCGGAGGCAGGCATTGGTTCCCACAAGTCGCTCCGTCGTTGGACGGTCAGACAGAAGTCCGGACTGTCTCCAAACACCTGGGCGTGAATCGGACCGGTCGCGGCGGTAACCGAGCGGCGGTTTGCCGCCATCCCGGTCCCGCACATGATTTTCTTGCCCGCATCGTCCGTTGCTGGATACGCCGGGCACGCTGGAGGACGTGCGGGCTCGGCGGGAAGATCGGGGGTGACAGTCTGAATGGAGTGATGTGTGGTATCTTTCCGATCGAGCCGATCGTTAATTGGAACAATAATAATGAAGGCGGTTTAGCATCGCGAGCCATCGGTACCGCCGTCCTGGGCCGCGGCCGTACACTCGCAACAGTCTATCGCTCGCGGTGACGCCGCGTGTCCCAGGGCAATCGCTTGAACGCCGTCATTCGCCCCATCCGTCATCCCAGGGCTTGTCCCTACCGGATTCACGCATCCCGCGAACGAATTCCCGATCGTCTGCGCGGCGCGCGCGTCCCGAAAAATCCGCATGGACGTGCCGG
>CAITUP010000024.1 GCA_903895595.1 uncultured Acetobacteraceae bacterium | reverse complement strand
GTGGATGCCGACCTGCGTCGGCATGACGGGGTGGACGGCCACGCCTAAACCTCCCCCACCGGCGACGGCAGGCCGAGCATCGCGCGGCCGTAGGGCACGTAATTCCCGTGCCGCAGGACCACCGTATGTGTGGCGATCGTCAGCACATCCCGCAAAATCGGCTGCAACGGATCGCCGTCCTGCACGACGCGGGAGCCGCTGAGTTCCACCAGCGCCTCCACCCCGCGCCGGACCATCTCGGCGGCGTAGGACACGTCGCGGCGGTTGCGCATCGCGTCCTCGGGCGCAATGGGGCGGCCGGATTCCAGCATCGCGACGCTTTCGGCGCGGCGGGTGCGCATGATCAGATTACCGAGGTCGATGTCGGCGCCGGCCTCCGCCAGCCGCATCTGCACGACCTCGGATTCACCGAGATCGCGGGTGCCGCGCGACAGGCGCGACCGCAGGGAAGCCGGCACCATCGCCAGCGCCTTGGCCGCCAGGGAGAACATCACCATCGGCAGCGAAAACGGCACCAGGAACGCCCGCGGCGCCCGCACGACGGGGTAATCGGGATACAGCGCCGCGCCCGGCGTCGTGCCGTCGAGCAGGTCCTTCAGCAGCACGGTCCGGTGCGCGGGGACGAACACATCCTTCAACACCAGCGTCCGGCTGCCGGTGCCGCGCAGGCCCAGCACATGCCAGTCGTCGAGGATTTCGATCTCCGCCATCGGCACCAGCATGTAGCGGGTCGGCTTGTTACCGGCGGAGTCCTCGGCCCGGACGCCCAGGATCGCCCATTGGGCATGCTCGCAACCCGAAGAAAACGGGAAGCTGCCGGAGACCCGCCAACCGCCGGCGACCGGGGTTCCGTTGTTGCGCGGGGCCAGCGAGGACGATGCCAATGCGGCGGGATTATCGCCCCAGACGTCGATCTGCGCCTGCTCCGGCATGCACGCCAGAATCCACTGGTGTTCCGCCAGCACGGTGTAAACCCAGGCGCTGGAGGCGCAGCCTTGCGCGAGGATTTCGCCGATTTCGGAAAAAACGGAAAAACTTTCCTGCAAGCCGCCGAAGCGCTTCGGCTGCAGCACGCGGTAGAGGCCGGCGCGGTGATAGGCGGCGACGGTCTCAACCGGCACGGACCGCGCGGCCTCGGTGGCGGCGGCCCGCTCGGCCAACGCCGGAACGAGGGCGCGGGCGCGATCCTGGAGGGTGTTCATCCGATCCGGGCCCTGGACGGGCTCATCGATCGTCCACCGGCATGTTCGCCGCTACCGACGGGCGCGCGTTGAATGTCGCGAACCAGGCCGCCAGCTTGGGATGCCCGGTCCTCCATTGCAGCGCGTCGAAGCGAAAATCGAGGTATCCAAGCGCCACGCCGATGGCCAAATGCCCGACCGTGAAGCCGCTGGACGCCATCGCATCCGCTTCGCCTTCCAGCGCATCCACGCACGCGCGCAGCTTGGCGCGCCAGAGTTCCTTGTGCGGCTCGCTCTGCTTGTCCGCCGGGCGGAACCCCTCGCCCAGCAACGGCAGCGCGTTGTCCAGCATTCCCTGGCCCAGCGCATGGCGGCGCAGGGCTGTCAGCCGCTCGGGCCACGCCGCCGGATACAGCTTCGGGCCGCTGTGATGCGTATCCAGATATTCGATGATGACGGGCGAGTCGTAGATCGCGGTGCCGTCTTCCAGCTCCAGCGTCGGGATTTTGCCGACCGGGTTGACCTTCATCAGCTCCCAATGCGGGGTCGTGCCGCCGGCGACCGTGCGGACAATCTTCACCCGGTCCTGTAGACCCATCTCATGCAAGGCAATCATCACCTTACGGACGTAAGGCGAACGCGGAGACCAATGCAACGTCATCGACATGGAACGGGGACCCTTCACGCGGCGGACGGCGCGCTTTAACCTGGCGCCAACAAGGAGAGGGACGTTTGCCATGAACTTTGTCGAAGTCAACGGCACCAGCCTGCGCTACGAGTTGTCCGGCGAGGGGCCGACGACGCTGGTGCTGGTGCACGAAATGGGCGGCTCGCTGGATAGCTGGGATGCTGTCATGCCGGCGCTGATCAATTCGCGCCGCGTGCTGCGCTACGACACCCGCGGCGCGGGAATGTCGCAAAAGATTAAAGGGGCGGTGACCTGGAACCAGATGGAAGGCGATATCGGCGCGCTGCTGGATGCGGTGGGGATTCAGGGCAAGGTCTGTCTCGCCGGAATAGCCGTGGGCTCCGGCATCGCGATGCATTACGCGGTGCGCAACCCTGATCGGGTCGCTGGACTGGTTCTGCATGCCCCCGCCACCGGTGCATCGCCCGAGCGCAAGCAGGCTAGTCTGGAGCGAGCCGCGGCGGTGGAAGCGGGCGGCATGGCGAGCGTGGTGGAAACCAGCTTGGCACTGTCCTATCCGCCGGCCGTTCAGTTCAACAAGAGCGATTACCGCAACTTCCGCGCCCGCTGGCTCGGCAACGACCCCGAGAGCTTCGCAGCGATTAACCGCATGCTGGCGAACGAAGACATCACCGGCGAACTGCCGCGCGTGGCCTGCCCGACGCTGGTCACCGCCGGCCGACACGACCCGCTGCGCCCGCCCTCGGCCATCGAGCCGCTGGCGCGGCAAATCCCCGGCGCGGAGTTCCTGGAGCTGAATTCGGGGCACTTCGCATCCGTCCAGACGCCGGGGATCATGGCGCAGGCGATCCATTACTTTTTCCACGCGATGGGGCAGTAGGCGGCCCCGCCGATTGGACAAGGCAGGCTACCCGTGAGTATCCTCCCCCCAGCCAAACCATCGTTGGGGGGAGAGAGCGGATGACTGCGAACTGGACCGACTCGGTCAAAGAAATCGCCGGATGCAAAATTCACTTTTCGCGCGCCGGGTCCGGCCGGACGATCCTGGTCCTGCATCACGACATCGGCACGCCGGACCGGCTTCCTTTCTACGACGCGCTGGCCGAGAACTTCGACGTCATCGTGCCGCACCACCCCGGCTGGGGTAAATCCGAACGCCCGGAATGGATGCGCCACCCGCGCGACATCGCGGCTATGACGACGTGGCTGCTGGCGGACCTCGGCGTGACCGACGTGTCGGTCGTGGGTCTGGGCTTCGGCGGCTGGATCGCCGCGGAAATGGCCAGCCAGGCGCCCGAAGCGTTCCGCCGCATGGTGCTGGTGGCGCCGATGGGCATCAAGCCGCCGGTGGGCGACATCGCCGATCAGGCGATCGTGTCGTACATCGAATATCCGCACGCCGGCTTCCACGACTTGAAAGCGTTCGAAGCGGTCTATGGCGACATCAGCATCGAGCAGTTGGAACAATGGGACGTCTGCCGCGAGATGTGCTTCCGCACGGCGTGGAAGCCCTACATGTATAGCCAGACCCTGCCGCATCTGCTGGGCGGCGTGCGCACGCCGACCTTGGTGCTGTGGGGCGACGACAACCGGATCGTGCCGATCAGCGCCGGCCACGCCTATGTCAAGGCGCTGCGCAACGCGACCATGACGACCATCGCCGATTGCGGCCATTTCGCGGAGATGGAAAAGCCGACCGAGGTCGCACGGCTCGTCACGGACTTCATGGCGGCCAATTAAGGGCTCGCAAGGGGCAGGCCGGCCCGTTTCCGGCCCGGCCCTCCCCTACTTGCGCCCGATGTCGATATTGACCCGAAGGACAAAAATCGCTACAAGCGCCAGCAGGCGAACGAGATGCGCACTCATCGCGTACTCCTTGCGATTGGCCGGCAGGGAAATCTTGCCGGCCAAAAAATTTTTTACTCCCCAAAAGTAAATTAAAGGTTAACGCCCGGCGCTTTTTTGCGCCCACCCCCCACTCTTGACGCCGCGCGGCAACGGCCGATCATGCCCTCAACCACGGGAGGGTATAGATGCCGGCGCGTTCGGGTTCCGCCTATCTGCAAGGTCTGCGCGAGCAGCCGCGGGAAGTCTGGCTGCGCGGCGAACGCGTCGCCGATGTTACCACCCATCCCGGACTGAGCGGTGGGGCGCGGGCCATCGCCTCTCTGTACGACCAGCAGATGGCGCTGCGCGACAGCATGACCTTTACCTCGCCCTTGTCCGGCGATCCGATCGGGTTGTCGTTCATCGTGCCGCGCACCCAGTCCGATCTGGAACGCCGGCGCGTCATGATGCTGAACTGGGCGCGCACGACCTGCGGGATGATGGGGCGGTCGCCCGATTTCATGAACGTGACCTATGCCGCCTGGGCCGGCGCGGCGGATTATTTCGGGGAGAAGAAACCGGAATACGGCACCAACATGCGCCGTTACTACGAGTATATCTCCGAGAACGATCTGGTTGTGACGCATTCGCTGATCAATCTGCAACGCAGCCGGACCGTTTCCGGTGCGTTCAATCTGGAGGAAGGGACGGCGTTGCAGGCGGTGAAGGAAACCTCCGCCGGGCTGATCGTAAGGGGCGCGCGTGTGTTGGCGACGTTGGGGCCGCTTGCGGATGAGATCGCGGTGTATTCGCCGCGTCTGGGCCAGCATACGTCCGAACACAGCCCGTTCGCGCTGAGTTTCGCCATTTCCTGCGCGACGCCCGGTCTGCGGTTTCTGTGTCGCGATTCTTTCGACTACGGTAAATCCCATTTCGACCACCCATTGGGTTCCCGGTTCGAGGAAATGGACACGATCGTTTTCTTCGACGACGTTCTGGTACCGTGGGAGCGCGTGTTCATCTACGGCGATGTCGATCGTCTGAACAACACGGCCTACGCGACGTTTTCCTCGGCCCATACGTCGCATCAGGGGGCGGCGAAAAACCTCGCGAAGTGCGAGCTGGTGCTGGGTACCGCGCTGCTGATGACGGAAACCCTGGGGAATGCGCATCTGCCGCACTCGCAGGAACGTATCGGCGAGTTGATGATGTATACGGAACTGATGCGCGCCTGCATGCGGGCGGCGGAGGCCGATGCGACGGTGAACGAATTCGGTGTGATGTGCCCGGCTTCGTTGCCGGCGGAAACCACCCGTAACCTGTTCATGACGGCGTATCCGCGGATGGCGGAAATTCTGCAACTTCTGGGTTCGTCCAGCCTGATGATCCTGCCGACCGAGGCCGATATGTCCGGACCCCTGGGCGGACATATCGAGCAGTATCTGGCCACCGAAACATCCGATGCCCGCGGCCGGGTGAAACTGTTCCACCTCGCGTGGGACATCGCGTGCAGCTCGTTTGGGCAGCGGCAGGTGTTGTACGAACGGTTTTTTGCCAGCGACCCGCTGACTCGGGCGCGAGCGCTGGCGGCTATTTTCCCGAAGAAGGAAATCACGGATCGCGTGCTGGCGTTTCTGAATCAGGAGGACACACCATGAGCAATCGCAAGATGTACCTCGGCCACGTCAACATCTACGTGCGGGACGCCGATAAGGCGCATGAATGGTACAAAAAGGTGCTGGGTCTGCACACCTATCACCATCGTCCCGGCGCGGCCGCCTTCCTGTCCGCCGATCTGGATCAGTCGCATGAGGTCGCGTTGATGCAGGTCGGGCCCGATGCGCCTTTGCAGCAAAAAGGTCAGGTTGGGCTGAACCATATGGCCTGGATGGTGGAAAGCCTGGACGCGCTGAAGGATTCCTACGCGCGGCTGAAGGACAACGACGTCAAGATCGAGGCCATTGTCGATCACGGCATTTCGCTGGGGATTTATTTCCGCGATCCCGATGGCAACGGGCTGGAAGTCTCCTATGAATTGCCGCCGGACCAATGGCCGTCGAAGGAACAGGTGTTCGGGGTTCCGCCCGAGCAGCGCGGACGTTTTCCGGGGCCTTGGGATGCCGATCCGGCTCGTAAATGAAGGATTGAAACGATGAACCAATCGACGAAATTGCGTGCCTTGTTGAACGCCCCCGGTATGACCATCGCGCCCGGCGCTTACGATGGGCTGACCGCGATGCTGGTGGCGCAGGCCGGTTTCCCGGCGGTTTATATGACCGGAGCCGGCACGTCGGTGTCCCACGGCTACCCCGATTTTGGGCTCCTGACGGAAACCGAAATGGTCGCCAACGCGGCGCGCATGGTGCGGGCGGTGGATGTCCCTGTCGTCGCCGACGCCGATACGGGCTACGGCAACGAACTGAATGTCGTGCGCACCGTACAGGATTACGAACGCGCGGGGGTGGCGGGCATCCATATCGAGGATCAGGTTTCCCCTAAGCGCTGCGGGCATCTGGACGACAAGGAACTCGTCTCTCGCGAAGACTGGCTCGCGAAAATCCGAGCGGCCGTCGGTGCTCGGCGGGATCGGGATTTCGTGGTGATCGCACGCACGGATTCGCGGGCGGTGATCGGGTTCGAGGAAGCCGTCAGCCGTTCCAACGCGGCGTTGGAGGCCGGCGCCGACATGGCCTTCCTGGAAGCGCCGCAGACGATGGAGGAAATCGCCGCCGTGCCGAAACTGGTGCGCGGACCGTGCCTGTTGAACGTGGTGTGGGGTGGAAAAACGCCCGATATCGACCTGCGGGAGGCCGATAAATTCGGCTACAAATTCGCGATCGTTCCCGGATTGCTGTTCAAGGCCGTGATCGGGGCCTGCGACGATGTGTTGGCGGAGCTGAAATCGTCCCATGTGCACCCGGCGCCGCGCCGCGGGATGACGGTGCGCGACGCGTTCAATCGGGTCGGCGCGCGGGAATGGGATGTGTTCCGCACCAAATTCCGGGAACCGGAAGTTCGCAAGGCGGCGGAATAATCGTTCAGGAATGGGTGTGCAGTTGCACCGGCATGGCGCCGCGGCATTGTTCCGGCAATGTCTCGGCGCCGGACCGGCGCAACGCCATCAACGCCGCTGCCGCGGCGCATCGTCCCATAATCCGGGGCGATTGCGCCGCCACGGCGCGCAACGGATTCGGTCCCGTCTGCTTCAGCAACTGTTGGATCGCGGGGGTCATATCGGTGCCAGCCACGTAGATCGGGCGTTGTGCCTCCGCGGCTGCCCGAGCGATTGCCTCGGTGCCTGCGTTGTTGGCCGCCCACAACACATTGATACCAGGATTTTCGGCGAGCAGCAGTTCGGCGGCCTGTGGGGCATTCAAGCCGTTCCAGCCTTCCTGGCTGCCGGTTAGCCTCGAAACGACCCCAGCCTCGTTCAGCGCGGATTGAAAACCGATGTAGCGGCGGTAACAGGATTCCTCGTTTACGCCGCAATGGAGGATACCGAGTTCGACGATTTTCCCCCGCGCCTCCCGCCCCATCGTCGCGGCCAGATGGGCGCCGACCGAACGCCCTATCGCGACCTGATCGCTTTCGAACCGTCCGGCAAAAAAGCTGTTCAGGTTGGAACCTTCGACGCAACTGTTGTAGCAGACCACCACCACCCCGGCGTCGTAGGCGGCTTCGATCGCGCGTTGCGATAATTTATCGTGCACGGGCGACAAGACGATGGCATCGATATCTTCCTGTATCAGGTCCGCGATGGCCTGATCTTCCCAATCCAGCCGGTGGTATGTCGCACGAACTGCCGTCAGTTCGCCGCGTGTTGCGCCTGCCTTTGGCGGAATGGTCAGATAGTCGCGCAACCCGGCTTCGACGTCGTCGAAGTACCCATCATTATGGTCGATCGTCAGCAGGGCGATATGGAAATCGCGTTGCACGCCATTCGTTCTCGCGATTGCCCCCTTCGGGGTGGCACCCAATACCATCGTCCCATCCAGGCTCGCATGTTTCAGTTGTGCGCCGGCCAAGTTCGCTCGGTAAAGATTCGCATGATCCAGATTGGCCCCCGCCAGATCGGCGCCAATCAGAAGCGTATCGGCAAGATTGGCGTTCTCGAATTGCGCCCGAACGACATGCGCCGCCGTCATATCGCTGCGCGACAGGTCCGTTCGGGACAAATTCGCGCCATCCAGGTTTGCTTTTGCCAGCTGTGCGGCATGCAGGGAGGCACCCGTCAGATCCGCACCCCGCAAATCGGCGCCATTGAGGTTGGCGCCATCCAAAGATGCTCCGTGCAGATTGGCGTCGCGCAGGTTGGCCTCGTGTAAATCGGCACCGTTCAATTGGACCCGCGTGAGGTCGGCGCCACGCAGGTTCGCATTTGCCAGATGGGCATGCGACAGGTCGAACGGCAGCGTTTCCGACCGGTACGGCGGCCAACCGAACGTCATGCGGTAGTCGCCTGTTTCGCAGGGACTGAGATCGATTCCGGGCAGCTCGGCGGTTTCCAGGCGCAGGCCTGTCGCGTTGACACAATATTCCTTCAGCAGCAATAAACCGCGTCGGCGCGCATCGCTGAACGGTTCGGTTTCGGCGGCTTGGATCGATTTGAGTGCGTCGTCGATGAGGATTTGGCGCCTTTTCGGGGCATCGGTCACATAAGTGATCGCGACCATTAAAACCGACAACTGGCCCAGCATGGAGGGCAGTTTGAGGATCGAGCGCGATTCCGCCCAGGCAATGAGAACTGCCACTGCCCGGTCGAGCCGGGACAGCGCGCGAAGATGCCTGTGGATACGGGAACGCGGCACCCGCGGTTCCGTTGCGTTAGTGTCCTTGCTGTCGGATCCACTCACGGTCTCGGCCCCCCTTTGCCGAACAGGTTGCTTCATGACAAGCTTCGGGCCTTGGAACAAGGAGGGAGCGGCCATGGCGACGCAAGGAACGGGCGAATACACCTACGAGCCGGTCGAAAACTGGGCGAAATTGCCGCCGGGCTGGTCGTTCAAGGAGATTGGCAGCGTCGGGGTGGATGCCAAGGACAATGTCTACGTCTTCAATCGCGGCGAGCACCCGATGATGGTGTTCGATCGCGACGGCAATTTCCTGCGGTCGTGGGGCGAAGGCCAATATCCCCGAGCGCACGGCGTGTTCATGGCGCCCGACGACACGATCTGGCTGACCGACGACGGCGATCACACGGTCCGGCAATGCACGCTGGATGGCAAAATTCTGCTGCAGCTCGGCGTCTCCGGCAAGCCGGCGCCGTATATGAGCGGGGAGCCGTTTCATCGCTGCACCCATACGGCGATGGCGCCGAACGGGGATATTTTCGTGGCGGACGGTTACGGCAACTCACGGGTGCATAAATATTCGCCGGACGGCAAGCTGCTGCTGTCGTGGGGTGGACCGGGCACGGATCCGGGGGAGTTCAACATCACCCATAACATCACCTGCGATGCCGATGGTTGGGTGTATGTCGCGGACCGGGAGAATCATCGGGTGCAGGTGTTCGACGGCAACGGCAAGTACGAGACGCAGTGGAACAATCTGCACCGTCCCTGCGGGCTTTACATGCCGCCCGGGAAATGTCCGGTGTGCTACATCGGGGAGCTTGGGCCGGTGCAGCCGGTGAACCGGCATATGCCGAACCTCGGGCCGCGGATCACGATCGTGGACAATACCGGCAAGCGGCTGGCGCGCCTCGGCGGGCTTGGGCCGGGCCTTGGGGCGACGGAGTTCATGGCGCCGCACGGGATCTGCGTGGACAGCCGTGGCGATATCTACGTGGGCGAGGTGTCCTGGACCCAGTGGCCGCAATTGTTCGCCGATAAGCCGCGGCCGGACAATTTGCGATCATTGCAGAAGTGGCGAAAGGTCGGGTAGAGCGTTTTACCCCTCTTTCATCAAATGCGCGTGCAGGTCCTTCGTCAGCAAGGCCACCTGCTCCGTTAGCCCCTTCACCGACTCCGTCAGC
>CAITUP010000023.1 GCA_903895595.1 uncultured Acetobacteraceae bacterium | reverse complement strand
GAAAACGCTCATCCGTGACACTCGTGACGTTCCAAACCATCCGCGGGTCCTCCCTGCGGTAAATTGGAGACTGTCAACCATCATCCCGGTATAAGTGTCAGGGATCATCCCGGTTCATACCCCCCGGGACCAATCCGGGCAGAAAATCGCGAATTTTTGCCCGTATTGGTCCTCTGCACGAGGCCGAGGATGACGGATTGGATCGGCCAATTCCCCAATTCCCCAATTCCCCAATACAGTGTTCCGGGTACCTTCAAGCGATTGCGCTGCTCCGCGTCCGCCAGCGCTTGATCCAGCGCCCGGATCGCCGCATCCCTCGCAAGAGCCTAATAATGACCCCGAAGGGCGCGGACCTGCTCCACGGCCTCGTCGGTATAGCCGATCAACGCCGAGCGACAGGACTGCGCGGTTGACCGCGCAGCGCCTCGGTTTGCCGCCACGCGTTCCAGCGCGATCGTGTTTGCCCTATGGCCTTTCTCGGTCCCCGAGCGGTGTCCATTCGATGGGCCGATCCGCAACCGCCAGATCAGGCAACGGCCTTCAACTCTGTGCCGTAGATCGTGACGACCTCGAAGGACGGCGTTTCGAATTCGACACTCCGCGAAGCCGGATTTCGGGGCGGCGGATGCCATCTGTTCCGAGCGACACGCCGCTCGGGATCGCGCCACAAGCCCGTCTTCCACAGCCCATGCGGGAAGCCGACGCGCTTTATCTTCCCCCTGCTCGCATCCTATCGTTCGCCGCACCGATCCGGTAGAAGCTAGTCATGCCCAGTTCTCTCCATCCCACGCCCGACCTGATCACCACCTCCGAAGCCCTCGCCGCATTGTGCCAGCGCTTGCGATCGGAGACCTTCGTCACCGTCGATACCGAGTTCATGCGCGAACGGACCTACTGGCCCGAACTCTGCGTCGTGCAGCTCGGCGGCACCAAGGAAGTCGCCGTCGTGGATGCGTTGGTCCCGGACCTGGACCTGACCCCGCTACAGGAACTCTTCGCCGATCCGGCCGTCACCAAAGTGTTCCATGCCGCTCGGCAGGACATCGAGATTTTCGTGCTGAAATTCGGCGACGTGCCGAAGCCGATGTTCGACACCCAGGTCGCCGCCATGGTCGCCGGGTTCGGCGATCAGGTGGGCTACGACGCGCTGGTGTCGGGCCTGACCGGCGCCGCTATCGACAAGGTGCACCGGTTCAGCGACTGGGGTGCCCGTCCGCTGTCGGCCGCGCAGATCGCCTATGCCGCCGCCGACGTCACCCATTTGCGGGATGTCTACGAAGCCCTCTGCGCCAAGCTCCGCGCCGACGATCGCCTGGAATGGGTGGGCGAGGAAATGGCCATTCTCCATGACCCCGCCACCTACCGGATCGAGCCGTCGGTCGCCTGGGAGCGGCTGCGCCCGCGCAGCAACAACCGGCGGTTCCTCGGGCGGCTGAAGGCCCTCGCGGCGTGGCGGGAGGCCGAGGCACAGCGCCTGAACATTCCGCGCCAGCGGCTGGTGAAGGACGAAGCGGTGCTGGAAATCGCCGCCACCGCGCCGGGCACGGCCGAGGACTTGGCGCGGGCGCGGGGGATTTCGCGGGGCTTCGCGGAAGGGAAAAGCGGCCAGTCGATCCTGGCGCTGATCGCGGAAAATGAGGCTTTGGCGGACGACGCGATGCCGCTGCCGCCAGTGCCGCGCGAAACACCGCGTCCGTCGGCGGCTCTGGTCTCGCTGCTGAAAGTGCTGCTGGCCGCGAAGTGCGAGCAGCATCATGTCGCGCCGAAGCTGGTCGCGAACTCCGACGACATCGACCGGCTCGCGTCGGAGGAACGGCCGAACGTCCCCGCCATGCACGGCTGGCGCTTCGACGTGTTCGGCTCCGACGCGCAGGCGTTGAAGCGGGGCGAGATCGCGCTGGGCGTCGATGGGCGGCGGATCAAGCTGATCGCGGTGGGGGAATAGGCGTCCGCCCCGCGACCGCCCGAACCGTACGGGGCGCCGCGCGCCAAACCGCCAGCGCCGAGATCAGGCTGATCGCGACCCCCAGCCAGAACGCCAGCACGTAGTCTCCGAGCACGTCGTGCAGTGTGCCGGTCAGCCACGGCCCGGCGGCGCCACCGGCCAAAGCGGCGACCATGACGGTGCCGAAGATCGCCCCGAAATTCCGGCCCTGAAATATCTCCGCCACGATGGCGCCCATCACCGAGGTCAGGCCGTAACCCAACACGCCTTGCACGATCACCATCAGGTAGACCAGCGTCATCGACGGGTAGAAACCCAAGGCCAGCAGCGCCAGGAAGCAGAACGCGAAGCCGAGGCAACTGATCGCCCACACCCACTCCCGCCCGATCCGGTCGGACAAATGCCCCAGCACGATGCCGCCGGGAATGCCGGCGAGGCTGACAAAACCCAAGGCCCAGGCGGCGGCGGTGGGGCTGACGCCGATCTCGGTGAGGTATTTGGTTTGGTGCACCTGGACGGCGTACCAGACATACAGGCCGGCACCGTATCCCAGCGCCAGCCACCAGAATCGGCCGGTGCGCAGCGCGCGAGCCAACGTCCAATCGACCGACGCCCAGGCGGGATCGACGATGTTGGACGGCGGGGGTGCGGCGGAAGCATGCGGCGCCGCGTCGCCGTCCGGCAGCAGGCCCATATCCTCCGGCCGCTTGCGGAGAAGCAGGTTGATTGGCGCCAGCACGACCAGCACAACCAGGCCCAGCGTCCAGCAGGCGGTGCGCCAGCCGACCTGAGCGATCATGGATTGCATCCAGGGCAGCAGCGTAACCGAGCCGACTCCCACCCCGGCGAAGGCGATCCCCAGCGCCATCCCGCGGCGGCGGACGAACCAGTTGGGGAGAAACAGCGACTGGCCGGAATAGCCGAGACAGACGCTGCCTCCACCCACCAGCACGCCGATGGATAGATACAGGTGCCAGGGCTGCGACGTCAGCGGTGCCAGCAGGAGGCCGGCGCCCATCAGGACGGTGCCGAGTTCCATGACAACGCGCGGACCGGCCTTGTCCATCAACCGGCCCATCAGCGGGCTGAGGATCGCCGATACGACAAAGCCGAAAGAGAACGCGCCGGCGGTTACGCCGCGGCCCCAACCGAACTCCGTCAGGATCGGCGGGAACAGGAGCGAGAAGGCCGTGCGGGCGTTGACGCCGATGCCGATGGTGACGAACGTGACAGCAACGACGACCCAGCCGTAGTATATTCTTGCCATTGCGTCATGGTCGGGCTTGTCCCGACCATCTCCATCCCGTGGGCATGAGGTGGTCGGGTCAAGCCCGACCATGACGGGTTTAAGATAGCGCCTGATCCAGATCGGCAATCAAATCCGCCGCCGTCTCCAGACCGATCGACAAACGGATCACATCCGGTCCGGCCCCGGCATTGATCCGTTGCTCTTCCGTCAGCTGCCGGTGCGTCGTCGAGGCCGGATGCAGGATCAAGCTGCGGGTGTCGCCGATGTTCGCGAGGTGGGAGAACAGACGCACGCCCTCCACCATTTTGATCCCGGCCTCGTAACCGCCTTTGACACCGAAGGTGAACACCGCGCCGGCACCGCGCGGCATGTATTTCTGGCCGAGATCGTAATATTTATTATCCTTCAGACCGGCGTAGGAAACCCAAGCGACCTTCGGGTGGATGGACAGGAACTCGGCTACGGCTTGGGCGTTGGCGCAATGACGCTCCATCCGGACATGCAAAGTTTCGGTGCCGGTGATGGTCAGAAACGCGTTCATCGGCGCCATGGTGGGGCCGTAATCGCGCAACGCCACCGCGCGGGCTTTGGTGGTGAACGCGAAATCCCCAAAATTCTCGTAGAACCGCAGCCCGTGATAGGCCGGTTCGGGCTCGGTCATCGATGGAAACTTGCTGTTTTGCGCCCAGTCGAACTTGCCGCTTTCCACGACCATGCCACCCATGGAATTGCCGTGCCCGCCGAGGAACTTCGTCGTCGAATGCGTGACGATATCCGCCCCCCACTCGAACGGGCGGCACAAATACGGCGTCGCCAGGGTATTATCGACGATCAGCGGAATGCCGTTGGCGTGAGCAATACGCGCGATAGCCTCCAGATCGACGATCACGCCGCCGGGATTGGCGAGGCTTTCCACGAAGATCGCTTTGGTTTTCGGCGTCATCGCCCGCTGGAAGTTTTCGGGATCGAGCGGGTTCACGAAATGGCAGTGCCAGCCCAGCTTTTTGAACGACAGGCCGAATTGCGTCAGCGAACCGCCATAAAGCTGCGTCGATGCCAGGAATTCGTCGCCCGGCTCCAGCATCGTCGCGAAGACCAGGAACTGCGCGGCGTGGCCCGAGGATGCCGCGACGGCCGCGCGCCCACCTTCCAGGCTGGCGATGCGTTCTTCCAGCACCGACACGGTCGGGTTGGTCAGGCGCGAGTAGATATAGCCGAAATTATGCAGGTTGAACAAAGACGCGGCATGATCGACATCGTCGAACACGTAAGCCGTGGTCTGGTAAATCGGCGTGGACCGAGCGCCCGTGGTCGGGTCCGGTGCCGCGCCGGCGTGGACGGCGCGGGTTTCGAAACCGTATTCGACGTTGGTCACCGGCAAGGGTTGCGGCTTGCTGCGGCGGTCGGTCGGCGCCTGCGCCGCTTTGTTGCGGATAATGCCGGAGTTCACGCCGCTCCAGGACAGTTCCCCGCCGAGCCGCCCGAATTCGATCTTCGGGCAGCGGTTCATGATGACTTCCAGCCCTGCCGCTTCGCCCACCGCCGCCGCGTCGTCATTGCGGACGCCGAGCTGCATCCAAACGATCTTGGCGCCGATGGCGATGGCGTCTTCGACGATCGGCCCGACGGCGTCGGACGCGCGGAACACGTCGACCATGTCGATTTTGTCGGGGATGTCGCGCAGGCTGGCGTAGATCGTCTCGCCCAGCTGTTCCTTGCCGGCGGTGCCAGGGTTCACCGGGATGACCCGGTAGCCTTTGTTTTGCAGGTATTTCATCACGAAATAGCTGGGGCGGTTCCAGTTGGAACTCGCCCCGACCATCGCGATGGTCCGCACCGAGGACAGAATGCGGCGCAGTTTGGCGTCGCTGTAGGGGATGGGCTCGAGCGCGGACATGGTGCCTCCTTCGGAAGAGGCGCGACCTTACCGCGCCTGCTGGATTGCCGACAGCACCCAGGTACCGCCGCGTGCCCGCACGAAGGTCCAGATTTCCGTGGACACCACATGCTCGTTCGGGTTGCCGTCCACGACCCGGCCGGTACGGTCCATCGTCACGTCGGTCATCGACCAGCGCATCGCCACCGTCGCGTATTCCCGCGCCCCTTCCGACCACGCCTCCGCCAGATCGCCCGATTGCAGCTTCACATCGCCCACGACGTTGCGCACGCCGCGGCTGGCCATCTCAGAGAGCTGTTCGTTGAAGTAGCTGACCATTTCCGGGGTCGCCATGGCGCGCAGGCCGTTCATGTCCTGGTTGCTCCAGGCGGTTTGGATGCCTTGCAGCAGCTGCTCGAACGTTTGATAGTCCTGCGGGCCGATGGTGATCGGCGGAAGCCCGCCGGCACTGCCGCCACCCATCGGGGGCATCGCGTTGGGCTGCGCCTGACGCGCGTAAACATCCGGGCCCTGCGCCAAAGCGGGGGTGCGGCTGCCCATGAACATCCGGTACAGGAACCGGACGATCATCACGACCAGGAAGATCTGCAACAGCAGACCCAGGAAGCCCATCATCCCCAGACCGCCGCCCATGAAGCCGTGGCCGAACAGCATGCCGCCGATGCCGGCACCGATCAGCCCTCCCATCAGCCCGGAGGCGAACGACGAACGTGGGGCCATCGGTTGCGGCGCCATGCCCGGTGCCCGAGCGCCAGCGGCCGGCGCCGAGGGTGCCGTCATGGTGCGCTGCATCGGCATCGCGCCCGATGGGGCGGTGTTCGTGCTGGGCGGCGCGGAAAAGGTATTGGCGCCTCGGCTGCCCGCGGACGCGCCGCCGAGGGCCTTGGCGTCGGCCAGACCGGGTGCCAGCACGAGGGCCAGCGCGGGGATCAGAGCGATAAAGGTGTTTGTACGCTTCATGGTGCCTGTCTTTTGGTTATGGGCACCCACGATATGGGGAGCCTCCCTGTCTCGGACCAGAGGGACGTTACCCACCGGCCATCGTCATTCCGTCCACCCGCACGGTAGGGGAATCGGTACCGCGACGGAACCGCAGATCGTTGGCCGGGGTCAAGTGCGCAAACATGTCATTTAGGTTGGATGCGATCGTGATCTCCGCCACCGGCTCCGCCAGGACGCCGTCGCGGATCATGAACCCGGCCGCGCCCCGGCTGTAATCGCCGGTCAGCCCGCTCACGCCCATGCCGATCAACTCGGTCACGTACAGCCCGAGCTTGATGTCGGCCATCAGTTCGGCGGGCGGCAGCTTGCCCGCCGCCAGATACAGATTGGTGGTGGACGGCGATGGCGGCCCGCCGGTGCCGCGCGCGGCGTGTCCGGTGGACACCAGGCCCAATTGCCGGGCGGAGCGGCTGTCGAGCAGCCAGGTGGTCAGCTTGCCGTCGTCGATGAGGGTGTGGGCGCGGGTCGGGGTGCCCTCCCCATCGAACACTTTGGACCGCCCGCCCCGGATGCGGCGAGGATCGTCGTGCACGAAAATGCCGGGGGCGAAGATGGATTGCCCCATTTTGTCCTTCAGGAACGACGTTCCGCGCGCAACGGAGGCGCCGTTGATCGCGCCCGTCAGATGTCCCAGCAGGCCGCCGGCGACGCGCGGATCGTAGATGACAGTCAGTTTGGCCGTTTGCGGCCGGGTCGGGTTCATCCGGCGCACCGCACGCTCCCCAGCGGAACGGCCGATCGCCGCGGGGTCGTCCAGGTCCGACAGATGCGCGGTGCCGTGATAGTCGTAGTCGCGCTGCATGTCGGTCCCGGTGCCGGCCAAAGCGGTGGCGGAGATCGAATGGCTCGTGCCGCTCCGTCGTCCCGCGAACCCGGCCGATGTCACCAGCACCACCTCCGCTCGGCTGAACCCGGCGTCGGCGCCCTCGGAATTGGTCACGCCGGCGACGGCGCGCGCGGCGTCCTCGGCGATGGCCGCGCGTGCGATCAGCATCTCGGCCGTGGGTTCGGTGCCGTCGTCGAGGTCGAGATTATCCAGCTCCGGCGGGCGGGCGGTGTCGGCGAGGCCGGCGAACCGGTCCTCCGGCACCACGCGCGCCATGGCGACCGCCCGTTCGGCCAGCGCCTGAAACCCGGCGGGATCGACGGAGCTGGAGGACACCATCGCGGCGCGCTGTCCGATGAAGACCCGCAGGCCGAGGTCGCGACCCTCCGCCCGTTCGATATGTTCGGTCTCGCCCAGCCGGCGGGACACGGACAGCGATGTCCCAGCCGCCAGCACGGCATCCGCCGCGTCGGCCCCCGCGGCACGGGCTTTGGCGATGAGATCGGAGAGGAGATTGAGGTAATCGGTCATGCCGGTTGGGTTCCGCTGGTTGGCTGCTCGGGTGCAAGGTACAGTGCCGGGGCGGCGAGGTCACGTGTAGCCGACCATATTGGGGTCGAGGGGGGAGAATTACCATGGCAAGTATCATGACACCGGCCGATCTGGCGGCGTTCGAACGCGACGGCTACCGCATCGTCCGCGGCATGTTCGACGCCGAGGAAGTCGATCTCCTGCGACGCGCGATGGAGGAAGACCCCGAGGTCCGCGACCACATGATCGACCGATTGGACGCGCAGGGCGCCGCCACCCGCATCGCTCTGTGGAACCGCGCCGGCGGCAGCGTCTACGGCATGGCGGCGCGGTGCGAGCGGATGGTGGATACGATGGCGGCGCTGCTGGGCGGGCCCGTCTACCACTACCAATCCAAGCTGACCGCGAAGGAACCCTTCGTCGGCGGTGCGTGGGAGTGGCATCAGGATTACGGCTACTGGTACTACAACGGCTGCCTTTTCCCGCATCTGGCGAGCTGCCAGATCGCGCTGGATCGCTCCGGCGTCGAAAACGGCTGCCTGGAGATGGTGCGCGGTTCCCATCTGCTCGGCCGCATCGAACACGTGCCGGTGCCGGGCGAGGGCCAGAACGTCGCCGACCCCGAACGGATGAAGGCAATCGTCGAACGGCTGGACATCGTGCCGTGCGAGTTGGAACCCGGCGACGCGGTGTTCTTTCATGCGAACACGCTGCACCGGTCCGCGCAGAACCGGTCGCCGTTTCGGCGGTGGACGCTGATCTGCTGCTACAACCGGGTGGATAACGACACGCTGGTGCGGGCGGATGACCGGTACTATGTGCCGCTGGAGAAGGTGCCGGATGACGCGGTGAAGGCGGCGGGGGTGCGGTTCGCCTCGGGGGATGAGCATTTCGCGACGCGGGCGTTTGTGCCGAAGGTGGGGTAGGAAGTGCCAGGGCAATCGCTTGAACGCCGTCATTCGCCCCATCCGTCATCCCAGGGCTTGTCCCTACCGGATTCACACATCCCGCGAACGAATTCCCGATCGTCTGTGCGGCGCGCGCGTCCGGGGAAAATCCGCATGGACGTG
>CAITUP010000022.1 GCA_903895595.1 uncultured Acetobacteraceae bacterium | reverse complement strand
GGGACGGTTTCGATCATGCGGCTGAACGCATGCGGCCCGATGCAGTTGGAGCGGATGTTGTAGCGCTGCATGTCCATCGCGATGCAACGCGACAGGCCGGCGATGCCCAGCTTGGCGGCGCCGTAGTTGGTCTGCCCGACCGACCCGATCAGGCCGGAGGTCGAGGTGATGTGCACATAGGCCCCGCTCTCCTGCTTACGGAAATGCGGCACCGCGGCGCGGGAGACGTGGAAGGCGCCATACAGATGCACCTTAATGACGGCGTCCCATTCCTCGACGGACATGTAGTGGAACATGCGGTCGCGCAGAATGCCGGCGTTGTTCACGACCATGTCGATGCGGCCGAAATTGTCGATGGCATCCTGCACCATGCGCTGGGCGTCTTCCCAGCTGGCGACGCTGCCGGCGTTGGCGACGGCGCGCCCTGCCCCGTGCTTCTGCGTGATCTCGGCGACGACGCGCGCCGCCGGGCCGGCGTCACGGCCTTCGCCGGTGACGGTCCCGCCGATGTCGTTGACCACGACCATCGCCCCGTTGGCCGCGAGTTCCAGCGCGGTCGCCCGCCCGATACCGCCGCCGGCGCCGGTAACGACGGCAACCTTTCCATCCATCATGCCCATGGCATTCTCTCCCTATGAAATCGAACGAGGGAGACAATGGGGGAAAGCGGGGCGTCTGTCATCATCCCCACGGGTAGGAAAATGAACGGAGTGGTTTATCGTCGCTCCGTCCAGCTCTCCGAAAACGCCAGCGCGCAGGTGCTGAAGGGTTTCCCCTCCCGCACACGCGGCCAGGGCTGGCCGACCGCGTCCACGCCGTTGCGGGTCAGACGGGCACCCAGGGCCGGGATCAGCAGAGTGCAGACGCCGTACGGGCGGGCGGGGTCCGAGTAGGGTTCGGTGTGGATCAGCAGGGGTTCGCCGATGCGGTACCAGGTCAGGGCGATCTCTTCCTCGGTCGTTTCCAGGCGTTCGGTCCAGAAATCGCGGGCGTCGCCGTTCTTGGTGAACTCGGCATCGACGACCGGGATGGTCTGGTCGGCGGTCTCCGGGTTCAGCATCCCCTGCACGGTGGATTGCAGCCAGCGCGCCATGGCGATGTTGTCGGAGTAGATGCGCCACTTGTTCTCGGTCAGCTCGCTTTTCAGATACAGCACGTGGCCGGGGCCGGCGCCGGACATCAGGATGCGCCAATAGCTGGCGTTGGTGGTGATGGGGCCGTCGTCGGTGGCGCTCAGGCGGATGAACGGATTCTCGCCGGTGAGGATGGTACGGTTGGGGTCCAGGACGGGCATGCGACGTCTCCTTGGTTGTGGGTGGAGTTCACGGCGCCGGACACCCCGCCGTCAAGCGACACCTTGACTAAACCCGCGCGCTGCCCGTTGATCGCGGCCAGACGAGGACGAGATCCAAGATGGCATTGAAATCCAAACAGGTGGATAGTTTTCGCGACGCGGTCGCGGGAATCGAGGACGGCAGCACCATCGGCTTCGGCGGGTTCGCCATGCCGGGGGTGCCCTTCAACCTGATCAAGGCATTGCTGGAGCAAGGCGCGAAACGCCTGACTCTGGTGGGCAACACCACCGGCGGCGCGGCCAGCCCGCGCATGCCCGACATGGGGATGCTGGTGGAGAACGGGCAGGTCGCCAAGGTGATCTGTGCCTTCACCGCCGCCACCCGCCCCACCGACGTGCTGCCCTTCACCAAATACTACGAGTCCGGGGAATGCGACGCCGAGCTGGTGCCTCAGGGCACGCTGGCGGAGCGGTTGCGGGCGGCGGGGGCCGGGATCCCGGCGTTTTACACACCCACCGCCGTCGGGACCGAACTGGCCGAGGGGCGGGAGACGCGGGTGATCAACGGGCGCGAATACCTGCTGGAATACGCGCTGCCGCTGGATTACGCCTTCGTTCGCGCCCACCGGTCCGACACGTTCGGGAACCTGCAGTTCCACCGAGCGCAACGGAATTTCAACCCTGTGATGGCGACGGCCGCGCGGACCACGATCGTGGAAGTGGACGAGCCGATCCTGTCGTTGGGTTCGATCGACCCCGACCAAGTCCACTGCTCGGGTATTTACGTGCACCGCCTTGTCCAGGTTCCCGCGGAACCCGAGGGACTATGGCCCACCCGCCGGCAGGAGCGCCGCCGATGAGCGACACCAAAGGCCTGACCCGCCAGCAGATGGCGGACCGTATGGCATACGAGTTCCAGAACGGCTGGATCGTGAACCTCGGGGTCGGGATTCCGACCATGTGTTCCAACACCGATCTGGGCGATGTGGATTTCATCTACCATTCCGAGAACGGCATCATCGGCTACGGGCCGGTGGCGCCGGCCGGCGAAGAAGATCTGCTGCTGGTCAACGCCGGCGGGCAGAACGTGACGATGAAGCCGGGCGCATCCGTGGTGCATCACGCCGACAGTTTCGGGATTATCCGCGGCGGGCATATCGATGCGACCGTGATGGGAGCGTATCAGGTCTCCATGAACGGGGATTTCGCCAACTGGAAGCTGAAGGGCCAGAAGGGCGGCGGGATCGGCGGAGCGATGGATTTGGCCGCCTGCGCCAAGCGGGTGTTCATTATTCTGGAGCATGTGACGCGACGGAATGAGCCTCGGCTGGTCGAGGCTTGCGATCTGCCGGTGACGGCGCGCGGGGTGGTGACACTGGTTTCCACCAATTACGGGTTATTCGAACCGACCGGGACCGGGTTTTTGCTGCGGGAAATCGCGCCGGGGCTGACGGTGGATGAAATACGAGCAACGACCGGGGGCGTGCTGACGGTGGCGGATAATTTGAAGACGGTGCGGTTGGCGGGGTAGAGCTACGATGGCAAAGGTACGCCGTCATGACCCGCATCATTTGGAACCGTTCGGATAATCCGACCACCTATGTCAGTGACGCGCTCGGAATCGAACGCTGGCAACTCCGCGTCGCATTGCATAAGCTCAAGGGAGGCAGCTACCTTGGCGCCACGGACCCGGTTATCGTATACGATGACGGCAGAGTGACAGACATAGACGGTGGTGACATTGGAAACATCCTCGACCACGTCCAAGGGCGGTGATCCCATCATAGCGTTCGCCGCTCTACGTATCAGCGGCGACCGGTTGGTACCGGACGACATAACGGAAATCGTTCATATCCAGCCTACGCAGGCCTATGCGAAGAGCGAACACTATTCCACCGGACCGCGCAGCCCAAATCTGGTTGGCCGAACCGGAATCTGGTATTTCTCAACCGACGGCGTCGTCGCAGGGCACGATCTCGTCAAACACCTCGATTATATCGTACGCTTGTTGGAAGCAGATCCAGGGACAACCGTCGTACGGCCCCGCTTGCAACAACTGACAAGGAGCCTGGGGCTTCAGGTTACCGTCAGTTGCTTCTGGCATGGCCCCGAAAACGCCCGCAGACCGTCTATTCCTCGTTCGGTATCTGAATTCCTGAAATCCGTTCCCGCTCATATTGTGCGGGATTTCGACGATGAACCGAGGCACGGACGACGAGCCGCGTAACCGCCTCGATGTCCATTCAAGCCGACGACACCATCTTTGCCATCGCCTCGGGCGCTGGGCGTGCGGCCATCGCGGTCATGCGGCTTTCCGGGCCAATCAGCCGCGACGCGCTGGCGGGGGTGTGCGGCGGGCTTGTGCCGGAGGCGCGCGTGGCCAGCTTGCGGCGGTTGCGGGACTCTGGTGGGACGGTGTTGGATCAAGCGTTGGTGCTCTGGCTGCCGGGGCCGGGGACGTATACCGGGGAGGATAGCGCCGAACTGTTCCTCCATGGTGGCCGCGCGGTCACCGACGGGGTCGCGATGGCGCTTGTCGCGCTTGGGTTGCGGCCGGCGGAAGCGGGGGAATTCACGCGGCGGGCGTTCCTGAACGGGCGGATGGATTTGGTGGAGGCGGAGGCCGTCCACGACCTGATCGCCGCCGAAACCGAGGCACAGCGGCGGCAGGCTCTGCGCCAGTTGGACGGGGAACTCGGCCGCGTCTACCGGCGCTGGTCCGAGCAGCTGCGGTTCATGCTGGCGCAGCAGGAAGCGCTGATCGATTTCCCGGACGAGGATTTGCCACCGGAGGTCGAGGCTTTACTCGTTTCCACGCTGGATTCGTTGCGATTGGAAATCGCGACGCATCTGAACGACGCGCGGCGCGGGGAGAAATTGCGGGAGGGGTTGGTATTCGCCATCTCCGGCGCGCCGAATGTCGGAAAGTCGTCGTTGATCAACGCGCTGGCGGAACGGGATGTGGCAATTGTTTCTTCCATGCCCGGCACGACTCGGGATGCGCTGGAGACGCGGGTGGTGCTCGGCGGGGTGCCGGTGACGCTGGTGGATACGGCGGGGTTGCGGGAAACGGCCGATCCGGTGGAGGCCGAGGGCGTGCGGCGGGCTTTGGCGCGGGTCGAGGATGCGGATTTGGTGATCGAGGTGGTGGCCCCCACCCCGTCATGGTCGGGCTTGACCCGGCCACCTCAGGCACATGAGGTTCCGAACAGCAGTCCGGGGAGCCTCGGGTCGCAGGAGGTGGTCGGGTCAAGCCCGACCATGACGGGAGTTGTAGGGGGGGCGGGGACTCCACCTCGCCTTCTGATCGCCAATAAATCCGACCTCGGCGGAGAGGCCCCGTCGCACGCGATCCGCGTCAGCGCCCTGACTGGGGCCGGGCTGGACATTTTACGCGACCGCCTTGCCCAGGAAGCCCGTGTTTTGACCGAAACCGCCGGGCCGCCGCCGTTGACGCGAGCGCGGCACCGGGCGGCGTTGCTGGAGGCGCTGGAACGGTTGGACTCAGCCGCCGAAACGGATTTGCCGGAATTGCGCGGGGAGGATTTGCGGCTGGCGCTGCGCGCGATCGGGCGGATTACCGGGCATGTCGGGGTGGAGGATATTTTGGATACGTTGTTTCGGGAATTTTGTATTGGGAAGTGATTGAACGGTGTATCGGAATGTCCAATTCGATAATGTATTATTGACGGATATACAGACCGTATCTCGATTGGAACTTGGAACTATGATGCGGATAGTTATTAAACCGTTCATCCGACGGTCACCCCATTCCGATAAGCCGCGCTGTATCCCCTGCCTTGCATGCCATGATCGTACGCTGCCCGCCGGCCCGTGACAACACGTCCGTATGCTCATTTTGTTCTTGCTTCGCCATCCCGGCTACGGTAGAGAACATACTAGGAACTTAAGCCGCAGGAGCCGTCGCAGCCATGTCGCAGGAAGCCCCCACACCGTCGCCGCTGGAAGCCGTTCTTCGTACGGTGTGCCAGAAGGCAGTCGATCGCACCATGCCGCTGGTCGTGGTGCTGTGTCTGTATCGCTCCGTGACCGGTCTGGCGCGGGCGTTCCTCAAGACGCGGGCGGATGCCGGGTTGCCGCGCGGGTGCGCGCCCGATCTGATCGCGATGCTGGATGCCGTACGGGACGCGGCGTGCGCGCGCTGCCTGGAGGCGACATTGGACTCGCCGTTGGCCGTGCGCCTGCACCGCACCATCGTCTCGCTCGCCAGTGTCGCGCATTTGGCGCGTCCGGCACCTGCGGCCAAACCGCGCGCGGCTCGGGTGAAACCGCCGGCGCAGGCGGTTGCCGTCGCACCGGCCGCTCCCCCAGCCGAGACACGACCGCCACTCCGGCCGGAGGCCAAAGCGCGGTTCGATGCCCTGTTCGACCGCCGAGCGGTGGAACCCAATATGCGCGCCAGGGCACTCGGGTCCGTGGCGCGGGTGCCGGCCGTTCCCCTGACCGGCCTCGCCGCCTGACCGGCCGCTATTTCGCGGCGAACAGCTTCTCCGAACACGCCCGGCCCAGCGCATTATCCGGTGTCGTCTGCCCGCTGAGTGTGGCCCAACCGGCTTTGATGACAATATCGCTACGGGAATAGGACGACGTTTCCGCCCGGAATTTCGTCATGAGCGTGGCATCCGGATCGGCTTTGGCTTTGGTCACGCAGAACGGCACCATGGCTGACGTAACGGCGGTGTCGCTGCGCTCCTGCGCCATGGTTTCGGCTGTGGCGGAGGTTTTCCAGCCCATTTGCTGAAAACCGATCATCGACATGGCGATGGCGCCGACGATGGCACCGTATCCGGCGGGTTTGGCCCATTCGGGAATTTGCATATTTTTAGCTTTTTCTTTGTGGGGGGAAGGATATCGCCCCAGGCTCCCGGCATATGGGCCGGCCGGACTATCATTACACCCAGTTGACAAAAATATATTCGACGCGAATGGGGGTGCCTCGCGACGCAGGAGTTGGTCGGGTCAGGCCCGACCATGACGTGTTCGAAAAATCACAACGGCACCGTCAGCGCGTCGTATTCGTATAGCCAGTCGTAACGCGCATGCACCTTGGCCGGTTCGAACTCCCGATCCACATAGGCGGCGGCGCCTTCGGCCGATCCCAACGCGGGATTGTGGAAACGTTTGGTGTTTTCCGACGATCCCCGCACGATCCGGCCGGTGCGTTCCACGCGCGCGTTTTCGTAACGGATCAGCGCTTCCGGGACCGGCAGGCCGGAATCCAGCAGGCGCGCGAGGACGATCGCGTCCTCCAGCGCCATGTTGGCGCCTTGAGCCAGGAACGGCAGCGTCGGATGCGCGGCGTCGCCCATGACGCAGACGCGGCCTTGGGCGAAATGGTCCAGCGGCTCGCGGCCCAACAGCGCCCAGATATAGGGGACGTCGATGTTGTCGATGATGGTGCGAACGTCCTGATGCCAGCGGCCGAGGTCGGCCAGACAGGCTTCATGCGTGCCGGCGAGGGTCCAGGATTCGTCGTGCCACGCCTCATTCGTCTCGACGACGCCGACAAAGTTCAGCAGCTCGCCGCGCCGCAGCGGGTAGGTGACGACATGGCCGCCGACGCCGAGCCAGTTGTTTCCCACCAACCGGCGCTGGTGCGGCGGGAGGCGTTCCATCGGGACAAGCCCGCGCCAGGCTTTGATGCCCATGAACTGGGCTTTGCCCTCGCCGAACATCTGCTGGCGAATGCGGGAGTGGACGCCGTCGGCACCGATGAGCACTTCCCCGGTGACCCGGTCGCCGTTGGCGAGTTTTAGCGTGACGTTTTCGGGCGTTTGTTCGAAGCCGACACAGCCGTTGCCGGGCAATATCGCGTCCGGGTCCGCTCGGCGGACGGCATCCAGCAGTACGGCGTGGAAGTCGCCGCGATGCACGGTCCAGTAGGGGGCGCCGAACTGTTCCACGGATACTTCGCCTAGATCGAAGGACCGCCATGTTTGGCCGGTGCTCCAAAGGCGGAATTCGCGCGCTTCGGGGACGCAGACGACCCGCAGCATCGCTTCTTCCAGGCCGAGCGAGAGGAGCAGCTTGGTGCCGTTGGGGCCGAGCTGGACTCCGGCGCCGACTTCGCGGAGTTCATGGGCCTGTTCGTAGATGCGCACGCGATGGCCGCGCTGCATGAGCGCCAGTGCCGTGGTCAGGCCGCCGAGGCCGGCGCCCGCGATCAGAATAGGTGGTTTCATCCCGCCAATGCCTTCTTGTCGTATCCCGCCACGGTCTTGTACCGATCCGACATCGCCCGCAGTTCCTCTGCCGGGATCACGTCGTCGATGGAGCCGAAAGGTTTGTCGCCGGTGCGCTCATAGACTTCCCGCAGGATCGCATCGGGGGGATTGCGGCGGTTGGTCAGCACGACCTGAGTCGTTGGCGGCAGGCGCAGCGCCTCGTAGCGGGTCAGGGCCTCGGGCACGTCCGCTGCTTTCAGACAGTCCGCCAGCGCGCGGCAATCCTGGATCGCCTGCCCTGCCCCGTTCGATCCGCGCGGCACCATCGGATGGGCTGCATCGCCCAACAGGGTGACTCGGCCGTACGTCCAGCGCGGCAACGGGTCCTGATCGACCATCGGGAATTCCAGCACCATCTCCGAGGCTTGGATCAGCGCTGGCACGTCCAGCCAGTCGAAATGCCAATCGGCAAAGGCGGGCAGGAAATCCTCCAACCGGCCGGAGCGGTTCCAGTCGCGATCCAGATGCTGGGGCGTTTCGATCTCCGCCACCCAGTTGATCAATTGCCGCCCGTCCGGCAGATCGCGGATGGGGTAGATCACCATCTTGCCGTTCGCCAGCCAGCCGGCACGCACCATCGAGCCGCCGGTCAGGTATCGCGGCCATACCGTCACCCCGCGCCACATGTTGTAGCCGGAATAGAGCGGCGCACCCTCATCGGGGTAAAACTGTTTACGGATCGCCGAATGGATACCGTCGCAGGCGATCGCGGCGGCGCCCGACACGGCCTCACGGTCGGCAAAATGGGCGACCGCGGCATCGTCAGTTTGCGACACGCCGGTGCATTGGTAGCCGGTCGCAACAGCGTCCGGTCCCAGCCGTTCCCGCACCGCGTCCAGCAGCAGCATTTGCAGCGTGCCGCGATGGATGGACACCTGTGGCCAGTCGTAGCCGGCCGCCATTCCCGCTGGCTCCCGATAGATCAGCTGCCCGAACCGGTTGAAGAACGCGCTCTCCGCCGTCGCGATGCCGGAGGACAGCAGCACATCCCGCAGCCCCAGCGCGCACAGCTCCTTCGCGGCGTGCGGCAGGACGTTGATGCCGACGCCGACGGGCTTGATTTCGGGGGAGGACTCGAACACTCGGCAGGGGATCCCGGCCTCATGCAGCGTCAGGGCCAGCGTCAGGCCGCCGATGCCGGCGCCGACGATCAGAACCTCAGCCATGCAGGCGATCTTCCCGCCAGAGCGACAGCACCTCCTGCACCGGACGGTCGGAGAAGCTGAACAGCACCGACTCCTTTGCCGCCTTATGGTGGTGCACCGCCCAGCTCGGCACCACGAACAGATCGCGCGGCTTCCAGCGGATGACGGTGTCGCCGATCGTCGTTTCGCCCTCCCCTTCCACCACGGCGTAGAAGGTCCCGTCGGTGGAGCGGTACGGGGACGACGCGAACCCGGCCGGCAACAGCGCCATGAACGCCCCGATCGTCGGCATCGGGGAGCCGCCCGAACCCGGATTGATGTAGCGGAGCTTGTAGCCGTGGCAGGGATCAGGCTCGCCGTTGCGCGCCAGCGTCGCCAAAGCCTCCCGCGAGCGGGAGTAGGGGTAGCTGAACACCGGGGAGGAAATCCGTTCCGGCTTCCAATCTACCGGCACCATGTTGGCGCCGTAGCGGGCCAGGCTGTCGCCGACGGGGCGGCTGACGGATTGGCTCTCTGAATTGGCGGGTTCGGCGAAGCTGGCGTCGAGCAGGCGGATCATCGGGATGTCCAGCCCGTCCAGCCACACCACCGGCTTGTCGGTTTCGTTGCCGTGGTCGTGCCAGGTCCAGCTTGGCGTGATGATGAAGTCGCCGGGCTGCATGATGGCACGCTCGCCCTCCACCGCCGTATAGGCGCCGGTTCCCTCGACGATGAAGCGCAGGGCGGAGGCCGCGTGCCGGTGCGCGGGGGCGACTTCGCCGGGCATGATCAGCTGCAGGCCGGCGAACAGCGAGTGAGTGGCGCTGGTGTGGCCTTTCATGCCGGGGTTTTCCAGGATGAGGACCCGGCGTTCGGCTTCCTTGGCGGTGATCAGGCCGCCGGACTGCATCAGGAAGGGGCGGACGACGTTGTCGTAGTCCCATTTCACCGGCTGCACGGGGGTGGAGGGTGTGCGGGTGACCAGCGCATGCAACCGCTCCCACAACGGTGCCAGATGGTGCGGGCCGATCTGGTCGTAAAACGCCTGCCGTTCGGCCGATGTTTGTGCCGCGTCAGTCATTGGAAGCGTCCCTTTTCCCGGTGTTCGACAACCGAGACTTGGCTGCGGACAGGGACGAAAGTCAATCCAGAGCGCGCCAACTGCAACGCACCGGCAGGGCCGCTATGCCGGTGATGAAGGCCGACTGCGTTCGCTCCACCGGACCAGCAAGTTCGATCGACGCCAACCGAGGCAACAGGGCCGCGTACAACGACCGCAATTCCAAGCGTGCCAAGTGCAGCCCCAGGCAGAAATGCGGGCCGAGACCGAACGCCAGATGCGGGTTGGGGGAACGGTCGATCCGAAATGCCTCGGGATCGGCGAACACCGCCGGATCGCGATTGGCGGCGGCGAACAAAAGCGCCACGCATTCACCGGTCTTGATCGGCTGACCCGCCAGTTCGGTGTCCGCCGTGGCGGTGCGCAGGAAGTGCCGCACCGGGGATGTCCAGCGCAGAATTTCCTCGATGGCAGTCGGCAACAACGCCGGTTCGTGGCGTAATCGGTCCAGCTGTTCGGGATGCGTCAGCAACGCGTGCAGCCCACCGGTCATCGCGTAGGCGGTGGTATCGTGCCCCGCCGTGGCCAGAAGCATATAATAGGACAACCGCTCATAGGGCGGAATTGGCGCGCCATGGACAGAAGCGTTGGCGATGGCACTGGTAAGGTCGTGCCGCGGGCATGTCTGGCGGTCCGCGACAACGGGGGCGAAATAATCCCGGAACCCGACACCCGCCAGCCGCACCGACTCCGGCGGATGATCGGATAGGCCTCGGACGGGGTCTTCCGGGCTGAGCAGCCCGCGCGCCAGCTTCAGGATCAAAGGTTCGTCCGCCTCCGGCAGGCCCATGACCCGCATGAACACATGCAGCGTGAAGGGTGCGGCGACCTCGGCGGCGAAATCGTACGGGGCTTCCCTCCCGGCGACACGGTCCACGATTTCATTCGCCCAATTGGCGATCCATCCTTCGTGTTCGGCGACGGCGGCGGGAAGAAACCATGGCTGGGCGATGGCGCGATAAGCGCTGTGGTCAGGCTCGTCCATATGCGTGATGCCGCGCACGATCTCCCGCCGGCCGGCAACCTGCTGCAAATGCGAATCGACCGTCCGGGTAGACAAAATTGTGCGTGGCCCAGCCGCGAACGGCGCACCTCGCCGTTCCACCGCCGTCAGCGCGGCGTGGCTCGTGACAGCCCAAAACGGTTCGACATCGGGACAATCCAGCCGATAAACCGGTGCGTTCGCGCGCAGCAGGCGGAACGCTGCCTGCTGCTTAGCGTCGTCGGACTGGTCCACGGGCGAGACGATGGTCAAAGCCGCGTCGCGGAGCCTTTTACTGCGCGTACTCAAGCGCATGCGACCGGGCGCCTTGCCAGAAGCGTATTTTCACGCAATCCATAGTTGTTTACAATGGTCACAATACAACCCAATATATCTTCGCAGTAGCGCGCCCATTGATCCGGCAACGGACAATAGAGCTGATCCGGCGGCGCGCCCTTTGTCGGAACCTCCATGAAATTCACCGCGAAGCCGATCCGGCTGGTACGATGCAGATCTTCCAGCATGGTACGCACGAAGGTTTCCCAAATCTCCATGGGCTGATCGAGCTTTACGTTCATGATGCCACTGGCGACCGCGTAATCCGCGATCCGGGTCGGAGCATTGCCGGCGACAAATCGAACATTCGGTTTGCCCCGATGCCGCCGCCGTGCGCGCGCGATCATGGATCGGGACAGATCGATGCCCAGATAATCCACATCGGCGTCGGGAAACCGGTCCCGCATAAAAACGGCCAAAGCGCCGTAACCGCACCCCAGGTCGTTTAACGAAAACGGCTGAGTTGTGTCGCAAAGCTTCAGCAATTGCACGAACCGCAGGTTCTGCGTGGCTTCGCAGGACCAATCGACACCCATCGGGCTGGCACCGAACCGAGCAAGCCTGTCGTTATAGTAGGCTTCGACGCTGGCGTGGACGCGGGACAGCGACGGCGGCGCACCGGTTTCTCGACGCGCCGCCGTATCGCTCATTTCTTCGCGGCGCGCTTGGGTTTCGCGGCGGCGGCGACTTCGGCCGGCGGCGTTTCGCCGCGCGGTACGGTCGGGATCGAGACAACCAAATAGTCTTGATTTTCATGCACCACGGGTTGACCGGTGCTGACCAGGACGCGCTTGTCGTCGGCCATACGATGGGTCGTGGTGTAGATCGGCAGCGGCTTCTTGCTTTCCAGATTGTCACGGTAAGCATTCAGGATGCGGTCGTGGCCGTTTACGCCGGGCTGATCCGAATCGTAGCTGGACAGACTGTCCAGAAATTTATACCAACGAGACCGTTCCTTGAAGTCCGCCGGGACGATGTGCAGCGTGCGGTAAGCCTTCTGCAGCGACGAGGTTTTGGAGAAAACGCCGAACTCTTTGTGTACGCCGGCCATTTCCTGAATAGCGTCGCCAGCTCCCAGCCGCGTATTCAACTGATGGGCACTTCTAAAAATATCCGGCTTTCATCGATCTTTTAGTATTTTTCGGCAATCGTGCGTCCAGGTTCGGTGCCTGGCGCTATCGCGGCTCCTCCCGCGTCCCGCTTTTACGGTCT
>CAITUP010000021.1 GCA_903895595.1 uncultured Acetobacteraceae bacterium | reverse complement strand
GTCAGGCCCGACCATGACGGAAAGTGTCGGAAATCCGCCATATGCGATCCCCCTGTTGACCCGCATTCCCCTGCCCGGCCCGTTCGGCTACAAGGCCGCATGATCCGGGGCATCGATTTGTGACTACACTTGTAACCGGCGCGACCGGCTTCGTTGGCTCCGCCGTCGCGCGGACGCTGCTGGCGCGCGGGCACGAACTGCGTCTGCTGACCCGCGCGAGCAGCGACCGCAGCAACATGGCGGGGCTGGCGGCCGAGGTCGTGGTCGGCGACCTTACCGATCCCGCGTCCTTGGCGCGCGCCGCCGCCGGGTGCCGCTACGTCGTGCATGTCGCCGCCGACTACCGCATTTGGGTCCCCGATGAGGCCGAAATGCTGCGCGCCAACGTCGAAGGCGCCCTGAACATGATCCGAGCGGCGGCGAATGCTGGGGCCGAACGCATCGTGCATTGCAGTTCGGTGGCCGCGCTGGGGTTGATCGGGGACGGCTCATTGGCGGACGAGACTACGCCCGCCAAGGTCTCGGACTTCGTCGGCATCTACAAACGGTCGAAATTCCTGGCCGAGGAAGCCCTGCGCGAGGCGATGGCACGCGAAAACCTGCCGGTCGTGATCGTGAACCCAGCCGCGCCGGTCGGGCCGCGCGACATCAAACCGACGCCCACCGGCAAGATGATCCGCGACGCCGCCGCCGGCAAAGTCCCCGCCTATATCGATACCGGCCTGAACATCGTCCATGTCGACGATGTGGCCGAGGGCCATGCTCTGGCGCTGGAACACGGGCGGATCGGGGAACGCTACATCCTCGGGGGCGAGAACATGCTGCTGAAAGATGTGCTAGCCCTGGTCGCCGACGTCGCCGGCCGCAAGCCGCCGTCGATCCGCCTGCCGGAAGCCGTGGTTTGGCCCGCCGCCGCGCTGATGGAATGGTTCGCGCAGTTGACCGGCATCCCGCCGATGATGACCCGCGACCATCTGAAAATGGCGCGCAAGAAAATGTTTTACTCATCTGCCAAGGCGACGGCCGAACTCGGCTACCGGGCGCGTCCTGTGCGGGAGGCGGTGGAGGACGCGGTGGCGTGGTTCAAGGCGCACGGGATGCTGAAATCCCGATGACGAACCTGCTCGTCCTGTCCGCGCTGATCTGGGTTTATTTACTCCTGTTCCATGGCCGCTTCTGGCAGGCCGGACCGGTGCTGACCCCACGTGTGCCGCTGTCGCATCCCGCTGTCGCGATCGTCGTGCCGGCCCGGGACGAGGCACCGACGATCGACGCCGTGCTGCGGTCTTTGCTGGCGCAGGAATATACGGGCGACTTCCGCGTCATCCTGGTGAACGACAACAGCACCGACGGCACCGGCGACATCGCTCGGGGTATCGCGGACGCCCGTCTGACCGTGCTGACCGGCGCCGCCCGTCCGGCGGGATGGAGCGGCAAGCTCTGGGCGGTGTCGCAAGGGGTGCGCGAAGCCGAAGGGGCCGAACTGATTTTGCTGACCGACGCCGACATCGTTCATCAACCCCAGCATCTGAGTACACTGGTCGCCCGAGCGGAGCGGGGCGATTTGGATATGGTATCGGAGATGGTTGAACTGGCCTGCGAATCTTGGGCCGAACGGGCTTTAGTGCCGGCGTTCGTGTTCTTCTTTCAACTATTATATCCCTTTTCTCGGGTGAACGATCCCCTGCACTCGACCGCGGCGGCGGCCGGTGGCACTATTCTTATTCGGTCACGAGCGTTAAAGAGAATCGGTGGAATCGAGTCTGTGAGAGGTGCATTGATCGACGACGTTGCATTGTCGGCGGCTGTAAAACGCGGCGGCCGCATTTGGCTGGGTCATTCCGCGCTCGCGCGTTCGGTGCGGCCCTACCCTGGCGCCATGGACATCTGGCGCATGGTGGCGCGGACCGCCTACGTGCAACTGCGATTTTCTCCTTTGTTGCTGCTGGCGACCACCGCCGGAATGGCGCTGACCTGGCTGCTGCCGCCGTTCGCCGCGCTGTCCTGCACCGGGTTCGCCGCGTGGCTCGGGCTGGCGGTTTGGGCCATGCTGGCCGGGTCCTATCTGCCGACGTTGCGCCGGTTCGGGCGTTCGGTCCTGTGGGCGCCGTTCCTGCCGTTGGTCGCGGCGTTCTACATGGCCGCCACGATCGGATCGGCCGTCGACCACCATCGCGGCCGCGGTGTTGCCTGGAAAGGCCGCGCCTACCAGGGGGCCGGAGCATGAGCGGGGCAACGGAAAACGTGGAATCCTGGTCTGGCAAGGACCGGGGCGACGAGAACTTCCCGGTCGGGTCACGGCTGATCGGCGCCAAATACCGACCGCACATTCACGCCTACTACGCCTTCGCCCGCAATGCCGACGACATCGCGGATTCCTCCACCTTGCCGGCCGAGGAGAAAATCCGCCGGTTGGATGTCATGGAAGCGGTGCTGTTGGGCAAACGCGAGGATGGCTCCCCCAGCGCGCTGAAATTGCGCCACAGTCTGGCCGAGACCCGGGTATCGTCGGTGCACGCCACCGACCTGCTGATCGCATTTCGCCGCGACGCCACCAAGAATCGCTACGCGACGATCGACGAATTGTACAACTACTGCCGCTACTCCGCTGTACCGGTCGGGCGCTATGTGATCGACCTGCACGGGGAAAGCCACGAGTGCTATTCCCCGTCGGACGCGCTGTGCATCGCCTTGCAGGTGCTGAACCACATGCAGGATTGCGGCAAGGATCTCGCGGACATGGACCGTTGTTACATGCCGCAATCGTTGCTGAACCATTTCGGATCCAGCATCGACGATATGCGCCGGAGGCAGGAAAGCCCGGCGCTGCGGCGGGTGTTCGTGACCTTGCTCGACCGGATCGACCGGCTGCTGCAGGCGGCGGCCGAACTGCCGGAAATCGCCCGAGACCGGCGGCTGCGGCTGGAAACTGCCGTCATTCTGGGCCTCGCCAAGCGTCTGCAACGGCGACTGGCGTATAACGACCCGCTGGAACAACGGGTGAAACTGTCCAAACTCGACGTCGTCTTCAGCGTCATCGGCGCATCCAGGCATTTGTGGTGACTCCGCTCGGCGCCGATCCCGCCGATCTGGCGGCCGTGGAGGCGATCGTGCGCGCCGCCGGCACGTCGTTCTATCGCGGCATGGCGGTGCTGCCGCCGGACCGGAAGCACGCGATGTACGCGATATACGCGTTCTGCCGCATCGTCGACGACATTGCCGATGAGGAAGGCACGCTGGAGGAAAAGCGCGCCGGCTTGGCCGATTGGCGCGGGTATGTCGCGGGTTTGTATCGCGGCGAATCGCACGATCCTGTCACGCGCGTGCTGGTCGCCGCGACCGAACGGTTCGGGTTGCGGCACGACGATTTCCTGGCAGTGATAGACGGGATGCAGATGGATGCGGAAACGGTGATCGTAGCACCGGATCTCGCGACTTTGGATCTGTATTGCGACCGTGTCGCCGTCGCCGTGGGGCGGTTGTCGGTTCGCGCGTTCGGGGATGCCTCGGTCAACGCCGAACGGGTCGCGCATGCGTTGGGGCGGGCGTTGCAGCTGACGAATATCCTGCGCGACATCAAGGAAGACGCGGACCGAGGACGGGTCTATCTGCCGCGGGAATATCTGGAAGACGCCGGCGTGCCGCTGTCGGCCGAGGGCGTGCTGACATCCCCTGCCCTGCCGGCCGCCTGTGCCCGTGTCGCGCATATGGCGCATGGCTACTTCCGGGAGGCTCAGGCCGCGATGGTGCTGTGCGACCGCAAGGCGATGAAGCCGGCGCGGTTGATGGGCGCGACCTATGCCGCGATTTTAACGCAGGTGGAAAAGGGCGGCTGGCGCGATCTGTCGGATCGCGCCGGGTTGAGCAAGTTGCAAAAGATTTGGATTTTGCTGCGGTATGGGTTGGGGTGATATTCTTGAATCATCGTCATGATCTGGCTTGACCCGACCACCTGCTGCGCCTGGAAGCTCCGGATTATTACGGCGTCATTGTCGGTGCCCCTTTTCCCTGAGTTGGTCGGGTCATGCCCGACCATGACGTATAATACCAACCGAACTAACCATTGACTTACCGGAATTCGCCACGTCGTCATGCTGACGAAGGTCAGCATCCACGACTTTCTTGGAAAAGGCCAGCAAGTCGTGGATGCCGACCTGCGTCGGCATGACGATTTACGACGCGCCGATGTGTCAATGGTTAGGTCCGCCGGTACGACTTACGCTTTCCGAACGTTCCAGAACAGTGGCCCGGCGCCTTGCAGCACGCCCTCGATATTCTTCTGGTGCACCGTCGACGGATGCGTCTGGCCCAACGGAATATAGGGCACGTCGATAAATGCCTGGCGCTGCATCTCTCCCGCGATGCGCTTACGGCCAGACTCGTCGTCGCTCACTAGAAATTCGTCGCGCAACGCCTCCAGCCGCGGACTGGTCGGCCAGCCTCTTGGCGCGGCGCGGCCGTTCGCGCGCAGCCAGTAATGCGTCGCCGGATCGAACATATCCAAACCGGAGGGATGCGACAGATAGGCGCTCCATCCGCCTTTGTCCGGCGGTTCGGCTGAATTGAGCGCCCGCTGCATGCTGCCCCAATCGGTCGCGCGCATATCCACATCCAGGCCGATCTGTTTCATGAGATCGATGCCCACATTCCCGAGCGCAGCGAAGGACGCGTATTCGGTCGCGACGGGGATGATGATTTTTTCGCCCTTGTAGCCCGACGCTTCGACCGCACGCTTCGAAGCTTCGAGATCGCGCGGCCCCGTCACGGCCTCCAGCCCCAGCTTGTTCGCGTAGGGGGAGTTTGGGCAGAAAAATCCGACACCGGTCGTCCAGTTGTTACGGTCGCCGGTGGCGACGGCGGTCATGAAATCTTCCTGGTTGACCGCGCCCAGGACGGCGCGCCGCAAGGCTGGATTATCGAATGGCGGGTGGAGATGATTGATTCGAATGCCCGCCATGTTCCCGAACGGGTTGGTCTGCGTGACCGTCAGGTTCTTGCCTTGCCGCAATACCGGCAACAGATCGAAGGCCGGGTTTTCCCACCAGTCCATTTCCCCGGTGCGCATGGCGGCCGCGGAACTCGCGACATCCGGCTGAATGTGCCACTCGACCCGGTCGACATAAACGATCTTCGGGCCGGAGGTGAAAACCGGGGTGCCCTGCGAGCGCGGCACGTATTTGTCGTTACGTTCGTACGCGATCAGAGAACCCGCGACATGATCCTTGGCGACGAAACGGAACGGTCCGCTACCGGTCATTTCGGTCACCTGTTTGAACGGATCGGTCTTGGCCAGCCGTTCCGGCATCATCACGGGGATATTGGGGCCGGTTTTGGCCAGCGCGTGCGGCAGCAGCGGAAAGGGATGTTTCAGCCGGAACCGGATCGTTTTGTCGTCGGGCGCATCGACCTCATGCGTCGCGGCCATCAGGCTTTGCCCGAAACTGTCGCGCACGCCCCAGCGGCGGATGCTGGCGGCGCAATCGCGCGCCAGCACCTTTTCGCCGTCGTGCCACATCAATCCGGGGCGGAGGGTAATCAGCCATGTCTTGCCGTCGTCCTCGACCTTGTGGCCCTCGGCCATTTGCGGCCGCGGCTGATAGGATCCGTCCATGCCATACAGCGTGTCGAACACCATCATGCCATGGGCGCCGGCGACGTAGACGCTGGCCCAGATCGGGTCGAGCACGCCAAGATCGGCTTGCGGGATGAATTTCAGCACCCGGCTGCCTTGAGCCTGGGCAACGGCCGGCGCGGCGAGCGCGGCGGCGAGAAAACCGCGGCGGCGCATGGAAAGTGGCGGCATTGTGTTGGTCCTGGACGTCCTTGCGACGCAGCCTAGGACGGAACCGCCGCAGCGGGCAAACCCGCGGCCGGGATCAGAAATCCGTGCAGCGACCCTTGTGTTCCCAATCGCCATAGCGCGTCGGTTCGGGGCCTTTGGCGCCCCCGATTTCCTTCGGCATCGGCTTGGGTGACGCCGGCTTCGGCGCCTCCGGCTGGGCCGTCTGTTCGGTTTGTTCGGTCATGTCGATCGCCTTACTTGGTGCCGCCGTCGGGTTTCCATTGGCCGGACTTCTTCAGCGCCTCGGCCACTTCCTTGGGCATGTAGGTTTCATCGTGCTTGGCCAGCACTTCGGACGCCTTGAAGGTGCCGTCCGCGTTCAGCGTGCCGAGGGTCACGACCCCCTGCCCTTCCCGGAACAGGTCGGGGAGGATGCCGGCGTAGGTGACCGCCACGGATTTGGCGCCATCGGTGACGCGGAAACTGGCGCCGGCCTGGGTGCGCTGGACGCTGCCTTGCTCGACCAGGCCGCCGAGCCGCAGGGTGCGGCCGGGGGCGGCTTTGGTGGCAAGGTCGGAGGGGGAGACGAAGAACACGAGGTTGTCGGAGAACGCTGTCAACACCAGCGCCGTGGCGGAGCCGAGGCCGATGGCGCAGGCCAACAGGACGTATAGGCGGCGGCGTTTGCGGGTCATGGGGTGCGCCCGCGCGGATCGATCGCCGCCAGTTTGCGCCGCGCCGCGCCCATGCGGACGTAGGCGGCAATCGCGTAGGCGACGGGGACCAGAATCCCCAGCGCGTAGGCCACGGCGATGAACGGGATATGCGTCATGCCCCGCCCTCCGACGCCGCGCGAGCCATCAGCAAAGCGCGAATGCGGCGCTCCATCACCGCGGCACGGGTGCGGGCGACGACGATCGCGGCGAACACCAGGGTGTAGCCGATCGCGGACACCAGCAACGGCCACAGTATCGCGGGCGCCATGGCGGGCGCGCCGGTCAGGGTGATGGAGGCCGGCTGATGCAGGGTGTTCCACCACTCCACGCTGAATTTGATGATCGGCAGGTTCACCACCCCCACCAGCGCCAGGATCGCCCCGGCCCGGTAGCCCCTTGTCGGGTCGTCGAACGCTCGGACCAACGCGATGTGGCCGATATAGAGGAAGAACAGCACCAGGACCGAGGTCAAGCGCGCGTCCCACACCCACCACGCGCCCCACATCGGCTTGCCCCAGAGGCTGCCGGTGGCGAGGCACAAGGCGGTAAAACCGGCGCCGACCGGACTGATTTCCGCGGCGGCGAGGTCCGCGAGGGGGTGGCGCCAGATCAGCGACATGACCGAACAGACGGCCAGCCCGGTGTAGCCGGCGGAGGCGAGCCACGCCGAGGGGACATGCACATACATGATCCGCACCGCGTCGCCCTGCTGATAGTCGGCGGGCGAGACGAACAGGCCCCAGCCGAGTCCCGCCGCCATCGTGACCAGCGCGGCAACGGACAGGTACGGCAGAATTGCGCCCGACAGGCGCAGAAACTGGCCGGGATTGGCGAAGCGGTGCAGGGACCGGGTGGGGGAGGACGACACGGGCGCAACTTAGCCGATGCTGGGGCGGGTTTGAAGCGGTGGGTTCGGGAGGGGCGGCTTCCAGTGCCGTCCAGATGCTCTGGAGATCGACGATCCGCTCGGTGCGGAGGCGCTCCCGCAACGTGGCCTCGATGACATCGGGTTCCACGTGGGTGTCGGAGCGGCCCAACCGCTCCGAGCTTCTTGCCTCGGCGCACATCGCGGCGGTAGGAACATAGGATGAATCTGTTCTGTCTCCACCGCGCGTCCCTCATTTCGGCGCCGATCGTCGATCCCACGCATCCCATTGTCTCGTGCGTGGTGTCCCGCCGCGGACGGTCCGAAAAACCCCGTGCGCCGTGAGCGCGAACCGCCGCGCGATGACGTCGCGTTCGCAAGACCTCATGCAACGTGAGCCAGCCACCCATGCAAGCGATTTCCCCCAACCATTGAACCCGCGCCCCAATCCCCTAAGATGCCCCCAACACCGCCCCACCCTGGAAACCCCATGCCGCAATACTGGCTCGTCAAATCCGAACCCGACGCGTTCTCCTGGGATCAGCAGGTGGCGAACGGCATCGAGCCGTGGACCGGCGTGCGCAATCACATGGCGAAGAACAACCTCAAGGCCATGAAACAGGGCGATAAAGCGTTCTTCTACCACTCCAACGTCGGCAAGGAGATCGTCGGCATCGTGGAGGTCGCGAAGGAAGCCTACCCCGACCCGACTGCCGAAAAAGGCGACTGGGTCTGCGTCGATATGCGGGCAATCGGGCCGGTGCCCAAGCCCGTCTCGCTCGCCACCATCAAGGCCGAACCCGCGCTGGAGGGGATCGCGCTGATCCGCCAGTCCCGGCTCTCGGTCATGGCGATTTCACCCGAACATTGGGACCGGCTGTGCCGGATGGGCGAATGCAAACTCTGATTGCCGAGGATATCCGCGCACTCTGCCGCGTGGACGACATCCAGGACAACGAAGCCAAGGGATTTCCGCCGGCACCCGGCGGGTTCAACGGGCTGTTGGCGGTGCGGCGCGGCGACATGGTGCGGGTCTATCTGAACAACTGCCCGCATATCGGCACCCCGCTGGATTGGATGCCGGACAAGTTCATGACCGTCGATAAGAAATACTTGATTTGCGCCGTGCATGGCGCGGAGTTCGAGGTCAGCGACGGCAAATGCCTCCGCGGCCCGTGTCAAGGCGAGTATCTGGAAGCCGTGCCGTTCGAAATCCGCGACGGGACGATCTGCGTCGCGGCCAACGCGGGGCTTTGAACTGGCTGCCGCCGTACGCAGCCTGATCGGGGCGGCCCTGGCGCTCTGGCCCGCATTGGCGGCGGCGCAACTCGCCCCACGCGCTGTATCGCCGGCCTCTCCCAACAACGATCTGTCCAAACCGCTCTTCGACACCATCACCTCGGTCTACAACGTCGACGGCATCGGCGAAAAAGCCGCCAAGACCGTGGTGGCCGAGATCGACGGGCGCGCGATTACCCTGGGCGATGTCGGCGACGTCGTGCGCGACGCGGCCGAGGGGCAGCGCCGGCTGCCGTTCGAAACGCTGTTTCCCGTCGTGCTCCAGCAACTGGTGCAACGGCAGGCGCTGGTGATCCAGGCACAACGGCGCGGACTGGACGACGACCCGACGGTGCGCCGGCGCATGCGGGCCGCGGCCGATCAGGTGCTCGCGACCGCGCTGATCGAGGCCGAAACGGCCGCCGTCACCACCGAACAGACCCTGCTCGACGAATTCGCGAAAACCTGGCTGGGCAAACCCGGGCCCGAACAGGTCCACCTCCGTCTGATCATGACCGACACCGAACCCGCCGCTCGGGAGGCGATCAAGCAACTGCGCACCGGCGCCGATTTCGCGACCCTCGCCCAACAGATCAGCAAGGACAGCTCGGCGCACAACGGCGGCGACCTGGGTTTCGCCGCACGGGACGGTCTGATCCCCGAGATCGGCGCCGTGGCCTTCATGCTGGACCCCGGGGAGATCGCGCGCCACCCGGTCGCGGCGAAAGGGTCCTGGTTCGTGGTGAAAACCGAGGAACGGCGCATTGGACCGACACCGCGTTTCCGCGACCTGCGCCACGGCCTGCTGCTCGCCCGGCAGCAGGCGCTATTGGAGGATGTGCTGCGCTCGGCCCTGACCGATGTGATTATCCGCGGTTATCCAATCACAGGTAGAACGGAAGACGGCAATCAACCGTGACTCAGGCTGTCCATGCGTCGCCATCAATATAAAAAACGACCATAAAGTATCATATAATACACAAAACTGCTCTTTATTGAGCAAACGCACACCCGCATTGACGGCACAGTCAATCCATTATAATTTTTCTTTGTGCCACCCTCGGCACTACTGTGGCATCGGTTCATCGACCATGATCATAACCGTTCGATATTCACCCCGCTGCGCTCACGGCGCTCGCGATTGATCCGGATTTCCCGAATCGCGGCATGGTTGGCCCATGCGCTGGCTGCCGTGGCCATTCTGTTCGGCTTGACATCGCCGGCCCATGCGGTCTCGCTTTGGACCGGCGGAGCCGGGGGCACCGGCGGCAGTGTCTCCGTCAACGGTCTGACGATCACCGTCACCGGCTGTACCTTGATCCTGGGGGGGACTACTCAGACCAGCTGCGCGGTGTATTCGGTCCCCTCGGGCGTGACCTTCAACGGGGCGGCGCTGGTCTCGGTCGTAACCGGCACGGGCGCGGAGTTCGAGATTCTGGGATCGGGCACCGGCGGCAATCTATTCAGCAGTACCGCCTTCGCGGGCGTCAGCTCGTTGAACGTCACACTGTCGATCACGGCGGCGCATGGCTCCATCGTCAATTCGCTGACCGATGCCCTGACCGGCAGCGTGACACGCACCGCCGAACGGACGAAAATATCGGTCGCCACGAGCTTGCCGGTCGCCGGCCAAAGCGCCCCGGGTAACCTGAATTTCAGCCTGGGCACCAACAGCGGCACGACCACCGCCGCTGTCGACAATTTCACGTCCCTTAATGTCAAAACCGCGCCGTTCAGCATGACCACGCTGCTGACGGATAACAACGTCACGGGCGCTGGCTTGCAGTCCGCCGATACGCTGGTGCTCGGCAATGCGACCTATCTGTTCAAACCGGCCCCGGAACCGGTTTCCATCGGCCTGTTTCTCGTAGGCCTCACCGGATTGGCCGCCGCGCGCCGCCATCGCCGCGCCTGAATCCGCCCCCTTGATTTCGCGCGGCCTCTGGGGTCAGTTTCCGGCACGCTCCGAGGCGCGCACGGAAGGAAAACGCCCATGTCCGAGACCCATCACGACCACCAGCTGTTCCCGGTTCGCGCCGAAATCGCCGCGCACGCCCATGTCACCGAAGCCCGCTTTCAGGCGATGTCCGAACAGGCGGCCCGCGACCCCGACGGGTTCTGGGCGGACCAGTCGAAGCGCATTTCATGGATGAAGGCCCCGACGAAGATCAAGAACACCAGCTTCGCGGGCGATGTCTCCATCAAGTGGTTCGAGGACGGGACGTTGAACGCCTCGGCCAATTGCCTCGACCGGCATCTGGCGACACGCGGCGACCAGACCGCGATCATCTGGGAAAGCGACGATCCCACCGTCAGCAAAAACGTCACCTATCGCGAACTGCATGAACAGGTGTGCCGTCTGGCCAACGCCATGACCGGGCTGGGCGTGAAGAAGGGCGACGTCGTCACGATCTATCTGCCAATGGTGGTGGAGGCCGCGGTCGCGATGCTGGCGTGCGCGCGCATTGGCGCCATTCATTCCGTGGTGTTCGGCGGATTCTCCCCCGACAGTCTGGCGAACCGCATCCAAGATTGCGGGTCGGTGATGCTGATCACCGCCGACGAGGGCCGGCGCGGCGGGCGGCGCGTGCCATTGAAGGCGAATGCCGACGCGGCGCTGGACGCGAGCCCGAGCGTGACGAATGCGATTGTGGTGCGGGTGACGGGGGGGGCGGTTACGATGAAGCCGGGCCGGGATCACGACTACGCCGCCTTGTGCGCCGCGGCGTCGCCGGTTTGCCCGCCGGTGGAACTCAGCGCGGAAGACCCGCTGTTCATTCTGTATACCTCGGGCAGCACCGGCAAACCGAAGGGCGTGCTGCACACGACCGGCGGCTACATGGTGTGGACCAGCTACACGCATGAAATCGTGTTCGATTACCACCAGGGCGACGTCTACTGGTGCACCGCCGACGTGGGCTGGGTGACCGGGCACAGCTATATTCTGTACGGGCCGCTGGCGAACGGCGCCACCACGCTGATGTTCGAGGGTATCCCGAACTACCCGGACAGCTCCCGCTTCTGGCAGGTGGTGGACAAGCACAAGGTCAATATTTTCTACACGGCACCGACCGCCATTCGCGCGCTGATGCGCGACGGCGAAGGGCCGGTGAAGAAGACCTCGCGCGCCTCGCTGCGGCTGCTGGGCAGCGTGGGCGAGCCGATCAACCCCGAGGCGTGGCTCTGGTATCACCGCGTGGTCGGCGACCATCGTTGCCCGATTGTCGATACATGGTGGCAGACGGAAACCGGCGGGATTCTGATCTCCCCCCTGCCGGGCGCGACGGCGTTGAAGCCGGGTTCGGCGACCAAGCCCCTGCCGGGCGTGCGGCCGATGATCGTCGATGGCGAGGGGCATGAACTACACGGGGCGACCGAGGGCAATCTGTGCATCGCGGACTCCTGGCCGGGCATGATGCGCACCGTGTTCGGCGATCACGAACGCTTCGTGCAGACGTATTTCTCCACCTTCCCCGGCCTGTATTTCACCGGCGACGGCGCTCGGCGGGATGAGGACGGGTACTACTGGATCACCGGCCGGGTGGACGACGTGATCAACGTGTCCGGCCACCGGATGGGCACCGCGGAAGTGGAAAGCGCACTGGTGGCGCACCCCAAGGTGGCCGAGGCCGCGGTGGTGGGCTTCCCGCACGACATCAAGGGTCAGGGTATCTATGCGTACGTGACGCTGAACCTGGGCGAGGAACCTTCCGAGGATCTCCGCAAGGAATTGGTGGCGTGGGTGCGGAAGGAAATCGGCCCCATCGCCTCCCCCGACGCGATCCAATGGGCGCCGGGGCTGCCGAAGACGCGCAGCGGCAAGATCATGCGGCGCATTCTCCGTAAAATCGCGGCGAATGAGACGGATAGTTTGGGCGATACTTCTACCCTCGCCGATCCGGCGGTGGTGACAGAGCTGGTGGAGAACCGGGTGGGGTGAGTACGTTTCCAGGGCGTCATGGTCGGGCGTGACCCGACCATCTCCATCCAGCGGGCCGATCACGCGCTGCTGATCGTTGCCCATGGTTCGGCGCGGTACCCTGACGCGGCCAGCACGGTTCTGGCGCACGCGGAGACGATCCGAACATCCGGCCAATTCGCAGCGGTAGAGGTGGGGCTGTTGAACGGCGCCCCCTCGGTTGCGGACGCGTTGGCGTCGTTGGGTCCGCGCCCCATCCATGTCGTGCCGTTCTTTATGGAGGACGGTTATTTCACCCGCGTCGCCGTGCCCAAAGCGCTCAGCGGTGCGGACGTGCGGCTGTATCCGGCGGTCGGCACGCATCCCGGTGTGGCGGAGCTGGTCCTAGGCCGCGTGGTCCGGGCGAGGTGTGTGCCGGAAACGCTGTCGCTGGTTTTGGTTGGCCACGGGTCGGCGCGTGCGCCCGGACGGCGCATGGCGCTGCACGATCATGCGGAGCGGTTGCGAGGACGGTTCGCCGCTGTGCGTGTGGCGTTTTTGGAAGAGACGCCTTCGGTGGGGGAGGTTTTGCGCGGGATTGCCGGTGCCGCCGCGGTTATGGGGATTTTCGCTGGCGAGGGCATGCATGTACGGGACGATCTGCCGGCACTGCTGGCGGCCGCGCCTGCGGTGATCGATCTGGGGTCGTTGGGGGACGAAGAAGGGATGGCGGGGTTGATCGCCGATTTGGTGCGCGATGGCGAAAGCGGTCAGGGCGCGCGGTCGTAGAACAAGACCGACAGGCCGGGAAGAAAGCGGGCGAGGACATCGAAATCCGCATCATGACGATTTATACCAACCGAACTAACCATTGACCTACCGGAATTCGCCACATCGTCATGCTGACGAAGGTCAGCATCCACGACTTTCTTGGTAGCGGCCAGCAAGTCGTGGATGCCGACCTGCGTCGGCATGACGATTTACCACGCGCCTATGTGTCAATGGTTAGGTCCGCTGGTATTACCACGCGCCGACCACTGTCCAAGCGTCTCGCGCGGCGGTTCACCGGGCTGCGGCGGCCCCGAGGCCAAAGCGGCGGCCGGCCAGGCAGCCTCGATCACCGCCGTGGGGGATCTCGTGCCGAGCTGCTGGGCGGCGGGAATGGCGACAGTGACCCGCTTGGTCGCCGGGCATGTCAGCAGCCCGCGCCGCTCGGCGGTTTCCAGCGCGGTGCGGAGCGGTTGCGCCGCCGCGGACGGCAGAATTTTGTCGCGGCACGGTTTGGACATGACGGGCTTTCGGTGGGTCTGTCGGCGCGCAGGATAGCACGGCGGCGGGTCAGTCGTCACCGAGAATGGCGGTTCCCGCAGGGCTATCGCATATGACCGTTGGCGCCAACGCTCGTCATGGTCGGGTCAGGCCCGACCATGACGGAAAGTGTCGGAAATCCGCCATATGCGATCCCCCTGCCAGTTCCCGGTATTCATTTGCCTGTGGCAGGTATTTCGACAACCTTTGAGCGTTGCCAGACAAAGTCGTGGGTGCCGACCTACCCCGGCATGACGCCGGCAATGCCTCACCCGTTATAATTCAGCTTCAACCCCGGCGTCGCCCACTGCATGACACCGATACGACCGGTATCCGACAGCGTAATATACGCGGTCCGCATATCCGCACCGCCGAAGCAGATGTTCGTCGGATACGAATCCGGCATCTTCACGGCCCGCACGATATCGCCGGCCGGGGAGAATTCGGTGATGTAGCCGGTGCTGAGCGTCGCCACCGTAATGTTGCCATTCGCCAACACCGCGATGCTGTCGAAACGGGAATTTTTGCCTGTGCCGCCGATCGGCCGGCCGCTATGCGCCGCGAACGGGGCCGGTTTCTTCAACTGGCCGGGGCCTTCCACATCGAACGCATACAGACGCGCGCTTTCCGTGTCGGCGACGTAAAGAATTTTGCCGTCCGGCGACAGGCTGCAGCCGTTCGGGCTCAGGAACGGAAACGCCAGGCGGGTGATCTTCGACCCGTCCGGCAGCGCGTAGTAGATGCCGCCGTGGTCCCGCTGCCGCGCATAGCGCTTGCCCAGATCGGTGAAATAGAACCCACCCGACGTGTCGAACACCAGATCGTTCGGGGCCGACAGCAGATGGCCGTCGCATTCTTTGTAAAGAAGCGTCGCCTCGCCGGTCTTCGGGTCCAGCCGCTGGATCGAGCCGAATTTGTAATCGGGGTGCGGGGCGATGCCCATCGAGTGGCCCTCGACATACAGGCTGCCGCCGTTGTTGCAGAGGTAAAGCGCCCCATCCGGCCCGTACGCCAGCCCGTTCGGCCCGCCACCGCACTTGGAGAACACGCTGACCTTGCCGTCCTGCGTGATGCGGGAGCACTGGTTGTTTCGGATTTCCGTCACGATGATGGACCCATCCGGACACACCACCGGCCCTTCCGGAAAGCCCAGGCCTGTCGCCAGGATTTTGACGTCGTCGCTCATGGTTGTTTCCCCTTTCGTTTCGTCCAAACCGTCATGGTCGGGCCTGACCCGACCATGACGCGGTTTCAGATGGTATTCTTGCCGCCATACCGCCGGACGCGCAAATCGGCCTGTTCCTTGTGGCCGGCGAAATTCTCGATGGCACACAGGCGGGAGCAGTATTCGCCGATCATCGCCGTCGCCTCGGGCGTGACCTGCTGGTACGTCACGGTCTTGAGGAACTTGCCGACCCACAGCCCGCCCGTGTAGCGCGCGGCGCGTTTGGTCGGCAGCGTGTGGTTGGTGCCGATCACCTTGTCGCCGTAAGCGACGTTGGTTTCCTTGCCCAGGAACAGCGCGCCGTAATTGGTCATGCGGTCCAGGAACCAGCGGGGATCGCGGGTCAGAACCTGTACGTGCTCGCTCGCGATGCGGTCGGCTTCGGACAGCAGTTCCTCATCGGTGTCGCACAGGATCACCTGCCCGTGGTCGCGCCACGCCGCGCCGGCGATTTCGGCGGTGGCCAGGACGGACAGTTGCCGCTCGATCTCGGCCTGGATTTCGTTGGCGATTTTCGCCGATGTCGTCAGCAGAATGGCTGGCGAGGTCGGGCCGTGTTCAGCCTGTCCCAGCAGATCGGTGGCGCACATTTCCGCGTCGGCGGTGTCGTCGGCGATGATCAGAGTTTCCGTCGGACCGGCAAGCAGATCGATGCCGACTCGGCCGAACAGTTGGCGCTTGGCCTCGGCGACGAAGGCGTTCCCGGGGCCGACCAGCATGTCCACCTGCCCGATCGTCTGCGTCCCGAGTCCCATCGCGGCCACGGCCTGAATGCCGCCGAGCAGATAGATTTCGTCGGCGCCGGCCAGCGACATGGCGGCGACGGTCGCGGCGGGAGGCACGCCATTCAGCGGCGGTGTACAGGCAGCGACTCGCGGCACGCCGGCGACTTTGGCCGTCAGCACCGACATATGCGCCGAGGCCACCATCGGATACCGCCCACCCGGGACGTAGCAGCCAACGCTGGAAACCGGGATGTTCTTGTGGCCGAGGCGGATGCCGGGCAGCGTCTCGATCTCGATATCGCGCAGGGCGCCCTTCTGGGCCTCGGCGAAGCGGCGGATCTGGGCCTGGGCGAATTTGATGTCCTCGATGACCTGCGACGGCAAACCGTTCATCAGCGAGGCGATTTCATCCGGGCGCAGCCGGAAGCTCGGCGGGTCCCACTTGTCGAATTTCACCGACAGTTCCCGCACCGCCACGTCGCCCCGCTCGGAAATATCTTCCAGAATGGCTTCCACGGACTGGCGGACCTGACGGTCGGCCTCTTTCTTTTCCGCTTCCGTCGTGCCCTGCTTCAATACCCGGATCATCGCTTACTCCGCCGTCCAACCGCCATCGACAACCAGCGCGGTCCCCGTGACCAGCGCCGCCGCGTCGGAGGCCAAATACACGACCGCCCCCATCAAGTCTTCCACCGTCCCCAACCGCCCGAGCTTGATGCGGCGGAGGGTGTCGTCGCGGAAGGCCTTGTCCTCGAAGAACGGGCGGGTCAGCGGCGTATCGATGAAAGTGGGGCCAATGGAATTCACCCGTATGCCATGGGGCGCCAGATCGATGGCCATGGCTTTGGTCAGCCCCTCGATCCCGTGCTTGGTCATGCAATAGACCGTCCGCCGAGCGCCGCCGACATGGCCCATTTGGGACGACATGTGGATGATCGAGCCTTGCGTGCCGGTCGCGACCATCCGCTGGGCGACGGCCTGCGCCACGAAATAGGCGGCGCGCTGGTTCAGCAGCGTGATCGAGTCGTAATCGTCTTCGGTCACATCCAGGAAGGAACGCGGGCGGTTGGTGCCGGCGTTGTTGACCAGGATATGGAACGGCGCCTGCGCCCCGATCGCGGCACGCACCGCCGGAAGGTCCGTCACATCCAGCACCAGCGACTCCGCGCTGCCGCCTTCCGCTCGGATTTCGGCGGCTGCTTCTTCGATCTCAGCCGGGGTCCGCGCGACCAGAACAACGTGGGCACCGGATTGAGCCAAGCCGGCGGCGGCAGCCAAGCCGATGCCGCGTCCCGCCCCCGTCACCAAGGCATTTTTTCCGTCCAACCGAAGGGACGGCAGTCGCGGCAATGTCATCGCACGTACTCTTATATAGGGAGGCTGGCGAGGAACGCTTCCGGGTCCGCGATCTCACGCACATCGATCGATTTCAGCAGCACTTCGCTCGGCTCTGGCGGGCCGGAGCCCCCCCAAACGCGGCGGACTTCCAAAGTGCCGTCCCAAATCAGCTTGAACCCGTAGCGACCCGGCAGGAAGCCGGGCGGCGTACCGCTGGTCTCGACAACCGGTGCGGGTGGCGGTGCCGCATTGGACACGCTTGCGGCCGGCGGAGGCGCTTTCGGTTCCCCAACCCCAGGCGGCATGGACAGGAGAACGGTCTTGCCAAGACGCGGCGCCAGCTGGTCGCGCAACCAAAGCCATTCGTCGTCGTCCAGATATTCGGCCTGGGCAAAATCGGCGGGAATGTGCGGTTCGTTGTAGGTGTACCGGACCTCGATTTCCGAACCTTGCCGCTCGGTCAGGAGATGTTCCACGAGGGCCGGAATGTCACGGAAATTAGATTTGTATGCCATCGTGATGTAACGCAATTTCGGCGGCGCTTTGCCGGCGCGAAACGCGTCCAGCATGATGTCCCAATTTTCCTTGAAAATCCGGTGGCGGGCGCCCTTCCGCATACGTTCGTAAATCGCCGGATCGAGCGATTCGATTGACACGTTTATGTGATGAATGCCGCTGTTCGCGAGAAATCGATAGTATTCATCCGGCATGCGGCGGGCCAGATTACTGGTATAAAAGATCGTACGGCGCTGGTTCGGCGGCATTTTACGCAAGTACTCGACGAATCGCGGGTGCATCGTCGGCTCATGCAAGCACGAAAACCAAAACGCGCCATCGGCAGCGAAAGGCGCGAACCGAATCGCCGCGTCGATCGTCTCCTCAGTCATCAAATTTGTCTTATGCACACCTTCGTAATTGTACAGGCAGAAAGGGCAGCGCAGATTACAATTATCGACAATGTCCATGACGATGAAAGCCAGCGGCTGGTACGTCGTGGCCACCGTACTCGCACGCGTCAGTTTCTTACCGTTCGGCACGACACGGACTCGGAGCTGATCCTGCTCCGCTTGTGTCAGACGGCGGGGGAAGCGGTGGTAGAAGCCATGGGTGCCATCGCCGACCCCGACCTCCCTCAGGCCTGGCAGAAAGACGTCGGCGCGCCCCCGCACCAAAATTTCGCCTGTGTTTTCCAGAAAGACTTCATGCTCGACGCGTTCCGTGGCGTCGGCGAAGTTGCAGGCCCAGCCGGTGACATGGGCGTGGCTTACCCCGTCGATATAGCCCTGGTGTGGGGCGACATGGGCGGCGACTTCGCGCCCGATCCGGGGGAAACGGCGGAACAGAGTTCGGGCTAAGCGCATGCCGAGACGGTAACACGGCCCCCACCGCCACACAACGGACCGTGCGTATCCCCATTATGGGTTTCGTGTGCCGCCGTGCTAACTTCGGCGCACACGCAGCTAGGTCCTTATTGGGCCATTTCCAAGGGTTGGGTATGCCACCGGACAAATTGACGATTTCCGCCGTGATCCCCCTCTACAATGGGGCACCCTACATCCAGGAATCCCTCGACAGCGTTTTCAGCCAAGTTCTGCCGCCGGATGAAGTGATCGTCGTCGACGACGGCTCCACCGACGATGGGCCGGCGATCGTGGCACGCATGGCCGAGTCCCGGCCCATCACCCTGCTGCGCAAGGCCAATGGTGGGCAATCCTCCGCCCGCAACTTCGGTATCGCCCATTCCAAGGGGCAGCTGATCGCGTTGCTGGATCAGGACGACGTCTGGTACCCCAACCATCTGGCCGAGCTGGTGAAGCCCTTCCGTCGCCCCCGCTATCCGGAGCTCGGCTGGGTCTACAGCAACCTGGATGAAATGGACGAATCCGGCAAAATGATCGGGCGGGACTGCCTGAACCGAGCGAGCCATGTGACCCATCCCAAGCGGGATCTGATCCATTGCCTGATGGCGGATATGTTCATCCTGCCCTCCGCCAGTCTGATGAGCAAAGCAGCGTTCAACGCCGTGGGCGGCTTCGATGAGCAGTTGGTCGGGTTCGAGGACGACGACCTGTTCCTGCGCATGTTCCGCGCCGGCTACGACAACATCTTCCTACAGAAGGCGCTGACGAAGTGGCGCATCTTCGGCGGCAGTTCGTCGTTCTCCGGCCGGATGGCGGTCAGCCGGATGATCTACCTGCGCAAGCTGTTGGCGGAATACCCCAACGATACCCACCGCGGGCTGAACTACACGCAGGACCTGATCGTCCCGCGGTTCTTTCCTTGGCTGGTGCGGGAATACAACATGGCGCTGAAGGCCGGCGATCCGGCTGCCATCCGCAAGGCACTGGACGATATGAGGTTCCTGTTGCCGATGCACCGGCGGCGCATCCGGCTGGTCATGACCTTGATCATGCCCATCCTCGGCATGCCAGCGCTTGCTCGGACGTTGGTGCCGCTGGTCGCGATGGCACGCCCGGCGTTGCGGCGCCTTATGCGGTAGCGCCCGATCCACAGGACAGCAAAAAGCCCACGGGCCGGAAGGCACCGTGGGCTTTTTTGTATCCGGCGTAGCCCTGAATCAGGAGGGGGTGGTGTGGCCGTAAAGGATCCTGCCGTTGAGCTGGCCGACCGAGGTCAGGTTGGTAAAGGTGATCGTCGTGTTATCCGACAACGTCAGCGTAACACCGGCGCCCGTGCCCTGAACGCCCGGCCCGCTCGCGTTGGCCTGCAGGTAGGATGCGGACTTCGACTGGTCGTAGTTAATGATGTAAACAACGTCGTCCGCGCGGGTGAAATCGGTGATGGTGATGTGGGCACCGCTGCCGTTCGCACTGGTCGCGTTCAAGAAGGTGGCGAATATGTCCGAACCGGCACCGCCGGTCATGGTGGTGTTGCCGGCACCCGCGATCATCAGATCGGCGCCGGTGCCGCCCAGGAATACATCGGACGAACTGACAGAGGCTGACCCGTAGAAGCCATTCGCGGCGGCCGAACCCGCGCCGCTCAGGGTTTCGTTGCCCGCGTAGGCCTGGAAGCGGGCACCGCCCGTTGTGGCCGCGCCGACATAATTCACGACAGTGCCGCTGGTGCCGAAGACGGTCACCTGACCGACGCCACCCACGATGGTGCTGTTGTCGTTGCCGCCCGTGTTGAACCGCAGGCCACCCGAACCGCCGACGGTGATCAGCGTCGTGCCGCCCGCACCGGCGCTAACCGTGGGCGTGGCCGACGTGTTGACGCCGATGAAGTTGAGCGTGTTGCTGGCCGCACCGTAAACGACGTCGTTGTTGTTCGCCTGCACGGTCTCTGCGCCGGTGCCGGCGTAAACGGTGTCGTTGGCCCCGTTGATCGACATGTTCAGGTTGCCGGAGCCACCATACGTGGTGACGTTCGAACCGCTTACCGTGATGTTCGTCAGGCCTTCGGCCCGGGTCGAGAGAACGACGTTGCTGTCGCGGTCGACGACGTTGGCCGTGCCGCCGCCGGTCGTGTTACCGAAGAAGGCGGAGTTCCCGCCGGTCAGCGTGACAGCCGACGTACCGCTGCCGAGGGCGACCGTGTCGCTTCCACCGGTCACAACGATGTTCGCAGTACCCGTGCCGCCGAAGATGGCAGAATTCGAACCGCCCAGGGTAACGTTGGACGTCGTTTCCGCGCGAAGGCTGGCCGTGACGGTGCTGCCGGTCGCGAACAAATTCATCGTGCCGCCGGTGGAGGCCGCATTGCCGAATACCACGCCGCCATTGCCGGCAACCGTGACATTCGCCGTGCCGGAGCCGGCGACAACGGTGTCGGAAGTGCCGCTTACCAGAGCGGTCAGTGCACCCGTGCCGCCCGAAACCTGATTGCTTGTTCCGGATACCGTAACCTGCGCATGCGTGGCCTGCGTAAACAGCTGGTTGCCGCTGCCGCCGAGCGTCACGACCAGCGCGTCGGTCCCGCCAGTGCTGCCGGTGACGGTGGCGTTGGTGCCGAGCGCGTTGACCGAGGCATTGCCGGACGCCTGACGGATGACGTCGCCCGTGCCGGCGGAGATGACGTAGTTGCCGACGCTGCTCGCACCCGCGGAAACCGACACGAAGTTCGCGCCCGCGTCGGCGGCGACCGTGCCGCTGCCGCTCGCGAAGACGGTGTCATTACCGGTCGAGGTGGAGATCAGGTAGGTGCCGGTGGCGTTGACAAAGTTATTGCCGCCGGTAGCGGCAACGGTGCTGGTGCCGCTGACCAGGATGGTGGCGCCAGCGTCGCCGGACAGGACCTGCGTGTTGGACGCCACGATGGTGTCCGGAGAGGACGTGACGTTGACGATGTAGTTCCAGCCCGACCCTTCGGTGTGCGTGGCGACGCCGCCCGCGCCGGTCACGGCCAATTCTGTCGTGTTTTTGGTCGGTGTCGCGGTCGGGACCGTGCTGCCAGCGCCGACCACGCTGAGCGTCAGCGACGATCCGCTTCTCGCACCGTTCAGGACGGTCGCCATCTGCTGCGCGAGCTTGAGGTAGTCCCCCGTACCCGTCGAGACGATGATATTGCCCCCGGCGGCGCCTGGAACCGTTATCCCTGTAGTTACCGCGATAACGATGCCCCTCCGCCTTAAGGTCTCAGCCTACCCGCTTACGCACCTTCGGCGCGCCAGCGAATTATGGCCCCATTTCAGTCATTTGCAAACACATTCTTCGACATACGCTCGCACTGCCCCGTGCAATCCCGATCGACTGGTCAATCCCGATCGACTGGAACCACGAACACCGTAACCCGCATCTGCTCCGAGCGCTTCAAAACATTTCGTGAGGGGGGCTGTCAATGGATCGTTTCCGTTCGGCCGATGACAAACCCTTGAACGATGGCCAAAAGCGACGGATTTCCGCCGCTGGGCATCGCCGAACACCCTGTGTCGCTTTTTGGCAACCTTCAGCACCGCATTGGCGACGAACGCGGTAAAGCGAATCCAAACCGGCCGACGTCGCCCAACGAAGCATCCAAATGAGGCGGCTGGCCGGTGATACCGACGACATTTCTCGAAAAAAGGCCTCCGGTTCATATTACACGCGCGGTGCGCGCCATCGCTCCTGTTCGGCCGGCCTCGGAAAACCTGCCGCCGCACCCCAAGTCGTCGCGTCACAGTGGCGCAGCAACGACAATTACAGCTTTAAGTTGTGTATCTGACAAAATGCCAGCGCGCGTCATTCAATCACGTTTCCGTGACATCTGCTCGAGCAGGGCATTAGCCCGCCTTATCCGGCGCCGGCACGCGCGCGATGCGGGATGGGTCGATTCGCGCCCATACCGCCTGGCCGGCCTCGTAGACCGTCGTCGGCGGAGTCGTGACGCGCAGCTTCAAATCGCTGCCGTCCGGCCGCACGACGTACTCCCAATATTCCCCGAGGTACGACCGTTCGGCGATCTGCCCCGCCACCCACCAACCCGGCCCATCGGCCCGTTCAGGTGCGACGTCGATCGTTTGCGGCCGAACGGAAAAGCTGACCGCTCCGGTTAAACCGGCGGCATCGGGCGCACTGGCCACCGGCACGGTAAAACCGGGGAACACGATCTGGCTGCCATCGACACGGCCATCCAAGAAATTGGTGCGACCGATGAACCCCGCGACGAAGCGCGTGCGCGGGCGGTTGTACAGCGAAACCGGGTCGTCGACCTGATCGATTCGCCCATGGTTCATCACCACGATCCGGTCGGACGTCACCATCGCCTCGCTCTGGTCGTGGGTCACGTAGACCGTGGTGATCTTGAAGGCGTCGTGCAGCCGGCGGATTTCGCTGCGCATTTCCTCCCGCAGATTGGCATCCAGATTCGACAGCGGTTCATCCAACAGCAGCACTTCCGGTTCGATCACGATTGCGCGCGCCAGCGCCACGCGCTGCTGCTGGCCGCCCGACAGTTCCGCCGGATAGCGGTCCTTGAGGTGACGCAGTTGCACGGTGTCCAGGATGCGGTTCACGCGTTCGGTGACCTCGGCGTTGCCCAGCTTGCGCAGTTTCAGGCCGAAGGCGACGTTTTCGCCCACGGTCATATTCGGCCAGATGGCATAGCTTTGGAAAATCATCGACATGCCGCGCTTTTCCGGCGGCACGACATTGGCGGGGGACGACATCTCCGCCCCATTCATGGAAATGCTGCCGGCGGTCGGCTTCATGAACCCGGCGATCATCCGCAGCGTCGTGGTCTTGCCGCAGCCGGACGGCCCGAGCAGGGAAACGAACTCCCCGGAACGGAGCGACAGGTCGACATCGACCACCGCGGGCACGGAACCGAAGCTCTTACCCAGGCCGGCGAGCGAAAGTTTGGCGTGGTCGGACATGGTTATGAACGCTCCCGGCGTAGCATGAAGTCGCGCCCCAGCAGGGCGGAGGCAAGGCCGACGATCGCAAGCGTCGCGGCCAGCAGAAGGAATCCCAAGGCGGCGAGGTGTTCGAAGTTGCCCTCTTCGCTCATGTCCATCAGCATCACCGACATGGTGCGGGTTTTCGGCCCGTACAGGAACAGTGCGCTGGACAGTTCGCGCGTGGCGGGGATGAACACCAGCAGCCACGCACCGATTAAATTACGTTTCATCAACGGCGCCATCACTTTTCGGATCGCCACCAACCGCCCGCCGCCGAGGATGCGCACCGCTTCCTCCATTTCGGGGTTGATGGACCGGATGGCGGCGTCGGCGTTGACGTAGCCGATCGGCAGGAAGCGGGTGGCGAAGGCCAGGATCAGAATGGTGGCAGTGCCATACAAGGTGAACGGCGGCGGCGCGTAGGCGGCGTAGAACGCGATGGCCAGAACGATGCCCGGCACCACGAACGGTGCCATGGCGAGGAAACTCAAGATGCCCGCATACGGCAGCAACCGGCGGCTGACGATGTAGGCGATCGACAGGCCCAGGGTAATCGCGATGCAGGCCGCGGCGGCGGCATAGGTAAAGCTGTTGACTACCGATTGCGCCGCGGTTTCGTGCTGGAACAGTAGATAGTAAAAATTGTGAAACGTCATATTGTCCCAGGCAAACCCTCGGCCCCAAGCCTTTGCCAGCGCCGCCTGCGACAGCACGATGTACGGCATCAGCACCGACAGCGACAGGACGAAAAGCGAATAACCCAGCATGACCCAGCGCCACGGGCCGAGTTCCATGATCCGCCGTTCGCCGCCTTTGCCGGTCAGCGCGACGAAGCCGCGCCGGTGCACCAACCAGCGTTGCAGCCCGAACAACACCACGGTGATCAGCAGCAGCGGCACGGCGTAGGCGGCCGCGACCTCCGACCGGATCGGTTGGCTGAAGAATTGCAGAAGTTGTGTTGTCACAACATTGAAACGCGCGGGAATGGCGATCAGCGCGGGGGAGCCGAACAGCGCGATGGCTTCCAGGAAGGTGATGATCGCACCGCCCATGATCGCCGGCAGCACCATCGGCAGGGTGACTTTGAACGTCGTGCGCATGACGCCCGCGCCGAGGATATTGGCGGCGTCCTCCATCTCCGACGACACGAGGTCCAGGGCAGCGGACGTGAAAATAAAAATATACGGAAAGGAATAAACCGCGATATTAAACGCAAGGCCTTCGAACGAGTATATGTTGAACAACCCCTCCGATGCGCCCGTAATACCCATGTAGATTCGGTTGAGCCAGCCGGAGTTGGGGCCAGCGAGCAGTATCCATCCGATGGCCCCGAGATAGGGCGGGGTGATGAAGGCGCCCAGCACCAGCATCCGGATGATCCCCTTGCCGGGCATATCGGTGCGGGACACCGCCCAGGCCATCGGCACCGCGAAGATCAGGCACAAGGCGGTGACGCAGAAGCCCAGCCGCACCGAATTCCACATCGCCAGCAAATAGCGCGGCCGGGAATAGGCGGCGACGTAGTTCATCAGCGTGAAGTTGCCGGTATCGACCTCCTGTAGGCTGGTGTTCACCAGCTGGAACAGCGGATTGACGACCAGGAACACCAGGACGGCCGCCAGGACGATCCAAAGGAACATCAGCGGGTCGAACGAACGGCGGCGCAGGCTGGTTGTGCTGAGGCTCATGGGTGGGCGTTCTCTCTTATATAAAGGTGTCGCGCCACTGCTCGATCACCTCGGGCACCTGCTTGGCCAGTTCCGCCGTGGTCAGGCGGAGCAGCTTGACCTCGCCGAGCGGTTTGGCGCCGGCTTTCGGCGGGACCTCCGCGCGCACCGAATCCGATCGCTGTTCGACGCAGATGCGCGCGAATTCGAGGCTCATGAGCCAGTTCGCGAACAGCCGGCCGGCGTTGGGATGCGGCGCGCTGGCCATCACGGCCGAGGGACCGACGCACAAGACCGAACCGTCGGTGGGATAGACGACCGAAATCGGGTTGCCATGGTCCGCCGAAAGCAGCGAGGTGCCGAGCGGCCCCAGCCCCACCACGCATTCGCCTGCATTCAGTAACGTGATGGGGTCGTTACCCGAGCGGCCGATACGAGGATTGTTTTTCGACAATTTTTCGAAGTAGTCCCAGCCGTACAGCTTGCGCATCGCGACGGTCCAGACGCCGACGTAGCCGCTGAACCCGGGGTGACCCAACGCCACCTTCCCCTTCCAGCGGGGATCGAGCAGATCGGTCCAGGTTTTCGGCATCTCCTCCGGCTTCACCTTCGCGGAATTGGCGATCATGACCATAAGGGTGGAGGTGCTCGGGTAGTAGAACCCGTCCTCCCCCAGTCCCTGAAACGCGGGGGCGATGAAAGCGGCGTTTTCCGGTACATAGGACGCGAGTTGGTTGCGCTTCATCAGCGCCGGCATGTGGGCGATGTCGGTGGTGCTGAACACGTCGCATTGCGGCGCGTTGTTCTTCAGGTCCTGCACCAGACGTTCGTAGGCGACCTGCCCTGTGGTCCGGATCACCGACACCTTCACGCCGGGGTACTGCTGGGTAAAGGCGCGTCCCATGATCTCCGCGGTTTCGGAGTCGACCTGGGCGACGTACCAAGTCAGCGAGCCTTCCCGGCGGGCGGCTTCTTCCAGCGCTTTGGTGTCGGCATGCGCGGCGACCGGCAGCGTTGCCGCCGCCAGCCCGACCGTGAGCGCGCGTCGCGAGATCGTTATGGTCATATATGTCCCTGGGTGGCCTCCCGAAGGGCCAAGTTAGGCGGAGGCCGGGGTGTTGACCAGAGGGACGATGACGGGTTCGTGCGTCGCTTAGGCCGCCGGCAGAATGTTCGACGCCTGCTTGCCTTTGGGGCCCTGCGTCACCTCGAACTGGACCCTTTGGCCTTCCTTCAAGGTTTTGAAAGCGTCCATGTTAATCGCGGAGTAATGCGCGAACAGATCCTCGCCGCCCTCATCGGGGGTGATGAACCCGAAGCCCTTGCTGTCGTTGAACCATTTTACCGTTCCGGTCGCCATCGACCTTTCCCCTCTTACGTCATGTCGTTGCCACATGCTGAGCAGCATGGCCCCGGCCGTCAACCGGCGTTCAGTTGCCGAAGGTATCCCGCCAGGCCTCGATCACCTCCGGCACGCCTTTGCGAATTTCGTCGACGGTCAAGGAGATGACCTTCAGCCCGTCAATCGACGGCATGCCCGGGCGGGTGGCAACGCCCACGCGCACGGGTTCGCTGCCATCGGCGGCGATCAGTTGCGAATAATGCTCGCTCAGCAGCCATTCCATGAACAGGCGCGCGGCGGCCGGGTGCGGCGCGTGGGCGGGAATGGCCGAGGGGGTGACACACATCGCCAGCCCGTCGGTCGGGATTTGCACGCCGATCGGGTTGCCCTTGTCGGCATTGGCATAGGACACGTTCGCCGGTCCGACGCCGATCAGTGCCTCTCCGGCGCTGATCAACGTCACGGGATCGACGCCGGAGCGGCCAATACGCGGGTTGTTCTTGGCCAGCTTCTCGAAAAACTCCCAGCCGTACAGCTTGCGCATCGTCAGCGCCCACACGCCGGTGCAGCCGCTGAACGCCGGATGGCCGGTCGCGACGCGCCCCTTGAACCGGGGATCGAGCATGTCGGTCCAGGCTTTCGGCGCCTGTTCCGGGGTCAGCTGGCCCTTATGATAGATCAGGAAATGCCGCGACGCGTTGGACACGTAGGAGAAACCGGGATCGGCCAACGCCTTGAAAGCCGGCGCCACGAAAGCGGCGTTTTCCGGGACGTATTCCGTCAGCTCATGCTTTTCCTTCAGGACCGGCATGTGGGAGATGTCGGTGGTGCTGAACACGTCGCATTGCGGGGTGTGGTTCTTAATATCGAGCGACAGGCGCTGATAGGCGACTTGCCCCGTGGTGCGAATGACCGACACGGTGATGCCGGGGTGATCCTTGGTGAAGGCGCGGGCCAGAGCCTCGGCGGTTTCCGCGTCCACCTGCGCGATGTACCAGGTCAGCGTCGCTTCCTTGCGCGCCGCCGTTTCCAGCGTTGCCAGATCGGCGCGTGCGTCGCGCGGCCGGCCGGTGGCGACGAGGCCCAGGCTGGTCAGGCCGAGCGCGGCTTGGCGGCGGGTGATGCGGTGGTTCATGGGGTGCCTCCGTGATTGAGCGAGTCGTTACACCGGTTTTCGGCGGGAGAATACCGGTCTTGCCCTGGACGCGGCCGCGCCCGTACAACAACGCTTCACCCACAGGAGGAGAGAACCATGGACGCCGAACAACTCAGTGCCATGCAACGGCCGACCGGCATGCCTTTCCGTATCCAGAAGATCGGCCATATCGGGCTGAATGTCACCGATATCGAACGCTCCACCGCGTTCTATACGGAGGTGATGGGTTTCAGTGTTACCGAGGCCATGGGCGACAATCTGCGTCCCGGCGGGCTCGTGTTCCTGCGCTGCAGCAACGACCATCACGGCATCGCGCTGTTCGGCGGCAACAAGGCCCCACTGGAAGGCGGCACGCTGAACCACGTCGCGTTCGAGGTCGGCAGCCTGGATGAGGTGTTCCGAGCGCGCGACCATGTGCGCAAGCATGGGATCGTGCCGCATTTCGAGGGGCGGCGTCGCGCCGGTTGCCAGGTGGCAGTCGAATTCCGCGATCCGGATGGGCACGAGCTGGAAATCTACTGGAACATCGACCAGATCGGCAGCGAGGGCACCGTCCGCCCGGCATCCGAATGGCGCGCGACCGCCAGCCTGGAAGCCGCTGTCGCCACGGCACCGAAAGGTCAGGACACGACGTTGGCGGACCCATCGCTTCTGAAGGGTTGATCCACGACGCGGCGGAAGCCGATTGGTTTCCGCCGCGCGCGCTCTTGCGCAAACTCCAAACCCGGATACGCTGCTCCCGATAAGCAGTCAGGCGCCCCGATCCAGGGACAATGCGCCGGCGACAGGGAGAAACGCGTGTGACCGGTTCGCGGCCATGCTGAATTATATCGCGCGACGGCTGATGCTGGCCGTGATCACCTGCGCCGCCATTTCGGTATTGACGTTTATCATTATCCGTCTGCCGCCGGGCGATTTCGTCGATGCGTATATCGCGAATCTCGCCTCCACCGGCAGCACCGTCACCGCCGATCAGGCCGAGGCCATGCGGCACGAATACGGGTTGGACCGTCCGGTCATCGTGCAATATTTCCTGTGGATTGCCCGCGTGGTCCAAGGCGATTTCGGCGTGTCGATGATGTGGCGCCGCCCGGTGACCGAGGTGATCGGCGACCGGCTCTGGCTGACCATGGTGGTGTCCTTCGCGGCCTTGTTCCTGACCTGGACGATCGCACTGCCGATCGGGATTTATTCCGCCGTGCGGCAGTACTCGATCGGCGATTACATCGCGACCATGCTGGGTTTCATGGGTTTGGCGATCCCGAATTTCCTGCTGGCACTGATCCTGATGTATTTCGGCTTCCGCTACCTCGGACTGAGCGTCGGGGGGCTGTTTTCCGCCGAATACGCCCAGGCCGGTTGGAGCGGCGCGAAGCTTTGGGATTTGGCGAAGCATGTCCCTCTGCCTGCCTGCGTGCTGGCGCTGGCCGGGACGGCGCAGTTGATCCGCATCATGCGGGCGAATTTGCTGGACGAACTGCGCAAGCCCTATGTCGTCACCGCCAAGGCCAAGGGAATCGGTAATTTGCGGGTGATCCTGAAATACCCGGTGCGCGCGGCACTGAACCCGTTCGCGAGTTCGATCGCCTACATTTTCCCCTATCTGGTTTCCGGCAGTATCATTGTGTCCCTGGTGCTCGGCCTTCCCACCGTCGGGCCGCTGCTGCTGCAAGCGCTGGTGGCACAGGACATGTACCTGGCCGGCACGATCGTGCTGCTGCTGGGGCTGATGACCGTGGTGGGCACACTGATCTCCGACCTGCTGTTGATGTGGATCGAGCCGCGGCTGCGGCTGACGGGGCGGCTATGAGCGGGTCGCTCGCCGACGAACGGCTGGCGCAAGCAGGGCAGCTGCGGCTGACCTGGATACGCTTCAAGCGGCACAAGCTGGCTTTCATCAGCCTGTTCGTGATCGTGCTGTTCTATCTTGTGGCAATTTTCGCCGACACGCTGGCGATCAACGATCCGCACGCGACAGACGCCCGACGCAGCTATATCCCGCCGCAGAGCATCGTCTGGTTCGACGATACCGGCTTCAACCCGCATGTCAGCGGGCTGACCGGCAAGCGGGACATGAAGACGTTCAAAATCGCCTATGTCCCCGATCCGAACCGCAAGCTGAAAGTGGTGCTGTTCGCGCACGGATATTCGTACAATCTGTTCGGGTTGATCCCGACCGACATCCATCTGATCGGCCTGCAAACCCCGCAACCCATCGACGGAATCTTCTTCCTCGGCACCGATCAACTCGGGCGCGATCTGTTTTCCCGGATGATGGTGGCGACGCGCATTTCGTTGTCGATCGGTCTGGTTAGCGTGGGACTGAGCCTCACACTCGGTATTCTGCTCGGCGGCGTATCGGGCCTTTACGGCGGCATCGTCGATACGGTGATCCAGCGCATCATCGAGGTGATCCGCTCCATCCCCACTATTCCCCTCTGGATGGGCGTGGCGGCGGCCCTGCCGAACACCTGGAGCGTGGTGCAAATCTATTTCGCCATCACGCTGATCATTTCGTTGATCGGCTGGACCGAACTCGCGCGCGTGGTGCGCGGCCGGTTCCTGGCGTTGCGGGAGGAAGACTTCGTCATCGCCGCCGAACTGGTGGGGGCGAGCCAGTTGCGGATTATTCTGCGGCATATGCTGCCGTCCTTCCTCAGTCATATCATCGCGGCAGTGTCGCTGGCGTTGCCGGCGATGATCATCAGCGAAACGTCGCTGTCGTTCCTCGGCCTCGGGCTGCGGCCGCCGGCCATTTCCTGGGGCATTTTGTTGCAGGACGCGCAAAACGTGCAGGTACTGTCCGGCGCGCCCTGGCTGCTGTGCGCCGCCATTCCGGTGGTGCTGGTCATCCTGGCGTTCAATTTCCTTGGCGACGGCTTGCGAGACGCGGCGGACCCCTATGGTTGAATTTTCACTGCTTTCCGTTCGCGAACTGGCGGTGGAATTTCGCGCCGACACCGGCACCGTGCGGGCATTGGATTCCGTCAGTTTGGATTTGCGGCCGGGACGCGTGTTGGGAGTCGTAGGCGAGTCCGGCTGCGGCAAAAGCGTGACCGCGCGCGCCATCCTGCGCATTCTGGACCGCAACGGCAGCATCGTCGCGGGGCGAGTGCTGCTGGATCCGGATACACCGGCCGAAACCGATCTTTCCCAACTGGACCCGGAAAGCCAGCGCATGCGAGGCGTCCGGGGCGCACGCGTCGGGCTGATTTTCCAGGAGCCGATGTCGGCGCTGTCGATGCAATACACTATCGGCAACCAGCTGATCGAAGCCATTCGCGCCCATAACGACCCGGGCAAAGCAGCAGCACGCGAGAAGGCGATCGCGCTGCTGGGGGATGCCGGCATTCCGCGGCCGGAGACCCGGATCGACGCCTATCCGTTCCAGCTCAGCGGCGGGTTGCGCCAACGCGTCGGGATCGCGCTGGCCCTGGCAGGCGATCCCGACATTCTGATCGCCGACGAACCGACCACGGCGCTGGACGTGACGACTCAGGCGCAAATTCTGACGCTGCTGCGGCGGCTGCAGCAGGAGAAAAACATCGCGCTGATGCTGATCACGCACGACATGGGCGTGATCGCGCAAATGGCCGACGATGTCGCGGTGATGTACCTCGGCCGCGTGGTGGAATACGCGCCGGTCGGGGAACTGTTCCACGCCCCGCGGCATCCCTATACGCGCGCTTTGTTGCGTTCCGTGCCGGATTTGCGCGCCACGCCGCGGCAACGGCTGGCCACCATCGGCGGTGCCGTGCCGCAACCCAACGCCCGCCCCACCGGCTGCCCGTTCCACCCCCGTTGCCCCGAGGTCATTCCCGGCCGCTGCGACGCCGCCCCCCCTGCCCCGATCCCGCCCGGCGCCGCCGGCGCATCCTGCTTCCGGTTGGAGGACGCGGCATGAACGTGCTGGAAGTCGAGGGCCTGTCGAAACATTATCCGATCCATGCCGGTTTCCTCCGCCGGGAAGTCGGACGCGTGCGCGCCGCCGAGGATGTGAATTTCGCCATTCGGCGCGGCGAGACCCTGGCTCTGGTCGGCGAATCCGGCTGCGGCAAAACCACGGTCGCCCGCTGCATCCTGCGGGCGCAGCAACCCACCGCCGGCGCGATCCGATTTTCCTACGAGGACGGCCAAAGCGTCGATCTGGCACCGCTGTCCCGGCGACAATTGCGGCCGTTGCGCAAGCATATTCAGCTGATTTTCCAGGACCCTTACGCGTCGCTGAACCCGCGCATGATGGTCGGCGACATCATCACCGAACCCTTGTTGATTGCCGGGGTCGACCCGGTGGAACGGCAGGCTCGTTTGCTGGAACTTCTGGACCTCGTCGGTCTGCCATTGGCGGCGCGCACGCGGTTTCCGCACGCGTTTTCCGGCGGACAACGCCAGCGCATCGGCATCGCGCGCGCTTTGGCGCTGCAACCGAAACTGATCGTCGCGGATGAGCCGGTTTCCGCGCTGGACGTTTCGGTCCAGGCGCAAATCATTAACCTGCTCCTGGACCTGCAGGACCGGCTGAAACTGTCGATGCTGTTCGTGGCGCACGATCTCGGCGTCGTGCGGCATGTCAGCGACCGCGTCGCGGTGATGTATGTCGGGCGGATTGTCGAAGTGGCGCCCACCGCCGCGCTGTACACGACACCGAAACATCCCTACACGACGGCGCTGCTGGCGGCGGTTCCCAAAGCCGATCCGGCGCTGCGCGATGCGACATTCGCGCCGCCGGGGGAAGTCGCGGACCCCGCCAATCCGCCACCGGGTTGTGCGTTTCACCCGCGCTGCCCTTTTGCCGTGGATCGTTGCCGGGTGGAGCGGCCATCGTTGACCGAGACCGCGCCCGGACACTTAAGCGCCTGCCATCGCGCCGCGGAGTTGACGCTCACCGGCGTCGGATAACACACATGGAGGGAACAATGCGCTTCTCTGGTTTTTTCGTCGCGGCGGCCTTGGGGCTAAGCTTTTCGACCGCACAGGCACAAACGCGCGAATACGAAAAATCCGAACTGGTCGGCACATTGGAAATCCCCACCATTGTCACCGACCCGGCGGCATGGCCAAAAACCTTTCACGAGGCACCGCAACTCACGGCTTTGGTAAAAGCCGGCAAATTGCCGCCAGTGGAACAGCGCATCCCCGCCGAACCGATGGTGATCAAGCCGCTGCACAGCATCGGCACCTATGGCGGGATCTGGCGCCGCGGCTTCCTGGGACCCGGCGACGGCGAAAACGGCAACCGTATTCGCGCCGCCGACAAGCTGCTGTTTTGGGACAAGACCGGAACGGTCCTCGCTCCCAACGTCGCCAAGGGGTACGAGGTCAGCGCCGATGGCAAGCGCACGACATTGTTCCTCCGCAAGGGCATGAAATGGTCCGACGGCGCACCCTTCACCGCCGACGATTTCATGTTCTGGTTCGAGGACATGAACACCAACAAGGACCTTGTCGCCACGCCGGCGCCGGAAATGTTCATCAACGGCAAGCCCGGACGCATCGTGAAAATCGATGAGACCACCGTCGCCTTCGATTTCGACGAAGCCTATTATTTATTCCCGCAACTGCTCGGCGGCGACACCCAGGTCGGCGGTGGACAATCCCGTTTGCAATCCGACGGACGGGCACTCGGCCTTTATGCGCCCGCACATTATCTGAAGAAATACCTACCGAAATACAGCTCGGTCGAAGCCGCCAACGCCGCCGCGAAAGCCGCCGGTTTCGATAACTGGGTGGGATATTTTCAATTCAAATCGGACTGGCGCCTGAATGTCGAATCCCCGACCGTTTCCGCCTGGGTCGTCACGCAGCCGATCAACACCCAGACCTGGGTGCTGGAGCGCAATCCATACTACTACGCCATCGACACGGCTGGGAATCAATTGCCGTATCTGGACAAGGTGCAGCTGACCTTGGCGGAAAACCTCGAGGTCATCAACCTGCGCGCCATCGCCGGCGAATACGACTACATGGAACGATTTATCGATCTGGCGAAACTGCCGGTGTTCCTGGAAAATGCCCAACGCGGGGGCTACAAGGTGCACCTCGATCCCGGATTCAACGGCGGTGACTCGCTGCTGTTCTTTAACCTTGCCTATACGAAGGACAAGGAAATCCGGAAATGGTTCCAAAACCTGGATTTCCGGCGCGCCTTGTCCATCGCCATCGACCGCACCCAACTGAACGAAGCCTTCTGGCTCGGCCTCGGCACCCCCAGCACACCGATCCCAGCCGATATCATTCCGGAAAGCCCCGGTCCCGAATACCGCACGCGCTGGATCGAGCAGGATGTTAAAAAAGCCAACGCGATGCTGGATGCGATCGGCCTGACGAAAAAGGACAGCGAAGGCTTCCGTGTCCGCACCGATAACGGCGAACGCCTGCGCATACTGGTCGACGTCGTGCAGAGCCTGACGCCCACGTGGCCGCAACAGGTGGAAATGATCGCCCAACAATGGAAAGCGATCGGAATCGCGGCGGATGTGAAGGTGCTGGAGCGCAGCCTGTATTACAAGCGGGTTCAAAACGACGACGAGCAGATGGCCATCGCATCCAACAACGGCTCGGAAAGCCTGTTTCTGTATACGAATACGGTACTACCGATCGATTTCGTATCCGCACAGGGCGGGGCGGGGCACGCGAAATGGTATGCGTCGAACGGCGCTTCGGGGTTGAAGCCCGAGGACCCGGCGATGCTGAAAGGGTACGAACTGCTGCGTCAGGCCGGTTCGGTGCGGGAGGCGGAACGGACGAAAATCGCGCAGGAGATATGGAAGCTGGACGTCGATAATGTCTGGACCATCGGGCTGGTGGGGTTGTCGCCGAGCTACATGGGGACGCGGGTGGTTAATCTGAAACTGGAGAACGTTCCGAGTCGCGTCTGCGCCGCGCAGCATTGCCGCACGCCATGGAGCGCGCATCCGGAACAGTGGTATTATAAACAATGATGCGGGTGCTTCTGGCGTGGCTGGTGTTTGCGGCGGGCAGCGCCTGGGGTCAGGCCAATAATTTCGGGGATTCCGGGCTGATCGGGCCTTTGGAAGCGCCGGCGATCGTCACGGATACGGCACAGTGGCCGAAAGCGTTTCATGAGGCGCCGGGGCTTGCCGATCTCGTGAAGCAGGGCAAATTGCCGCCGGTCGCGGAACGGTTGCCGTCCGATCTGCTGGTGTTGAAACCGTTGCGGAAAACAGGGTTTACGGCGGCACGTGGCGGCGCGCGTTCCTGGGGCCCGGCGACGGGGAGAACGGCAACCGGCTGCGTGCCGGGGACAAGCCGTTGTTCTGGGATCCCACTGGCACGATCCTGGCGCCTCAGGTGGCCAAGGGGTTCGAACTCTCTGCCGACGGCAAGCGCACGACATTGTTCCTGCGCAAGGGCATGAAATGGTCCGACGGGTCCCCGTTCACCGCCGACGATTTCGTGTTCTGGTTCCAGGACATTTACGGCGAAAAGGAACTCACGCCGTCCCCGACCCCGGAAATGGGCGGCAACGGCCGGATCGTGAAGATCGACGAAACCACCGTCGCGTTCGAGTTCGATACGCCGAACTTCCTGTTCCCCCGCTTGCTGGGCGGCGACGGATCGGTGGGCGGCGGGCAATCGCGGCAGCAATCCGACGGGCTGAGCTTCGGGTCCTACGCGCCGGCGCGTTACCTGAAGCAATTCCTCCCGAAATATTCCTCGGCCGAGAAAATCACCGCCGCGGCCAAGGCCGCCGGCTACCCGAACTGGGTGCAATATGTCCGCTTCAAAATGGATTGGCGGCTGAACACGGAATTGCCGACCGTGGCGGCGTGGAAAATGACGCAGCCGATCAACACCACGACCTGGATGCTGGAACGCAATCCGTATTTCTATGAGGTCGATACCGAAGGCAATCAGCTTCCCTACCTCGACAAAATACAAATGACGCTCGCCGAAAACCCCGAGGTTGTTAATCTGCGCGCCATCGCGGGCGAGTACGATGTGCAGGAGCGGTTTATCGATATCGCCAAGTTGCCGGTGTTTCTGGAAAACGCGGAACGCGCGCATTACAAATTCCATGTCGATCCCGGCTTCAACGGCAGCGATTCGCAGTTGGTGTTCAACCTCGCGTACAAGGCGGATACCGAGGTCGCGAAATGGATCGCCGTCGCCGATTTCCGCCGATCGTTGTCCATCGCCATCGACCGGGATCAACTGAATCAGGCGTTTTGGTTGGGGTTGGGAACCCCCGGATCGGGGGTGCCGTCGGAGATCATGCCGGAAAGCCCCGGCAAGGAATGGATCGCGAAATGGTCGGAATACGATCCGGCCAAGGCGAACGCGATGCTGGATGCCATCGGCCTGAAGAAAAAAGACAGCGAGGGGTATCGGCTGCGCTCCGACAACGGCGAACGGCTGCGGTTGCAGATCGATGTCGGGCAGACTTTAACCCCGACCTGGCCGGCGCAAGTGGAAATGATCATTCAGCAATGGCGCGCCGTGGGTATTTCGGCCGATCTGAAATTGCTGGAACGCAGCCTGTTCTACACGCGCGGGCGGAACGATCAGAACCAGATCGCCATCGTATCCAACAGCGGGACGGAAAGCCTGTTTCTGCGCTCGGGTCCCGTGCTGCCGACCGATCCGGCGGATGTGATGATGGGCGCGGCCTATGCGCAATGGTTCGTGTCCGACGGCGCGCGCGGCACCAAGCCCACCGATCCGGCGCTGCTGCATGTCTACGACCTGCTGCGGGCGGCGCCGAGCAAGCCGGAGGCGGAACGGAATGCGCTGGCGCAGGAGATTTGGCGGATCATCGCCAACCAAAAATGGCAGATCGGCATCGTCGGGCAGGCGCCGGGCAGCCAGGGCGCCCGCGTGGTCAGCGATCGGCTGGAGAATATCCCAGCGCGCGTGTGCATCTCCCAACACTGCCGCCCGCCCTGGTCGGCGCGGCCGGAGCAGTGGTTTTACAAGCCGTAGCTTCCCCCTTCGGCAGTTTCAGCCTAACTCCGGTCTCGCATGACGGACTGGTCCATGGCCCCGAATCCCGACCCTGACGCCGCCGCCCGGCGGGAGCTGTCGCAGCATCGCGCCTTCGCATCCGCGCTGCTGGTGGCGATGGCGGCGCTGACGCTGTGCGCCTACGGGCTGCCATGGCCCAACGAATATGCCAGGGCGCTGGTCGGCGCGGCGGCGAAAGCCGGGTTTGTGGGCGGCATCGCCGACTGGTTCGCCGTCACCGCCCTGTTCCGCCATCCGTTGGGTCTGCCGATCCCGCACACCGCCATCATCCCCCGGCAGAAAGAACGCCTCGGTCTGGCGCTCGGGCGTTTCGTGGCGACGCATGTGTTCACCGAACGCGACATCGCGGCGATGCTGGGGAAGCTGGATTTGCCGGGCATCCTGCACCGGTTCCTCGCCGATCCCGCGGCGTCCAAGCCGCTGGCCGCGACGCTGGCGAGCATGCTGCCCAAACTGTTGGCCACGGTGGAGGACGGCCGCGCCCGCCGCGTCGTGGCCCGTATCGTGCCGCGTATCCTGGGCGGGCCGGGCGCCAGCCGGTTGATCACCCGCGCTTTGCACAGTCTGGTGGATGGCGGGCGGCATCAGGAGGTGTTCGGATTCATCCTCGCCCAACTGAAAATCCTGATCGCCAGCAAGGAGGATTCGCTGCGTGCCTCCATCGAGGAACGCGTGCGCGAGCAGGGCGGCCGTCTGGTCGGCTGGGCGCTCGGGGCCTCGATCGCGCGGCGTGTGCTGGCGACGCTGACGCACGAGCTGGACAAGATGGGGCCGGACGGGTCGGAACTGCGGGAGGCGTTCGACGAATGGGTCCGCCGCGAAATCCGCCGCATGGAGGAAGACCCTGGGCGCTCGGCCGAACTGGCCGCTGCGATAAGGGGCGTGGTCGCGCATGAAACGGTGCAGGCTTGGCTGTGGGATATCTGGGCGCGGCTGCGTGTTTCCCTGGAGGCCGACGCCGCCAAACCCGGCGGCCGCACCATGGTCTATCTGGAAGGGGCGCTAGGTAATCTCGGTGCGATGCTGGAGGCCGACGATGCCGCGCGGGCGCGAGTGAACGCGGCGGCAGAGGGCGTCGTGCGCACCTTGCTGCCCAGCGCGCAGGATCGGCTTTCGGGTTTCATCGCGCAGGTGGTGGCGAGCTGGGATGCCGCGACGATCACCGAACGGTTGGAGTTGCGGGTGGGGAAGGACCTGCAATTCGTGCGGGTGAACGGCACGCTGGTGGGGTTTCTGGTCGGCGGGGCGTTGTACGCAGTGCTGCGGGCGGTGTTCGGGGCGGGTGGGCTGTAGCGCCATCCTGTTCTGGAATGTGAAGGCCGAATAGGGTAAGATTTTGGTCATGAGCGCTTCGGTTCGACAATCCTGGACTCGCGACCAATTCTTCGCCTGGGCCGAAGTCCAGTCCGAGCGCTATGAATTCGACGGGATTCAGCCGGTGGCGATGACAGGCGGCAACCTCAAGCACGACCGCATCTCGCGCAATCTGCACCTGTCCCTGCAGCCACGGCTGCGTGGTAGCGGCTGCGACACCTTTGGTCCGAATGCCGGCGTCGCCACTGTTGGGCAGGTCGTGCGGTATCCTGATGCCTTGATCGCATGTTCGAAGGTGGACGGGGAAAGCCGGCTCGTCGCAAACGTCGTGATCGTGTTCGAGGTACTCAGCCCGACCTCGGGCGGTATCGACCGGATCGTAAAGCTTCGGGAATACGGGGCAGTCGACTCTATCCGGCGTTATATCATCATAGAGTCGGCAACCGTCGGCCTAACGGTGTTGGAAAAGCAGGAAAACGGTTCCTGGAATGCGACCTCGCTGACCGGCGAAGATATGCTTGTCCTGCCGGAAGTCGGACTGACGGTTCCGGTCTCGGAATTCTACGAAGGGGTCGAGATCGCTTCGTGACTGCCGTCGCGCGCGAAGCGGCCCAGCGGGGAGCGGATTGGTCATAAGGCGCCGTCCCGTGCTACGCGTGGCGTTCTATGCAACAGACCGGAAACGGACATCACCCCATGGCCTATCTGCGCAGCGGCGTCTTCCTCGCCCCGTTCCACGCGTTGACCGAAAGCCCGATCATGGCGCTGGAACGCGACATGGAACTGCTCCAACACCTCGACCGGCTGAACTATCATGAGGCCTGGATCGGCGAGCATCATTCAGGCGGGTTCGAGGTCATTGCGTCCCCCGAATTGTTCATCGCCGGGGCGGCGGAGCGGACGCGGCATATCAGGCTGGGGACGGGCGTGCTGTCCCTGCCCTACCACAACCCGTTCATCCTCGCCGACCGCATGGTGCAGCTGGATTACCAGACCCGCGGGCGCGCGATGTTCGGCGTCGGGCCAGGGTCTTTGGTGCACGATGCGAAGAAACAGGGCATCGTCCCGGCCAATCAACGCCGCATGATGAATGAAGCTCTGGATGTGATCGTCGAGCTGATGCGCGGCGACACCATCACCCGCAAGACCGATTGGTTCGATCTGCACGATGCTCGTCTGCAACTGGCGCCTTATTCGCAGCCGCGCATGGAAATGACCGTCGCCGCCGCACGCTCACCGGCCGGGGCGCTCGCCGCCGCGCGGCATGGGCTGGGGATGCTGTCGATCGGCGGTACCAGCAACGATTCCATGAAGCACCACGCCGGCAACTGGGATCTGTACGAGGAACAGGCAACGCTTCACGGCCATGTGCCGGACCGCAAGAACTGGCGCATCGCCACGTTGATCCATATCGCCGAGACCCGCGAAAAGGCGCGTGAGAACGTGAAGTTCGGGCTGGATGCCTACTGCGATTACTACCGCGATGTGGCGACCTTCCCGATCGTGCCGCCTGATATCGAGAACCGGTTCGAGTATCTGACCGAAACCGGGGCCGCCTGCATCGGCACGCCGGACGACGCTATCGCCTTCATCGAGCGTCTGCAGAAAGGCACCGGCGGCTTCGGCGTGATCATGGAGCTGGCGCAGAACTGGGCCGACTGGAATGAAACCAAGCGCCACTACGAGCTGATGGCGCGCTACGTCCATCCGCATTTCCAGAAGACCCTGGACTGGCGCACCCACAGCTACAATTTCGCCAACGAACACCACACGGCGTTCATGGCGCAGTCGCATGCGGCGATCCGGGCCGAGATCGACAAGCAGGCGGCGCTGCGGGCGAAGGCGGCGGAGTAAGCGCCTACCGCCCGCCCCGGATAACGTTCACCGACAACTGCGCGGACGCCCGCATCAGCGGGATGTCCGCCAGTTTGCGGCCGGCCGACAGAGCGTGCGCCAGGATCAGATAGTCCTTCCAGCGACCGTGCTGCACCTTCTCCTTCGCCGCCCGCGCCCATAGCGCCATCAGCAGCAACCGTTCCGTCCAGAGACCGCGCAGCGGCTCCAGGATGTTATCGAGCACCATCCCGACCGCTCCGGCGGCCTTGGCGCGCGACAATCGGGCGATCAGGTCGTGGACCTCTTTGCCGTCTTCGTACCACGTATCGAACACGTCGCCGTCGGCGGTCCATTTGCCGCTGCGGGCCAAGGACGCCGCGATCGCCGTTTCCGTCCGTTCCGCATCCGTCAACGTCGCGAGCAGTCCCGCGATTTCCGCTGCCACGTCCAGCGCCTGTTCGCGCCAATCGGTGGCGCCGATCGCCTCGGCGATATGCAGCAACCCGAGCGGGGGGAGTTCGCCTTTGGTAAGGCCGGTGGCGATGGCGTGGCAGACCGACAGATCGAAATAGGCCCTGTCGACCTCGGCCCCGCGTGCATCCTCGCGTACGGTCTGAACGTTGAGCTTGATGCCCCGCCGCGGCGTCTCGGGATCGAAGCCGCTGTCCTTCACGCCGCGTTTCAGCAGCAGAAACGCCATCGTGCCCTTGGCGCCCTTGGGGCTGTAGGCCATGACGGATTGCGCATCGACGCCGTCGATCATGGAGGCCAGGTACGCAATCTCCCCGGCCGCCGGCCAAGGCGCGATCGTTACCCCCTTCTCCCGCGCCTTGCGGATCGCGCGATCCAGCGACGGGCGTTCGTCGGCGGGCATCCAGGTGCGCACCGCGATCATCCGGCGCAGGGACATGGGCGACAGTGCCTCCGGGCCCGCCGTTTGTTCCAGGGCCGCCACCGCCGCCCGGCGCACTTCCACGGCGGGATCGAGCAGCAGCAGCGGCACCGCGTCGCGGGCGACCTGACTGGACGCCAAGGCGAGTTCGGTCGCGACATACACCCGGGCATCCGGCGGCAAGGGGCCAGTGGTTTCGGTCACCACGGCGGCGATCGCGAAGGGATCGTCGATTTCCTTAGCCATTTCCTCCACGATTTCGCGCATCATGCCGGGCAGATCGCCGGATTCGACGGGATCGGTGATCGCACCGCCGGCTTCGCCGAACGCCCGCGCGGTGGCCTCGGACACGGGGAGGCGCGCCTGGTTGAAGGTCATCGGCAGCGGATACCAATCGTGCGGCGACAGCGCCTTGCCGTCTGCCAGTGCCAGGATCCGCTGCTCGTAGGCGGCGACGAGTTCTTTTGCCCAGTCCCAATCGCGTTCGACCTGATAGCGAATGAATTCCAGCTGCATGACCAGCATGTGCCGATGGACTTCGATCAGCGGCTCATCCCGTTCGGCGGAACCGCAGGCCGCGACGTAGCTGTCGAGGATCAGGTCGAGGCAGTCGGTATGCTCCTCCATCCATTTCGCGTCGGTCTGCGTGGGGGCGAAGCGGCCGTCGCGGCGGTATTTGGTGGCCGCGCGGGTGGCGATGGCTTTAATCCGCGCGGCGCCCGCGGTGCCGCCGGGCCGGCCGCGGGGGGCATCCATCATCGCGCTGAGGGCGTCGATCAGTTCGCTCATGGAGGGCAAGTCGTCCACATCGGGACCGTCGCGGTCTTCGGTCTCGACCTCATCGATCCACGCGCGCAGGACCTTGTAGGCCTTCGCCGAATCGCCCTCGAAACTCTGCACGGCCGTCGGCGCGGGATCGTCCGTGTTAGGGTCGTAGAAGATGCCGATCGCTGCCTGGAATGCCTCATGATCCAGGACGACCAGGAACGACCATTCCCCCGGTGCGGGGAACAGCATGATCCTGCCGCCGTCCATGTCGAATATGTCCAGCGCCACCGGCGCGGCGCGCTTCGCCGCACGCTTCATCGCGGATGGGGTGCGCGACTTGCGGTAATCGGCCATGCCCTCGGGGTCGAGCAGGAAATCCGCGGCGACGGCGCAGGCAAGCTCGCCCAACCGATCATGCAGTTGATGTTCCGTCGGAGCGGCGGCGCGGGGGCGTCTGGCCATGGGGGCAGTCCGTTTGCAAAGGGGGCGGTCGGAGTCGGTGTGCCCGAGCTTAGCAGAAGCGGGCGCCCTGCCCTACTCCGCCTGCCCGGTCAGCAGTGCGCGCAGTTCCGGGATGCCGGTGCCCTTATCGCTGCTGGTGGTCAGCAGTTCCGGGAAGGCCGCGGGGTGCTTGCGGATCAGCGCCCGCACTTCGTCCTGCTTGCGCGCCAGCATCGCCGGCTTCACGCCGTCGGCCTTGGTCAGCACGACGAAATAGGTCACTGCCGCGCGGTCCAGCAGGCCCATGACCTTAATGTCCTGGGTCTTGACCTCGATCCTGGCGTCCAGCAGCAGCACGATGCGACGGAGCGACGGTCTCCCGCGCAGGTAGTCGAACATCAGGTCCTGCCAGTCGCCTTTGATCTCCTTCGACGCCTTGGCATAGCCGTAGCCGGGCATGTCGACCAGCGTCAGCCGGTCGCCCAGGTTGAAGAAGTTCAGTTGTCGCGTGCGCCCAGGCTCCGACGACGTCCGCGCCAGATGGTTGCGGCCGGTCAGGGCGTTCAGCAGCGACGATTTGCCCACGTTGGACCGCCCGGCGAAGGCGATCTCCGGGCGGTCCATCGGGGGCAATTGGTCCAGGCGCTGGGCGGCGTAGTAGAACTGGCACTCGGCGGCGAACAGGAGGCGACCGGCTTCCAGAGCCGCAGCCTGTTCCTCCGCCGTCAGTTCCTCCGGCGCTAGGTGCGCGCCAGCGCCGGCTTGTCCAGCTTGGTCGAGCGCATGATCAGCCATTGTTGTCCGATCGACAGAGTGTTGTTCCAGCTCCAGTAAATCACCAGGCCGGCGGGGAAATTCGCCATCATAAATGTGAAGACGATCGGCATGAACTGGAACATGCGCGCCTGCACGGGGTCGGGCGGCGGCGGGTTCAGCTTCTGCTGCAGGAACATGGTCACGCCCATGATCAGCGGCCAGACGCCCAGATGCAGCAGCGACACGTATTGCGACGGATCGAACGGGATCAGCCCGAACAGGTTGAACACGTTGGTGGGATCGACCACCGACAGATCGTGAATCCAGCCGAAGAACGGCGCCTGCCGCATTTCGATGGTGACGAAGATGACCTTATACAGCGAGAAGAACACCGGAATCTGCAACAGCATGGGCAGGCAGCCGGAGACCGGGTTCACCTTCTCGGCCTTGTAAAGGCCCATCATTTCCCCCTGCATCTTCTGGGGGTCGTCCTTGAAACGCTCCTTCAGCGCCGCGACCTTCGGTCCCAGGAGCTTCATCTTGGACATGGAGCGGTAGGAGTAGTTGGCCAGCGGGAAGAACAGCGCCTTCACGAACACCGTGAACAGCATGATGGCCAGACCGAAATTGCCGATCACCCCGTTCAGGAAATCGATCGCGTAGAAGATGGGCTTGGTGATCCAATAGAACCAGCCGAAATCCACGGCCTTGTCGAAATGCGGCAGCCCGAGCGCGGCTTCGTAACGGTCGAGCATGGTCACGACCTTGGCGCCGGCGAAGAGATGCGAGTCCAGGCTCGCTTCCGCGTTCGGCGCGATCACCGACGGGTCCTTCGTCAGGTAATCCACCTGATAGCGGTCGCCATGATCGTCGATATGGCGGAAATTGGCGGTTTGCGAGACCTTCTGGTCCGGCAGCAGCGCCGCCAGCCAGTATTTGTCGGTGATGCCGATCCAGCCGCCCTCGCCGGTGGATTCGAAGGCCAGGCCGCCTTTTTTCTCCCCGCCGCTTTTGGCGTCGTCGTATTTCATTTCCTTCAGCGTGCCCTCGGCCACGCCATACAGGCCTTCGAACAGGACGTAGTAGCCGGCGACCTCCGGCTTGTAGTCGCGGCGGATGCGCGACCAGGGGAAGAGCTTCACCGGGTTGCCGGACGCATTCGCCACCGACTGCTTTACCGAAAACAGGTAATCGGCATCGACCGCGATCGCGATCTTGAACGTCAGCCCCTCGCCATTGTTCCAGGTGAGCGTGACCGGCGCCTTATCGGTCAGCGTGTCCGCCGAAGCGGTCCAGACCGTGTCGTTGTCAGGCACTTTGGCGGTTTCGCCGGTCGCGACCGTCCAGCCGTACTGCACGTAGTAAGGATGGTCGTCCGACCGCGGCTCCAGCAGACGCACGAAGGGCGACCCGGGATCGAGCGTCTCCCGGTAGTCGGTCATGACGATGTCGTCGATCCGCGCGCCGAGCAGGCTGATGGAGCCGCGCAGGCGCGGGGCATCGACTTTCACGCGCGGCACGTTCTTGGGCACGGTCGGCGTCGCTTGCGCCAGCGCGCCGGGGCTGCCAGCCGGAGTCGCGGGCGTGCCCTTGGCCGTCGCGGCCGTTTCGACCGGGGCCATCGGCGGCTTCGGCATGTGCGGTGCCACGAAGAACTGATAGCCGGTGAGGATGGCGAGCGAGATCGCGATCGCCAAGAACAGTCGCTTTTGGTCCATTAGGATGCCTTCGGGCGGTCGGGTTCCGGGACGGGGTCGACGCCGCCCTCGCACCAGGGATTGCAGCGCAAAATGCGCTTCGCGGTCAGTCTGGCGCCCCGCAGCGCGCCATGACGCTTAAACGCCTCCACCCCATACTCGCTGCAGCTGGGCCAGAAGCGGCAATGCGGGCCGATAACGGGGCGGATGGTCCATTGATAGGCGCGAATCGCGCCCACCGCGACGGCGGCGGCCGGCGTCATGGCACGCCCGCCTTCTTCAGCGCTCGGGCGATATCGTCCTGAAGCTCGTTGAACGGACGTCCGCGCGTATGGTCGCGCCCGATCAGCACCAGGTCGTAGCCGGCGACCGGCCGATCCTTCAGCAGCAAACGAGCTGCTTCCTTCAGCCGGCGGCGGGTGCGGTTGCGGATCACCGCGTTGCCGACCTTTTTCGTCACGGTGAAGCCCAGGCGCACCGGATCCGAGTCGTCGCGGGCCAGGGCCTGCAGCACCACCCCATGGGTGGGTGCTTTGCGGCCTTTGCTGGCGACACGCAGAAATTCGGCACGCTGCTTCAAGCGTCCCGGCGAGGCGGACGAAGGGGAAGCGGGAAGCAGCGCGGCAGAGGTGGGATGGTCCGTCATGGGAGTCCCTTTTGCCGCGAAAGCGGCTTCAGGCGGACAGGCGCTTGCGGCCTTTGGCGCGGCGGTTGGCCAGCACCTTACGGCCGCCAACAGTGGCCATCCGGGTGCGGAACCCGTGCCGGTGCTTGCGGACCAGCTTCGACGGTTGGTAGGTGCGCTTCACGACAAATCTCCAGAGCTTGGGCAGTCCCGCGCGAACGCGGGTTCGGGCTTCCCTTGCGGGTCACCCGTCGCAGGGGGCGGCTTATAGGGGGGCGGGGGGCGGGCGTCAATCCGGTTGCGCGGACGCTTTCGGGGCAATCGCTTACATGGCCCGGGATGGCGAATGGGTCGCTCCCCCCCTTCCCCGTCGTGCAGGGGCTTGTCGCGCCCCTACCGGCGGCGCTCTTTCAGCTTGGCGCGAAATCGCGGCGAGGCTAACGAACGTTTCATGAACAACGCCTCCAGCCAGACCAAAGCCGGACAGGAGCATGCCATCGGCAGTTCTCATTTTGCAATTTTGTTCCGCATCCCCGTCATGGCCGGGCTTGACCCGACCATGACGATGAAGAGGTGACGACCGCCATAATGAGAACTGCTGGCATGCCATGATACAAACCGCGGCCTCGGACCCCATACAACGTGAAGAACCCGCCCCCGCCAACCCGCTGACCGCCGATGCGGTCGAGCTTGCGTTTCGCGATGCCTGCGAAAGCGCGGTACTGCGCGCGGCGGCGCAATCGCGGTCCGATGCGATGCCGGTCGAGGTTCGGCCCCACCTGCATGGCACGATCGCGTCGTTGGCTCGTGTGGCGCACCGAGCGCGGAAGGGGATTGCGGTGCGGCAAGAGCCTATGCACCGTGAGGATGCTTCCAGGGCGCCGGAGGTGACCGGGTCAAGCCCCACCATGACGGGGTTGCCGCAAGACCCCTTACGCCGTGAGGAACCGGAGCCGCTGCATGCGTGGCGGCCGGTCGCGGCGAAGGCGACGCGGCAACACCCTATGCACCGTGAGCCACCCGGCCCAATCGGGGGGGCGGAACCTAACGCATACGACCAATCCGCCGACGCGGGTGGCCGGGCCGGTGCGTCCCGGCTATGTAGGTCCGCAGCATGATGGCGGGAGCCGATGGTATGGCGGATACGGCGACAATCGAACCGGGGCGCGACTTCATCCGCGACATCGTCCAGGCGGACCTTGACGCCGGACGCGCGAGCCGGATCGTCACCCGTTTTCCGCCGGAGCCGAACGGATTCCTGCACCTCGGCCATGCGAAATCCATCTGTCTGAACTTCGGCGTCGCCAAGGAATTCGGCGGTCAGTGCCATTTACGGTTCGACGACACCAACCCGGTCAAGGAAGAGCAAGCCTTTATCGACTCCATCCAGCGCGACGTCGCCTGGTTGGGGTTCAGCTGGGGCGAGCATCTGTACCATGCGTCGGACTACTTCGAGCAGCTTTACGAGTGGGCCGAGCATCTGATCCGCACGGGGCATGCGTACGTCGACGATACACCGCCGGAGGCGATGCGCGCCCAACGCGGGACCCTGACCGAACCCGGCCAGAACTCGCCCTTCCGCTACCGTTCGGCCGACGAAAGCCTGGACCTGTTCCGCCGCATGCGCGCCGGGGAATTCCCCAACGGCGCGCGGGTGCTGCGGGCGAAGATCGACATGGCGTCGGGCAATATGAACCTGCGCGACCCCGTGCTGTACCGCATCCTGCACGCGACCCACCCGCGCACGGGCGACGCTTGGCGCATTTATCCGACATACGATTTCGCCCACGGACAGTCGGACGCGATCGAGGGGATCACGCATTCCGTCTGCACGCTGGAGTTCGAGGACCACAAGCCGCTGTACGACTGGCTGATCGAGCACCTGCCGGTCCCGGCCCGGCCCCGGCAGTACGAGTTCGCGCGTCTCAACATCAGCTACACCGTCCTGTCCAAGCGCATCCTGACGACGTTGGTGCGGGACAAGCATGTGTCCGGTTGGGACGATCCGCGCATGCCGACGCTGGCGGGCATCCGCCGCCGCGGCGTGCCGGCTGCCGCGCTGCGGGAATTCGTGGGCCGAGTCGGCGTGGCGCGCGCGAACTCGGTCGTCGATGTGGCGATGCTGGATTCGGCTATTCGCGACACGCTCAACCCCTCCGCCCCGCGCCGTATGGCGGTGCTGCGGCCGTTGAAGCTGATCGTCGAGAACTACCCGGAAGGCGAGACCGAAACGCTGGAAGCCATCAACCACCCGGACGATCCAGCCCAGGGCACGCGCCCGATTACGTTCGGGCGGGAGCTGTTCGTGGAGCAGGATGACTTCATGGAGAACCCGCCCAAGAAGTTCTACCGCCTGTCGCCGGGGAAAGAGGTACGGCTGCGCTACGGCTACTACGTCACCTGCCAGTCGGTGGAAAAAGACGCGGACGGCAACGTCGTTGCTCTGCGCTGCACCTACGATCCGGAAACCCGGGGCGGCAATGCGCCGGACGGGCGCAAGGTGCAGGCCACGATCCATTGGGTGGCGGCGGCGGACGCGGTGCCGGCGGAGATACGGTTGTACAGCCATTTGTTCAATCGGCCCGATCCGGGTGCCGACGGGGATGTGATGGCCGATCTGAGCGCGGACTCGCTGGAGGTCCTGACCGGCTGTCTGGTCGAACCGGCTCTGGCCTCGGCGCCGGCCGGCGAAGCGGTGCAGTTCGAACGTACCGGTTATTTCTGCGCCGACCCCGATGGCACGCCGGAACGGCCGGTGTTCAACCGGACCGTCGGCCTGCGGGACAGCTACGCGAAGGTGCGGACGCCGGGCCGTTAGCTCCGCGCAAGCTCGGGGAAATCCTCCTCGCGGAATTCCCGGGGTTCGCGCGTGCCGGCTTTGGCGTGGCGTTCCTCGGATTGCCGTAGTTCCACCCGGCGGATTTTACCGGAGATGGTTTTCGGCAGGTCCGAAAACTCGATCCGCCGCACCCGCTTGTAAGGCGCCAGCGCCGTCCGCAAATGCTGGAAGATCGACAAAGCCGTTTCGCGGTCGTCGTTCGTGCCGGCGACCAGCGTGACGAACGCTTTCGGCACCGCCAGACGGATCGGATCGGGTGCCGGAACGACGGCGGCTTCGGCGACCAGGGGATGCTCGATCAGGGCGCTTTCGAGTTCGAACGGGCTGATCCGGTAGTCGGAGGCCTTGAATACGTCGTCGGCGCGGCCGACATAGGTGTAGTAGCCGTCCTCATCGCGCGTGCCGACGTCGCCGGTGCGGTAGGCGACGGTGCCGCGCGGCGCGAACGTGCCGTCGTCGTTCTGGTAGCCGCGCATCAGGCCGACCGGCGCGGGATCTAGGACGATGGAGACCTCGCCTTCCGGGATTTCCTCGTTATCGGTGCCGAGCAGGCGGATGCGGTAGCCGGGGGATTCCTGGCCCATGGAGCCGGGTTTCACGGGTTGGCCAGGGTAGCAGCCGATTTGCAGGGTGGTCTCGGTCTGGCCGTAGCCCTCCCGCGGGGTCAAGTTCCAGACGCCCTGGACATGGCCGATGATCTCGGGGTTCAGCGGTTCGCCGGCGGATAGGACCTCGCGGAGGGAGGTTTTCCACTGCGCCATGTCCTCCTGCACGAACATGCGCCAGACGGTGGGGGGGGCGCAGATGGTGGTGACCTTGTTCTCCACGATCGCGTCGAGCATGCCGCGGGCGTTGAAGCGGGGCTGGTTGGCGATGAACACCGTGGCGCCGGCGTTCCAGGGGGCGAAGAAGCAGGAATAAGCATGCTTCGCCCAGCCGGGGGAGGAGATGTTCAGGTGCATATCCCTGGGGCGCAGGCCGATCCAATACATCGTGATCAGGTGGCCGACCGGGTAGCTCTGGTGCGAGTGTTCCACCAACTTGGGGCGGGAGGTTGTGCCGGAGGTGAAATACAGCAGCAGCGGATCGGTGGCCATGGTCGGCCCGTCCGGGGTGAATGCGGCCGGATTATTGTGAAGGTCCTCATACGCGTGCCAGCCGGCGGGCGCGCCGCCGACGGCGATGCGGGTGACCGTCGGGTCCAGACCATCGAACTTCGGGGCGTCGTTCGCGGTGGCGATCAAGTGGCGGGCGCGGCCTCGGCCGAAGCGGTCGGCGAGGTCTCCAGCCGTCAGCAGCGTGGTGGCGGGGATGACCACGGCACCGAGTTTCATGGCCGCCAGCATCGACTCCCACAGCGGCACCACGTTGCCGAGCATCAGCAGGACCCGGTCGCCGCGTTTGACGCCGAGGGCGCGGAGGCCGTTGGCGACGCGGTTGGAGGCTTCGGAGAGTTCCCCGAAGGTGCGGGTCGCCGCACCTTCGCCGGTGATTTTCAGCGCGAGGTCGTTGGTCTGGGTGCGCGCGAGCTCCCCGTCGAACCAGTCCAGCGCGTAGTTGAACTCCGTCAGCTCGGGCCAACGGAAATCGCGGTGCGCGGTGGGGTAGTCGTGCTGGTGCGCGAACAGGAAATCGCGGGCGGCTTTGAAGGCCTCGGCTCCCATGGTCGTCTCCCTTTATTTTATGAACGCTTCATCGCCTCGATCAGCCGGTACACGACGGAGAAATCCTTCGTCGCATCCCCGCTATCGGCCACCTGCTGGTACAGCGACTGCGCCAGCGCCGCCAACGGGGTCGCGACTCCGGTCGCCTCGGCCGCCGCCTGCGACAGCTTCACGTCCTTCAGCATCAGCGCCGTCATGAACCCCGGCGCGTAATCCCGGTTGGCGGGGGAGGCCGGAGTCGGCCCCGGCGCCGGGCAGTAATTTGACAGTGCGAACGAATTCGATGTCGCCGTGGCACAGATTGCATGGAGGGTATTACGGTCCAGGCCCAGTTTCTCGCCGAGGATGAAACCTTCCGCCACGCCGATCATGTTGATCGCCAGCATCATGTTGTTGCAGATTTTCACCGCCTGCCCAGCGCCCGGCCCGCCGGCGTGGAAGATGTTCTTCCCCATCGCCTCCAGGATCGGTTTGCCCTTCGCAAAAGTCGCCGTGTCGCCGCCGACCATGAACGTCAGCGTGCCGTTGGCGGCACCGACCGTGCCGCCGGACACCGGGGCATCCAGCATGGTCAGGCCGGCTTCCTCGGCCGCCGCCGTGACCACGCGGGCGCTTTCGACGTCGATGGTGGAGCAGTCGATCAGCAGCGGTTTGGTGTCTTTCACCACGTCGATCAGCCCGCCCTGGTGCAACCAGACCTGGCGCACATGCTCCCCGGCCGGGAGCATGGAGATCACGATTTCGGCACCCTTAACGGCCTCGCTCGCGCTGCCCGCGACCGATCCGCCGGCCGCGGCCAAGGCCTCCAGCGCCGCGGGGACGAGGTCGAAGCCGGTGACCTTATGGCCCGCTTTGACCAGATTGGCCGCCATGGGTCCGCCCATGTTGCCCAGACCGATGAATCCGATGATCGCCATGGTTCAGAGTACCTCGAAAACGTCGTAAACAGGGCCTTCGGGCGGGCGGTGGCCGGTGCCGATGGCAATGACGCGGTTGAGCCAGTCGTATTTCTCCGACGCTGTCTCGAAGAACATTGCGGTGCGGAAGTAGTAAAGCGACGGATCGACCATTTCCCCGCCGTTGACCTTGGCCATGACGTCCGCCGGGCCGTGCCGCATGCCGCGATAGGTCAGGCCGATTGTGGCGCCGTCGTCGGTTTGCAGCACGATCCGCACGTCCAAAGTCGTGGAGCCGTCGGAACGGCCGATGATCCAGTCGGCGCCGCCCGGCAGGACGATGCCTTTCATCTTGGGTCCCTCGAACGTGCCGCTGGCCACCAGGCCGATGCGGCGGTTGCCGTTGGGGGTGGGTCCGATCGCCTGCATGCCGGTCACCGCCAGCTTCATGGTCATAAGGTGGGACGTGCGAATTTCAGTCATGGTTCCGGTCCTTTTTGGTGGCGGGATCACACCCGATCCGAGCGTTTTGAACAAGATGGGGTCAGAGGTAGTCCCGTGGCGTGACGATGCGGACGCCGCGAAATGGATGCAGCAGCCGCAGAAAGCTCCGGCGGTCCGCGACGCTGACGTAGCGGTCGAATTTCGGACGCGCGAGAACGGTGGCCAATTCGACGAGGCTTTCGTCCGACGCCAGGATGCGGCCGCTCGTCAGGATCTTATCGACCGCTTGAGCCGGCAGCGACGCGGGCATAAGCAGCCGGCTGACGAGGATATCGGTATCCGCGACGATCCGTTCAGCCTCGGTCATCGGCCAGTATCTCGGCCAACCGCTCCTCGGTCATACCGGCCGAAGCTGCCTGCGCGCCGACGCGGTCGCAGAATTCCTGGAAGGCCTGTAGGTTGAACGCTCGCAGGCGGTCGTATTCGACCGCGGACAGGATCACCGCGATGTCCCGCTTCTGGCGGCGGATCGTCACCGGCTCCCGTTGCGCGGTGTCGAGAAGGGCCCCCAGGCTCTGCTTGGCTTCGGTCGCCGATACATACTGCACAATCACGCTCCCTTCGGAAAACATGGACAAAATGGATGATTAAAGCAAGCATTGACCGATGCCAGTCCCAGCGTAGCATCCAAGCCATACCGATAAGGGAGGGAACCACCATGTCCGCATACCCGTTGCCGCCGTCCGACCTGAAAAGCCTCGGCTTCGCGTCCAAACCCCTGGAACACCTGGACGCCCTGATCCGCGGCCACATCGCCGAGGGCCGCTATCCCGGCGCGCAAATCGCGCTCGCCCGCCACGGCAAGCTGGCGCTGTTCCAGACCTACGGCAAAGCCCGGACCGAGGGCGGCGATGTGGAAGCCGTGGACGAAAACCTGTTCCTCCTGTTCAGCCAAACCAAAGTCCTGACCAGTTCCGCCGTCTGGACGTTGGTGGAGGAAGGCAAACTGTCCTTCATGGACAAGGTCGCAGACCATCTGCCGGAATTCGCCAAGCGCGGCAAAGCCGATATCACCCTGCAACAGGTCATGACCCACACCGGCGGTTTCCCCGGCAACAACGTCACCAAAGCCACCTGGACCGACCATGCCAAAATGCGTGCCGAGGTATGCGATTTCTCGCTCGATTGGACCCCAGGCTCCCGCCTGCAATACCACGGGCAAGCCGCGCATCTGGTGCAGGCGATGGTGATCGAGGCCGTGACCGGCCAGGACTATCGCGATGTCATCCGCACCCGGGTGATCGAGCCGCTGGGCCTCGGTAACGACATCTTCGTCGGCGTCCCCGCCGCCCAGCAACATCGCTGCGCCGACACCTATGCGCCGGAGCCGCGCGACAACTCCGCCGATTTCCGAGCCGCTGGCCTGCCCAGCGGCGGCGGTTACGCCACCGCTCGGGGGATGGCAGCGTTTTATCAGATGCTGGGGCATGGCGGCACGTTGAACGGGGTGCGCCTGTTCTCCCCCCGGCTGATCGCCTACGTGTCGCGCGGCCATACCGGGGAGATGGGGGATCACCAGATGGGCGGCATCCCCATGCACCGCGGCCTTGGCCCGCATGTGCGCGGAGAGAGCGACCGCATTCGCGGCCTGGGCACCATCGGCGCCCCGGCCACGTTCGGCCATGGCGGCGCCGGCACGTCGTATTCCTGGGTTGACCCGAGCAGCGGCGTTTCGTTCACGTATCTGACGAACTACATGTCCCCCGATCCGTGGCATTCCGCGCGCCTGGACCGCGTGGCCAATCTGGTGCACGCGGCGATCGATTGACGCGGTAGCGACGCGTCAATACCGCGTCGTCAGATCGGTCAACCAGGCTGGGGCGTATTCGACGCCCCAGGTCTCCAGCCGATGATCGGCGCCTGTCAGGATGGCGGCGCCGATCAAGACCAGCAGCACGCCCAGCAGGCGTTTTCCGGACTTGCCAGCCGTCAGCATGCGGGTTCGCAAGCGCAACATCGCCTGCCGGGACAAGGCACCCAACAGCAGCAACGGCAAACCGGCCCCGATCCCGAAGGCGAGCATCACCGCCGCCACCTGAAGCAGGTTCTCGCCGCGCGCCGCCAGCAACGACGCGGCGCCGAGCGTCGGCCCGACGCACGGGGACCAAACCGCGCCCAGCATGACGCCGATGAACGCCTGTCCGCCCAGCCCGTCCGGCGACAGCCTGGCCATCGCGCCATGACCGAAATTGCCTGCGCCGCTCGCCAGGACCGCGAACCGTGCCTGCAAACCGTCGCTGACCAGAACAATGCCGATGACGACCAACAGCCCGGCGGACGCGAAGCGGAAGACGTCGGCGTCGAGGCCCGCGGCGAAACCGACGGTCGCGACAAACAGCCCGATGACGGTGAACGACACCGCGAGTCCAGCCGCCAGCGCGAGCACGCCGAAGCGATGCGCCGCCACCGCCGCCCCCAGGACCAGCGGCAGAATCGGCAGCACGCAGGGGGACAGCGTAGACAGAACGCCGGCCAGGAAACCCAGGCCGATGCTGCCCGATGTCATCGGCTCAGTTCAGCGCTTTACCGACCAGCGCCTTGATGTCTCCGGCATCGGTCATGCCGACCGATCACGCCCGTTCGGCAGTGCCGTGGAAGGCGATCAGGGTGCTCTGCTTGTTCGCGCCGAGCGCTGCGACGACATCTTTTTGATTATCGAAGTCGACGACGAAGACGGTCAGGGCGGCGAAGGCGGGGTCCTGTTCCAGCGTGGCGAGGATCGGCTTCTGCTTCGCGCAAATCGGGCACCAGGGCGCATGGATGGCGACGAGGACCGATTTGCCGGCGGTTTTGGCCTGATCGAACGCGGCCTGCGCGAAGGGCTGTTCCACGACAGCGGCCTTGGCCATCGGGGGGACGCTGCCCGCCGTGAAAGCAGCAAGCGATACAAGCAGAAAAAGACGGCGAAACATCGGGTATCTCCTGAGTATGGTGACCGTCGGACTCGGTCGATCGCCGCCTGTTACAGCCCGGCGCCGTTTTTTTGGCTAGCCCGGAATGCGCACCGGCATCGCTCGTATCCCATGGATGAAGTTGGAGTAGATGCGCTCGGCCTTCCCGGTGACCTCGATCATCGGGAAGCGCGCGAGAATCTCCTCCCACAGGATTTTCAGTTGGAGTTCGGCCAACCGGTTGCCGACGCACCGGTGAATCCCGAACCCGAACGACAAATGTTGCCGCGGCCGGGCGCGGTCGATGATGAAGCTGTTCGGGTCCTCCACCGCGTCCGCGTCTCGATTGCCGGACACGTACCACATCACGACCTTATCGCCGGCCTTGATCTGCTTGCCGCCGAGTTCCGTATCCCGCGATGCCGTCCGGCGCATATGAATCACCGGCGTCACGTAGCGCACGATCTCCGGCACCATGGTTTCGACCAAAGCGGGGTTGGCGTGCAGCTTGCGGTATTCGTCGGGAAATTCGTTCAGCGCCAGCAATCCGCCGCTCATGGAATTCCGCGTCGTATCGTTGCCGCCGACGATCAGCAGCGCCAGAGTCCCCATGAACTCCCGGATCGGCATGTCCCGCGTCGCCTGCCCGTGCGCCAGCATGGAAAGCAAATCGAATTTCGGTGGCTGCGCCTGACGCTCCTTGAACAACGCCCCCATATAGGCGGCCATTTCCTTAAGGATTTCGAACCGTTCCTCCTCGGAATGCACGGGGGATGCGGGATCGCGCACGTTACAGATGGCGACGTCGGACCACCAGGTCAGCTTGTCGCGTTCCTCGAACGGGAAATCGAACAGGGTCGCCAGCATCATGGTTGTCAGAGGGATGGAAACCCGTTCCACCCAGTCGAACTCTTCGCCGCGCGGCAGCCCGTCCAGCAGGCTCCGCGTGCGGCTACGGATCAGCGCTTCCATATTTTGCAAATTGTTCGGTGCGACGATGGGGCTGGCGACCTTGCGCTGTTCGTCGTGCTTGGGCGGGTCCATGCGGATGAAGCTGGGCCGGTCCATGTTTTTGGGCTGATCCTCAATCTGGATGCCGCCCAATTCGTTGGAAAAAATCTGGTGGTTCACTTCCACCTGCACGATGTCCTTATATCGCGACACCGACCAATACGGGCCATACAGGCTGTCGCGACAATAATGCACGGGGTCTTCCCGCCGCAGCCGTTCGAAATACGGGTACCACGTGTCGTCCTGGTAGAATTTTGGGTCGCTCATGTCGAAGGCATCGAGCGGCCGGCTCCAGGCGTCGCCGGAGGGATCGTAGGAAACGGGTGCGTTCATGGTCTGATTTTCTCCCTGCGCGCCTATTTTATTGCCGAAAATCGCCATACGGTCAACGCTTGCCCTCGGCGCGAAGTCCGGGTAGCGTTGCCAAACCGCGCCGAACTTCGTGTCTGACAGTAACCGACCAAAGGAGCTGCCCAATGAGAACCGTACGTTTCGGACTCGCCATCCTGGCCGGTCTGGCGTTGAACGCCGCGGATGCCATGGCCCAGGCACCGCAGACCCGCATGAGCTGGCAGGCCTTCGTCAGCGGTCCCGATGGCGCCAAGCGCCTCGCCAGCCTGACCGCCGCCGTGCAGAAAATGAAGTCGCTGGACAGCAGCCCGCAGAATTCGGCCGATTTTCGCCGCAGCTGGCAGTACTGGGCGAATATCCACGGCTACTATGGCCCGAAAAGCCCGGACGGCACCGTGGCGCAGCAAACCACCTACCTAACCCAGAACGGCATGTCGCAATACGTGCCCTATTATCAGGGCGTGAACGACCAGACGCCGCCAGACGCCATCGCCGCCGCCATCTGGGCGACGTGTCAGCACTCCGCCCCGGGCCAACAGGCCAATTTCTTCGGCTGGCACCGCATGTATCTTTACTATTTCGAACGCGTGCTGCGCTGGGCCGCCAACGACAACACGTTGCGGCTCCCTTACTGGGACTACACCGATCCCAACCAATTGGCCCTGCCGGCGGCGTTCCGGTCGGCCAGTTCGGTGCTCTACGACGCCAAGCGCAACGCGGGGATAAACGCTGGGACGTCGACGCTCAACCAGAAAAACACCAACGTCAATCTCGCGTTGAAGGAAACGAACTACCTGAAGTACGAGTTGCAGATCGAGCAGCATATCCACGGGTATGTGCATTGCACGGTCGGACCGACCTGCCCGGTCGCCCATATGGGCGATGTGCCGGTCGCCGCCAACGACCCGGTATTCTACGATCACCACGCGAATATCGACAGGTTGTGGGCCTGCTGGCAGCATTCCCACACCGCGCCGCCGGCCGCGTGGATGGATCAGAAATTCAGCTTCGTGGATGAGACTGGAACGTTACAGACCCGTCCGGTGAAGGATTTCCTGGACTCTTCCAAGCTGGGCTACGTCTACGACAACACTGCCAACTGCGCCCGCCCGACGACCGCCCTTGTGGCCAGCGCCGCACCCGCCGCGCCGCCACCCGGTCTGTCCGCGATGATGGCGCCTGCCCCAACGGTTCTGGCCGCGATGCAATCCGTTCACACCACACCCGCCGTCAACGTGGATACCGCCTCGACGACGGTTAAACTGAGCTTGCCGCAACCGCAGGTCGCCGCTGCGCTCTCGGCCGCGAAGGCAACGGGGACCGTGCATTTGATTCTGCACGACATCACCGCCGGCAGCCATCCGGGCGCGATGTTGGATGTCTTCCTGGCGAAGGCGTCCGATCCCAGCGACCGGCGTCTGGTCGGTACCATCTCCTGGTTCGGTGCCTTCAACCACCGCCATCACGGCGCTGCGGCACCGGAGAAGCGGACCGAGACCTTCGACGTGACCGAGGAACTGCAATCCCTCGGCGCGACGGCCACGTCGCCGTTGACCATGGTCATCGAAGCCTCGGATGGCCGGGAAACCGCCGATGTCACCGCGAAGGCGGCATCGAAGGAAGAAGCCAAGAAGCTGTTCCGAGCGGCTTCGAAAGTGCGGATCGGCTCGATCGAACTGCAGGCCGAGACCCAAGCGGCGCCGAAGAAGTAGCCGTCACGACCCAATGGCCCTGCCTTATGGCAGGGCCAGCCCCGCGCGTGCACCACCGGAGCCCCACTCGATACGGCCGTAGGGGTCAACGCGCGCGCCGCCCGATTCGCCATTCCCACGCAGGGTCGCCCAAGTCCCGCCGGCCGATGACATCCAGGCGCAACCAGCGGTCGTGCGCCAGCGCAGTGCCGACCCACAGCTCGTTCCAGGCATCGAATGCCTCGCGTGGCAGGTTCTCGCGTTCCCGCATCAGCTGCCATGTGGTTTGCCTTACGATCCAGGCGTCCCCGTCCTGTCGCACGGTCGCATCGTCGCCCTGGCCGCGCGCCAGCCGCGCGAGGTACTGCGCAAATCCTTCCGGCCCTGGTGCCACGCCGCCCAGCAGCGTGGCGGTTTCGTCGAAGCAATGCATCCCGGTCAGCCGCGCGGCGGCGCCGGCGAGGCGCCCGCCTTCGGCTGGCCCGAGCGCGACAATGGCCTCGGGCAGGATGGAGACGATGTATTCCATGGCATAGTTGCGCAGCACCTTCCGCAACCGCGCCTTCGGCCACGCATCCGCCGGTAGGGCAGGCGCTAAAGCGGGATCGAACGGCGGGCATTCTTCGCCGGGGGAGAAGCGCAGCCGGTCCTCGGGCGCCAGATCGTGGTCGTATTCCTGGTAGTACCCCTCCAGGCCCGGCTGCCCGTCGGAGGTCTGGCCGGTGCAGACGAACCCAAGCCGGGGATTGCCCAGCACCGGCCCGTTATTGGCGTGCCAGCCCAGTAGCATCGCGCGGGATACCTCCGACGGGATTCCGCAGATCGCGGTGCCAGACCATATCCAGCGCGGCGGCGGATAGCGCACCCAGGCCTTGCGGTCGGATTCGTAGACATATTCGACCTTCACGCCGCCGACCTTGTTGGACAGATAGTGATACTGCGCGCAGGCCACAGCATGCGGCAACCGGTCCAACCCGAGTTTCCGCAGGCCCGGCAGAAACCGCGCGAGTTGCTGGCGGCGGAAGGTCCGGAACACGACCTCGGCCGCCTGACGCGGCCCAGCGCGGGAGACCAGCGTCAGGATGAAGCCGGTGAGGTAGGCGTGATACAGCGCCTCGATGGCGTCGAAAGCCGGCAGGTCGTCGCGTTCGATCATGGTCGTGCCTCCACGGGAGCGGGCATTACAGCCCCGCGCCTGGGGCTACTGGAACCACATCGGAAACGGCGCCACAATGCCGGCCCGAGGATCCCAGCATGCATATCGACACCGAAGCCACCACGCATCTCCACAGTGCCGCGCTTGAGGCCCGCGTGGCATCCCGCGTGCTCGCCCGGTCCAGCGAGGCCACCCGCAACACAGCGCTGACCACTATGGCGGCCGCGCTGCGCCATGCGATGCCGAAAATTCTGGCTGCGAACGAATCCGATCTGGCGGGCTTCCAAGGCACCAACGCCTTCCGCGACCGCCTGACCCTGAACCCCGTCCGCGTCGAAGCCATGGCCAAGGGGCTGGAGGACGTCGCCGCGCTGCCCGACCCGCTGTCCCGCACGCTGGCAGATTGGACCCGCCCGAACGGGCTGCGCATCCAGCGCATCGCCACGCCCATCGGCGTAATCGGTATGATCTACGAAAGCCGCCCCAACGTCGGTGCCGATGCCTCCGCTTTGTGCCTGAAATCCGGCAACGCGGTGATCCTGCGTGGCGGATCGGACAGCACGCACAGCGCCTCGGCCATCAACGCCGCGCTGCAAACCGGGCTGGACACCGCCGGCCTGCCGCGCGCCTGCATCCAGACCGCACCCAACGCCGACCGGTCCTACGTCGCCGCGATGCTGGCGGGCGCCGGACTGCTGGACCTGATCATCCCCCGCGGCGGCAAGTCCTTGGTGGAACGGGTGCAGCGGGAGGCGCGGGTGCCCGTCCTCGCGCATGCCGAGGGCCTCTGCCACACCTACGTCCACGCAGCCGCCGATCCCGCCATGGCGCGCAACATCGTCGCCAATGCCAAGATGCGCCGCACCGGCATCTGCGGCGCCACCGAAACCCTGCTGATAGACCGAGGCATCGTCGCCTCCCTGCTGCCGGCCATCGTCGCCGACCTCCGCGCCCTCGGCTGCGATTTCCGAGCGGATAGGCAGGCTCGGATGGTGGTGCCGGATCTGATGGCGGCGAACGATGCCGACTTCGACACCGAATGGCTGGACTCCGTCCTGTCCATCGCCGTCGTGGACGGGGTCGAGGAAGCCATCGCCCATATCGCGCGCCACGGCAGCGAACACACCGACGCCATTGTGACCGAGGATCGGGAAACCGCCGACCAGTTCCTGCGCGGCGTCGATAGCGCGGTCGCCCTGTGGAACGCCTCGACCCAATTCTGCGACGGCGGCGAATTCGGGTTCGGCGCCGAGATCGGCATCGCCACCGGCCGCATCCACGCCCGCGGCCCAGTCGGGTTGGAGCAGCTGACGACCTACCGCTACATCGTCACCGGCACTGGCCAGGTCCGCCCCTGAAACACGATCCCATCCCCCGCTTCGGCGACCGCCGCCGGATGCGCATCGGGCTGCTGGGCGGATCGTTCAACCCCGCCCACGCCGGCCACCGTCACGTCGCCGACCTCGCTTGCGCTCGGCTGCGCTTAGACCAGGTGTGGCTGCTGGTGTCCCCCGGCAACCCGCTGAAACCTCAGGCCGGCATGGCACCCTTCGCCGCCCGCATGGAAAGCGCACGGGGTATCGCCGACGGACGCCGCATTCTGGCCACCGGGGTCGAGGCCGTCTGGCACACGCGCTTCACCGTCGATACCGTCGGGCTTTTGCGACTGCGCTTCCCCAACGCCAGCTTCGTCTGGCTTATGGGCGCCGACATCCTGGAACAATTGCCCCGCTGGCGCCGCTGGACGCGGATCGTCCGGCGGTTGTCCTTTGCGGTGTTGCCGCGCCCCACCTATAACCACAGAGCGCTCGCAAGTTTGGCGGCGCATCGGCTAAGATGCGCGCGCCGCCCCGCCAGGGAGGCACCCTTGCTGCCAGGCATCGCGCCGGGTTGGGTGTTCCTTCCGGCGCCGCAAAACGATTTGTCCGCGACCGCCCTGCGTGCCGCCATTGAAGGAAGAGTCCCATAGCCACCACCCCGAAAGCGCCTTCGTCCTCGTCCGCTCGGCATACGCCGGCGCCCCGCAAGCGGGCGGCGAAGCCCGTGGTTGCTGCCGCGCTGGGCACCCCGCGCAAGAAAACCATCGCCGCCGGTCCAACCGGAGAGGATGAGCCCGCCGCGGCGAAGCCGAAGCGCGCGCCCCGCAAAGCCAAAGTCAAGGCGCTGCCGTCCGAACTCGACCGGTTGCAGGCCATCATCGTCGCCAGCCTGGAGGACGATAAAGCCGAAGACGTCGTGGCCATGGATCTGGCGGGAAAGGCCATGTTCTGCGACCGCATGGTGATCGCGTCGGGCCTCGCCGACCGTCAGATCAGCGCCATGGCGCAGCATCTGGCCGAAAAACTGCACGAAGCCGGCATCCGCCGCGTCCCGATCGAGGGCGCCAATGGCTCCGACTGGGTGCTGATCGACGCCGGCGACATCGTCATCCACCTTTTCAAGCCCGAAGCGCGGGCGATGTACGGGCTGGAACGGATGTGGGGCAAGGATTTGGACGAGGCGGGCTGATCCTTTACCGGTCGGGTGGGGGGGCGAACAACCCGCTCAGCGCGCGGGTCCTCGCCCCCCGTCCAACGATCACCACCCCGTCGCCGGCTTCGATCCTTGTGCTGCCCTCCGGCCCGGCGATAACCGCCCCGTCGCGGCGATTGATCCGCACGATGAAGAAGGCGCCGCTGGCCTCCTGCTCGACCGTTTCGACCGTCTGGCCGACGATGAGGCTGTCGGCGGCGGCCGAAATCGTGTCGATCTCCAGCCCGAGGGAATGCAGCACGACCTCGAAATCCCGCATCCGGCCCGAGCCGCGCAAAAACCGAGCGGTTTCCTTGTAAAGGATCATTTCGGCAATGCGTTCGGCGCCGATATGCGTGGGCAGCACCACGTGATTGGCGCCGGCCTGCAGCAGCTTCTTCTCGGTGCTGGGTAATTCGCCGCGGGAGATGATGTCCAGATTCGGATTGAGGCTGCGGGCGCTGAGCGTAATGAACACATTCGCTGCGTCGTTCGGTAGTACGGTCGCCAGGGTGCTGGCCCGACGAATGCCGGCAGCGGTCAGCAAATCCTCATCGGTCGCGTCGCCCTGTAGGCAGGCGTACCCCAGAGCACGGGCATGGGCGGCGCGTTCCTCATCGTGTTCCAAAACCACGAAATCGGCCCCGCCGGCGCGCAAGTCCTGGGCAAGCACCTGACCCAACCGGCCGAAGCCGCAGATAACGACATGGTTTTCGAGTTGGCCGATCCGCGAATTCATGCGCTTGATCCCGAATATCTGGTCGAGTTGACTGACCGTGATGAACTGCACCAGCGCGCCGGTGACGAAGATCATGCCGGTGCAGCCGAACATGATGGTCGCGATGGTGATGCCGCGCAGCAGCGGGGTGTCGACCGCCCGCACCTCCCCATAGCCCACGGTGTAGACGGTCATCACCACCATGTAGAAGGCATCGCCCAGGCTCCATCCCGCCAGCCGATAGGCAATGGTCGACAGAACCATCACCAGCAGCATGAAGCCGATGCCCAGCGTCAGATTGCGCGGAGCCGACGCCCAAAACCCGGGGCGGTGGGCCGTGCTGGCTCGTGCCGGTTTCAGCGTCATGCTTATCCTGCTTGGGGCGGTACGCCGACGGCCTGACCATATCGTTGCGCCAGCCATCGTGGCAACCGAACCAGTGCCAATCGGCACGGGGTTTCGACACCATGATGCGCGATGGCCGCGGCGAGTACGACCGCGGGCAGAACAACCCATTCCGCATGCCATGCCGGCGCAACGGAGAAAGCCTTCATCAGGATCTGATGTACCATGTAGACGGCGAAGCTGATCTCTCCCAGCCAGACCGGCAGCCGCAGCCTCAAGACCCGCCCGATCACGCCCCGGCCCTTCGCCATAACGACGATCAACAGCGCGAAAGCCCAGCAGGACCCAGCGATTTCCACCCACCCGTCGACGGTCCCGTCGCCTTTAACGAGGCCTTGGAACGCTCTGAAACCGCCAAGAAACCAGACGGCCAGGATGCCGAGAATCGTGCACTCCGCCACGGTCGCAATGGCGGGATTGTCGAGCCAGCGGGGCCGGTTCCGCCACGCCAGATAGCTGGCCATGCCCAGACAAAACTCGAACAGACGAAACACCGGATTGGCATAATCCAGCGACATGATCGTGATGGCGTTAACATCCTGGGACAACGCGGCCAAATGGAACCAGTGCGCGAGGCCCACGAACCCGGCAATCGCGACAGCGGAACCTGTCAGATAGTAAAGCCAGAACCGCGTCAGTCCGCCGAGCAGAAATGGAAACGCCAAATAGAAAAACATTTCGGTGGATATCGACCAGGACACACTATTCCAGGAAAAAATATAGCTCAAGTAAGGGAACAGCGCGTGAATCAGCGTGACGTTGGCCGCCAATGTCACCCATTTGGAGAACATCCCAGGTCCATCGAACGTCACCGAACCGGCGGGCACCACGATCGGAAGAACGATCAGGCAAACCGCGTGAACCGGCCAAAGCCGGGAAAACCGCAGCCATAGGAAGCGCCGGTACGGCACGTCGCTCTGCCCATAGACATGGGTGAGGATGAACCCCGACAAAATGAAAAAGAAGCTGACCCCATGCACCAGCGGGACCTGGGCCAAAAGCGGCGACTTAAGCCACGGCCACGTGTAGTACAGTGAACAATGCATCAGCACGATCATCGCAGCGGCGATGAAGCGCAGGCTGGTCAGAGACTTCAGGTCCTCGGCGCGACCGGACGGCGAGACGGCCGTCCGGTCGCGAGTCGGGCCGGCTGTCAGGTCAGCTTCCAATGCACCAGCGTGAAGGGCGGCGTCGCGTCGTTATGATGCTCGAACACCGCCTCGACCGCCGCGCCGATGGGCACGGACTGCAACCGGTCGCCCAGCAGATTTCCCACCATGCGGATGCCGTATTCCGGCAGTTCCACCAGCACCGCGACATAAGGCCCGAAGCCGTTCAGCGCCGAATGCACCGGATGATGCGGCCGCTGATACGAATAGATAATCCCTTTCCCCTCGATTTCTTCCCAGGCGAGGTCGAAGGAATGGCAGCGATGGCAGATCCACTCCGGCCCCCACTGCCAGGACTGGCAGCCGCGGCATTTCTGGATGCGTAGCTTGCCTTCGCGGGTGCCGTCCCAGTACGGTTGCGACAACCCATCGATATGGGCGGCTGGCGCCGGCATGCCGGCGGGGAGGTAAGTGTCGCTCATAGTGTTGCCTCCGAACCGAGAATCAGGGAGCTCACGGGCGTCACCATCGGCCCGCCCATGATAATGGCCGCGTCGTTGTTCGCGACCTGGTTGATCGCGGTGCCGCGTATCTGACGGACGGATTCAATGACCAGTTCCAGCCCGTGCATGTAACATTCGGCCAGATTGCCGCCGCTGGTGTTCAGTGGCATTTTGCCGCCTTCGACGATCAGATTGTCTTTCACGAGGAACTCGTTGGCTTCTTCCGGCTTCACCAGCCCGTGCTCGACCAGGCTCATGAGCACGCCGCCCGTGAAATTTTCGTAGCACTGGACGATGCCCATGTCGGACGGCGCCATTTTCGCCATCGCGTACAACCGGGGCGCCAGCTTGCCGAAGTGGGAGCTGGGGTAGTTTGGCATGTTGTGCACTGGCGCGGCGGAGCGATGGTCGCCGCCCTGGCCGCAGGCCATCACGTAGGCCGGCTTGTTCTTCATGTCTTTGGCGCGTTCCGCCGGCACCACGACCACGGCGGCGGAACCGTCGTTTTCCTGACAGCAATCGTAGAGATGATGGAACGGCTCGATGATCCAGCGGGACGAGTCGTATTTCGCCTCATCCAATTCCCGTCCGCGCATCACCGCGTTGGGGTTCTTCTGGGCGTGGTGGTAGCAGGCCAGCGCGATGCCGCGCAGGGCTTCCTGCTTGATCCCGTGGTCGTGCATGAAGCGGGTGATCTTCATGGCGAAGCGCTGTGCCGGCGACATGACGCCGTAGGGGAACAGGAACGCATCGTCCCCAGCCACCGCCGCCGCCGCGCCCGACCGCCCGTAGCGCCGGTACTGGCCCTGCGCCAAGGACCGGAACGCGATCACGCAATCCGCCATCCCGGTCGCGACCGCCGCCGAGGCGTTGCCCACGGCACCGCAAACGCCGCCGCCGCCGCCGCCCCAGAACATGTTGGAGAATTTCAGCTCCTTGATACCCAAAGCCGCCGCCAGACGGGGACCGTCCGACCGGTCGTCGCCGTAGGAGGCGAATCCGTCGACCTCATGCGGGCTGATGCCGGCGTCGTCGCAGGCTTTCACGATGGCCTGCAAAGCGAGCTTGAACTCGCTGTCCGGCGATTGGCCGTGCTTGTAGTAGATGGTCTCGCCTATCCCGGCGATCGCGGTCTTCCCGCGAAGGGTTCTGTCTGTCATGGCTTCCCCGAGCGTTTCCGCGTTGTGCGGGGGCAGCTTAGGCGGATGGGCGGCGAACAGGAAGAGGGCGGCGATGCGAGGATTTTGGGTCGGGCTTTTGGCGCTGTACGTGGCAGCCGCGCCCGCTGCGGCACAGACGGTGCGCATCGCCCAGCAGTTCGGGATCGGCTATTTGCCGCTGTTCGTCATGGCCGATGGGGCCTTGCTGGAGGAAGAAGGCAAGGCGCGCGGCCTGTCGCTGAGGGCCGAATGGGTGCAGCTGACCAGCAGCGCGCCGATCAACGACTCGCTCCTGTCCGGCAATCTGGAGTTCGCGGGCGGCGGCGTGGGACCGCTGCTGACGATGTGGGCGAAGACGCAATCCGGCCTGAAGGTCAAAGGCGTGGCGACGCTGAACGCCATGCCGATGTGGCTGACGACGACCAACCCCAGGATCGGATCGATCCGCGACTTTACCGACTCCGACCGTATCGCGCTGCCGGCCGTGAAGGTCTCGGTGCAGGCGGTGGTGCTGCGCATGGCGGCACAGAAGGAGTTCGGCCCGGGGCAGGAGGGGCGGCTGGATCCCCTGACCATTTCCATGAGCCACCCGGACGGCATGCAGGCGATGTTGGGCGGGCATTCGCCGATCTCGGCACACCTGACCGCCGCGCCGTTCATGTATCAGGAGATGACGGCCCCCGGCGTACATTTGGTGCTGAACAGCTACGACGTGCTGGGCGGCAAGCACACGTTCAACGCCATGTGGGCGACGTCGAAATACCGGGACGCCAATCCCCAGATCGTCGCCGCGTTTCTGGCAGCGCTGGAACGGGCGGAGGCGCTGATCCGCAACGACCCATCGCGGGCCGCGGCGATCTGGCTGAAAGCCGAACATTCCGCCATGCCCCCCGATCAAGCCACTGCCATGATCGCTCGGCCCGAGAACGAATGGACCACCGCGCCCCGCAAGGTGATGGCATTCGCACGGTTCATGCACGGCACGGGGGCGATTCCCGTGGTGCCGGAGCGCTGGCAGGACGTGTTTTTTCCGGAATTGCAGGCGCCGGACGGGGATTGACGACCGGTTGCTGTCAGGGGCCGGTTCAACGTGCTACGCTGGAATCTATTACGGACGGAGGTTTCTGGCCCATGAAACGAATACACGCGCTTGTTCTCGCCGCCGCGTTGGCGATGCCCGCGTCCGGTGCGATGGCGCAGGGTACGCAGTCATTCTCGACCGGAATTTTGCCTCCGCCGCCACCGTCGCCAAACGAACGACAGGTCGTTGTCGTTCCGCGAGGGCCGGGTCTCGTGGAAGCCGCGATATCGTCCTGCGCCGGCGGCGCGTCGATCGGGTATCTGCTGGTGTACGCCAGCGGCGTGGGCGATCCATTGGCAACATCGGCGCTGTTTTGCGGCCTGTCGGCGGCGGCGAGCGTGACCGGGGGTTTGACGTCCTGGGTTTGGCGTTCTGTCACCGGGCAGTAGCGGGGGCGTCTGCCATGCGTACGGGATTGCACGACCGACGCCCCGAAGTCGTCCCTCAGTAAATCGCCGGTTCGGCAACCGGTGCGCCGAAATCGGTGCGCAGGAAATCGAAGTCGCAGCCTTCGTTGGCCTGTTGGATATGCTTGGTATAGACGTAGCCGTAGCCACGTTCGAACCGCGTTTCCGGCTGCACCCAGACGGCACGCCGAGCGGCGAGTTCGGCGTCGGACACTTCCATCCGGATCGATCGGGCGTCCACATCGATGGTGACGATATCGCCGGTTTTCAACAGCGCCAGCGGGCCGCCGATGTAGCTTTCCGGCGCCACGTGCAGCACGCAAGCGCCGTAGGATGTGCCGGACATGCGGGCGTCCGACATCCGCAGCATGTCGCGGTGGCCTTCCTTCAGCAGCTTCTTCGGCATCGGCAGCATGCCCCATTCCGGCATGCCCGGCCCGCCCTGAGGCCCGGCGTTGCGCAGCACCAGCACGTCGTCCGGCGTGAAGGGGTAGGTTTCGTCGTCCACCGCCTTCTTCATCGACGGATAGTCGTCGAACACCACGGCGCGGCCGGAATGTTTCAGGAACCGTTCGTCCATCGCCGCCGGTTTGATGACGCATCCGTCGGGCGCGAGGTTGCCGGTCAGCACCGCGAGCGAACCCTCGGCATAAATGGGATTTTCCAACGACCGGATCACATCGTCGTTGAACACACGCGCGCCCTCGATGTTTTCGCCCAACGTCCGACCCGTGACGGTGAGGCAATCCAGGTGCAAATGCTGTTTGATGTTACCCATCAGGGCGCAAATACCGCCGGCGTAATAGAAATCCTCCATCAAATAGGCTTTGCCGGTGGGGCGGACGTTGCCGATGACGGGGACTTTGCGGCTGTATCGCTCGAAGTCGGAAAGCCCGATCTCCAGCCCGGCGCGGCGCGCCATGGCAATGAGATGAATGATCGCGTTGGTGGAACAACCCATCGCCATCGCCACGGCGATCGCGTTTTCGAAGGCGGCATGGGTTTGGATGCGTTGCGGGGTCAGGTCTTCCCACACCATCTCCACGATGCGCCGCCCGGATTCGGAGGCCAAACGAATATGCCCGGCATCGGCCGCCGGCACGCTCGACCCACCCGGCAGCACCATGCCGATGGCTTCCGCGATCGCGGTCATCGTGCTGGCGGTGCCCATGGTCATGCAGGTGCCGTACGACCGCGCGATGCCCTTTTCGACGCCGAGCCAATCGTCGTCGGTGATTTTTCCGGCGCGGAGTTCGTCCCAGTATTTCCAGCTATCCGATCCCGAACCGAGGAATTTACCCTGGAAGTTGCCGCGCAGCATCGGCCCGGCGGGAAGATAAATGGTCGGAATGTTCATGCTGGTGGCACCCAGCAGCAGCCCTGGCGTGGTCTTGTCGCAACCGCCCATCAGCACCGCGCCGTCGACAGGATGGGAGCGCAATAATTCTTCCGTTTCCATCGCCAGCATGTTGCGGTACATCATCGTTGTCGGCTTCACGAAGGATTCCGACACCGACAATGCCGGCAATTCCACCGGGAAGCCGCCGGCCATCAGGATGCCGCGCTTCACGTCGTCCACCCGCTGCTTGAAGTGCGAATGGCACGGCTGCAGATCGGACCATGTGTTGACGATGGCGATCACCGGCTTGCCCGTCCATTCCTCCGGCGCGTAGCCCATCTGCATGGCGCGGGAGCGGTGCCCGAAGGACCGGAGGTCGGCGGGGCCGAACCAGCGGGTGGAGCGGAGGGAGTCGGGGGATTTTCTTTCGGGCACGGGCGTATCCTTCCTGGAAGCGGAAGGCTTTGGCAAACCGGTCGAGGGGCGTCAACCTGATGTAGGAGGAAGCGCGGCCAGCAACGCGTCTATGTCTCCCGCGAGCAGGTCGTCCAGCGTCCAGGGGCATTCGGCGGGCAACATTTCGACGACAGCGCCGCGCGACAGGCTTGCCTGCCTTCGCTGCCATATTTTCTGTAGGTCCAACCGGTGCCGCATCGACGGTGCGAGGCGCAAGGCCGCGTCGTCGAGCGATCGTCCGGCGTCTTCTTTCCAGTGTTCGGCCGATCGATCCGTGGGCCAGCGGTACATTTGCAGCAGCCGCAAGATGGCATGACGCAGGGAGATCTGGACGTCGTGGAGTTGAGTGGTTCCCACTTCGGCGATTTCTTCAAGCACATGGGGCCAGTCGATGCCTTCTACGCGCTCGCCGCGCGCGATGCGGGCCAAGAGAGCGGCCTGGGTTTCCGATCAAGTCAGAATGTCAGTGTCATAGAGACTGTCCGTCATGGGGGCAGTATACGATGTGGCGACGGCCT
>CAITUP010000020.1 GCA_903895595.1 uncultured Acetobacteraceae bacterium | reverse complement strand
TGCATCGAAGGGGACATCTCTAATGTGGAGAACCAGGGGACATTTCTAATGTGGGCTAACACCAGCGGACCTAACCATTGACACATCGGTGCGTGGTAAACCATCATGCCGACGCAGGTCGGCATCCACGACTTGCTGGCCGCACCAAGAAAGTCGTGGATGCTGACCTTCGTCAGCATGACGATGTAGCGAATTCCGGTACGTCAATGGTTAGTTCGGTTGGTATAAGCCCCCTCAAGGGGACATAATGAGTCGGTCCGGTTACGATGTTGTTACCTGACATATAGGGGGCCTTGCGCGGAACGTAATCCCGATGCATTGTTCGCGTGCGAGGCCGGATCGCAAATCCGGTTTCATAACAACATGGCATGGAGGTAAAATATCGTGAGTGCACCATACATTCTTCCACCGACGGTGGATGCCTCGCGCGGAACGCCCCCGACGGTTCCACCAGGCGAGGTATGGCTGTTCGACGGCGCGAAATCGTGGTCCGACCCCCATTACGCTATAAAAATAGCGAATTCCAATCCCGGCCAACAATATTCCTTTGTCGGCACGTTTATCGAGAACAAAGCCGATTGGGTGGCATATAATTTGCCGGCCGGCGTGGTGCTCACGCTGCTGACCAACCCGACAACGCCACCGGCCGGCCTGCCATACAGTTTCGCCGGCGCGGGGGTCTGCGTCGATCTGTTCGGCAACGGCCAAACCCAAACCGTGGACCTCGCCAAGGTGTCGGCAGTCAACTGCCTGTCCGCCTACATCTGGCGCACCCCGGATCTTGCGACGGGTGTCTTCCAGCTGTTCGACGCGAAATTCGCCCTCGATCAGGAGCCCAGCAGCAGCACGACCGGCCCGCGCAATACGTTTTTCCTCAGCGAATGGGGCATGAACACGCCGCAAACCCTGGTCGGTTGGGCAATCAGCGACGCCTCCGACGCGATATATTTCGGCGGATTGAACGCCGCCAGCGTGGTCCTTTACGATGGAGGTAACGGCGACGGCGCCCAGACCGGCGCCTATTCCGGCTGGTTCGAGCAAACGTGGGAGGTTCTGCAGACGCAGAATTTCACCAACAGGGCCGCATCCTGGAGCTGGTCGTTGCTGGCGCCCGTCAGCAGCAGCGTGGACCCCGTCACGATCAACATACCCGCGAGCGCGACCTCGATGACATCGCTGACCCAACAATCCACGGGCAGCAACGTCGGGGGCGCCACCGTCCAGCAACAGTCGAACTTCAGGGTCGACAACAGCCAGACGCTGACGACCACCACGACATATACCGTGGCAACGGCGAACGAAATCAGCGAAACCACGAGCTTCGGCTTCGAGGAAGGCATACCCGGCGACAAGGCAACACAGACGTTCAGTATCGGTATTAAATTCACTGAAACCGATACCGCATCGACCAGCCAGACCAAAACGACCACCCAGACGTTCAGCATCACCGAGACATTGACGGTGACCGTCCCGCCCGACAACACCTGGACCGCGGACTGGATCATCCAACTCGGCCAAATACCCGCCACGTCCTTCAAGACCACGGGTCACTACTACTATACCAGTCCCATTCCCGGGTCTGTCTACGACGCGGCCATGACCGCGACCCTGGGCCTGGGCAAACCCGTCTACAAGCTGGACGCCACTGTGACAGGCGTCGTGCAAGGCAGTTTGGCGGCGCTGAGCACCACCAACGTCAAGACCACACCGATCGCGGCGGCATAGCCGTCGCCAACAGGCTGGCGCTCTGAACCGGGGCATGCCCCGGTACAGAGCTGCCATCGCGCAACACGGGGCTTGGCCTGACCCGGAACCTGCGTGCATGCTCCCGCCCGACGTAGCAACGGGAGACGGGACCATGACCGCCACGACAAAGTTCGGCCTCGCGCAACCAGTCCGCCGGGTAGAGGACCTCCGCCTGCTAAAAGGCGCCGGCCGCTACACCGACGATATCGTGCTGCCGAACGCCGCGCATGGCATCGTGGTGCGCAGCCCGCATGCCCATGCCCGCATCGTGTCCTGCGATGTCGCGGCGGCGCGGCGCGTTCCTGGCGTGCTGGCCGTTTATATGTCGGCCGACCTCGACGCCGACAAGATCGGCCCCCTGCCCTGCGCCGCGCCGGTGCAGAACAGCGACGGCTCCGCCATGGCCGCGCCGGCGCATCCCGTGCTGGCGACCGGAATTGTGCGTCATGTCGGCGATCCCGTTTCCTTCATCGTCGCCGAGACCCTGGGCGCCGCCCGAGACGCGGCCGACCTGATTGCCATCGACTACGACATTCTGCCGTCCTGCACCGACCTCTCCGCCACCATGGATGAAGGCGCCGCTCGGGTGTGGCCGGAGGCAAAGGGCAACCTCAGCTTCGACTGGGACATCGGCGACAAGGCCGCGACCGATGCCGAATTCGCCAAAGCCGCGCATGTCACCAGCCTGACCGTCGTCAACAACCGCATCGTCGTGTCGTCCATCGAGGCCCGCGCGGCGCAGGCGGACTACGACCCCGCCACCGGCCGATGGACGCTGTACGCCAACACCCAGGGCGGCTGGCTGGTGAAGAACCTGATCGGGCCGGTGTTCGGCGTCGATCCCGAACAATTCCGCATCGTCACCCCCGATGTCGGCGGCGGCTTCGGGATGAAGCTGTTCCTCTACGCCGAACACGTCCTGACCTGTTACGCCGCCCGCAAGCTCCGGCGCCCCGTACGCTGGGCAGCCGATCGCGGGGAGGCGTTCCTCTGCGACACCCAAGGTCGCGACAACATCACGCTCGGCGAGCTTGCCATCGACGCCGACGGCCGCTTTACCGCGCTGCGCACCCGCAACGTGTCCAACATGGGCGCGTATCTTTCCACCTTCGCGCCGTATATCCCGACCTACGCCGGCACCTCGGTGCTTTCCAGCGTCTACGGCTTCAAAGCAATCCATGCCCAGGTGTTGGGCGTGTTCACCAACACCGTCCCCGTGGACGCCTATCGCGGCGCCGGACGGCCGGAGGCGAATTATCTGGTCGAACGCCTCGTCGACGCCGCCGCCCGCGAACTGGGCGTCGATCGCGCGGAGTTGCGCCGCCGCAACATGGTCGGACCGGAGGCGATGCCGCACAGCACACCCGTCGGCAAAACCTACGACAGCGGCGATTTCAAAATCGTGCTGGAAGCAGCGCTGACGAAAATGGATTACGCCGGCTTCGGCACCCGCCGAGCGGCGGCAGCGAGGCTGGGCAAGCGGCGCGGGATCGGGTTCGCGTATTATCTGGAGGCAACCGGCGGCGACGCCACCGAACGCGCGGAAATCCGTTTCGCCGACGACGGGTTTGTCGATGTCTATGTCGGCACCCAATCCACCGGCCAGGGCCACGAAACCGCTTACGTGCAGTTGACGGCCGCGCAACTGGGCATCGACGGCGATTTGATCCGCATCCGCCAGGGCGATACCGACACGATCCCGGTCGGCGGCGGCACCGGCGGCGCCCGCAGCCTGTATTCCGAGGGTCAGGCAATCCTGCTGACCTCCACCAGCGTCATCGCCAAAGGCAAGGAAGCGGCCTCGGACGTGCTGGAGGCCGCGGTCGCCGATATCGGTTTCGCCGACGGCCGCTTCACCGTGGTCGGAACGGACCGAGGCGTGGATATTCTCGCACTGGCCAAGGCGCGCCCCGGCGTGCTGAACGCGGCGGAAATCGCCCCCATCGATCACCACACCTTCCCGAACGGCTGCCATATCGCGGAAGTGGAAATCGACCCGGAGACCGGCGCCACGACCATCGACCGCTACGTCGTCTGCGACGATTTCGGCAAGACCGTAAATCCCCTGATCGTGCGCGGCCAAGTGGCCGGCGGCGTGGCCCAGGGCATGGGTCAGGCGATGCTGGAACACACGGTGTTCGACAAGGACTCGGGGCAGCTTCTGTCGGGCAGCTTCATGGACTACGCCCTGCCGCGTGCCGACGATCTGCCGGATATCGAGGTCGAACTGCTGGAAACTCCCTGCGCATCCAACCCACTGGGCGTGAAAGGCGCGGGCGAGGCCGGCGCGGTGGGGTCTCCCCCCGCCCTGGTCAACGCGATTCTGGACGCGCTGGCCGGCGACGGCGTGACGCAGATCGACATGCCGGTGACGACGGAGCGGGTCTGGCGGGCTTTACAAAAAGCCGCCTGACCCGCGCGCCCCCTCACCCCGGCATGGGCATCTTCGGAAACGACTGCGCCATGCCGGCCAGCGACACCCAATGTTGCTTGCTGTCGCAATAAATCTCCATCGCCGGCTTCAACCAGCTCGTATCGTCCAGCGTCCCCGCTCGGATCATCGTGACGTTCGGCATGATGTCGGCCGCGTCGGTCACGGGCGATCCGCAGTTCGGGCAGAACACGAAATGGATGCCGTTGCCGCTGTCGCCTTTGCTGTCGAAGGTCTTCGTCTCCCCCTCGATCTTCAAAGCCGGGGTCGGCACCGCGACCACGACCGAGAAGGACGATCCGGTCAGCTTCTGGCAGGATGTGCAGTGGCACACGCCCTGAAAGATCGGATCGGCCTCCCCGCTGTAACGCACCTTGCCGCACATGCAGCCACCCGCGAATTGCACCATGTCTTGTCTCCCGCTTTAAGGTTGCACCCAGCGTCGCACACGACCGCATCGCGCGCCACCGAAAACGCCACAGTCACGCGGTCTTCACGGGCTGTGCAGCGCAATCGCTTGAACGTACCCGGAACACTGTATTGGGGAATTGGGGAATTGGGGAAGTGGCCGATCCAATCCGTCATCCTCGGCCTCGTGCAGAGGACCAATACGGGCAAAAATTCGCGATTTTCTGCCCGTATGGGTCCCGGGGACAAGCCCTACCAGGTCCACACACTGGGGGATCGCATATGGCGGATTTCCG
>CAITUP010000019.1 GCA_903895595.1 uncultured Acetobacteraceae bacterium | reverse complement strand
GGCACGTCCATGCGGATTTTCCCCGGACGCGCGCGCCGCACAGACGATCGGGAATTCGTTCGCGGGATGTGTGAATCCGGTAGGGACAAGCCCTGGGATGACGGATGGGGCGAATGACGGCGTTCAAGCGATTGCCCTGTGTCCTGCCCGACCGGTTAGGGACCCGCGATCATGTCCGCCATCCGCCGCACGAACCGCCTGGCCTCCATGATCGCGTCCGCGGCCCGCTCCGGCGATACGTCGGAGCCGGGACCAGCTTCGTAGTCCGCGATCGCTTTGAGGTTGTACGTCGTGCCCAAAAAAGCCCGCAGATCGAGATCGAAGCTCGCATCGTCCTTGGTGAGGCGCCCGAGCTCGCGTTGGACCCCTCGGTGCGATTTCACGAATTGACCGGTCTTCTCGACGATAAAGGCCTGCGCGGCATGCAGCCCCGCCAAATAAGCCGCGCGGCCGGCTTCGTCCGGCCAACGATCCAGCATCCCCACTGCCTTCGACAGGCATACATGCGCCTTGTCCATGAACAACGACGCTTCCGGCTTCACAAATCGATCCCGTCGCGCCGAATCTCCATCATCAGCGGCGTCCGCTCGGCGTAGGAGCCAGCGCGATGCGCCATGGCATGCACGAACTCCCCGGTTTCGTCGCAAATATCCACGCCCAGAACCGCCAACCGGTCCATCTCCGGCCATCTGTCCGCCATATCGTGAATGAAAACGGCGACGTCGTAGTCGGAATCGTCGCGGGCATCGCCACGCGCGCGGGACCCGAACAGCACCGCCCGTTCGAGACGGTCGCCGTACATATCGTCCAGTGCCAGACGGACACGGCGCAGAACCGGATCGGCGGCGACAGCCGAGGACATGAGGCACCTCCCGACGAAATACATGTTCAGATTAGAGATACGCTCCAACAACGGCAATGTTTTCCAATCCGCGGTTGGCCAAGCGAGTCATCGCGACGCACCTTGCCGAACCGCCGGGAACATGACCTGATCCCCGAAACAAACCGGAGGAACACCATGAACACCTATTCCCGCCGCGGCCTCGCCGCGCTGGCCGCGACACTGACGTCCTTGATCGCCACCCGTTTCGCCAACGCCGCCGGCCCCGACAACAGCAAGATCGTCGGCACCTGGAAAATGGTCGACGCCGTTTCCAAGGACCCGAGCGGCAAAGTGCTGCCGAAGCCTTATGGTCCGAAAGGGATGGGGCTGGTGACGCTGAATGCCGACGGGCGGATGATGGCGGTGCTGTGCGATGGACGGAACACGCTGCCGGACGGCACCGCGCGCGACTATGCGTCCTACTGCGGCAACTACACCTTCGACGGCAAAACCCTGGTCACACGCGTCGATGCGTCCTCCGCCGCGCGTTTGGCGATCGGCGGCGATCAGGTGCGCAAGGTGCGGTTCGAGGGCAAGCGCCTCGTGCTGATACCGCCGCCCACGATGCTGAACGGCGTCGAGCAGCATCGGGAGATCTTCTGGGAACGGATCAGCCCGATTCCGGCCTGACCCCACCCTTGAAGCACCGGGCATGGCGGGGTAAGGCCCCCGCATCATGCTCACCGACCTGCCCAACGTGCTGACGCTGTCGCGCATCGCAGCCATTCCGCTGCTGGTGCTGTTCGCGGCGTTGCGCACGCCGGTCGGGGATATGGCGTCCTGCGTTGTGTTCGGTGTTGCCGCCATCACGGATTTTTTCGACGGCAGGCTGGCGCGCAGCCGCAAGCAGCAATCCGATCTCGGGCGCATGCTGGACCCGATCGCCGACAAACTGCTGGTCGCCGCGGCGCTGATGATGCTGGTGGGGTTGGACCGGCTGTCCGCTCTGGCCCTGTATCCCGCGATTGTCATCATGCTGCGGGAAATTCTGGTCAGCGGCCTGCGCGAATATCTGGCCGGCATCCGCGTGCGCCTGCCGGTCACCAACCTCGCGAAATGGAAGACCGGTTTTCAGATGGGCGCGCTCGGGTCGCTGCTGGCCGGCGATACCGGCGCGCCGATCGTGCATCTCGGGTTCCTGCCGGTTTCCCTTATCGGTGAAGCGATGCTCTGGGTCGCCGCCGCGCTGACCCTGGTCACCGGCTGGGATTACCTGACCGCCGGCCTGCACCACGCCAAAACGCCGCGCGAGCCGTGAAGGTTCTGGGAATCGTGGGATGGTCCGGCAGCGGCAAAACCACGCTGCTGGTGGCGCTGCTGCCGCTGCTGCGCGCGCGGGGGCTGACAGTCTCCACCATCAAGCACGCGCATCACGTCTTCGACATGGACCGCCCCGGCAAGGACACCTACCGGCATCGCGAAGCCGGCGCGCATGAGGTGCTGGTCGCCTCCGGGACCCGCTGGGCGCTGCTGCATGAGGTCGCCGGCCCCGAACCGACTCTGCCCGACCTGCTGACCAAGCTCGACTCGGTCGATATCGTCCTGGTGGAAGGTTTCAAGGCGCACCCCTACCCGAAGCTGGAAGTCTACCGTCCGGCATTGGGCAAACCGCCGATCTGGCCGGATGCGCCGGACGTGGTGGCGGTGGCGACCGACCAGCCCATCGATTGCGGCGCACGGACCACGCTGCCGCTGAACGACCCCGCCGCCATCGCGCGCTGGGTTTTGCATCATGCAAACACCCCAGCTTGAGCCGGCGGCGTTCAACGGGCACACTGTCCTGGAAATCGCTGCCCCGTTTCCGGCGGCCTGACTCGGAGCCATCCTTCATGCGGCCCACCGCCCTGCTCGGCCTGACCCTTTTGCTGCCCCTCGCTCTGACCGGCTGCGGCGACACTTGGTGGAATCCACCGCTGACCGGCGGTTACAACCCCCACCGGCCGGTGGGGGATTCGGACAATCTGCGCCGCATCACGGGCCAGGACGCGCCGACCGCGGCGCTGGAAGCCGAACCCGGCGACGTCTGGCCGGGTCCGCTGCCGCCCTCGCCCACGCTGCGGGATATGGAGGGGCCGAACGGTGCCGGCTCCACCGTTTTCTCCTCTCCCAACCCGGCTCGTGGCAGCGGTGCCATGGTTCCGCCGTATCAGCCGCCCGCCACCATGGCGCCGGGCAGTTCGACGCCGAACGCCTTTGTCGCACCGGCGGCGCGCAACCCGGCCGGTCAAACCCTGCCGACCGCGAATGGCCCGTCGGTCGTCACCGGCGGCACCGCGGCCTACAAAACCGCCATCACGCCCGGCGGCGGATCGGCGATTGTCGTGCCGAACGGCAACGGCACCAGCACCGTCATCCACCCGGATGGCCATATCGAGACGATACCCACCCCGAAGTGATCACCATCCTGTATTTCGCCTGGCTGCGGGAACGCACCGGGCTGTCGGAAGAAACCCTGGCGCTGCCAGACGCCGGCATGACGGTGGCGGACCTGATCGCGCTGCTGGCGGCACGCGGTCCCGGCCATGCGGCGGCGTTCCAGAACCGCCGCACCGTCCGCTGCGCCGTGAACCAGGAATTCGCCGATCCCGCGACCGTCTTGCGCTCCGGCGATGAGGTCGCGTTCTTCCCGCCGGTCACCGGAGGGTAACCGCCATGGCGCGCATCCTGGTGTCCGAAGCCGATTTCGACGTGGGCGCCGAGATCGCCCTGCTGACCGCCGGCCGCACCGATATCGGCGGCATCGGCTGCTTTATCGGCACCGTGCGCGACGCGGTGCCGCAGGCCGACGCGCCCGTGGTCTCCGCTTTGACGCTGGAGCACTATCCCGCGATGACCGAACGCGCGATCGGGCGGATCGTGGCGGAAGCCGAACGGCGTTGGACGCTGCTGGGCTGCACGGTGATCCACCGTGTCGGACGCCTGGCACCCGGTGAGAACATCGTGCTGGTGCTGGCTGCCTCCGCCCACCGGCAGGCGGCTTTGGATGCGACCGCGTTCCTGATCGACTGGCTGAAAACCAAAGCCCCGTTCTGGAAGCGCGAGGAATTTATCGATGGCGCATCGGCCTGGGTGGAAGCCAAGGACTCCGATGACGCGGCGGCGGAGCGCTGGACATGACATTAACTCTGACGAAACTGTCCGATCATACCGGTGTCGAATCGACCGGCGTCGATCTCACCAAACCGGTGGACGCGGACACGCGCGCGCGGCTGAATCAGGCCTTCACGGATCATTCCGTGCTGGTGGTGCGGAACCAGCAAATGGACCCGCATCAGGTGCTGGAGGCCGTGCAGCTGATCGGCGAGGTGTTCATTCAACACAACACCCGCTTCGCGCTGCCGGAATGCCCTTCCATTCACTACATCTCCAACCAGGATAAATTCCCGGACGGCACGCGATATATCCCGGGCGAGGGCTATCACACCGATCACTCCAACGACGCGCGTCCGCCCAAGGCGACGGTGTTGTTCGCGGTGACTCTGCCGGACCGTGGCGGCGACACGCAGTATGTGAATATGCACCGCGCCTACGACACGCTGCCGGCGGCGACTCAGGCGCGCATCGCCGATTTGCAGGCGATCCACGTCTATCAGAACAGCCACAGCACCCGGAAACTGATGGGCCTGTCGGAGGCCGCGAAAGAACGCGTGCCCAACGCCGTGCTGCATCCCATCGTGCGCACCCATCCCGAGACCGGCCGCAAGGCGATTTATATCAATCCGATCCGTATCGAGGGGATCGTCGGCCTCAGCCATGCCGAAGCGTTGCCGCTGTTGGACGAATTGCTGGAACACGCGATCCAGCCGGAGAACCAATATCGCCACCAATGGCGCAAGGGCGATCTGGTGTTCTGGGACAACCGCTGCCTGTTGCATAAGGCGAACGGCGATTACGATATGGATCAGCTGCGGTATTTATACCGGGTGATGTTGAAGGGGACTGTGCCGGTTTAGGCAGTCTGTTGTTTCGCGCGTAGGACGAGAGAATGCCGCCGACCACGGGTCCAGCATGCCGGCAGTTGGTATGATTGACCCCTCCCGTCATGGTTGGGTTTAACCCGACCACCGCCTGCGATTTGAGGATGGTAGTGAAACCGCACGGCTTTCTGTTGGCGTCCCATCGGCCAGAAGTGGCCGGGACACCAGGGGGATCGCATATGGCGGATTTCCGACACTTTCCGTCATGGTCGGGTCACGCCTGACCATGACGAGCGGGGGCGCCAAAGGTTATATGCGATAGCCCTGGCCGGGACACGCTCGGCCATGACGGGAAGTGTACAATCGTGGCACAAGTCGGAAATTCGGGCCTCTGGAATAACGCGGCCCGGCCCCACCCGTTCGGTGCGAGCGCGCCTCGCCAATACCGGTGACCCAATGACACATGGTTGATCCGCGGTCGCCGCGTCGCTAAATGCGCGCCATGGCAACCAAACCCTACCCTGTGAGCGATGCTCCGCTGCTCCCGATCCTCATCGCGCCGCATGCGCGCCTGAAGGCCAAAGCCCGAGCCGTCGCGAATGGCGACACCGATGCCGACGCGGTGCGGGCGATCCTGCCGCGCATGTTCGCGACCATGTATGCTGCGCCCGGGATTGGGCTGGCCGCGCCGCAGGTGGACCTCGGGCTGCGGGTGCTGGTGATCGACCTGATGCCGAACGACAAGCCGGCGCCGCTCGCGATGATCAACCCGGAAATCCTGGCCGTCAGCGATGAACTGTCGATGCGGGAGGAAGGGTGCCTCTCGCTCCCCGGCATGTATGCCGAGGTCACACGTCCGGCGCGGGTGAAAGTCCGCTACATGGACGCAACCGGCGCCCGTAAAGAGCTGGAGGCCGACGATCTGCTGGCCACCTGCATCCAGCATGAGGTCGACCATTTGGACGGCGTGTTGTTCGTCGATCACCTCTCCATCCTGAAACGCAACATCATCATGCGGAAGCTGGCCAAGGAGCAGAAGCTGAAGCGGTCGTGACCATGCGTATTGTGTTCATGGGCAGCCCGGATTTCTCGGTCCCGGCGTTGCGGGCGCTGATCGCGGCGGGGCACCGCGTGATCGCCGTCTACTGCCAGCCGCCGCGGCCCGCCGGCCGAGGTCAGGCGGTGCGCCGTTGTCCGGTGCACGTCGCGGCGGACGAATTGGGCATTCCGGTTCATACGCCGCCACGGTTGCGTGGCGACGTGGAGGCGCAGGCGGCGTTTGCGAGCATGGGCGCCGATGTGGCGGTGGTCGCGGCGTACGGACTGATTTTACCTCAGGCGATGCTGGACGCGCCGCGCCTCGGCTGCCTGAACATCCATGCCAGCCTGCTGCCGCGCTGGCGGGGGGCGGGGCCAATCCAGGCGGCGATCCTCGCTGGCGATGCGGAAACCGGCGTGACGATCATGCAGATGGAAGCCGGGCTCGATACCGGCCCGATGTTGTTGCGGGATTCCGTGCCGATTGGGCCGGAGACGACGGCGGCGACGCTCCACGACGTGCTGGCGGAGATGGGCGGGCGCCTGATCGTCCGAGCCTTGGCGGAACACCCGGTCGCGGTCCCGCAGTCGGAGGACGGCGTGGCATACGCCCCGAAGCTGGAGCGCGATCACGGCCGTTTGGATTGGACGCAGGACGCGGCGGCGCTGGACCGGCGGGTACGGGCGTTCGATCCCTGGCCGGGAACTTTCACGACGCTGGATGGCGCGGTGTTGAAGGTTCTGGCGGTCCAGTGCATCCCGTCATGGCCGGGCTTGACGGGGGGACCTAAGGCGGGAACCACCCTCGACACCGCCCTGACCGTCGCCTGCGGCCAAGGCGCACTCCGTCTGACCCGCGTGCAGGCGCCCGGCCGCGCCGCGATGGATGCGGCGGCGTTTTTGCGGGGCAGGGCAGTGCCGGCCGGCACCGTGTTAGGCCCGTGACCAACTGGGCGCTGCAACTGGAATACAACGGCACCGCCTTCGTCGGCTGGCAGCGCCAGGATTCCGGGCTGTCGTTGCAGGAGGTGCTGGAGAACGCGGCCACCAACCTGAACAAGGGATCCCCGGTCGCCAGCATCGTCGCCGGCCGGACGGACTCCGGGGTCCATGCGGAGGCGCAGGTGGCCATGATCGCGCTCCCGGATGGTTACCACCCCCGGCAAGTCCGCGACGCGCTGAACTACCACATGAAGCCGCATCTGCTGGTCGTGCGGCAGGCCGCCGTGGCACCGGAGGGCTGGAATCCCCGCTTTTCAGCCATCCATCGCGCCTACCGATACCGTATCCTGAATCGCCGCGCCCGCCCGGCGCTGCTGGAGGGGCAAGTGTGGCACGTCGCCGCGCCCTTGGACGCCGCCGCCATGCACGAAGCGGCGAAACTGCTGCTCGGCCAGCACGATTTCACCTCATTCCGAGCGGCGGCGTGTCAGGCGAAAAGCCCGATCCGCACGCTGGAGCGGCTGGATGTGACGCGCGATGGCGACCTGATCGCGATCGCGGTGGAAGCCCGCAGCTTCCTGCATCATCAGGTCCGTAATTTCGTCGGCACGTTGCGGTTGGTCGGCGACGGCAGTTGGCCGGCGGAACGCGTCGCGGCGGCGTTGGCGGCGCGCGATCGTTCCAAAGCCGGCCCGACCGCGCCGGCCGAGGGTTTGGCGCTGGTTGCCGTGACATATCCGGTCGATCCCTTCGCCTGACCCCCCGTCCGGTCGCGAAATGGGGATTGGACGCGGTCAATCTCCATGCTCCCGCGGGACGCGGCGGGTGTGTCGAAGCCTGTCCATGCGGCGCTGCGGGCGGATTTGGCCGCGAAAATCGTCGCCAACGACGACTGGATCGGCAAGATCGCCGGATGGGGTACTGGCGCGGCCCGATCGTTATTGCCCGCTGAACGCCGAGGCCGCCAGCGTCACCAGCACCCCGATCGACTGATCCACCATCACCAGCCAAACCGCCAGCAGCGGTCCGGCGCCGAAGGTCAGGCGGAACACGAACCATTCGATCCAGATCGCCCAGCCGAACGTCGCCACCTGCGCGACCTGATCGACGATATGCGGCACCCCCAGCACGCCGGGCAGCACACCCAGGAACACCAGCATGTTCTCCGGCACGCCGCACCAGTTCCAGGCGACGATCATGCGCGGCCAGAGCGGCCCACGCCCTATCCGCCCTGCCAGCCGGTGGGAAAATACCGCGAACCCGAGCCAGGCGACGACGAAGACGGCGAGGTGGCGGATGAGGAACAGGACGGCCGCGGCCCGATGGATGTCCGGCGGGAACTCGGTGGTCGCGATATACGCCACCGACGGCAGCGCGAAGAAGATCGCCCAAAAACTGCGGGCGACACCGCGGGCGTCCGCCTGCATCAGCAGGATGCCATGCGCTTTGCCTCGGCCGAGCAGCATGGCGCCGTGCAGGCTCGCCGAGAGCGACGGCAGCAATGTCATCCGTGGTCCGCCCCGAAGGCGGCGTGAACGAACACCACCGCCATGGTGCAGAGGCAGGTCGCCAGCACCAGCAGCGCGGCGCGTCCGCCTGACACCCCCAGGCCCGCTCGGGCGAGGAACCATTGCAGCCATAATCCGTAGCCGACCGGGATGAGGCACAGAAGGACGAACAGGCTGGCAGTGCCATCCGCGACCGGCGCCGGACCGCCACCGGAGAGCAGCAGGCCAACGAGCGTGAGCAGGACCATGAACAGGACAGAGAGGGCGAACTGGCTCCAGTTGAACGCCACGGCGTAGCGCGCCCAAGCCTCTTCCCGCCCCCAGCGGCGTGCGAACGCGTGGGAGACAACGGGCGGCAGCAGCAGCACGCAGAGGGCCGCCACGAGATCGGTCGCCGCGCGCAGCACCTCGCCCTTTGCCAGCGTGGCGAGGCCGACTACCAAAGGCAGGGCGGCCAGCGGGATCAGGCTGGCGAAAAAGGCGCCGGTCGTCGCGCCGAACAACTGCATGCCGGACCGGTCGCCACGGGCGAGACGTAAAAGCGCCAACAGGTTGTTGGAACGGGGAGGGGGGCCGAACGGCCTTTCGGTCATGCCTGGAACGCCGCGACCACGCCGCGATAGATGCGCGCGAGGTCCCTGAGTTCGTTCACCGGCACGCGCTCGTCCGTTTGGTGCATGGTGGCGCCAACCAGACCGAACTCGGCCACCGGGCAGTAATTGGCGATGAAGCGCGCGTCGGAGGTGCCGCCGCCGGTATCCAGCTTCGGTTCCACCCCGGTCGCGGCGACGATGGCGTTGCGCAGAATATCCACCATTGGGCCGGGCTGGGTGACGAAGGACTCGCCGGAGACGATGCCTTTGACTTCGAACGTGTCGGCGTATTGCGCGACCGTTTTGTTCACCCAGGCGATCAGCGATTTGCCGGAGTGTTTCTCGTTGAACCGGATGTTGAGCCGCGCCTTGGCGGAGGACGGGATCAGGTTGACGGTGGGGTTGCCGACGTCGATGTCGGTGATCTGAAGCGACGACGGCTCGAACCAATCGGAGCCGGCATCGACCGGGGCGCTGGTCAGCGCGTCGAGCGCTCGGATTAACCGATGGATCGGGTTATCGGCGCGATGCGGGTAGGCGACATGTCCTTGAGTGCCGAAGACTTCGATCCACATGTTCACGCTGCCGCGGCGGCCGATCTTGACCATGTCGCCGAGTTTCACGGGGCAGGTGGGTTCTCCGACCAGGCAGAAGTCGGGGATCTGTCCATTTTCCTTCATCCACTCCAGCACCTTGACGGTACCGTCGATGGCGGGACCTTCCTCATCGCCGGTGATGAGGAAGCTTAGGGAACCGTTCAGCGGATTTTCGGCCAGATGCTGGGCGATGCCGGACACGAAGGCGGCGATGGCGCCTTTCATGTCGCAGGCGCCGCGGCCGTACAGGACGCCGTCGCGGACTTCCGCGGCGAAGGGGTTGTCGCGCCAGTTCGCCGCGCCGACCGGCACCACGTCGGTGTGGCCGGCGAAGCAGAGGTGTCGCCCGCCGGTGCCGAGGCGCGCGTAGAGGTTCTCGATCTCCCCGTATTTAAGGCGATGGACCGTGAACCCGAGGCTTTCCAGCGCGCGCGCCAGCACTGCTTGCGATCCGCCGTCGGCCGGGGTGACCGAATTGCAGCGGATCAGTTCCTGCGCGAGCGGGAGGGGGTCGAGGAGGTCTATATCAGGTTGTGTCATCGTCATCAGCGTGGCTTTCCCAGAACTCTCGAACCTGCTCGAACCGATGAATACGTTCGCCAATTTTCGCGATCTCCTTGGGATAGAAGGATAGCATCTCGTCGCAAAATTCCAACATCCAGCGTTTACGGGAGTACCCATGGTTGATTCGGATCGCGTTGGAATTGGCTATCTGGATTTGACCCCAGCCCAATGCGCCTAATGTGAGGCAATCCCATGCCAAAAATTCGATGGGTACGAACTTCACGTCGCTCACCTGAACCGCATTGTCCGCGACCGAGTAGCTAACCATGAGAATGACAAAATAATTTGCATCGGATTCGTAAAAACGGGCCAATCTCTCGACAGACGTCAGATTGGGCATATTGAACTTCGTGTCCGTTCGGTGCGTCTTGACGTCAACCCGATAATAGCCTCCGGCAGTATCGTTGAATGCCAAATCCGCCATTGCGCGTCGGGCAAAATCGGACGAATAATCTGAGCATAGCGAACCGAGAATATCACCGAACGAGCGGGAGACGATGTCTTCGATCGCATCGCCGGCCGCGCGGGGACTTCGCGCGGTATTGGTCGACAGAAAGCTGGGATTCTTATTGATAAGATTCCGCACCCTGTCCTCTATCTCGCGGTAACAGTCTGTGCTAAAAATTGGGCTTCTCATCCGGTTGGGACCAATTCGAACATTTGCTGAGAATCCACGTCGACCTGAACAACCGGCGAGCCGCGCCCAGGTACTGGCGGCAATGTGTTTCGATCCCAAAATACCCCATCGACATAACCCTGAATCGTGGGATCGTGCTTCGCCAATTCCAAACGTCTCTCCGCTAGCAAACAATATTCCCGCTCGATTTCTATTCCAACAAACCGGCGCCCCAATTTCGCTGCGACGACAGAAGTCGTCCCGGAGCCCAGGAATGGGTCGAGGATCAACTGCCCCGGCCTGGAACTGGCCAATATCAGCTTCGCGATCAATTTCTCCGGCTTTTGCGTCGGGTGATCGGTGTTTTCCGGCATGGACCAGAAGGGCACGGTGAGGTCGGTCCAAAGATTGGAAGGGTGCGTTTCCCGGAAGTCGCCCTCTGGGCCAGCCTGCCAGTCCTTCGGGCGGCCATCCTGATGCCGATAGGGGGCCAGCACGCGGCGCTTTAATTTGACGGATTCAACATTGAAAACATAATCGTCGGACATGGTGCAGAACCAGATATCCTCCGACGCGTTCTTCCAGTTGGCATTGGCGCCGCGCCCCTTTTCCCGTTCCCACGTGATGCGGTTACGGACGTTGAACAGGTCTTGGGCGACGCTTTGCACGATCGACGAGGTGCGCCACTCGCTGCAAATGTAGATCGACGCCGTCGCCGTCATGCGTTCGCGGACGGCCGTAAGCCAAGCGCGCAGCCAGTGTTCGTAGTCCTGTGCGGCGACACGGTTGAACACCGTGCCATTGAACGATTTCGTCATGTTATACGGCGGATCGGCGATGACCAGATCGAATGCTCGGTGAGGGAGATAATCCAGAATCGCAGAGCAATCGCCGTGAATGGTTCGGCCGTCGCAGCCGGCAGTTCCAACCGGTCCGTCGAGCGTCAGTAACCCTGGCGACAGACGCGCCACGTCCGACGCCGACAATGTCAGCGTGCGGTTGCGCGGCGCGCGTGCCTTGTCCCCCACTTCGCTCAGTCCCGCAGCAATTCGTTGATCGACGTCTTTGCCCGTGTCTGCGCATCGACGATCTTCACGATCACGGCGCAATACAGCGACGGACCCGGCGAACCGTCCGGCAGCGGCCGGCCCGGCAGGGAGCCGGGAACGACCACCGAGTAAGCCGGTACGCGGCCCATGTAGATTTGGCCTGTCGCACGGTCGATGATTTTGGTCGACGCCCCGATGAACACGCCCATCGACAGCACCGCGCCCTGCTCGACGATCACGCCCTCGGCCACTTCGGAACGGGCGCCGATGAAGCAATCGTCCTCGATGATGACCGGATTGGCCTGGAGCGGTTCCAGCACGCCGCCGATGCCGACGCCGCCGGACAGATGGCAGTTGGCGCCGATCTGCGCGCAGGAGCCGACGGTGGCCCAGGTATCGACCATCGTGTTGGCACCGACGCGGGCGCCGAGGTTCACGAAGCTGGGCATCAGCACCGCGCCCGGCGCGATGAAGGCCGATTTACGCACGACCGCACCCGGCACGGCGCGCACGCCGGCTTCCTTGAAGCGGTTCTGGCCCCAGCCGGCGAACTTCATCGGCACCTTGTCCCACACGGGCGCGCCGCCCGAACCCTCCATCGGCGCGGAGTCGGTCAGGCGGAAGGACATCAGTACGGCCTTCTTGGCCCATTGGTTCACATGCCAGTCGCCGTCGATCTTCTCGGCAACGCGGACGGACCCGTTGTCCATCGCTTCCAAAGCGGCTTCCACCGCGTCGCGCGCGGGGCCTTTGGTGGCGGATGTCAGCGTATCCCGCTGTTCCCACAAATCCTCGATCGGGCGCTGAAGGCTGTTCTCGGTCATGCTCTGGGGGTCCCTTATTGGTCGCGGCGGAACTTGCGCAGAGGGGGGCGGGATGTCAACGCGCCGCTCTCGCCTTGCGGCATGGATCGGTCGAACGTCGGATTTTTGGCCCTTTCGGCCGCAATAGCGCGGCGTTAACGGTGGATCAGCGAGGTGACCGATATGGGCAAAACAATTCTTGTGATCGGCGCGGGATTCGCCGGTATGTGGGCGGCATTGGCGGCCGAACGGCTCAACGACCGCGAAAGCGGTGGGATCGAGGTGGTGCTGGTCGCCCCGGAATCGACGCTTGTTATCCGGCCAAGGCTCTACGAAGCCGGGGCGGCGAACATGACGGCACCGTTGGGTCCACTATTCGCGGCCACCGGCATCCGTTTCATCCAAGGCCATGTCGAGACGATCCGGCACGTGGACAACACAGTCGATATCGTGCGGCGGGATGGGACCCGTTCGGCGATCGTCTACGACAGTCTGATATTGGCGGCCGGCAGCCAAGCGCACCGGCCGGACATTCCCGGCCTGCGCGAGTATGGGTTCAACGTCGATCGAATCGACGAAGCGGTGGCGCTGGAAGCGCACTGCCACAGCTTGGCGCAACGACCTGCCTCCGTGGCCCGCGACACGGTTGTCGTCGCGGGTGGTGGCTTCACCGGCATCGAAATCGCTGCGGAAATGCCAGCCCGTTTGCGCGCGATCCTCGGCACCGCGGCGTCTCCGCGCACGATCGTCGTCGAACAGGCGCCCGAGATCGGACCCGATCTCGGGCCTGGGCCGCGTCCGGTCATTCTGCAGGCTTTGTCGGATTTGGGCGTCGCGTGCCGCCTGGGCGTTTCGGTGACGGCCATGTCCGCCGACCGCGTCGTGCTGTCCGACGGCGAAACCATCGAGACCCAAACCGCGATCTGGACCGCCGGCGTGCGCGCGAGCCCCCTGACGGCCCAGATCCCCGGGGAGCGCGGCCGGTTGGGGCGGCTGTGCGTGGGTCCCGATCTGCGGGCTTCGCCGGGTGCGAACATCTTCGCGGCGGGCGATACGGCATCGGCGGTCACCGACGATGCGGGGCATCGCACGCTGATGTCGTGTCAGCATGCGCTTCAACTCGGGCGTTTTGCCGGTCACAACGCCGCGGCCGCCTTATTGGGGCTGCCGCCGCTGCCCTATCGGCAGCAGCGCTATGTGACGGGTCTCGATTTAGGACCTTGGGGCGCGGTCCATACCGATGGCTGGGACCGGCGGGTGGTGCTGACGGGCGCGGAATCGAAGGTTCGCAAGGAATACGTCAATCGCATTCTGATCTACCCGCCGCCGCCGGATCGGGCGACGGCCTTGGCGGCGGCCGAACCCGTGTCGGCGCAGGCATAAGGTCTTCGTCCCCCTTGCGCCGTCGTGACCGCCTTCGCTAGGAAATATCACGCGACGGCGGGTGCCCGAGCGCGATGGAGCTTTTCCGAATGTGCGGCATCGCCGGTTTGATTCTTTCGTCCAATGCCGCGCCGCCCGATCCCGCCGTGCTGTCCAAACTGATCGACAGCCTGCACCATCGCGGCCCCGACGGCACCGGCCATGCCGTGGTGGGGCGTGTCGCATTGGTGCACAATCGGTTGTCCATTATCGATCTGGTGACCGGCGACCAGCCTTTGTTCGCCGGCGCCGCGACGCTGGTCTGTAATGGAGAGGTCTATAACTACCGCGAACTCCGCGCCGGCATGCCGGACGTGAAGTTCGCCACCAACAGCGATTGCGAGCCGCCGCTGCATCTTTGGCTCCAGGACGGCGCCGATTTCGCGAAGAACATGCGCGGCATGTATGCCGTCGCGATTCACGAACGGAACGCGCGGACCGTGACGCTGACCCGCGACGCGTTCGGCATCAAGCCGCTGTATACCGCGCAGGTCGCTGGCGGCATGGCCTTCGCCAGCGAGCCGCGCGCTTTGCTGGAATCCGGTCTCGTGGCCCGCAAAGTCCGCCCCTCCGCGCGCGATGAGCTGCTGCAACTGCAATTCACGACCGGCGCCGACACCATCTTCGAGGGGATTCAGCGCGTGCTGCCAGGGGAAACCCTGACCTGCGCCGAGGGCCATATCATCGACCGCCGCCGCCTCTCGCCGCTGCCGGAAGGCGGGCCGGAGACGATCGATGAGGACGCGGCCCTGAAGCGGCTGGACAAGGCGCTGGAGGAATCCGTCGATCTGCACCAGCGCAGCGACGTGCCCTACGGCATTTTCCTGTCCGGCGGCATCGACAGCGCAACCCTGATCACGCTGATGGCTCGGTTGAACAAGGACCCGGTGGTGGCCTTCACCGCCGGATTCGACGCCCCTGGAGCCGCCGACGAACGCGAGCATGCCGCCGCCGTGGCGAAAGCAGTCGGCGCGCATCATGAAACGATCGAAGTGAACGAGAAGATGGTGTGGGACCATCTGCCCGAAATCGTCGCCTGCATGGACGACCCCACCGCCGATTATGCCATCATTCCTACTTGGTTCCTCGCTCGCCGAGCACGGCAGGATGTCAAGGTGGTGTTGTGCGGGGAGGGCGGGGATGAGATTTTCGGCGGCTACGACCGCTACCGCCGCGCGATGCGGCCGTGGTGGCTGGGGGGGCAGACGGCCTGGGCCGGCGGCAGTTTCGACAAGGTGAACGTGCTGCGGGAGAAACCCACCGGCTGGCGCGACGGCATGGCGGCGGCCGAGGCTCGGGTCGCGGAACTCGGCCTGTCGCGGCTGGCGTCGGCGCAGGCGCTGGATATCGCCGATTGGCTGCCGCACGATCTGCTGTTGAAGCTGGATCGCTGCCTGATGGCGCACGCGATCGAGGGGCGTACCCCGTTCCTGGACAAAGGCATCGCCGAGGCCGCGTTCCGTTTGCCCGATGGCCTGAAAGTGCGCGGCGGGATGGGCAAGTGGATCCTGCGCAAATGGCTGGAAAAGAACCTTCCCATGGCGCGCCCCTTCGCGCCGAAACAAGGTTTTACCGTGCCGGTCGGCGAATGGATCAAGGGGCGTGGCGCCGAACTGGGGAAGTTGGTCGCGGCTCAGCCGGGCGTGGCGGAGATCGCCCATCCCGAGAAGGTCGAGGCTCTGTTCGCCAATATCGGCCGCTGGCGGCACGGTTTCGCGTGCTGGAAACTGCTGTTCTACGCGCTTTGGCACCGCCGGCACATTCTGGGACTGGAGTCGGCGGGCGACGTGTTCGCGACGTTGTCGGTGCGGTAAAGGGTTACTCCCCGCGCTCCTTGGCCGCGCGCAGGAACAGCGGGTGGTTTTTGTGTGTGTGCGACAGCAGGCGCGATGTTCCGGTGTGGCGATCGATGTGCTCGCGCGACATTTGGGCGCCGGCCGGGGGCGTGTAGTCCACCGTTCGGATTGTCGGGGTATCGGAGTCGATCCAGACCAGTTGCTGGAAGATGTTCTTTACCGGATCGCGCCAGGACAGATAGCCGCCTTTCAGGACCCGCCGTGGCGCCTTCAGTGCGCCGGTGTAGCTGTACTTCGTGCCGGGATTCGGCTGCGCATCGAAGAAATGCGGGGTGTAGAAATCGGACACCGGCTGACCATTGATGACGTAGCCGTGATCGGCGCTTTCGCTGGGGTCGCATACTTCGACCAAATAATGGAATTGCCCCGGTGCGTCGTGGACCTGTCCCTGCACGACCGCGATCGCGGGCCCGTACACCGCTTGCGTCAGCGTAGGGTCCACCAGCATCTCGCAAACCTCGTGGCTGACGGTCAGTTTCCAGGCTTCGCCCGCCGCCATTTCGACGTTGGCATAAGGCACGCCCTTGTCGTCCTGATGCACGCCTTCCAGGCCGCCGGGGAGGTTCGCCCCGATGTAAACCGGCCAGACTCCGGTTGGAATTTTGGCGTTCGCCGACAGCACGGAAATCTTGGCGTCGACGTGGTCCCAAAACGGTTGCAGGTCCCGTTTGGCCTGAATCTCGACCGCCGCCGCCACCGCCCGCAAAGACGTGGAGGAGATCGAACCGGTTTTGTCGATCAGGGCTATTGTTTGCCGGGGCATGGAACGTTCCCTTGTTTTGACGTTGGCGTGTCGAACAGAATTGTCCGCCGGGTGCGGCGCGGTGGTTTAACGATAGCCAAAGGCAACGGATTTATCAATGCCCGGTCAGGCCGGTAAATTCATCCAAGGGGGGATGCGCGGCGTCAGCGTTGCCTCGCCGCAGATCAGCGGAGCACCGCCTTTCAGCGCGTCCAGCCGCAGCACCGCCATGCCGGTGCCGTCGTGGGCAGAGCGCATAGTGCCGAGGTCGATGCCGCCGCGCAGGATGGGGGTGCCGGGTGCGGGGGCGGGGCCTTGCACCGCGACCGGAACGAGGCGGCGTTTGACCAGGCCGCGGTATTTGGTGCGGGCCGTCAGCTCCTGCCCCATGTAGCAGCCCTTGGTCCAGGACACGCCGGACAGTTCGTCGAACCCGGCCTCCAGCAGCACGGTCTTCTCGGTCTCCATATCGCGGGACCCGTCGGGGAGGCCGAGCGACAGGCGGTGGGAGTCGTAGGCGGCGGGGGTGGCGTTGGTGGGGAGCGGTGCGGCCGCGATCAGGCGCCAGCCGGCTGCCGGCAAACGCGGGTCCGGCGCGGCGATGGGGCAGGGGGGTGGGGCGCCGTCCCAGGCGGCGTAAACGCGCAGTGAGTCATCGGCTTTCACCGTCACTTTGGCGCGCAGGCGGTAGCGGGACAGGCGGGGGACCAAGCCAGCGATTTGCGCCCGTTCGGCATCCAGCAGCAACCGGTCGCCGTCGGTCAGGATGAAGAAATCCGCCAGCCATTTGCCTTGCGGCGTCAGGAACGCTGCCCATACGGCGCGTTCCGGCGACGCCTGTTCGACGTCGTTGGAGACCAAGCCTTGGAGGAAGGAGACCCGGTCCTCTCCCTCGATCGCGATCGCGCCCCGGTCGGGCAATTCCGCCACGTATGTCATGGGTTAAAGGTAGGGCTTGGCGGGGGCGGCGCAAGGGGGCGGGCCTATCGGGCTGGGGGAAAGCGCCGCCGACGCGTTTCCGCTTGGCGCGGCGGCTGAGTGCGGAGAAGGCTCCGCGGGCGGCGGTCGCAACAGCCCATGCAACGTGAGCGACCTGGGCCTCATGGGCCGGAGATGGTCCCGACCATGACGGTGGTTGGCCGTCGCTACAGCCAGGGCGACGTGCCGCCAGGCCCGAACGCCCTCGGCCCTGCCGGCCGGTCATCGGCCAGAGACCGGTCGATCGCCCGCATCACGCGCCGCTTCATCAGCTCGAACGCGGACGACAGCTTGTCGCGTGGGCGGGGGATGTCGACCTGGATGCTCTCGTGCACCCGTCCGGGCCGAGGCTTCATCACCACGATGCGGTCGGCCAAAGTGACGGCCTCATCCACGTCGTGGGTGACCATCAGGATGGTGGGTTTCAGCTCTTTCCACAGGCCCAGCACCAACTCGTGCAGGCTGGCCCGGGTGAAGGGGTCGAGGGCGGAGAACGGTTCGTCCAGCAGCAGAACGCCGGGGTGACCGATCAGGGCGCGGGCGATGGCGACACGCTGGGATTGGCCGCCCGACAGGTCGCGGGGCCAGCGGTGATCGTAGCCCGACAGGCCGATCCGCTCCATCAGGGCGCTGGCGCGGCGGTCCCGTTCGGTGGGGTCCAGCCGCTGGCCGCCGAAGGCGATGTTGGCACCGACCTTGAGCCAGGGCAGCAGCCGCGGCTCCTGAAACACGGCGCTGATCGCGGGATGCGTGCCGGCGATCTTCTGTCCGCCGACCGATATGGCACCGATGCTGGGCGTATCCAGCCCGGCGACCAGCCGCAGCAGCGTGGTCTTGCCGCAGCCGGAGCCGCCGAGGATGGCCACGATCTCCCCCTCGGCCGCGTGGACCTGGATATCGCGCAGGGCCTCGGTACCGTCGGCGTAGGTTTTCCCGATATGATCGATCGCGAGGTTGGTCACAGCGATGCCCTGACCGTGTCCTGCCAGCGCAGGAGCGGAATACTGATGGCGACCAGGATGCTGTCGCAGGCTTTGCCCAACAGCGCGAACACGATCATGGCCACCAGGATGGTGTCGGCTCGGCCCATCTGCTGGCCGTCCAGCAGCATGTATCCCAGGCCCTCGGATGCGCCCATCAGTTCGGCCGCGACGACGAACATGAAGCCGAGGCCCAGGCCCGTCCGCAAAGCGGCGAACCAGCTCGGCAGCACGGCGGGGCCGGTGATGCGGAGGGCGATGCCAGTGGATGAAAGACCGAAGACGCGCCCGACCTCGATCAGTTTGCGGTCCACGCCCTGGATGGCGCTGAGGACGCCCAGATACACGGGAAAGAACACGCCCATGGCGATCAGCGCCAGCTTGGATGTTTCGAAAATGCCGAGCCAGAGGATGAACAGGGGGACCCAGGCGAGGGAGGGGATGGCGCGGAGGGCCTGGATGGATGGGTCGAGCAGGCGCAGGGCCAGCCCGCTCGCCCCTGCCAATACGCCGCACGCGGTGCCGGCGGCGGCGCCGAACAGGAAGCCGAGCCCGATCCGCGTCATGGTCGCGGCGACGTGCGTCCATAGCTCCCCCGACGCCGCGAGGCCGATGGCGCTGTGCAGCAAATGCGACGGCGGCGGCATCAGCCGCCCCGTCGCCAGACCCGATTGCACCACGACCTCCCACGTCACGCCGAGGAGGACAGGGATGATGAACCCCGTCGGCTTCATGCCAGGAAAGACGGGTCGATCATGCCGTTGGCGATCGCCGCCATGTCCAGTTTCGCGTCCAGTACCCCGGCCTCCTGCAAGGCCTTGCCGGCGGCGATGATGGTGTCGGCCTGGGTCTTGCCGATCTTGCCGGAGGAGATGTCGGTCCGCTCCAACTGCTTGGATATCACCGGGTCGGACAGCTTGGTCGCCGTCATCATGCTGGCTTTGAGTTCGGCCGGATGAGCCAGGCACCATTTACGCGCGGTTTCGTAGACGGCCAGGACGCGGCGGACCAAGGCGGGGTTGGCGGCGGCGAAGGACTCGCTGACGTTCAGGATGCCCCAGGTGTTGGCTTCCGGCTTGCGGTAGAACAGGCGCGCGCCGCTTTCGACCTCGGACGCCGCCATCATGGGGTCGAGGCCGGCCCAGGCGACGACATCGGCGCGCTCCAGCGCCGTGCGCCCGTCGGCGTGCTGCAGCAGCACCAGCTTCACGTCCTTCTCCGTCAGGCCGGCGGTCGCCAGCGCTCGGACGAGGAAGATGTGCGGATCGGTGCCGCGGGTGACGGCCACGCGTTGGCCTTTCAGGTCGGCGACGGTCTTGATGGCGCTGTCCTTCTGCGTCACCAGCGCCGTCCATTCCGGGCGGGAGTAAACGTAGACCGACTTCAGCGGGTTGCCGTTGACCTTGCCGATCAGCGCCGCCGCGCCGGCGGTGGAGCCGAAATCGAGCGAGCCGGCGTTCAGGAACTCCAGCGCCTTGTTGGAGCCGGCCGACATGACCCAGCGGACCTTGATGCCGTCCGTCGCGAATTCCTTTTCCAGCAGGCCCTGGTCCTTCAGGATCAGGCTGACGGGGTTGTAGGTCGCCCAGTCGATGCGGATTTCGGTTGGCGCGGCGGCGCGGGTTGGGGAGACTGCGAAGGTTGCGAGGGCGGCGCCGCCAAGCGTGCGGCGGCTCAGGGTTTGGGACATTGGGGAACTCCTGGATGGGGGCGTGAAGGTTGGCGGGCCTCTTACTTGATCTTCTCCGGTTCGGCCATGATCCCCGGGGGGCGCGCACGAATGCCTGCCGCGCAGCAAATTTTCCCGCGGTTGTTAACGAATTATCAACACATTCATGCCTATGACCATTGCCGAGGATAACACGCTTCACCGAGGTCGCCATGCGTCTGTTCCTGTTGCTTCTGTTGACCCTCGCCGCTTGTGCGCCGGGCCGAGGCCTTCCGTCGCTGCCGCCGGCCACCACCGACGGCTACCGCCTGGGCCCCGGCGACGGGGTGCGCTTGATCACCTTCGGAGAGGAAGCCCTAACCGGCGAGTTCCATGTCAACGACAGCGGCTCCATCGCCGTGCCGCTGATCGGCACCGTCCGCGCCGCCGGCCTGACGACGCACCAACTGGAGGCCGCGGTGACGGCCGCGCTGAAGAAGGCCGATCTGCTGCGGAACCCCTCGGTCGTGGCGGAAATCATCGCGTATCGCCCGATCTTCGTGCTGGGGGAGGTGAATAAACCGGGCCAATACCCCTACCAGCCCGGCATGACCGTGGTCACCGCCGCCGCCGTCGCGGGCGGGTTCACATACAGGGCGGTGCAGGACTATGCTGCGGTGGTACGGACACGCGAGGGTGGAGCGGAGGAAGGTAAAGCCATGCGGCAGGCCTTCGTGCAACCCGGCGATGTCATCACCATTTGCGAACGGCGGTTCTGAGCGTGCGGCGTCTTCTCGTTGTTTTCGCGGCTTTCTTTCTGACTGCCGCCGGGCCGATTTCGACCCCCGCGCCGGGGCCGCTGCGGATTGTCGGCGGGGACGGTACGGGCGGCTGCATCGCGGGTGCCGAACGTCTGCCGGCGGCCGGGCCGGGGTTCCAAACCATTCACCTCGGCCACAGCAGCTTCTGGGGGGCGCCGCCGGTTGTCGAGCGCATTCAACGCCTAGCAGGCGCGGCGCGGGCCGCCGGTCTGGCGGATTTCTATGTGGAGGATTTGTCGAACCCGCGCGGCGGCCCGATGGCGGGCGGGCATGCGGCGCATCAAGTCGGGCTGGATGCCGATATCGGCCTCGATCCGCGCCCAAAGCCCGCTTTGACCCCAGGCGAACGCGAAACCGTTGAGGTTGTCAGTGTGGTGCGGGCCGATCAGCGGGGCGTCGATCCGGCACGCTGGTCTCCGGCGGTGACGACATTGCTGCGTTTGGCCGCCGGATTGCCGGAGGTCGATCGCATTCTGGTCAACCCGGCGATCAAGCGGCAGTTGTGTCAGGAGGTGACGGGCGACCGGTCCTGGCTGCGGCTGATCCGCCCTTGGTATGGGCATCGGGCGCATATGCATATCGCCTTCCGCTGCCCCGCGGGTCAGGCAGAATGTGTGTCGATGCCGCCTCCGCCACCCGGCGATGGCTGCGACGCGACCCTGCAATGGTGGTTCGACCAGTTGGATGCACCGGCGAGGCCGGAGGGGCCGCCCGCCAAGCCGAAGCCGCGTCCCGCACTGCCGGCAGCGTGCCGAGCGATCATGGGTGGGACGGGGTAGGGGCACGATTTGACCGTACACGCGCAAACCGCGGCCAATGGACGCTCTGTCCAGGCCGCGGTGGTATTCTCGATCCCGCGTCGCGCGGGGACGTATCTGTCGGCTAGAAGCCTTCGCGTTCCACCCGCTTCCGCTCCATCTTGCGGGCCCGGCGCACAGCTTCGGCTGCCTCACGGGCGCGGCGTTCGGACGGCTTTTCGTAGTGCCGCCGGAGCTTCATTTCACGGAAAATGCCTTCGCGCTGCATCTTCTTCTTGAGCGCCTTGAGCGCCTGATCGACGTTGTTGTCACGCACGAGAACTTGCACTTGGCCGCTTACTCCTGTCTTTTGCCGAACCCGACAATCGGGCACGTACAAAAAGCCGCCCGGGCGACAATGGGGTCCCCAGGGGCGAAGGCAGGCGCTATAACACGGTGGATCCCGCTTACCAACCCCGTTTCGCGAGTCCGCCATGGCCATCCTGAAAATCGCCCGCATGGGTCACCCGGTGCTTCTCCGGGAATGCGATCCGGTCCCCGACCCCGGCGCGCCGGAAATCCGCCGCCTCGTCGCCGACATGATGGAGACGATGGAGGACGCGCCGGGCGTCGGCCTCGCCGCGCCGCAGGTTTTTCAGCCGCTGCGCCTGTTCGTCTTCCGCGTGCCCGGCGACCGTTCGGCCAATGATCCCGGCGACACGCCGATCGGCAACAGTGTGCTGATCAACCCGGAATTGGAGCTGATCGGCGATGAGCGCGTGCTGGGCTGGGAAGGCTGCCTGTCGATCCCCGGCATGCGCGCCGCCGTGCCTCGTGCGACGCGGATCCGCTACAAAGGCGTCGATTGCGACGGGAACATTGTCACGCGGGAGGTTTCGGGCTTCCACGCCCGCGTGGTGCAGCACGAATACGATCATCTGGACGGCGTCCTCTACACGATGCGCCTGACCGATTTCAGCCTGTTCGGCTTCAACGAAGAACTGACCCGCGCGGCGGAAGGCAAGCTGTGATGGCACACCCCGAACGCAGCGCGGAACGGGATGCGGCCGTCGACGCCATGCTGGCGCATGTGCCGTTCGATGGCTGGACCCGCAAAGCTTTGGCGATGGGCTTGGCCGATATCGGCCAACCCGAAGACGATGCCGATCTGCTGTTTCCCCTCGGTGCCGCCGACATGGTCGCGACCTTCTGCGATCTGACCGACCGGCGGATGGAAGAAGCCGCCGCGGCACTGACGGAAACGCGGCTCAGCAAGCGGGTGAAAGCCGTCATCGCCCTTCGCTTCGCCGCGCTGCAACCGCATAAAGAAGCGGTCCGCCGAGCGCTGGGGGTGTTCGCGCTGCCGGGCAATGCTCGGACTGCCGCCGGCTGCACCGCGCGCACGGTCGATTCCATCTGGTATGCCGCCGGCGACCGCAGCAGCGATTTCTCCTGGTACACCAAGCGCGCGATCCTCACAGGCGTCTACGCCGCCTCGCTGCTGTATTGGCTGCGCGATAACAGCGAGGACGATGCAGAGACACTCGCTTTCGTCGACCGCCGCTTGGCTGGCGTGGCGCGATTCGGCCAACTGACCGCGCGGTTCAAACCGCGCTTTCCTCTGGGAGCACACGCATGACCGACCGCTACGCGGCCTATACCCGCTTCACCTTCGACCGGCCGCATCCCAAAGTGTTGCGCATCACCATGGGCGGCTCCGGCGGCCGGCTGAACCCGGTGGATGCCACCATGCACCGGGAACTCGGCGACATCTGGCGCGATATCGACGCCGATCCCGACGTCAACAGCGTCATTCTGACCGGTGGGCCGAAAGCTTTCTCGGCCGGCGGCGATTTCGCGATGATCGAGGAGATCATGGCCGACTTCAACGCCCGCGCCCGCGTGTGGAAGGAAGCCCGGGACCTCGTCTACAACATCATCAATTGCTCCAAACCCGTCGTGTCCGCCATGCGCGGCCCCGCCGTCGGCGCCGGTCTGGTCGCGGGGCTGCTGGCCGACGTCTCCATCGCCACCAAGGACGCCCGCATCATCGACGGCCATACGCGTCTGGGCGTCGCCGCCGGGGATCATGCCGTGATCGTCTGGCCGCTGCTCTGCGGTCTCGCCAAAGCCAAATACTACCTGCTGCTGTGCGAAACCGTCTCCGGCGCCGAGGCCGAACGCATCGGATTGATCTCCCTGGCCGTGGAAGACTCCGAGTTGGATGCCAAAGCCGAGGAAGTCGCCATCCGTCTGGCCGAGGGCGCCCAAAGCGCGATCCGCTGGACCAAATACGCCCTGAACAACTGGCTCCGTATGGCCGGCCCATCCTTCGATGCCTCGCTGGCGCTGGAATTCATGGGCTTCAGCGGGCCGGAGGCGCAAGAAGGGGTGGCGTCGCATCGGGAAAAACGCCGGCCGGTATTTCCGCCGGGTAGTCCGATTTAATGGAAGGATGAATCGCTGGACTGGCCAGTTTGGCTAAGCTGGCGCGTGCGCCGGCATGCCGAAACGGATTCCCGCCCCGAGGCGGGCGCTTTCGGTCGCGGTAGCGATGCTGCGCCTGGGATCGGCGATGGCCCGAGTTGCTGCCAATTCAATAGCGCGATCCGATTCGGGCCAGCGCAGGAGAGCGGCCGCCACTCCGGTGCCGACCGCATGGTAGAAGATGTCCACGAGGTCGCTGCGTTGGCGCCGGAGGTCGTCCAGGGCCGAAAGAAGCGCCATGGTCTCCGGGCTGAATGGGGTTGACAGACTTGTACGTCGCGCCATGGACTCGGCGACTGCCAGCACGATTTCCTTATGTGCCATGGCATCGCTGAAGGCCACCAGCAGGTCTTTCAGTTCCTGGGGCGCCTCCGGCGCGGTGAGAAATTCATCAAGGAGATCGGCGTGCCGGTCCAGGAAGATGGCGACTTGTCTGAGCCGGTCAATTCGCTGTTGGGACGCCGAGGCAGCGCGGGCACATATATACCAACACAGCGCTATCAGGCTTGTGCCGGTGATCGTCAGCATGGGAGCGGACGAACTGAAGGTCAGATGCATCATGATTTTTCGCTCCCTGTTCGAGGCTTTGGCCGGCGACCGGGGGGACCCAACGGCAGCGGGGGCTGTAGAGGTTCGCTGCCTGCGCGATGAGACTCCACGACGCTTTGTAGCTTACGCTCGGCGGCCGCGACCGGCAACGTCTCTGCGCGTTCGGCTGCAGCGATTTCGGCGCGCCGAAGAAAGTAATAGGCGAGCAAAATCAGCACCAATCCAGGCAAGACCACGTAGGAGTCGCTACCGATCAAGCCAGCTACAACGATCAACACGAATAACGCGATCATGACCAAGGGAGTCGGGCCATGTTTGCCCAACTCTTTGACCACGTCCTTATCGGAAAATGGAATTCGCATGAGAATTGTCGTCAGAGATTGGCTGGCATTCCAAATGCATGGGTACCATGGACGTTCATGGGCTACAACCCGGCTGACACGCCGCCCGTTTTTCCCTATGGGAACGCCAACGGCCCCGTTCCGGCGCCACGAGACCCAGAATGACCGACACGCCCTTAGACCATATCCGCAATTTCGCGATCATCGCGCACATCGACCATGGCAAGTCGACCTTGGCCGACCGGTTGATTCAGTTCACCGGCGCGGTGGCGGCGCGGGAGATGACCAACCAGATCCTCGACAGCATGGATCTGGAGCGGGAGCGCGGGATCACCATCAAGGCGCAGACCGTTCGGCTGTCTTACAAGGCCAAGAATGGCGAGACATATGAGCTGAACCTCATGGACACACCCGGCCATGTGGACTTCGCGTATGAGGTCAGCCGGTCATTGGCGGCGTGCGAGGGGTCCTTGCTGGTGGTGGATGCCAGCCAGGGGGTCGAGGCACAGACTTTGGCGAACGTCTATCAGGCGATGGACAACAACCATGAGATCGTGCCGATCCTGAACAAGATCGATCTGCCGGCGGCGGAACCCGAACGGGTGAAGCAGCAGATCGAGGATGTGATCGGGATCGACGCGTCGGACGCGGTGGAGATCAGCGCCAAGACCGGCCTGAACATCGAGGGCGTGCTGGAGGCATTGGTCCACCGTTTGCCGCCGCCGAAGGGCGATGCGACCAAACCGTTGACCGCGCTGCTGGTGGACAGCTGGTACGATCAGTACCTCGGCGTGGTGATCCTGGTGCGGGTACGGGACGGGCGGCTCAAGCGCGGCATGCGGATTCGCATGATGTCCACTGGGGCGGCGTATCAGATCGAGCAGGTCGGTATTTTCACCCCCAAAATGGTACCGACCGACGACCTCGGGCCGGGGGAGATGGGATTCATCACCGCGGCGATCAAAACCGTGGCGGATTGCAACGTCGGCGACACCATCACCGACGACCGCAATCCGGCCGCCGACGCCCTGGCGGGCTTCAAGCCGTCGATTCCCGTGGTCTGGTGCGGTCTCTATCCGATCGATGCCGACGATTTCGAGAAGCTGCGCGAAAGCCTGGGCAAGCTGCGGCTGAACGACTCGAGCTTCCATTTCGAGGCTGAGACATCTGCCGCGTTGGGCTTCGGTTTCCGCTGCGGCTTTCTGGGGCTGCTGCATCTGGAGATCATCCAGGAGCGTCTGACCCGCGAGTTCAACCTGGAACTGATCGCGACGGCGCCGTCGGTCGTCTACAAGGTGCACAAGACGAACGGCGATGTCAGCGAGTTGCACAATCCCGTGGACATGCCCGATGGCTCCGTCATCGCGAAGATGGAGGAACCCTGGATCAGGGCCACGATCATGGTGCCCGATGAGTATCTGGGTAACGTCCTGGCGCTGTGCAACGAACGGCGCGGCACCCAAGTGGACCTGACCTATGTCGGCAATCGCGCCATGGCGGTTTATCGTATCCCGTTGAATGAGGTCGTGTTCGACTTCTACGACCGGCTGAAATCCGTCTCCCGCGGGTATGCCAGCTTCGACTATGCGATGGACGGCTATGAGGAAAGCGATCTGGTCCGCATCTCTATCCTCGTGAATGCCGACCCCGTGGATGCGCTGTCGTTCATCGCCCACAAATCCGTGGCGGAGGGGCGTGGCCGTTCCATCTGCGCTCGGTTGAAAGACTTGATCCCGAAGCAGCTGTTCAAGATCGCGATCCAGGCCGCCATCGGGTCCCGCGTGATCGCGCGAGAGACGATTGGGGCGTTGTCGAAAGACGTGACCGCCAAGTGCTACGGCGGCGACATCAGCCGCAAACGCAAGCTGCTGGACAAGCAGAAAGAGGGCAAGAAGCGGATGCGCCAGTTCGGGAAGGTGGAAATCCCGCAGTCGGCATTTTTGGCCGCATTGAAGATGGACGCTTGAGGCGTTCGCGGGAGGCTGCTACAGAGCGCCTCCCGCGCGCCGGAGAGATGGCCGAGCGGCTTAAGGCGCACGCTTGGAAAGCGTGTGTACGTGCAAACGTACCCAGGGTTCGAATCCCTGTCTCTCCGCCAGTTACCTCTGGCATCTTAATTGCACCCCCTTCGCTGTATGAAAACGGATCGTGCCGCGAACAATGTGCCCTCGAACTCCAAGATACCAAGCCCGCTCGCAGCGGCTCGGCAGGCCATCGCCGCCGACCACGGGACCGGCGATTCCGCGATCTGGATCGCCCGTGTGGCGGACGACGTGCTGCTTGCTCAGGCTCAGGCGCTGGAGGATGAAGGCCCCCGCGGACGCCCGCTCTGGGGCCTGACCTGCGTCATCAAGGACAATATCGACGTCGCAGGCCTGCCGACGACCGCCGCCTGCCCCGATTTCAGCCATATGCCCAGCGATTCGGCGCCGGCGGTGCGGCGGCTGATCGATGCGGGAGCGTTGATCCTCGGCAAAACCAATCTCGATCAGTTCGCGACGGGCTTGGTAGGGGTGCGCAGTCCTTACGGTATTCCTCGGAACGTTTTCGATCCCGCGTATGTGCCGGGCGGGTCGTCGTCCGGGTCGGCGGTGGCCGTCGCAGCCGGGATCGCGGATTTCGGGTTGGGCACCGATACCGCCGGGTCCGGTCGCGTTCCGGCGGCGTTCGGCAACATCGTGGGGCTGAAACCGACGGTGGGTGCGATTTCCACGACCGGCATGGTCCCCGCCTGCCGGTCCATCGATACGATTTCCGTGTTCGCTCGGACTGTCGATGCCGCGCTCGCGGTGCAGCGGGTCATCGGCGGCTACGACGCGGACGATCCGTATTCCCGGCAGCCGCCGTTTCGGTATTTGACCCGAGGCGCACTGGCTGCTGGGGCCAAAATCGCTATGGCCGATGTGGATGCGTTGTGCGAACCGCAAGTCGCGGCGTTGTATCGCCGTTCCGCGTCGCTGTTCGCGACGGAAACCATCGACCTCGCGCCCTTCCTCGCCGTCGCACGTCTGCTGTACGACGGCCCCTGGGTCGCCGAACGCACCGCCGCTTTGCGCGATATCGTCACGCAACGGCCGGAGATCATGCACCCCACGACACGCGCGATCGTCGAGGGCGGCCTGACCCGTAAAACCGTCGATGCGTTCGACGCTTTCCACCAACTCGCCCACGCCCGCCGCCTCGCCGCGACCCTGTTCGCCCGTTGCGAGGCGCTGATCCTGCCGACGGCGCCGTTCTGTCCCACTTTGGCCAAGCTGGAGGCCGACCCCATCGGCCCGAACACGCGGCTGGGCACGTTCACCAATTTCGTGAACCTGTGCGACCTCGCCGCCATCGCCGTCCCCGCCGGGTTTGGCTCTGATGGAATGCCCGTCGGCGTCACCGTGATCGGCCCCGCATGGTCGGAGGGCCGGCTGGCCGCCATCGCCGACCACATCCATCGCAGTTTCACGGACGGTCTCGCACCGCCCGCCGCCTCCGATCCTGTTGCGGCCGATGAAACGCCGCTGTTCTGCATTGGCGCCCACATGGCCGGTCTGCCCCTGAACCCCCAAGTCACCGCGCTGGGCGGCCGCTTTCTGCGGACCGCGCGGACCGAACCCGTCTATCGGTTGCACGCCCTCGGAAACCGCCCCGGCATGGCCCGTGCCACGCCCGGCGCCAGTATCGCGGGTGAGGTCTGGGCGCTGCCAACCGCCGCCATTGGCGCGCTGCTGGCCCAGGTCCCGCCGCCCCTCGGTTTCGGGACGGTCGCGCTGGAGGACGGGCCGTGCCTCGGCTTCCTCGCCGAACCGCAGGCGCTGGCCGACGCGCCGGACATCACCTCGTTCGGCGGCTGGCGCGCCTGGCTAGCATCCCGGACCTAGGAGATATCCGCATGACCGACGCCCAACTCGACGCGATCATCGATGCCATGCTGCCGGCCTTGGGCTTGCATGCGCAGCCGGCGTGGCGCGACGCGATCCGCATGAACCTCGCTGTTACCTACCGTCTCGGCGCGGCCGTCATGGCATTCCCGCTGCTCGACGAAGCCGAACCCGCTCCCGTGTTCCAGGCCTGAGCCATGACCGCACGCGCCACCATCGAAGCCACGCTGGCGAACATCGCCGACAAGGACCGGGTCCTGAACGCCTTTACCGACGTCACCGCCGAACGCGCATTGGCACAGGCCGACGCGGTGGATGCCGGGCAGGTCACCGGTCCCCTGGCCGGCATGCCCTTCGCGGTCAAAAACCTGTTCGACGTCAAAGGCCTGCCCACCCGAGCCGGCAGCGCCATCAACCGTGACCGCCCGCCCGCGAAACGGGACGCCGTGCTGATCGAACGCCTGGAAAAAGCCGGTGCCATCCTCGTCGGCGCCCTAAACATGGGCGAATACGCTTACGATTTCACCGGCGAGAACCGCCACGACGGCCCATCCCGCAACCCCCACGACACCGCCCGCATGACCGGCGGTTCCTCCGGCGGGTCCGGCGGCGCGGTTGGCGGAGGGCTGGTGCCGTTGGCGCTGGGGTCGGACACCAATGGCTCGATCCGCGTGCCGTCATCGCTGTGCGGGCTGTTCGGCCTGAAACCGACCTTCGGACGCCTGCCGCGCACCGGTAGCTTCCCGTTCGTGTCCAGCCTGGACCACCTCGGCCCGTTGGCGCGTTCGGTCAGGGATTTGGCCCTGGCCTACGACGCGATGCAGGGCCACGACCCCGAGGACCCGTTCTGTGCCACCCGCCCCGCCGAACCCACGACCCCGCTGCTGAACCAGGGCATCGAGGGCCTTCGCATTGCCCGCGCTGGCGGCTATTTCCGCACGATGCAAATGCCCGAGGCAACGGCCGCGGTGGGCCATATCTGCGCCGCTCTTGGAGTAACCACCGACGTGGAAATCCCCGAGGCCGCCCGCGCCCGCGCTGCCGCCTATCTGATCACCACGGCGGAAGGCGCTGCCCTGCACCTCGGCCGCCTGCGCGAACGCCCCGCCGATTTCGACCCCGACGTCCGAGACCGCCTGATCGCGGGCACCATGGTTCCGGCCGGCATGGTCATCCAGGCGCAGAAATTCCGCCGCTGGTTCCAGGAAGCGATGGTGCGGCTGTTCGAAACGGTCGATGCCATTATCGCCCCGGCAACGCCCTGCTCCGCCCCGCTGATCGGGCAGAAGACGTTCGTGCTGGACGGCGTGGAATTGCCGGTCCGCCCGAACATGGGCATCTTCACCCAGCCGATCTCGTTCATCGGGCTGCCGGTTGTGGCGGTGCCCGTCGCCGGCCCGATGCCCATCGGCGTGCAAATCATCGCCCCCGCCTGGCGAGAAGACATCGCCCTGCGGATCGCTCGGCATTTGGAAGCAACCGGCGCCGCCATGGCCCAGACCCCGAAGGATTTCCCGTGACAACCAACGATCCCGATGTCGTCGCCGAGGTCGCCGCCGCGTTCGAACGCTACGAAGCCGCGCTGATCGGTAACGATGTCCCTGTTCTGGACGAGCTGTTCTGGGACGGCCCGCACACGATCCGCTATGGCATCGGTGAGAACCTGTACGGCCCCGCCGAAATCGCCGCTTTCCGAGCCGGACGGTCCCCCGTCGGGTTGAACCGGACATTGGCTCGGACCCAGATCACGGCTTACGGGAAAGATATGGCGATTGCCGCGACGCTGTTTTACCGGGACGCGATGCCGGGGAAGGTCGGGCGGCAGATGCAAACCTGGGTGCGGATGCCCGAGGGCTGGCGGGTCGTGGCGGCACATGTGAGCGTGATCGACGCGTAACGGTTCGCGCTCGCCACCGCGGGACAGCCTTGATCCAGATCAAAGACGCCCGTCCGGGAACCGGGGAACACGAAACGGTCCGATCGGCCTCCAGCTTGGCATCCTCGGCTGAGGCTGATTATAGTGCGACCAAACACGCGGAAAGGAGCGGCCATATGTCCCAAACAATGCAAGGCACCCGGTTCACGGTTGACCCCCTGACGTTCATCGTCAGGCACCAGCTGTGGGACGGCAACATTCAGGATCATGCCGACCAGGGCGTGACCATCGATGTCGCCGCCGACGTCGACAACCGCGAAACCGCGCTGCTGCGGTTCAACTGCTTCGATATCGAGCGCAGCTACATCTACGGCCCGGAAAATACCGCCCTCAAAATCGCCGCTCCGGCGATGCTGGGCGAGATGGAGCGCACGAACAACGGCGCCGGCCAACTGTTCCGTATGGACCCGGTCACGGACGGCAACCCGATCGGCTGGACCTGCCGGACCCTGAGCGCCAAACTGCCGAAGATGCTGGCCAAAGCCGGCTACGAGCAGGTCGCGGCCAAGACCGACATGGCGGCCGTGCAGAAGATCCTGCCCGAGGTGGAAGCCACCGCGCGCAAGATCCATGGCTCCATGCGCAACACCGTGAAGCACAACCGCGGCACCGACATCTTCGAAGCCGGCAACGTCCGCTTCGGTCTGGAAATGCGCCGCCTGCCGATCGGCGACGGCGGACTGGCGATCCATGTCCTCGGCGACATCGGCGGCTCGACCCGCAAGACCTACGTGGAAGAAACCGAGCTGCTGGCGTTCGACTGTTTCTGGGACGGCGCGCACTACCATTACGGCCCGCGCAACAAGAACCACCGCATCTATTGGGACATGACTCTGGTCGAAGAGCCGCTGGACTGGGTGTTCGAACAGCTCGAAAACCGCAAACTCGCAGCCATGCTCGACCGAGCGGGCTATCCCGGCGTTGCGGCGGACGTGGACCTCGATACGGTCGCCGCGGTCCTGCCGGCGATGAAGAAGCGGGCCTACGAGATGTGGAACGAAGGCATCCGCCTGACCGGCCACGGCGGTCTGCCCGAGAAGCCGACGCCGAATCTGGTCGCCGACTAACGACCGGTTTCGCGCCGCGTGTGTGGCTGGCCCCTCGGAACCCGAGGGGCTAAGCTTCCCGCATGCAATCAGACCAACCATCAACCGAACGCGCACGCGTACCGGTGAAGATTACCGATGTTGCGTCGCTCGCCGGCGTGGCGCCGATGACCGTCTCGCGGGTCATCAACACCCCGGACCGCGTATCCCCCGCCACCGCCGCCAAGGTGCGCGCCGCGATCGAGCAACTGGGATACGTGCCCAACCTGATCGCCGGAGGCCTGTCGTCCCGCCGGTCCCGCATGGTCGCCGCCGTGGTGCCGACCATCGCCCACCCGATGTTCGCCGGCCTGATCCAAACCTTTACGGATTCCATGCGCGTGGCCGGATACGAGGTCATGCTGTCGCTCTCCGGTTACGGCGAGAACGACAAGGAAGCCCTGCTGCGCACCTTGCTGGGCCGGCGGCCGGACGCGCTGCTGATCGCCGGCGCCGCGCATACGCCGGGCGCGTTCCAGATGATCTCCGAGGCCGGTATCCCCGTTGTGGAAATCTGGGATGTTTCCCGCCGCCCGATCGACATGCTGGTGGGTTTCGACCACGAGGACGTGGGCAAGGCTGTCGCTCGATTCTTTCTGACCAAGGGTTACACGCGTTTCGCCACGATTTCCGCCGACGATCCGCGGGCGGTGCAGCGCACGCACTCCTTCGCGGCCGAAATCGCACGCTCCGGCGGCACGATCGTGGGCGAGGCAACGATCGCGGCCCCCAGCACCATCATGGCGGGCCGCAAGGCCCTGCGCGGGATGCTGCCGGCGCTGACGGAACCGACGGCGCTGTTCTGCAGCTCCGATTTGCTGGCATTCGGCGCCATGACCGAGGCGCGGTTTCACGGTATTCCGATTCCCGAACGCTTGGCGGTCTGCGGGTTCGGCAATTTCGAACTCAGCTCCGCGAGCGAACCGGCGTTCACAACGGTGAATGTCGAAGGCGCCGAGGCCGGGCGGATCGCCGCCGGCTTTCTGCTGCAACGCCTGACCGGCAACGGCCCCAAAGTGGAGGGGCATGTGCACGTGCCCTTCAGTATCCTGGAACGCGCGACCACCTGAGGGATATCTGCCATGGAAATCCCCCGCCTGAACGGCGTGATCTGGCCGCATGGGAACGCGAAGAACGTGGAACCGCCGATGTCGCAGGGGTTCCGCTGGTTGATGCCGGCACCGGTGCCGTCCTTCGCGGCACTGGAAATCGGACGCAGAACGAGCGGACGCGGCTAACCCCGCTTCCGCCCGCTGGCGCGCGGTTTCGGCGGCGCGCCCGGAATGTCCCCCGCGCGGATCCGGGCCTGCACGAACGCTTTCAGCACATCGTTGATCCGCGTCTGATATCCGGCCCCGCCCGCTCGGAAATACCGCACGATATCGGCGTCCAGGCGAATATTGACCGGTATTTTGGCTTCGTTCGGCCCAAATACGACCGAGGCCAGCCAGGCATCCGCAGCGTTCGCCTCGGCTTTCTGGACAGGCATAACCGACCCGCGGCGTGGTTGTTTCGCTTGGGCGCTAATCGGCGCACCCTTACCGCCTTGAATCTTCGCCATTACCAGACCTCCTGCGTGGGCAATCTTGTCGAGGATTTCAGGCAAGTCCAGTGCGGAAAATACTCGCGCCCAAACATGGGACCGGTGTCGCGGAACAGGCAGTATGGACACATGTAGCGTCGCGCCGCGTAAATATTAGTTCAAATCATAGTAATATATACGCTCCTCGCCGCAAGTTTGTCTACACAAACTTGCGGCGAGGCAGGGAGCTTAGATCACCAGTTCGATCAGGAACGGCCCCGGACGCTTCAGCGAATAGGCCAGCAGGTCCGCGAATCCCTCGGCCGAATCGGTGCGGGCGGCTTCCACCCCCATCGCGTTCGCCATCCCCGGCCAGTTAATGTCGGGATTGCCCAGGTCCATCATGTCCAGCGCCGTGCGGCCGGGGTTCGCACCCACGTTCGCCAACTCGCCCAACAGAATGGCATATTTTCGGTTCGAGAAGATGACGGTGGTGACGTCCAGCTTCTCCCGTGCCTGCGTCCACAGCGACTGAACCGTGTACATCGCGGAGCCATCGGCCTGCAGGTTCAGCACCCGCCGGCCGGGGGCGCCGATTGCCGCACCGGTCGCCATCGGCATGCCGCCACCGATCGCGCCGCCCGTGACGTTCAGCCAGTCGTGCGGCGGCGCCGCCTTGGTGTTCTGGAAGAAACCGCGGCCGAAGGTCACGGATTCGTCGGCGATGACCACGTTCTCCGGCATGAGCGCGCCGAGCACGGCGGCAATGGCCTCCGGGGTCGGGGCGCCGCGGCCGGCTTCGGGGCGTTCGCCATTGTTCGGCGCCGGCACTTTCGGGGCATGCAGCGCATCCGCCAGACGCGCCAGCGCCTCCACCACGTCCTGTTCCGCTCGGGCGAGGACATGGATTTCGGAATCCTCGGGCACCGAGGTCTGCACCTTGTTCGGATAGGCGAAGAACGTTACCGGCTTGCGCGCGCCGGCGAGGATCATGTGCTTCGTCCCGGCCAGCGCCTTGACGGCCTGATCGACGACATAGGGCACACGCTCCATCGACAGGCGGCCTTGGCCGCGGGCGATCTTGGCGTTCGACCCCTGGGCGAACACCCGACAGCCCGTCGCGGACTGGATGCGGTGGGCGTAGTCCAGGCCTTCTTCCGTCAGCGCCGCGCCGCCGAGCAGCAGCACGATGGACGATCCGCCGCGGCGAAGGGCGGAGACGGCCTCATCCACCTGATTGGGCGAAACCAACGGCGTCGGCAGACGCGGCAGAGCTTCGGCCACCACGCCGCCCTCGTTCCACGACGTATCGGACGGCAAAATCAACGTGGCGATCTGCCCCGGTGCGATCATCGAGGCCTGCACGGCGGCGGCCGCGTCGGCACCCACGGTCTTCGATTCCATCGCCGTGCGCACCCAGCCGGATACGCCGCGCGCCCAGCCTTCGGTGTCGGCTGTCAGCGGCGCATCCAACGGCCGATGATACGTCGCATGATCGCCGACGATATTCACGATCGGCGTCGCCGCTCGGCGGGCGTTGTGCAGATTGGCCAAGCCGTTCGCGAGACCGGGGCCGCAATGCAGCAGAGTCGCCGCCGGCTTGCCGGTCATCCGGGCATAGCCATCGGCCGCGCCGGTCACCACGCCTTCGAACAGGCCGAGGACGCACCGCATCCCGGGAACGCGGTCCAAGGCCGCGACAAAGTGCATCTCGGACGTGCCGGGATTGGAAAAACAGGTATCGACGCCGCTTTTCAGCAGCGAGTGCACCAGACTTTCGGCGCCATTCATGCTTGGGGTCTCCTGTTGAGGTTGCGCTGTGGGTATCGCGTTCGGGGGGACTTGGCCAGAGGTCGCGGCTCGGCGTATGCGGACGTCAGTGCACCTGAGGAGAATACCGATGAAACTGATGAGCTTCCGCCGCCCGGATGGGACGGCCAGCTGGGGTATCGTGAAGGGCGACGGGGTCATCGACCTCGGCAGCCGAGCGCCGTCGCTGAAGCATGCGCTGTGGGCAACAGCGTCGCTGGCCGATGAGGCCTCGGCCCATGCCACGTTCAAGCTGGCCGACGTCACGTTCCTGCCGCCGATCCCCGACCCCGAGAAAATCCTGTGCATCGGGCTGAACTACCTGTCGCACATCCTGGAAGGCGGGCGGGAGCCGCCGGAGAAGCCGATCGTGTTCACCCGTTTCCCGTCGTCCCAGGTCGGACACGGCGCGTCGATGGTGCGCCCGAACGCGTCCGTGACGTTCGATTACGAGGGCGAGATGGCGGTGATCGTAAGCAAGCGCTGCCGTCACGTCGCCAAGGAAGACTGGCAGAGCGTGGTGGCGGGGTATTCCTGCTACAACGAAGGCTCGATCCGCGAATATCAGCGGCACTCCAGCCAGTTCATTCCGGGGAAAAATTTCTTCCAGTCCGGCGCCTTCGGCCCCTGGATCGTGACGCCCGACGAAATGGGCGATCCCACCAAGGCGCATCTGATGACCCGCCTGAACGGGGTGGAGCAGCAACACGCCACCGTCGACGATCTGTGCTTCGATATTCCGACGCTGATCGCATATTGCTCGACGTTCACGCAGCTGGAGGCTGGGGATGTGATCGTCACCGGCACGACCGGCGGCGTCGGCGCGTATCAGAAGCCGCCGCTGTGGATGAAGCCGGGAGATTCGGTGGAAGTGGAGATCACGAACATCGGCGTCCTGCGCAACGGGATCGTGCAGGAGGGGTAGGTTTCCGGGGGCACGGCAGCCGCTTGTGTTGCCGTGCCGCTTCGGCGTCGCGGGGTGTCGTATCGATGGTTTTACGGAAAATCGGTGCTTGACCTGCCGGATCGGCCGGCAGGCGATTGGGACTGTCGATTTCGCCGATAGGAAGCCGCACGCAAACGGGCGCTTACCAGCAGAATGGAGGACTAAAACGATGCATCTCGCTCGATTGTCGATGGTGTCTATCCTGGCCGTAACAAGTGTGGCTGGCTGCGGAACCGCTCCTGGCGCTTACCCTCCTGGAACTTGCCTGCTCGCCAAAGCGGGGAAGTTCACGGTCGTGGACCCGGTGCAATGCCGGCCATCGCACTATAACAAGGTCTACAATGGGCTGCCTCCGACGACGCCGGAAGATGGCGACCTGTTCCTTATATAGCGCATCGAAACCAGAGGTCTGGACGGTCCCAAGCCCTTCGATCTCCCGCAGTGAAAGGGACCCCACCCCGGCGCTGTCCGTTTTCTGGAACCAGCGCGCATCCTTGTCGCCGGAGATGGCGATCCTGATCGAGAAAGCGTCCGGCGTATCCATGGAAACCCTTATGCGTATGCAGAACAGTTTCGACATCGCGGCGGCACCGGCAGAATGATGGCGTGCCTCAGTCGAGAGCCCCGGCATTCCGAACCAACCGGAACCCAACCGTATTCATCCGCATCCGTGTCACGCCCATGAAGCGCGTATTCACCCCCACCTCCGATGGCGGAAAACCCCACGATCCGCCCCGCAATACCCGCTTTCCAGCCATCCCATTCAGTGCCCAAACCGACCCATCGGACGGTGCCCCCTGGTAATTGTCGTGCCAGGGATCGGCGGTCGTTTGCCATACGTTGCCCAGCATGTCGTAAAGCCCGAACCCATTCGGCCGAAACGATCCCACCGGGGCCGTATAGGCAAACCGGTCCGAACACGCGCCATATTGTTCAGGATCGAGCCGCTTCGCCCCAGCCACCCGCGCCAGAGTCCTATCGGCAAGGTTCGCATACCGGCAAATATCTTTCTCGTTATCCCCCCAATATCGCGCGCCCGTCGTCCCGCCCCGCGCGGCATATTCCCACTCCGCTTCGCTCGGCAGCCGATAAACCTGTTTCGTCTCCCGGCTGAGCCACGCGGCGTAGTCCTGCGCATCGGCGGCATCGACGCAAACCACCGGGTCGCGATCCGTCTGAACGAATCCGGGATGCTGCCAGTCCCGGTCCTTGCGTTCCTTCCAATCGAACATGCCGCCTGGAATTTTTTCGAACGCCCAGCAGGTCCCAAAAGGACGCGGTCCCGTCGCACGCACGAAGGCCGCGTATGCCCCGCGCGTAATGGCATATTTGCCGAGATGGAACGGGCCGGGAATGGTCACATCGTGCCGCGGACGCGCATCGTCGTCCAAGGTTTCCGGTCCGGGTGCGCGGTCGGGCAGCCCCATTGCGAACATACCGCCGGGAATAAGCACCAGCTCCGGGCAGAAAGGGCAGTCGCGCAGGGCCTTCCGCGGCTCGGCCTGAGCCGGCCAACAGACCCACATCGCCACCGCAAGCACGGCGACCGTGGCGGGACGGCGCAGCGCAAGTCCAAAGGATGTCATCGAGAACGATAGAAAAAAATCGGACATGGCACAGGTGCGAAGCCTCGCATCTTTCACCCGGCTTGTCCAAGGCGTAGGTTCGGGTCACCACCGCGCGCGGTTCGGGCCTGCGCGGACACAGAGATAGTGTGGCCAAACCCGTTTACAAGGGACGCCAGCCACAAATCGCGAAGGAAACACGCCACGCCACGCCAGCCGGCCGGTGACGGAACAGCAGTGATTCGACAAATTCGCCGACTGCTTGGATTTCGGCGGGTCCGAAATTCCCGCCGATGTCCTGTTCAAGCGCCTGTCGGCCATTCAGTCGATCTCGGCGCGGGAACTTACCGCGAACCTCTGATCGGGCCAAGGGTGGTTACCGTAACGGAAACGGCAGCCGCCCCTCCCGATAGCCCGACCCGTCGAAATGGGCCTGAGCGGATTCGTATTCGCCGCGCCGCACGACCTCGGCGATATCCGGGTTTTGTTCCAGGTACCAAGCTTCGTCGATAACGACGTGCGACGCCTGCCGCCCCTCGAAATAGCCGTGGTCGATAAAGTGACCGCGGGCCGATTGGATCGTTCCGTCTCTCACGCCCTGCGCGACATCGGGATTTTGCGACAGATAAAATGCTTCATCCACCTCGAACGCTGTCAACAGCGTCCGGAGAAGAGTCTGCATTTCCTCATAGGTCAATGTCACGACGGTTTCGCCGCGGACGGTGCCGAAGCGGAGCAGTTGTTTGATATTTTCGAAAGGCGGAACGTAACGCACGGGCAACTCCTGGTCAGGCGGGCTTAAATTCCATTGCCACGCCATTCATGCAATAGCGTAATCCGGTCGGACGCGGACCATCCGGAAAAACATGCCCCAAATGGCCACCGCAACCGCCGCAGTGGACTTCCACGCGGGTCATGAAAAAGCTGCGGTCCTCGGTGGTGCCAACGGCCCCATCCAGAGGTTCCCAGAAACTCGGCCAACCGGTTCCGCTTTCGAACTTGGTGGACGAAGCAAACAGTTCCTTGCCGCACCCCGCGCACTGGAAAATGCCCGCCCGTTTTTCGTCGTTCAGCGGGCTGGTGCCAGCGCGCTCCGTCCCATGCTTGCGCAGCACCTGGTACTGCGTCGGCGTCAGCTTTTGGCGCCATGCCTCATCCGGCATCGCGACCGGGTAGACGGTGTCCGATGTCTCATGCCCCCCGCCGAACAAGCGTTTCATGTCTCAGGCTCCTGCATCGCGGCAATATAGGCCGGATTTGGCTCGCTGCGAGTCCCATCGTAACCTGACAGCGTGAAATTTCAGAGGAAACCAGACGCCATGATCCCATTCGCCGAATCCGCGCGCCGCGTTCTGCCGGATGACGCCGACAAGGCGACGTTGGCCGGCCGGGTATGGCGTCCCGATGTCGCCGGCCCGTCGGTCGTCGCGGTGCGCGGCAGCGCGCTGATCGACGTGACCCGCCATTACCCCACCATGCGCGACCTCTGCGAAACCCCCGATCCCGCCAAGGCCTTGGCCGAGGCGGATGGAGAACCGATCGGCACCCTCGACGCGATCCTCGCCAACACGCCCATCGATACGCGCGATCCCGCGAAACCGTGGCTGCTGACGCCCATCGACCTCCAAGCCATCAAAGCCGCGGGCGTCACCTTCGCCATTTCCATGCTCGAACGCGTGATCGAGGAACGCGCCCGCGGCGACCTGAATGCCGCCGCCGCGATCCGGCAGGAAGTCACCCGCCTCGTCGGCGACGATCTGGCCAAGCTGAAACCGGGTTCCCCCGAAGCCGCCAGCCTCAAGCAGGTCCTGATCGACCAGGGCGCCTGGAGCCAGTATCTCGAAGTCGGGATCGGTCCCGACGCCGAAATCTTCACCAAATCCCAACCGATGGCCGCCGTCGGCACCGGCATGGATGCCGGCGTCCACCCCAATTCCTCCTGGAACAACCCCGAACCGGAAGTCGTGCTTGCCGTAACCTCCGACGGCCGCATCGTCGGCGCGACCCTGGGCAACGACGTCAACCTCCGCGATGTCGAAGGCCGGTCCGCCCTCCTGCTCGGCAAGGCCAAGGACAACAACGGCTCCTGCGCCATCGGCCCATTCCTGCGCTTCTTCGACGCCGGCTTCGGCCTGGACGACATCCGCTCCACCACCGTCACCCTGCGCGTGGATGGGGAGGACGGGTTCGCGCTGGAAGGCTCGTCCTCCATCGCCATGATCAGCCGCGACCCGGCCGATCTGGTGGCGCAAATGGTCAACGCCCATCACCGCTACCCCGACGGCGCCGTGCTGTTCCTGGGCACCATGTTCGCCCCGGTGAAGGACCGCGACTTCCAGGGTCAAGGCTTCACCCACAAAACCAACGACACCGTCGCCATCGCCGCCCCCAAGCTCGGCCGCCTCGTCAACCGCATGCGCCCCACCGATGCCTGCGAGGCCTGGACCTTCGGCCCCGGCGCCCTGATGCGGAACCTGGCGCGCCGAGGTCTTCTCGGTTAACCGCCGCCACGGTGAGCCTCTGCAAACGCCTCCAAGCTGGGAAACCGCGCTTCGTAGCGAACCCCGGCCGGAGGCGCCGCCGTCGCGCCCCAGCCGCCGGAATCGCCGCGCCGATCGATCCACACGGATCGTAATCCCGCCGCGTTGGCCGGCGCGTGATCGTGGAACAGGCTCTGCGCCACATGCAGGATCTGCTCCCGCCCCACGCCCTGTTCCGCCAGCCGCTCGATCAGATAGGCAAAGTTGCGCGGGTCCGGCTTGTAGGACCCGATATCCTGCGCTGTGTAGATGGCATCGAACGCAACCCCCAGGCGCGCATTCGAATGGGCAAAGCTGGCGCGGTCGACGTTGGACAGAATCACCAGCCGGAAGTGCTGCTTCAGATACGCCAGTGCCGCCGCGGTATCCGGAAACGCCGGCCAATCGCCGATCGAGCCGCCGAACCGCCGGTCCTCCTCCGGATCGTTCGGCACGCCCCAGCGTTCCGATAGCTGCCGATGAACCTCGGTCAGCACGTGGGCATACAGCATCGCGGGCGTCGCGGCCTGTTGCCGGGACTCGCAGTCCGCGAAGTCCAGCAGTACGGCACCGTCTGCGCGGGCCGAAGCGACACGAGACCGCAGGGGGCGCAAAGCATCCAGGATGCCGCGCTCCCAATCGATCAGGGTGCCGTAGCAGTCGAAGGTCAGGGTCGTGATACCGGTCAGGTCCATGTCAGCCGCTCGAATAAAGGGTGTGTCGCCGGGAATGGATCACGGCGGTGTGCGTATAACAAACACAAGGAGAAACATCCCATGAACCGTCGCCTTCTGCTGCTGGCCGCCGCGTCCTTCCTCGCGATCCAAGGGGCCTGGGCGCAAACCGCCCCCCCGACCCGAGTCCGCGGTACCATCGCCGCCGTGAACGGCAACGCCCTGTCCATCAAAAGCCGCGACGGCCAGATGCTGGACATCGTCCTGGCCGACACCGCGACCGTCGCGACCGTGGTAAAGGTCGCGCTGGCCGATATTCCCGTCGGCGCCTTCATCGGCACCGCCACCCGCAAAGGCCCCGACGGCAAGAACATCGCTTTGGAAGTCCTGGTCTTCCCGGAGGCCATGCGCGGCGCCGGTGAGGGCAACTACGCATGGGACCTGGAACCCGGCAGCATGATGACCAACGGCACCATCAAAGGCGCCGTCACCGCCACGGCCGGCCGCGAACTGTCGATCGGCTTCAAGGACAGTTCCAATGACGTCGTCGTCCCCGCCGACGCGCCGGTCGTGACCTTTGCCCCCGCGACCCGCGACGACCTCAAACCCGGCGCCCCGGTCTTCCTGTCCGCCACGAAAAACGCCGAGGGCAAGTTGACCGCCGCCCGCGTCACCGTCGGCACCAAGGGCGTTGCCCCGCCGATGTAACTAGCCAACGGGCGGCCAGTCCCCGGACTCGGCCGCCCGACCGAGCCACGCCCGCACCCCGGCCGGGCTGCCGAACGCCGTATCCACCCTTAGCCCCGCGCCCCCCATCGCTCGGGCCACCCGCATCCCGTCCTCATCGGTCACGTCGTCGCCGATAAACACCGGTAGCCGCCCCAGAAAGGGCGGCCGAGCCATCAGGGTCGCGACGGCCGACCCTTTGTCGGCGCCGGCCGGGCGTACTTCCCACAGCATCAGGCCCGACAGCAGGTTGAACCCCGGCTCCGTCGCCACCAGCGCCGCCAGCTCGTCCCGAAACACCGTCCCGGCCTCCGGCGCCAACCGGAAATGCAGGGCGAATCCCCGCGCCTTACGTTCCAACAGCGCCCCGGGATACGCCCCCGCCAACGCCTCGGCCCGCGCCAACCATGCCGGGGGAGGGGAGGGGAGGTTCGGCCGCTCGACCGCCCCATCCGGCGAGGCCCGCAACGCCCCCCCATGCTCCCCGGCGACAGCCAGCGGAAATTTCAGAAACCCATCGACCACCGGAATGGCTCGCCCGGTCACAATCGCCAGCGCCCCACCCAGCGCCTCCCGCAAGGTGCGCAGCGTATCGGTCAGACCCGGCGGCACCACCACGCTGTCCGGCGTCGGGGCGATATCCAGCAGCGTCCCGTCCAGATCGAGCAGCAGCGCGGTACGGGAAAACGCCGGCAGCATGGCTCAGCCGGAGCAGCCGACGACCCGCAGATCGTAGATCGGGTGCGACAGCATCGACACCGACGGCACCGATTTCAGCATCCAGCCGGAGAACGCGGGCACGTTCGGCGTCGAATCGGTCACCGCCAGGAACGCCGTGGCATCGGCCGGGACGTCGGGTGGGCGCACCGCACAGCCTTTTACCGCGATGGTCAGGGACCCGAATGTCGCTGTTTCACCGACCTTGATGGTCAACAGGCTGGCCCGAGCATTCACCTTATCCAGCGCCTGCACCTGGGCGACCGGCTTGGGCAACCATGGGACGGGCGGGGGTGGAGCGGCGGGCGCAGGGGCAGTGCCAACCGGGGGCAGGGGAGTCGCCACGATCGGGTCTTCCGCCCAGGCCGGCACCGCGAGCAGCGCCGGCAGCAGCCAGCCGTATCTCATTTGCCGGCGCGCTTGGGCGATGTCAGGCCGCCGATCATGCCGATCAGAACATCCCGCATGGCTTGCTCATCGACGCCCATCAGGACCGCGTCCTCGAACGTATCCTGCAGCGTCTGCGCCAGCTCGGCGTGATTATCCGCGAGCATCTTGATCTTCTCCCGGCAGGATACGGGGGACCCGTCCGCGCCCGGCCAGACGGTCGGGGGGGAGGGGATCACTTCGGCCCCTCCGCCGGTTTGCTGCCGTTCAGGCTGGTGACGCTGAAGATGAATTTGCCCAGCAACTGCTCCAGACTGACGGACGACTGGGTGATCGTGATCGCCTGGCCCGGCTTTAGCATTGCGTTGTCCCCGCCCGGCGTCAGGTTCAGGTACTTGCCGCCCAACAGGCTTTCGCTGGCGATTTCCGCGCTGGTGTCCTTGGGAAGGGCGATGTCCTCGCGGATTCGCATTCCGACCACGGCGAGGTAGCTCGCCGGATCGATCCGCTGATCGCTGACCGCGCCCACCTTAACCCCCGCGATGCGCACGTCGGCGCCCAGGGTCAGTCCGTCGATATGGTCGAATTTGGCGGTGAGTTCGTACCCGCCGGACGCGGACCGCCCGGAATGCGCGACCGCGAAGCCGAGAAACCCTGCCGCGACCAGCAGCACGGCGGCACCCGTCGCAACCTCCGCGATGCCGCGGCTTGCCATCGGCCTACTCCGCCCCTGGCGTCCAGGCTTCGTAGTCCCCGGTGGCCTTGGCGCGCTGGCCGCCCTGGTATTCATGACCCGGCGGCCGATAGCTGCCGGCGGTGCCGGTGGCGTTCGCCTGATGCGGCTTCTGCCAAGCCTTGCGGCCGGTATCCGGCAGCGGCTCCGCCGTCGTGTAGTGCAGCCAGGAATGCCATTCCGGCGGCACGGCGCTGGCCTCCGCGGCACCCGCGAAGGCGACCCAGCGGCGAACGCGCGCTCCGGCGACAGCCGGACGCTTGTCTTCGTAGTAGATGTTCCCGGTCGAGTCGGTTCCGACCTGACGACCGTGCAGCTTGGTGTGCAGCCATGTACCGATGTTCATGGGCACTCATATAATCGGGCCGGGGGCCGAGGTCCATCCTGGCGATGCGGGAATTCGTCGCTCACGTTGTATGGGCTTTTGCATCCCTCGAATCTCCGCCACCAGCAGCCGCGTTTCCGCCCAGGTCAGATCGCGATGCAGCAGCGTATCCGCGACGAACAGCCGCGCGTCGCCCTTTGTCGCCGGCACCCCCAGCACCGCCCGCAGCGGCGCGGCCAGAGACTCCAGCTTCAGCCCGGCATCCACTGCTGCCGCCAGAACTTTGCCGCGCCGGATCGTGGCCGTAGCATGCGCCTCGATCACCCGAGCCTCCTTGTTCCCACGAAGCACCAGCGCGGCGGCGATTCGCGCCTTCCCTGCCGCCGTTTTCGGCCCCGTCGAGGCCCCCCCATGCATCCGGCACCGCCCGTTCGCCATCGCCGGGCTTCTGCACGGACACCCGAGCCGGGTCTTGGCGCCGCAGCGGGGCGCGAGGTTCGGATTGCCCCGAGGGTTCCCATTCCGCAGCGGTCCGGCCCTCCGCTCACGGTGCACGGGGTCTTGCCGCACCGCCGTCGCACGCGCGCGCCCGTTGGCCTCCTTCAGGCAAACATCCAACGGCGAAGCCGGTGCCCGACAGGTCGCGAGGATTTCCAACATACGCGTGGCGTCCCGCACAAGCGCTTCCACCGGAGGCTCACGGTGTAAGGGGTGTTGCGCCCATCGCGGCAATCCGCGCACCGTCACCGGCCCGGGCGGCCCCACATGCGGCAACGCCCCAGCCGCCAAAACGCTGCTGCCCATCAGCGTGTCGAAGGAGTTCGCCGAGCGCTGCCCAGCCGGCGACGAACGATGTGCGCCCAAGGCGCGATCGGATGGTTTGTTCATCCTACGTTCTTATCGGCCACCCCCCAACCGAGGCAAGCACGACGCGGCCCCTCCCCAGGGGAATCGCATAGGGCGGTTTCCCGCATACCCGTCATGGTCGGGCTTGACCCGACCAACTCAGGCCAATGGGGCAATGTCAGAAAAATGCAGCGTTCTCAATGCTGCGTAAGATCGCGGGCAGGGGATCGCATAGGGCGGTTTCCCGCGTTTCCCGTCATGGTCGGGCCTGACCCGACCATCTCACGCCAATGGGGCACCGTCCGAAAAAAACCTGCCCGATCGGCGTCCCCCGCGGCACCCGTCTGCTTGGGCGCATCGACCCCGGCAGGGCTATCGCATATGACCCTTGGCGCCCCCGTTCGTCATGGTCGGGCGTGACCCGACCATCTTCTGCGCGTTTACGCACCATTGAAAAGGCGGGGTGTTTCGCCCGGTGCCCAATGGGCGCGAGATGGTCGGGTCAGGCCCGACCATGACGGAAAGTGTCGGAAATCCGCCATATGCGATAGCCCTGTCGACCCCGGCGTGTTCCAAGTCGCCATGGGGCGGCTGCTGGTATTGTTTTTGGTGAACGTCCATGACGTTCACGATTTTGGCAGTGTCGCCTCGGCGGACCGTTTACGGACGAGCGCTACTTTTAGGACCTCTTGAATTGAGGCTTCGGTGGCGGTGCCGAAGCGGGCGAGCAGATCGTCGTAGACCGCGATCGCCTCCGCGGTGCGGTGGCGCAGGCCCAGCGCGACCGCTTTGGTCAGCAGCGCATTGGCGAGCGGGCCGCGGAAGGCCGGTTCCGTGGCAGTCCCGAACCGGCGCAGAAGATCGTCGCAGACTGCGATTGCCTCGTCGATCCGGTTGAGCATCCCCAGCGTGATGGCTTTGGTGTCGAGGGCCATGGCGACCTGTTCGCGCAGTGGCGTTTCCGTTGCCGTGCCGAACCGCGCCAGCATCTCGTCGCAGACCGCCAGCGCCTGTTCCCCAAAGTTGAGCGCGGCGAGTGAGACGATGGTGTTCACCAGCGCCTTGGCGACATGTTCGCGGAGCGGCGTTTCGGTCCCCGCGCCGAACCGGCTCAGCAGATCGCCATAGGCCGCGATTGCCGCCTCGCCCCGGCCGAGTGCGCTTAGGGCGACGCCCTTATTGAACAGGGCGGAGGCGATCAACACGCGCAGGGCCGGTTCCAAGGCATCGCCGCACCGGGCGACCGAAGCGTCGAAGGCCGCGACCGCTTCCCCGAACCGGCCCAGCATCCCAAGCCGGACCGCCTTGTTGAACCAGGCGCGGGCGATTCTTTCCCGCAGCGCTGCTTCGGGCGCATCGTCGAAGCGGGTCAGTAGTTCGTTGTAGGCAGCGATCGCCGCCCCGGTCCGGTTGAGCGCGCCGAACGCGACACCCAGGAGGAACAACGCGTCGGCGATCGACGCGCGCAAGGCCGGCTCGGCGGAGGACCCGAAACGCGCGAGCATGTCCTCGTGGACCGATATGGCCTCTTCGTGCCGGCCGAGGGCCATCAGCGCGCCGCCCAAGCCGCTGTAAGTCAAGGCGACCGGCGGGCCATCCGGGGTATCGGGGGCATTGCGGTATCGGGCGAGAAAGCGATCGAACGTGCCCGCCGCGTCCTCGTGCCGGCCAAGAGCGGCGAGCGCGACACCCCTGTAGTAAAGTGCGTTGGCGCGATGCACGCCCACGGCTTCGTCCTCGGTTTCGCTCCAGGCGGCCAGGAGATCGTCGTAAACCGCGATCGCTTCCTCCTCCCGGCCCATGGCGGCGAGGGTCAGCCCCTTATTGACGCGTGCCTGTCCAGCCCGGTGGCGCGCATCCGCGTCCGTGGCACCGCCGAGCCGCATGTGGAGGGTGTCGAAGGCCGCGATAGCGTCGCCGAACCGTCGGAGATGGCTTCGCGCGATCCCGCCGCGGTCTCCCTGCTTGGAGGGGTCGGTTGTCGCCGCCACGTGGGCACGGAGGCTTCGCGCCAGTTGCTGTTCCAGGATGTCGGCGAGCGAATCGGCGCCGCCGAAGGTGAAGCGACGATACCGAGGGCCCTCGGCATTTCCTCCAAAGACCAAACCCGTTGAGAGCGGTCTGGCGGCATCGCCCGTCCGCGAAAACAGCCAGATGTTGCGGATGTCATAGGTGTCGTACAGCGCGGCGGCGAGGCCCAACGCCGGTTCCCGGCGATCGGGCAGCAGGAACACCGCGTAGTCGCAGTGCCGAAGGTCCTCGTCGTCCGGTCCCACGGGAACGAAGGCGACGCCAAGCGGTTGGCTGTTCGTTGCGGTGTAGGTGCCGAGGACCTGCCGGAAACGCTGGCGCTCTTTCGTCATGCCTTCGGAGGCGGCGAGGAAAATCCGGTACTGGGTCAGGCTCGGCGGCATCGGTACCATTCGGCAGTCGGTGCCTATGTCCACCATGGACGATCGGCGCAGCGCTTTGCGACAGTGTTACGGTATCGTGCGATGCCGGGATAGCCTGCCATCGTGGGGGCAACGTTATCCACAGGATATTGTGCCCCAACCCCCATCCACCCCCTAAATACGCTTCCAACCCCGCCAAACCCGCCCTATCATCCCCCCATGAAAATCCACCGCTCCTGGCACGGCGTCCGCCTCCGCCGCACCGACGCAGGCGCCGATCCCGACGAACCCGCGCGGGCCGTGACCATCCCCGCGTCGTGGGAGGATTCCGCCGCCGCCGGCCTCGCCGCCCTCGCCCCCGGCCACGGGCCCGCCGCGCTGCCCGCCGCCGCCGAGGCCTGGATCCGGCCCGTCGCCGAACGCGCCTGCAAAGCCGGTATGGAGCCGTCCTTCGCCGACCGCCTGCACTGGCTGCTGCAACTCCGCCGCGGCGCCCCCACGGATTCCGTCTGGCAGGGCCTGCCCACCCCCAACCCCGGCTTCGTCCTCAATCTTCCGGCGTTCCTCGACAGCGCCGGCCTGTTCGATGCCGGTGCCTTCGCCGAAGCTGTGGAAACCGCCGTCGTCGCCCTCAGCTACGCCGCCCCCGCCTCCGCCCGCTTGTCCGTCACCATGGCCGATCTGTCCGGCCTGCTGTGCGCGCTGGGGATCGCTTACGGATCGGACGACGCCCGCGACATCGCCCGCGCCTTGGCCGCCATTCTGCGCGGTCGTGCCGACATCGCCTCCGGCCGGATCGCCCGCCTGACCGACGCGATGCGCCCGGCCCCGATGGACTGGCCGGTGCCGCCCACGCGCACCGCCGTCCCCGGCCTCGCCGAGGCCGCCCGCGCCGCCCGCCAACAGGCCCTTGCGGTCGAAGGCCTGCGCCACATTGCCTGCACCGCCATCGTCGCCCCCGGCCCCGCCGAGGCCCTGCTCGGCGTCGAAACCGGCGGCATCGCCCCGGCGTTTTCGCCCCTGCTGCCCTCCGGCGGCCTGAGCAAAGCCGCCCGCGCCTGGCTCGCGGTCAGCGGCGTAACAGCCGAGGAAGCGCTCGCGATGTCCATGGCCGGCGGCACGCCGATTCCGAGCTATGGCAGCGCCGAACACGCGCAGATGTACGACGCTGTCGCGCCCTACATCGAGTCCATGCCCGCGCGCCCCGGCGTCCTGACCCAACCGCTGCCGGTCGCCGCCCGCGCCGATTTGCCGGCCCGTCGCGCCGGCTACACGCAGAAAGCCTTGGTCGGCGGCCACAAGATGTATTTGCGCACCGGCGAATACGACAACGGCGCGCTGGGCGAGATCTTCATCGCTTTGCACAAGGAAGGCGCCGCCTTCCGCGGCCTGATGGACAATTTCGCGGCCGCCGTCAGCCTCGGCCTGCAGCACGGCGTGCCGCTGGAAGCCTTCGTGGAGGCCTTCACCTTCACCCGCTTCGGCCCCGCCGGATCGGTCGAGGGCGACCCCGCCGTCCGCCAAGCCACATCCCTGCTGGACTACACTTTTCGTAATCTCGCCGCGAACTACCTGGGAAGGCGCGACATCCCGGACGCCGAAATCGAGGAAGCAGACACCATCGGCAACGGCCCCCGCGACGGTTCGCCGCTGCTGCCGCTGGAACTCCCGGCCGATGCCTCGCCACGGGCACGAAGGCGCGCGCTGCGGGTTGTTTCCAAGTAGGGAAGGGCGGGTTACGCTCCGGCTTGTTGAAGACAGGAGCATGACACCATGGCGGGACGGATCGACACGCGGCTGGCGGAACTCGGCATCACCCTGCCGCTGCCCACCACGCCCATCGCCAACTACGTGCCCTTCGTGAAGACCGGTAATCTGGTGGTTGTGTCCGGCCAAATTCCGATGCTCAACGGCGTCGTGGTCGTCACCGGCAAGGTCAGCTGGGGCGTGTCCATCGATCGCGCGGTCGAGGCCGCGCGTATCTGCTTCATCAACACGCTGGTGCATTTGAAGACCGCCTGCGACGGCGACCTGGATCGCGTCCGCCGCGTGGTGCGGCTGGGCGGGTTCATCTCCGCCCCATCGGAATTCACCCAGCACGCGGTGGTGATGAACGGCGCCTCCGACCTCGCGGTGGCGGTGTTCGGCGACGCCGGCCGCCACGCCCGCAGCACGATCGGCGTGCCGTCGCTGCCGGCCGACGCGGCGGTCGAGGTCGAAGGATTGTTCGAGATCGATTGAAGGACGTGCCATGCCGGACGGTTCCGCGACGCTGACTCTGACGCTGCACCCGGCGATCGAGGAAATCCCCGAGGCCGACTGGGACGCCTGCGCCGGCGAGGGCAACCCGTTCGTCTGCCACGCGTTCCTCAGCGCGATGGAGGACAGCGGATCGGCGAATTCCCGCACCGGCTGGATGCCGCAGCACGCGGTGCTCCGCACCGCCGACGGAACAATCGTCGCCGCGATGCCGATGTACGCGAAAACCCACAGCTACGGCGAATACGTCTTCGACCACGGCTGGGCACAGGCGATGGAGCGTGCCGGCAACGCCTACTACCCCAAGCTGCAAGTCGCGGTCCCGTTCAGCCCCGTCCCCGGCCCGAGGCTGTTGCGCCGTCCCGGCACCGGCGTGCCCGTCGCGGCCCTGGCGAACGCGCTGGAACAAGCGTGCCAGTCGCTGGATTTATCCTCCGTCCACGTCACCTTCTGTCAGGAAGACGAATGGGGCGCGCTGGGAGAAGTCGGTTGGCTCCAGCGCCTAGGCATGCAATTCCACTGGGAAAACCACGGCTACGCCGATTTCGAGGGGTTTCTCGGCGCGCTGTCGTCCCGTAAGCGTAAGGTCCTGCGCCGCGAACGCCGCGACGCCAACGCCTGCGGCCTGACGTTCCACGCCCTGTCCGGCAGCGATATCACCGAGGCGCATTGGGACGCGTTCTACCGTTTCTACCAATCGACGGTGGACCGCAAATGGGGTTCCGCCTACCTCACCCGCCGCTTCTTTTCGTTGTTGGGCGAACGGCTCGGCCACCGCGTGGTGCTGATGTACGCCGAGAACGCCGGCGTCCCCGTCGCGGGCGCTTTGAATTTGGCGGGGTCCGAGGCGCTGTACGGCCGCAACTGGGGCTGCCGCGGCGATTTTCCGTTTCTGCACTTCGAGCTTTGCTATTATCGCGCGATCGATTGGGCCATCGAACACGGCCTGCAACGCGTCGAAGCCGGCGCCCAAGGCCGCCACAAAATCCAGCGCGGCTATCTGCCGAAACCGACCTATTCCGCGCATTGGATCGCACATGCCGGCTTGCGACGCGCGGTCGCGCATTTCCTGGTGGAGGAACGGGCGGGGATTATCGGCGATATGGCAGCGTTGGCGGAGGAGTCTCCGTTCCGGAAGGACGGGGAGGGGTGATTTCCGCGGCCGCGATGGAAGCCCGGAGTGCGGGATGCGGTCGGGGGTTATATGGCGGGCATCCGGCTGCTATAAGACGTCTGCGTCCAGCCGGTTGCGGCCGGCCTAACCCTCATTGGAATGAAGCCCCGTGCTGACCTCCCTAACCGTCGAGAACTGGAAAAGCTTCGAGAAGGCGACGCTGAACATCGACGCGTTGACGGTGCTGATCGGGACGAATGCGAGCGGGAAGTCGAATCTGCTGGAAGCTTTGGCTTTCTTGAGCCGGACAGCACATGGGATCTCGTTGACTGCCGCGTTGCGAGGAGACGGAGTGATCCTGCCGCTCCGAGGCGGCCTCGAGTGGGCCGCCCACCAGCCCGGAGATTGCTTCGCAATTGGCATTACATACGGGGTAGGTCGAAAATGGGAGCACGCCTACAGAATCGAATGTATAATTCACGAGAATCGATGCGATCTAATTTCGGAGGAGCTAACTTTCACTGAATTCGATTTAAACGCCAATAACCAACGTATAGCGGTGGTAGATCGGGCACAGATACTGTTCAAGACCAGCAATGCGCTACTTACGGCGCAGTCGATAGACGCGCATTTACTGAATGGGGATTACGGACGCCGACAGACATTCGAAAGGTCCTACAGCATCGCATCCCAACTCCTGAGCCAAAGGACCCATTCGCAACTCGATCAAGGGCTCCGCGACGTATTAGACGCCATTAAAGGGGTATTCCTTCTCGATCCAAATCCAAACCACATGCGTGGTTTTTCGTCGCTGTCGCATCGCTTGGAATCGGATGGGAGCAATATCGCAGGTGTGATTGCTGCCCTGTCTGCGGACGAACAACCGGAAATCGCGAACATACTGACCGATTATGCGTCGAAACTCCCCGAACTCGATGTCGCCCGCGTTTATGCGGAGACTGTGGGGAAATTCAACACCGATGCCATGCTTTACTGCGATGAACGATTTCAGGCGGCTGGCAAACCATCGACTGTCGATGCGCGGACAATGTCCGATGGCACATTGCGGTTTCTTGCCATTTTGACCGCGCTTCTGACAAGGCCCTCCAATAGCTTGCTTATCATTGAAGATGTGGACAATGGCCTGCATCCTTCGCGCTCTGAATTATTGCTCAGAATGCTGCGTAAAGTCGGACAGGAACGTGGCGTCGACATCCTCGTGACAACCCACAACCCTGCGCTATTGGATGCGATGGGCACGGCGCTGCTGCCCTTTATAACCGTCGCGCACAGAGCCCCGACCACGGGAGCCAGCGAACTGACGTTGCTGGAAGACATTAAGCAACTGCCCAAACTGTTGGCGCACGGCCGCGTCGGCCGGTTGTCGAGCGAAGGCCTGATCGAGCAGGAATTGAAGACGCCAGCCGAACAGGCAGCGTGATGCCACGCCGGATATTGATCTTCGACACGTCGATCCTGTGTTGCCTTCTCAAAATTCCCGGAAAGGACACCGCTGGCCCGAGAGACGACCGGTGGGATCACGACCGGATCGCCATCTTGGTCGCCGATGAGACAAAACAGGAGGCCACCTTCGTGCTGCCGCTCGCCAGCATTATCGAAACAGGCAACCACATCGCGCAGGCGCCTGGCGACCGCTTCGCTTTGGCCACTGACCTTGCCAGGCTGATCGCCGCCGCCGCCGACGCAAACTCCCCATGGGCGGCGTTCGCCGATCAGGACGATCTCTGGCGCACCGATCAACTCAAGACACTTGCCGCGTCATGGCCAGCCCTTGCCGCGGGCGGCCTCTCAATCGGCGATGCGACCATCAAAGATGTCGCCGAGTATTACGCCGAAGCCGGGTTTGCCGTCGAAATCCTCACCGGCGACGCCGGCCTGAAAGCCTATCAACCCACCACCCCGGCCCTTATTCCCCGCCGACGCCAATAACCGGAGCACCCCATGCGCATCGAAGCCATCAAAATCGGCATCAACCCGCCCGAGGACATCAACGTCATCGTCGAAGTCGGCATCGGCGGCGAACCCATCAAGTACGAGATGGACAAGGACGCCGGCACCCTGGTGGTCGATCGCTTCCTCCACACCCCCATGCGCTACCCCGGCAATTACGGCTTCGTGCCGCACACCTTGTCCGACGACGGCGACCCGATCGATGTGCTGATCGCCAACACCCGCCCGATTATCCCCGGTGCGATCATCAACGTCCGCCCGGTCGGCGTGCTGAAAATGAACGACGACGGCGGCGGGGACGAAAAGATCATCGCCGTGCCCTCGCCCAAGCTGACCAAGCGCTACGTCAACGTCCACAACTACACGGATTTGCCGCAGATCACGCTCGATCAGATCCGGCATTTCTTCGAGCACTACAAGGACCTCGAAGAAGGCAAATGGGTCAAAATCATCGGTTGGGGCGACGCCGCCGAGGCTCGGAAATTCATTACCGAAGCCATCGAGCGGGCCGCGAAAAAGGCCTGAACCGCCATGGTCGGGTCAGGCCCGACCATGGCGGAATTTCACTCCACCGGCGTCTTGCCGGTGTGCAGCTGGAACCGCATCAGCTCTGGCGCTTGCTGGCCGGCGTCGGTGAACGCCTTCTTCAGCGCGCCGATGGCCGGCGCGAAAATGCCGCCGCGGTTGTCGCTGGCCCAGTTGCGGGACGCGATGGGCTGCGTCGCGGTGTCCTGGAACTGCGGCATGACCCAGCGCGCGAACAGCTCGTAGCTGTCCAACGTCTGCTTCCGGTTCGCCCATTCGTGCGACCGGAACAGCACCGCGCCCGCGCCACCGCCGGTATGCGCCAGCAAACGGCGGATGCCGTCGGCCACCGTGTCGGGGTTGCCGACCAAAGTGGTGCCGTTCGCCAAACCCTCGGCCAGCGGGTTTTCGCTCCGCATCGGGGGGCGACCGAGCGTCTCGGAGAAATACGTCTGGGTTTCCAGACGTTCGCCGATGCGGCATTCGCGCATCGCCTGCTCGTCGTCCTCGGCGCAGTGCATGTTCACGACCAGGCGCCAATTATCGCGGCTGACGGTCTTGTTGTAGGCTTTCGCCTCGGCTTCCACGACCTTCCAGCTTTCCGCCAGCATCGCCTGCCCACCCGGCAGACCGGCGCCAATGGACAGCAGGCCCACGCCATGCTTGCCGGCGGCGCGCGCGCCCGCGGGAGTCGTCACGTTCGCCACCGCGATGGGGAAGCCGCCCTTGGTCCAGGGCTTCAGGTGGAGGCGGGCATCGCGCAGTTCGAACCAGTCGGTTTTGATGTTGACCGGCTCCTCGCAGCGCAGCAGCGCCATGATCGCACCGAGCGACTCATCCATCCGCGGCCGCTGCGTGTCGGCCTCGATGCCCATCATATACGCGTCCGACGCCAAAGCGCCCGGCCCGCAGCCCAGCATCGCGCGTCCGCGCGTCATGTGATCCAACTGCACGAAGCGCTGCGCCACCATCAGCGGGTGGTGATAGGGCAGGGAGGTCACGCCCGAACCCAAACGGATATGCCGGGTCCGTTCGGCGGCGGCACCGATGAAGATTTCCGGCGACGCGATGATTTCCCAGCCGGCCGAGTGGTGCTCGCCGATCCAGGCTTCGTCGTAGCCGAGGTGATCGAGCCACTGGATCAGCTCCAGATCGCGATCCAATGCCAACGTGGGGTTGTCGCCGACACGGTGAAACGGTGCCAGGAAGATGCCGAAGCGCAGGCCGTCATGAGACATGATCGTATTTCCTTGATGGTTATCGGAGGGGTCGGAAGAACGCCTGGATCTCCTCGGCGAGCGCGGCCGGCTGTTCCATGGCCGCGAAATGGCCGCCTTTTTTCATGACGGTCCAACGTTGGATATTGGTGTAGGTCTTTTGCGCGACCGAACGCGGCGGTTGCAGGATTTCCTTGGGAAACGCCGCGTAGCCGGTGGGCGCGGTGACCGGCGCGCCGGGATGCAGCGGCCAGGACGGCGCGTGCATCCGCCCGTAATACGGCCAAAACGACGACCCGATGGCGCCGGTAAACCAATACAGCGCGATATTGCCCAGCATGCGGTCGCGCGCGATGGCGTTTTCCGCGATTCCGTCGCAGTCGGACCATGTGCGGAACTTCTCGGCGATCCAGGCCATCAGGCCGGCGGGGGAGTCGGTCAGACCGAACGCCAGGGTTTGCGGTTTGGTGCCCTGTATCTGCTGGTAGCCGGTTTCTTCCTTCAGCCAGTAGACCAGTTCGTCGCCGTAGCGTTTTTCCTCCTCGGTCGGCTCGCCCGTCGGGCGGTCGCGGGGGACGAACAGCAGGTTGATGTGCAGGCCGTAAAGGCTGGCCGGCTGCGTCTGGCCGAGCATGGACGAAATCCCCGCGCCCCAGTCGCCGCCCTGCACCGCGTATTTCGAATGCCCCAGCGTCCGGGTCATCAAATCGTGTACGCAGGCAGCAATATCCTGCAATGTGAACCGCTTCTGCCCTGGTGCGAACGACAGCCCGTAACCCGGCAGCGACGGTGCGATGACCGTGAACGCATCCTTCGGGTCGCCCCCGAACGCCGCCGGATCGGTCAGGCGCGGGATGATATCCAGAAACTCGAACACCGATCCCGGCCAGCCGTGCAGCAGCAGCAACGGCGTCGGGTTCGGCCCTTTCCCCGGCACATGCAGATAATGCAGGTCGATCCCATGCAGTGCGGCCTTGAACTGCGGGAAGGCATTCAACGCGGCCTCCTGCGCCCGCCAGTCGAACTGCGTCTGCCAGTACTCGGCCAGCTCCTTCGCGTAGGGCACGCTGGTGCCGTAGGCCCAATCCTCGCCGGGCGCGGCGTCGGGGAACCGGGTCAGGGCCAGACGTGTCTTGAGATCCGCGATATCGGAGTCCGGGACATGCAGCGTGAAGGGGCGTGGGGACATAGATGGGTTCCGTCGGTGGCCAGGGGGATCAAGCGGCAAGGGGTGCGGGTGGTCAAGAGCGGCGTCGGTCGCGCTGCGACGAAACACATCGAAGTGCCGAATACAAACCCTCTCGCCATCGCGGCGACCGGGGCATATCCGGTCACTCCCTCTCTGGGCCTCTGGGCCTCTGGGTCTCTGGGTTAAAACGCGGTGTCGTCGACCGCGTCGCGGTGCCGTTCGGTCGCTACCCCACCCCCAGCAGCATCGCCTTCAAATAAGCCGTCTCCGGCAAATGCGGATGCACGGGATGATCCATCCCAGCCCCACCGCTGAACAAAATCCGTCCATCCCGCTTTGCTCGGTACAACCCAGCAGCGATCTGCGCGGCCCAGGAATCGGCCGGCGCATGATGGCTGCACGAAGCCGTGAACAAAAACCCGTTCGGCGCCACCACCGTCGCCGCCAGACGCGCCATCCGCCCATACGCCCATACGCCCATACGCCCGCAACCCGGCTTCCGCGTCCTTGCGAGGACAGTCTGTTGAGAGTAAAACTCCGTTGTTATGTCTGTACCACTGAAAGTGAGAGAGATGACCAGTACCCCATCCTTTCCCCTCCTGACCGACCCGACCCGCCGTTCGGCTCTAACCGGCTTGTTCTTGGCAGGCTCCGGTCTTCTGACGGGTTGCGCGTCTGAGCCGCCGTCCTACGCCGCCGGACAGGACGCCGAGCGCGAAGCGCAACTCCCATCTAGCGCACCGACATTGTATGTTGTTGCCAGTAATGCCTGTCCCACCTGCACATATTTCGAACGCGCCTATTTCCCGCGGTTCAAGGAGTCGGTTGAACGCCAGAAGGTGCGTCTCATCGTGCTTCATTCGCCCACGAGAGAACTCTCGTACCAGTTGAACCCAGATTGGGTCGGAAACCATCGCTGGATTCTGGACGAGGCCTATAAGCACCAGCTCCTGATGGCGACACCGCTGTTCGTGTTGACGCGGGAGAACAAGTACTTGATGGCCGGCTACGGCATCGAGGACTGGAACACGGACATCGTCCCTGCGATCCGCAAGGAGGTCGGTTTGGCGTGACAACCCGAGCCTGGGTGCTGGTGGTGCTCGGGCTCGCTGGATGTTCGTTAACCGAACCGAGCGATTGCCCAGCACCTTCTCCTCTGGCGGCGTCGCCGTCCCATTCCAAACTGGTATCCGAGGGGCTTGCCATCGATGTCGCCAACCGGCGCCTGTCGGTCTGGCTGACCCGTCCCGACGCGACCTTTACCGAGAATGTGCCACCCATCCTGGAGCGGCATGACGGACGAAACTGCTCGATCCGTTTGCCGGCGGAACCTTCGCGAGGCTTTACCCTGACGCCACTGCCCGGTTGTCCAAAAAGTCTGACAGCCGCTTGGTGCGATGAAAAGAAGGGCTTTTGCTACGAAGCAATCGTCCAATTGACGTCGCAACCCTCGGCGGATGCGCCGTTTTGCGCGGCATGGAAAACGGACTGATATTGAAACATCTTGCCGCCCGCGAATCCGACACCATGCCGTCATCTTCTCCTACGCCACCCCCAACAACATCGCCTTCAAATACGCCGTCTCCGGCAGATGGGGATGCACCGGATGATCCATCCCGGCACCGCCGCTGAACAAAATCCGGCCCTCCCGCTTGGCGCGATGCAGCCCGAAGGCAATCTGTGCCGCCCAGGCATCGGCGGACGCGTGGTGGCTGCAGGACGCGGTGAACAGGAATCCGCCGGTCGCCACCACGGAAGCGGCGAGACGCGCCATCCGCCCGTAAGCCCGTAACCCGGCCTCGGCGTCTTTGCGGGATTTCGCGAAGGCGGGCGGATCGCAGATGACGATATCGAACCGCTCCTGCGTCCCGGCCAACTGACCGAGCGCGTCGAACGCGTCCTCTCGCCGCAAGGTCACGACATCCGCGAACCCGTTGGCCAAAGCGGTATCCCGCGCCTGCGCCAAAGCCGGCGCCGACGAATCCACCAAAGTCACCGAAGCCGCCCCCGCCGCCGCGCAGCGCAGACCGAAGGCACCGACGTGGCAGCACACGTCCAGCACCCGCGCGCCGGACGCCAAAGCCGCGACGCGATCCCGGTTAAACCGCTGATCGAAGAACCACCCGGTCTTTTGGCCGCCGAGCGGATCGACGGAGAAGCGGACCCCTCCTTCCTCCACGACGGACGAGGCATCGTCGCCGAACAGCAGCCGGACATCCGCGGCCATCCCCTCCTGCTGCCGTGCCGCCGCGTCGTTCCGGGCGACGACGGCCCGTAATGGCAACAAAGCCCGCAATCCGGACACGATCAGCGGCATCAGCCGGTCCATCCCGGCGGTGTTCGCCTGCACCACGGCCACGTCGTCGTAGCGATCGACGATCAAGCCCGGCAGCCCGTCGGCCTCGGCATGCACCAACCGGTAGAACGTGCCCTCCATGATGCGCGACCGCAGCGCCAGCGCCGTTTCCAGGCGCCGGAACATCCAGGCGGTATCGATCTCGGCCGCTGGGTCGCGGTCCAAAAGCCGAGCGGCGATCAGGCTGTGCGGGTTGAACATGAACGTGCCGAACCGCACGCCGTCGTCGCTTTCCAGCCGGATCAGCCCGCCTTTCTCCATCTGCCGGTATTCCGGCTTCATGGCGATTTCGTTGCTGAACACCCAGGGCGACCCCGCCCGCAGCCGCTTGCCCTGACCTTGGGCAAGCCGCAACACCGGACGTTCGGTCAAAACGGCTCCGGATAGTGGCCGGCGTAGAAACTGATCGGCGGTTTGGCGTCCGGGTCGGTGACGATATCCAGCAGCGCCGGCTTGCCCGAGGCGAAGGCCGCGTCCAAAGCCGCGCCCACATCCTCGCCCCGCGTCACCCGTATCCCGTTCACCCCGCAGGCACGCGCGATGGCGGCGTGATCGACTTCCGTGAAATCCACCGCCGTCGTGTGCTCGCCGAACACCACGTCCTCGGCGTGTTTCTGGTAGCCGAGGATGCCGTTGTTCAGCACCATCACCGTGATCGGCAGGTCCAGCCGCCGCAGCGTTTCCAGCTCCGCCCAACTATGCGCGAAGCCGCCGTCGCCGCACAGGCACACCACGCGGGTGCCCGGCGCCGCATACTGCGCCCCGATCGCCATCGGCAGACCCCAGCCGAGGCCGGCAATGCCGCGTGGAGTCAGAAACCGCTGCCCCGCCCGCCGCGATTCCAGCCCGCCGACGATCCAGATGGACGAATACGACGCATCCGCAACCGCGATATCCCGGTCCGTCATCCGCTTTTCCAGCTCGGCCATCACCCGCTCCGGCCGCACCGGCCCGCCGTCGCGCGACCGCACACCGGCCACGACCGACCGCCAATCGGCCACGGCGGTCGCAATCTCGGCCGCAATCGCCGGACGCGCGGCGGCCCGCGCCGACAGGTCGCGCCGTAACATCGCCTCCCGCAGCGCCGCCAACGTCAGCTTCGCGTCCCCCACTAAACGGTGAGACTCATAGTTCCGCCCAACCTCCATCGGGTCGGCGTCCAAATGGATAAACACCGCATCCCGAGGAAACAGCTTCCAGCTGTCGGTGCCGTTCTGGTTCGTCCGGTTCCCCACCAGCAGCACCACATCCGCTCGGTCCAGGATGGGCCGCATCGCGAAGGTCCGGGCGCCGCGCCCCATGACGTAGCCGACCACGCCGAGGGTCAGAGGATGCCCCTCGTCCACCGTTCCCTTGCCCATCGTGGTCGTCCCCACCGGCAAATGCGCATCCTGCTGCAACGCCGCCAGCTCGGCGGAGGCGGCGGATAAATGCACCCCGCCGCCGGCCACGATCACCGGATGCTTCGCCGCGGCCAGCAGATCGGCGGCTTTCTCGATGGAGGCCGGGTCCGCCAGCATCCGGTCCAGCGGATAAAACCCCAGATGCGCGCGACGCGGGGACGGCGGCGGAGCGTCCTCGATCAGCAGATCCGCCGGCACCAGGATCACCGCCGGCCCCGGCCGGCCGGAGGCCGCGGCGGTGAAGGCCATGTCCACGTAATCCTCCAGCCGGTCGGCGCGGTCGATCCGCTTCACCCATTTCGCCACCGGGGCGAACATGTTCAGGTGATCCATCTCCTGAAACGCGTTTTTATCGGTGGTCGCCCGAGTCACTTCCTGCACCAATGCGACGATGGGGATGGAGGCCTTCAACGCCTCCGCCAACGGTGCCACCAGCAAAGTCGCGGCCGGCCCGTTCTGCGCCGTGACCACGCCGACCTTGCCGGAGATGCGCGCATATCCGTCGGCCATCGCCCCGCCGGCATTCTCCTGCCGGTACGACGCCTGCGTAATCCCCACATGCGGCGCCGCGAGGTGAAAAGCGCTCGGCAGGCTCTGGCCGAAGGTGACAGTCACGCCGTGCCGGGCGAAGGCCTCGGCGAGGCGAAAGGCGACGTTGGTGTTGGTGGGCATGGCGTTCTCTCCTTGGCGGGGAGCTTAGCCCGAAGGCAGCGGAGCAACAAAGCACGTGCTGACGCCCGGTTTCCCGTCCATGTCCATGCGCGTGTTCCCGAGGTTGCATCCGAAATGTCGGCGGGCCCCAACAACGCGTTTCCGCGGCTGCGCGGCGGGAACGGAAACCACTCAGTCCGGCGCCAGCTTCACCCGATCCAGAAACAGTGCGAACGATCGGGCATACATCCGCCCCGGCGCGGTCATCGCGTCGCCGTCACGCGGTAAAAGACCGCCTTGGTGACCTCCACCAGCCCGAGATACGCCAGCGTCGCGACGATCAGGAACGCGAAGAACAACGGCGGCGGCGGCACGAAGCCGAACCACGCCCCGACCCCCGGGATCAACGGCAGCGCGATCGCCAAAGCCACCGCCGCGACCGTCGCGGTCAGCAGAAAACCGCGCGGGCTGCTGCGATAAAATCGTCGGCGGGTGCGGATACAGAAGACCACCAGCACCTGCGTGGTCATGGATTCGACGAACCAGCCGGTCTGGAACAGGGCCTCGCCGGCGTGAAACAGATGCATCAGCGCGTAAAACGTGATGAAATCGAAGATCGAGCTGACCGGGCCGAAAACCAGCATGAAGCGTTGGATCAGTTCGATATTCCAGCGGACCGGTCGAGCGATGGATTCCGGGTCGACGCGATCGAACGGAATGGCGATCTCGGACACGTTGTAGATCAGATTGTTCAGCAAAATCTGAATGGGCAACATCGGCAGAAACGGCAGAATCAATGCGGCGCCGGCCATGCTGAACATGTTGCCGAAGTTCGAACTGGCGCCCATCAGCACATATTTGGATACGTTCTGCACCGCGCCGCGCCCGCTGGCGACCGCGTCCAGCACGACGGAAAGATCGTGCTCCAGCAGGATCAGATCGGCCGCCGCGCGCGCGACATCGGCCGCACCGTCCACCGAAATCCCGACATCGGCGGCGTGCAGCGCCGGCGCATCGTTGATGCCGTCGCCCATGAATCCGACCACGTGGCCCAATCGCTTCAGCGCCAGCAGGACCCGGTGCTTCTGCTGCGGATTGACGCGGCAGAACAGGTTCACGTTCGGCAGTTGCCCGATCAATGCCTCATCGCTGAGGTGTTCCAACGCCGAGCCGGTCAGCACGCCGGTCACCGGCACCCCGATCTCTTGAAAGACGTGACGGCTTACGCTTTCGTTATCGCCGGTCAGCACCTTCACTGTGACGCCCGCCGCCGCCAAGGCGCGTATCGTCGCGCCGGCGCTGGCTTTGGGCGGATCGAGAAACACGGCGAAACCTGCGAATATCAGGTCGGCTTCATCGCCTGTCCGGGCATTGACCGTTGTGGTCTCCACCGATCGGGTCGCGATCCCCAGGGCGCGAAACCCTTGCGCGCCCAACCCATCGAGCGTGGCCGCGAAAGCTCCACGGGTTGCGGCATCGAGCGGATGTCGCACCCCGTCGGCTGCTTCGTAGCTGCTGGACAGGCGCAGCAGATCCTCCGGCGCGCCTTTGACGATCAGCAGGCGGTTTCCGTCGTGTTCGACCAGGACCGATACCCGACGCCGTTCGAAATCGAACGGCACCTCGTCGAGCTTCGTCCAGCCCGCCATGTCGAACGGATGCGCCGCCAGGATCGCGGCGTCGAGCGGGCTTTTCATGCCGCTTTCGAATTGGCTGTTGACGAAGGCGTAGCCGAACGCCGTCGCGGTCTCCGCCCCGTTTCCGTCCACGACGCGCACCAGCTCGATCGCCGCTTCCGTCAGCGTGCCGGTCTTGTCCGTGCACAGGACATCCATGGCGCCCAGGTCGTGGATCGCGGACAGCCGCTTCGCAATGACCTTCTGCTTCGCCATCCCCAGCGCCGAACGGGCGAGGGTGACGGTGACGATCATCGGCAGCAATTCGGGTGTCAGGCCGACGGCGAGCGCGACCGCGAACAGCAGCGATTCCAGCAAGGGCCGGTGGAACGAGATATTCACCACCAGCACGAACAGAACCATCAGCACGGTAAAGCGCATGATCAGCAGGCCGAAACGGCGGATGCCGGTGGCGAAGGCAGTGGCGGGCGGCTTCTCCGCCAGACTGGTGGCGAGATGCCCGAGCGCGGTGCGGCCGCCGGTGCGGCAGATCAGGATGGTGGCGGTGCCGCTGATGACCGACGTCCCCGCGAACACGGCGTTGGAGGCACCGGCGGGGTTTTCCACCCCCGATGCCGCATCGCTTGCGTGCTTTTCGGCTGGATACGGCTCCCCCGTCAGCAGGGCTTGATTGACGTAAAGGTCTCGGCTTTCCAGCAGCCGCGCATCGGCGGGCACCAGATCGCCGGCGATCAGCTCGACGATATCGCCGGGCACCAGTTCCTCGGTCGGGATCGAAATCGCGGTGCCATCGCGCCGGACCGTGGCCCGCACCGCGACCGACCGCCGCAAGGCCTCAACCGCGTTTTGCGCCCGCGTTTCCTGCACGAAATCGAACACAATGCTCAGCAGGACGATGGTCGCGATGATAAGGAAACTCGCGACATCGCCGGTTGCCGCGGACAACGCGCTCGCCACGATCAGGATGATGACCAGAGGGTTGCGAAAGCGGGCGAGGAACTGCAGCCAGAGCGGCGTGCGTTTGACGGTGGAGGCGTCGTTCGCGCCGTACCGCGCCCGCCGCGCCCGCGCTTCGGTGGCGCTCAGGCCGGACGGTTCCGCCTCGAGACGTTGGAGCAACTGTATCCGCGGCGCTTGCCAGATGTCCTCGGGACCGGGTTCTCCGGCTTGGGCCGCCGGAGTGGCAGGACGATCGTTCATTCCGATTTATCCAATGGCTGTCGTCGTTCGTATCTGTCGCGCGGCCCCATCGGGAGGGGCGGAAATTGCGGAGCAACCTGCGTAATTTCCTATCCTGCCGCCGTCTCTACCCGCCCACGACCCTTCTTGTCATCCGCGGCGCATCGCCGACAGGAAGGGAAGTCGCCCCATGCCGGCAGTCCGGGGGATCGCATATGGCGGATTTCCGACACTCTCCGTCATGGTCGGGCCTGACCCGACCATCTCGCGCCAATGGGGAGAACGGCGAGCGATTGCCAATTGCCGGTGGAACAAAGCAGGAATACTGTCAACCATCATCTCGGTATAAGTGTCAGGGATCATCCCGGTCACACAGGGTCACGCCCGACCATGACGAGCGGCGGCGCCAAAGGTCATATGCGATAGCCCCATGTCCGCAGCCACCGCGATCGTATCCGTTCGGCGGCCCGGCAAACAGGTTTTATCGTTGCCTGGGGGTTCCGCCTGCTGTTCCATTTCGGGCAATACGCGATCCGCTCCGCGCCCGGCGTCATGGTGCCGGAACCGACCACGGCGTTCGGACCGGCCGCATTGGCCGCCGGTTCGCTGCTGGGGCTGAACTATCATACCAACCGAACTAACCATTGACGCACCGGAATTCGCCACATCGTCATGCTGACCTGCGTCGGCATGACGATTTACCACGCGCCGATGTGTCAATGGTTAGGTCCGTTGGTATCACACCTATTCGACCTTCCCGCCCTACAATGTCGCGCTGTCGAACCCGCAATCCCATTTATGCGGACCTGGTACCGGACGGCCCATCCGATTTCGTCCGCATTTCCGATGCCAGCGGCGAAACGCCCGACCTGAAGCGGCTGAGCCAAAGGCCCTGGCCGCGTCCGCGCGGTTGGCGCTACGCGCGGGATCTTGAGCTGGCGGCGCGGCCCCGACCGGGATACCTGCACGCGGGCTAATGACCTGCGTATTTTACGGCCCCCGCTCCGTCAAAAGGAACGGGGGTAAGTGTCGGACGCCGATTGTGGTGGCGCGGCAATTACAGGGCTAACGCCGAATCGATAACCCGAACTGTTTCGGCGCTATCGCCATGACCCAGTGTCTGTAGTGCCGTTCGTATGCGTTCGATGAGCGGACCGTTCGTCGGGACATTCTCCGTACCACGAAGAACGGTGGTATTCAGCGCCCCGGTCTCGGCCATTTCCAGCGACTGCTGGGCCCGACCCGTGTGCCCAAGAAGCAGGGACGCGCGTGCGGCCCGCAAGTAATCGACCGGCAGCGCATTATCGGAAATCCCCGGGTCGGGCAATGTGTTGGCAATGGTCACGCGCGGGTTTCCTTCCAGGATACTGCCGGCTTTATCGGAACGGGGCAACGATTCGCCGACCCCTGGAATGTGTCCGGGCCGAGCGCCAGTGTCCGTCATCGAGGGCACCTGAGCCAAAGCCGATGCAGCCGCCATGGCCAGTAATGCGCCACCCGCGAATTTCGCTACAAACATGGACTTATCCTTTCCTAATAGCCTTCGACGGGGTGTCAGCGCCACGCCGGGCGCCCGAGATTGATTGAATCGGGGCTGGTCACCGCGCCGCCGATGGCACCCGCGGCGCCGCCGATCAGTGCGCCGCCGAGCGGACTTCCGCCCGTGGCGGCGCCGATGACGGCACCCGCGCCGGCACCCAACAGGCCGCCGGAGACCGCGCGGTCTCCCGGACTGCGGCCGCATCCGGTCAGACCGACAGCCGCGACGCTTAGAAACAATACGATAGCGGTTCCGTGTTTCATGGCTAACCTTTCATGCCGCATAACGCGGCTTCGATGGAGGACGGTTACTGAACCTGTCGAATGGTCGTTGTCGTTGTCGACATGACCGGAGGCACCGGTACGGTTCTTGTGGTTTCCTCGGTCGTCACTGTTCGGGTTTGAGGAGGGGACCCGCATCCCGCCAGCGTTGCGATGCCGGCGACGAACGCGACGGCCAGTAACGGACGGAGGGAGAACGATCGGTTGTTCATGGCAAAAATCCTTCGCGGCTGGATCGTCAGTGGGTGGTGATCGTGTCCACGGTCTTCTTGGTCGTTGTCGCGTCGCCAAGCGGGGACACAACAGTACCGGTCGTGGTCGTCCGGCTCCTGTCGATCACGTTGCCATAGGCATCGGTCGTGCGTTGGTTGGTGGTATCCACCGTCGTCGCCGTCGAAGGGGCCGGCAGCGGGTTCGTCGTTTGGGTCGACGTGGTGGTCGACGAGGACATTTGCGCTTGCGCCCCACCGATCGTTACGGCGATTACCGCCGCGGCAACGAGCCAGGTTTTGATCATGTCGATTTCTCCGGGATACTGTTGCGAAGCGGATATCGCCTCTTGCTCCGTGAATGGATATGATGCCCAACGCCGAGGAACGGTAGAGTCGGAATACACTCAGGCAGCCGCGGCCGGGTGCAGTTCCATGCTGCTCGGTCCCGAATGCCCCAGAATGGCTCGGGCGCGGGTCAATTCCTCCTCGGAACCATGCACCGATACCAGGAAGGCATCCGCCTTCAGCGCCGTTACGTATTGGACGATGCTGTTTTTCGGAATACCGATGCTGCTCAGTGCGGCGGCCAACGCGCTGACACCGCCCACAACGACCGCGCCCTCCAGAGCCGAGACCACGGCGGCGGCGAGATAGCCGAGAACCATGATAGGCCCGACGCCAGGCACAGTTACCGCTACACCGCCGAAAAACAGGCCCCAAAGCCTGCCCCAGAACGCGCCGCGCTTGCCCCAGAATTTTATGCGGTCCCCCATATTATAGAAACCGACGGCTTGTTCGTCGGTATGATACCCTTGGCCGACGATGCTCATGCTGGGCATTTTGAAGTTTTTCGCGGCGAGATCCTTGATGGCCATTTCCGCCAACAGGTGATTGGGGAACGTCGCGATCAGTGTGGCTTCGGTCATGATACACCTTTTATCCTGGGGATTTGCAGACCGTGTCATGCTGCCGGTCGCCGCGATGGCCCTCGTCTCCGGCTGCGAAATGATGCAGCCGCGGGCTGCGGCTCCCGCCGCCGCACCGGTGGCGTACAACCCGCCCGGCAAAGCGCTGACGGAACTGCCGGCCGGCCAAGTGACGTGGTTCCAT
>CAITUP010000018.1 GCA_903895595.1 uncultured Acetobacteraceae bacterium | reverse complement strand
GCGCGGCGCGGGACATCGTGCATGCGCAATTCGGATTTCGCATCGCACCATTGAAATAATCGCTTGACTGCCGGCGCGCCCGCCCCCAATGTCCGGCTCAAGAGGTCCCAATGAACCTCTATCTTTAGCCTTCAATCGCGCCGGCCGGGCATCGTTCTGGCCGGCGTTTGTATTTCCAGCGCGGCGTCGACGACCTGCTGGACGGTAATATCTTCCATTTTTCCACCGGATGCGATCACGGCTCGGGCACGAACGCCGGCGGGGCCGTATTCCACCGGGTTGGTCGGACCGAACAGGCCCAAAGTCGGCGCACCGGCCGCCGCCGCCACATGCATCAGCCCCGAATCGTTCCCGATAAACAACGCCGCTCGGCTCAGGCACGCCGCGATTTCCGGCAAGGACAGACATCCGACCAGATCGATCGCACCCGGCAATGCGGCCAGCAGCGGCGCGGCCATCGCGCGTTCGGTCGGGCCGGGGCCGGCGATGACCACCGGCACGGCATTGCCGGCAGACAAGGCTTCGAACGCAGCGACGAACCGCTCGACGGGCCAGATTTTCGGGAGCCAATTCGCGGTGGGGGCCAACGCGATGAACGGGCGATCCGCCGGCAGCAGCGCGGCGACACGGGCATGATCGGCCGGCGCGGTCCAGACCACGGGCAACGGCGGGGGGGTCAACCCCAGGATCGCCCCAAGCTGCGCGGTCTTATGCCCCGGCACCCGCCGCATCGTCGCGCGCCGCCGCGCCGGCACAAGCCAGGACAGAGCCGACCCGCGGATATCCACCACCAGATCCCACCACGTCGTCACCGTCGCGGCCCAGAGCGGCAGCCAGTGCTTCCCGAACGGCCGCTTGGTCAGCACGATGATGCGTTCCAGGTTCGGCATCCGCTCGAACACGCCCGCCGCCACCGCCCCACACACGACAGTAAAGCGCGCGTCAGGGTGCGTGCGGATCAGCCGATCCAGCAGGCCGGTGGACAGAACCGCGTCGCCGAGGCGGTTGGATGTAACGAACAGGATGCGCATGCTGCCTCGCCCTTAGCAGCGGCATGGCGCGCGCGCGAGGTCCGGTTTGACGCGACCCGCCGAGTTGGGCAGCTTCCGCGCGAATACGGCCGGAAAGGGTACAAAAATGTCCGACGCGACGATGGTGGAACTGGGTGAGGATTATCCCGAACTGCGGGAATCCGTGCGCAAGATTTGCGCGCAATACCCCGGCACGTACTGGGCCGGGCTGGAGGACGAGCAGGCCTACCCGACCGCTTTCGTCGAGGAGCTTACCAAGGCTGGCTTCCTCGGCGCGCTGATCCCCGAGGAATACGGCGGCTCCGGTCTGCCGGTGCGCGCGGCGGCGGTGATTTTGGAGGAGATCAACGCCTCCGGCTGCGTCGCCAGCCAGGGCCACGCGCAGATGTACATTATGGGCACGCTGCTGCGGCACGGGTCGGACGAACAAAAGCGTAAGTACCTGCCGGGAATCGCGGCGGGGCGGATCCGCTTGCAGGCCTTCGGGGTGACGGAGCCGACGACGGGATCGGATACCACGCAGTTGAAGACGCGCGCGGTGCGGGATGGCGATTCCTATATTATCAATGGCCAGAAGGTGTGGACGTCGCGCGCCATGCACTCCGACATGATGCTGCTGCTGGCCCGCACGACGTCGGCGGATCAGGTGAAGAAACGATCGGATGGGCTGTCGGTGTTCCTGATCGACATGCGGGCGATGAATACCGGCACCGGACTGGAAGTGCGGCCGATCAAAGCGATGATCAACCACAACACGACCGAAATTTTCTTCGATAATTTCCGCATTCCGGCAGACAGCCTGATCGGCGAGGAAGGCAAGGGCTTCCGTTATATCCTGGACGGCATGAACGCCGAACGTATCCTGGTGGCGAGCGAAGCGGTCGGCGACGGCCGCTGGTTCGTGAAGAAAGCGACTCAATATGCCAAGGACCGCGTCGTATTCGGCGCCCCCATCGGCAAGAACCAAGCTGTGCAATTCCCCATCGCTCGGGCGTGGGCCGAGCTGGAAGCGGCCGATATGGTGTGCCGGCGCGCGGCGGCATTGTTCGACGATGGTAAGGAATGCGGGGCGGACGCGAATATCGCGAAGCTGCTGGCATCCGAAGCGGCGTGGAAAGCGGCCGACACCTGCATGCAGACATATGGCGGATTCGCCTACGCCCGCGAGTACGAGATCGAGCGGAAATGGCGGGAGGTTCGTTTGTACCAGATCGCACCGATTTCGACGAACCTCATACTCGGGTATGTTGGACAGCATGTATTGGGCATGCCTCGGTCTTATTAGAGCGTGATCGCCGCAGTTGGAAACACACCAAGGCGTGAATCACCCGATCGAACAATCTGGCGAGACAGCCCGCCAGGGGTGAACCGGTCCGCATAGCCAAGCGGACCGGCCCATCCCCTACTGCAACGTCACACCGATCTTGACTTTGTATTGCAAGATTTTTATCGATAGCAGCAGTAAGATGAGATGGGTGAACATCTTGCACCTCCTGGCGAACGGCCGGCCGGGAAATCCTGCCGGCCGAATTCACGTACAGGGCAAGGGTTAACAAATCGTTTGCGAAAATAAATGCGCCCGCGTGCGGGGTCAGAACCCGAACATGTGATCCAACGAAAACCCGCCGGCATTGTCCATCAGCCCGTGATACCCGAACAACCGGCACGTCGGATCGCGCACCAACACGTAACCGTTCGGCCCGGCGTCCGACAACGCCGCCGCACCGAACGCCTCATGCGGCCAGACCATGGCCGAACCGGAACAGGCGATCGGCACCGGCGCCTCCGCCACCAACACCCCGGCACCGTCGTGCAATTGCAGCACGGTCGCCGAAACCGGATGCCACGCGGCGGAGGCCGGATAAATCAGCACCGCGAAACTCTGGCGGCGTTCGTCGCCGAGCTTCAGGAACAGGCGGGTGGACAGACCGGGGGGCGGGCCGGAGTAGGATTGCGGCTCATCGCGATAGGTCATCGCGGTGTTGAAGATATGCGCGCCGAAACTGGACTCGGCGGCGTGGCCGGACTGGCGGTCTTCGTAACGAAACAGCGCGTGGAGCCAGCCGTCGGCCTCGCCGCCATCGCGGAAATCGTAGACCAGTTCGGCGTGACCGGCATCGACATCGATCGCGTCGAAATCCTGGGCCAGATCGTGGCCACGCGGCAGGCACCCCAGGAATCGTTCCGAAACCTTCCGTCCCGCGCGGTCGAACACATCCAGCCGCACCGGCATGTTCGTCTGAGTCGTCGCCATCGGCGTCGGTTGGAAAATGCTGCGGAAGCGGCCTCGCGGTAGGATCGGGAACGGCAACAAATAACCGCGCCCCAGCACCGGGGGCAGCGCGGGAATGCCGGGGTCGGTGCGCAGATTGTCCCGTTCGACATTTACATGCGCGATGCGGGTGCGTTCCCCGCGCGTGACCTCGTATCGGGGCCGCACGACATGCCGGCCGGTGCGCACTTCCACCTGCGCCGGCCAACGCAATCCCGGCAGCATCGCGGCGACATCCAGCGCGACGGTGGCGAATGGACCGACCGCGCGGTCCAGCGTGACCGGTTGTTCCGCGCCCATGCGGTCCAGTGCAACGGTTCCGGCGGGAATGGGCACCGCGTGGCTGTTTTGCAGCCACAACACCACACGCTCTCCTTCCGCTGGGGCCGGCAGTCCGGCGAAACGATCCGACGGCCAAGCGTTGGCGTCGTGGGTACAGGACAAAGAGGCGCCGTTGTCGCTGGCATAGGTATCCAGCGCGTATTTCACCACATCGTGGCCGGAGGCGCCGACCGCGTGAATAAACAGCTGCCCGGTGAACGGTCCCAACCCGAAGCGCGCCCGAATATCGCGGCTGTCGATCGAAAACCCGCCGGCACCCGTCGGCAAATCCTGTTCCCAGGTAGCAAGCGAAGCGCCGTCCCCATCGAACAGGCGCAGCCAAAGGCGGATCGATTTCGCCCCGTAATTGGCCCAGTAATTCGCCGACACCAGCCGCGTGGAAAGCCCCTCCGCATCCCGGAAGAAAGCGAAGTTGGTCGCGAAATTCAGCTTGTCCAGATACTTGCCGGGCACGGAAATCAGCGCCGGAGGCAGTCGAATCTCGTCCAGCGTCACAACCCGAGCACCCGGAGGCAGCAGGTGCGCGATACGGTCGGCGATACGACCGGCGTCGAAAGCCGCGATCAGCACGGTCGCCGCGCCGCTTTTCGGCAGGTCGGTCAGCGCCTGGGCGGTCAATCCGCCGCGGACGGCCCCGACCTCGGCCACATCGTGCACGAAAAGCGCGGTGACGGAGGTTGGCGCGGGATACAATGCCAGCAACGGCTCCGCGATATGGTCCGGATCGTACAGCGCCACCTTCCCATGCAACCCGGCGTACACGCGAGAAATCGCCTCCGCCGCCAGCGGATGAGCAAGCGCCTTGTAGATGACATTCCCCCCGGCGCGCGCGTCGAAGGTCTGGATGTTCAGCATATACCGGGGTCCTGGAGTCCAAGCCGGCGGCACATCTCGGCCGCCGCTTCTTGTGTATCGTTCAGCGGGGCGGCGTTCCAGGGGGCATAGCGCCCCTCGAACGGACGGATGCGCCCGGCGTCGCGCATAATCCGCAGAAACAGCTCGTGCCGGCGCGCGCGGCCCGGCAAGGGCGCGAACATGACCGGGGCGGCGGTGGCAGAGGCTTCCGAGATCATGGACACGCTGTCCTGCGTCACCACGATCATGTCCGCCAGCGCCAGCATCCCAAAATAGGGGTTGTCGCCGGTCATGTCCCAAACCCAGCCGCCCAGCGGCTCCAGCGCCTGCCGGATCAGGGCCGTCACCGCCGGATCGGTGCGGCGCGAAGGCGTAACCACGATCCCCACCCCGTCGCGGCGGACCATAGCGGCGAGATCGGCGGCGAGTTTCCCGCCGGCTTCCACGTCCAGCCGGTAGCGCCCGTTGCTGCCACCCAGCAGCACGGCGACCAAGGGGCGTTTGAACGGGGCGAGGCGCTCGCGCCAGATCTCGCCCTCGGCGGCCAAACGGGCCTGCGTCACCCGGTGCAGCGCGGTGCGCACAACGATGACGTTCGGACCGGTCAACTCGTCGTGCGCGTTGGCGACGATCAGGTCGAATTTTTGCAGGTTCATACGCGGGTTCTGCACCTGCACGACCGGTAGCGACGGCGAACGTAACGCGGCCAACACGGCGGCAGCCATCCCGCCACAGCCGATCGCCACCCCCGGAACCGGAGGCCGCACCGCGTCGGCGACCACGCTCAACGGCCGAGGCCAAAGCCGAGCGGGAACATGCTTCCAGGGAAACCCCGGCATCAGCACGCGTGTATCCGGGATCAGACCGCCCGCCTCCGCGAGGCCGACAGCCTGCGACTGCAAACCAGCCAAGCCCTCGGCGAGAATCCAGGTTGCGGCGGGGTGCGACATGGCGGGCCTTTTCGGCTGGCGGCAGAACCGCGTCAATGTTGTCGCATAAGGCGCTGACCCGCCCTATTCTGACGTTGCAAACGCGGGAGACCGACACCATGGATCGCGACCTCATCGGCTACGGCGCCAACCCACCCGACCCCAAATGGCCGGGCGGTGCTCGGATCGCCGTCAATTTCGTAGTGAACTTCGAGGAAGGGTCGGAAGCGTCCATCCCCGATGGCGACGCGGAATCGGAGTGGGGGCTGACGGAATACGGTGCGGTGAACCCGGGCGTTCCCGGCCGCGATCTCGCCGCGGAGGGGATGTTCGCCTTCGGGGTCCGCGTCGGTTTCTGGCGCATCCATCGGCTGTTCGCCGAGCGGGGATGGCCACTGACGGTGTTTGGGTGCGCGCTGGCGCTGGAGCGGCACCCACCCGCCGTCGCCGCGATCAAGGCCGCCGGCTGGGACGTCTGCTGCCACGGCTGGCGGTGGGAGAAGCATTACCTCATGGACGAAGCAACCGAACGGGCGCGGATCGCTCGGGCGGTCGCGTCGATACAGGCGACGATGGGGGAGCGGCCGGTCGGTTGGTATTGCCGCAGCGGGCCCGGCGTGAATACGCGGCGGCTGTTGGTGGAGGAAGGCGGGTTCCTGTACGACTCCGACGCCTACGACGATGAACTGCCGTATTGGACGACGGTGTCCGGCAAGCAGCATCTGGTCGTGCCCTACAGCCTGACGAACAACGACACCAAGTTCGGGCGCGGCACGTTTTCGACCGGCGACGATTTTTTCCATTTCTGCCGGGATGCGTTCGACATGCTGTACCGGGAAGGCGCCACGCAACCGAAGATGATGTCGATCGGGCTGCACCAGCGGCTGATCGGACATCCGGGCCGGGCGGCCGGGTTGCAGCGGCTGATGGACCATATCGCCGGCTTCTCCGACGTTTGGGTCACGCGGCGGCTGGATATCGCCCAGCACTGGGCTGCCACGCATCCGGCGCCGGTTTCGGCCGGTTGAGCGGTTACAATCCAGATCGGATCGCGATCGTGGCGCTTGCATGACGGGCGACACCTGTCGTATAAAATTACGTCATACGACAGGCTCTTGCCCATGTCAGCCACCGTCCGCACCCCCGATCACAGCGACTTCACCCAAGCCATGTCCCTGCTCGGTGGCCCGCGCGTGCTGAAAAGCCGGCCGGCCAGCCAACTCGACGTCCACCGCCTTCTCAAGACAGGCCTGCCGCAAAAGGCCCTCGACCACCTTGTCGTGACCGTCAAACTCGTCAAAAGCGGCCGCCATTTCGAGGACGCGTTCGGCATGACCTATCGCACATACCAGCGCCGCAAGGACCCCGGAACGCTTCCTCTCAGCCCCGAGCAAAGCAACAAGACCTGGACCTTCGCACGGGTCTTGGCGAAAGCGACCGAGGTTTTCGGGTCCCAGGAAGCCGCCGAAGCATGGATCAGCGAGCCGGTCATGGGATTGGACCGCCAAGTTCCGCTGGCGCTGCTGCAAACCCCGGCCGGCGTCGATCTGGTGAACGCCTTTCTCACACGCCTGGAGTACGGGGTTTACACGTAGGTGACTTCGCTTCCCCCGCCGCATGGCTCCGGCGCCTATGTGTTCTGGCGTCTCGACCAACAGCGGTTCGCCCCGGCGTGGGACAGCGGCGAGGGCGCCTATCGGGCTGGCGGTCGTTGGAACCCCGCTGGCATGCGCGCCGTGTACTGTGCCCTGGACCCATCGACGGCAATCCTGGAAGTCGCGGTCCATAAAACCTTCCCGGTCCTCGACACAACTCCACACACGCTGACATCCGCTCGGGTGAACAATCCGACCGATATTTTCTTGGTCGACCCGGCATCGGTCCCTAACCCCAACTGGCTGGTTCCGGGCATTCCCAGTGCTGGTCAACAGGCCTTCGGTGCTCGCCTGCTGGCCGAACACCCTTTCGTGCTGTTCCCCAGCACCGTATCGACCCATAGCTGGAACCTGCTGTTCGAAAGCCCCCGAGCCGGGGATGCCTACACGCTTCTGACCCAGGAGCCATTCGCCCTCGATACAAGGCTGCATCCGCCGGCTGGCGGAACGGATTGACCTACAGAGTTGAAAGCGGCTTGCGACCTGCCGGACGCACTGATAAGCCCTTTTCCATGCCGCAGCGCAGCAAAACACTATGAGCCCTTCGCGTCTCATTGGCCCGAGATGGTCGGGTCAAGCCCGACCATGACGGATGCTGGTCACGGAGGCCTCGGCCGCTGGACGCGCCTCCGCCGCCTTGCCGGCGCGTGGCTGAACGACCGCCGTCAGTTTCGCGCGGGACGGCTCGACCGGACCTGCCCGATTTGCGGCTACCATGGCGTGTTCATCAGCGTCGGGCATCCCGGCCGATGGGATGCACGCTGCCTTAGCTGCGGGTCCCGCGAGCGGCACCGGCTGCAACACCTTTGGGTGACCGAGGGCGGCGGCGACAAGCTGGCGGGAAAGCGCATCCTGCATTTCGCGCCGGAGAAGGTCGTCATGCGGCGCATGGTGGGCAATCCGCTGTATGAGACCGCGGACCTGATGCAGGCCGGCGTCACCCATCCCGGCACGGACATCACCGATGTTCGCCTGCCCGATGCGTCGTACGATGTGGTCATGGCCAACCACGTGTTGGAGCATATCCCGGACGACCGCAAAGCGATGCAGGAACTGTTTCGCCTCCTGAAACCCGGCGGAGTCGGTCTGTTCAGCGTGCCCATCAACGCCACTCGGCACGACACCTACGAGAACCCGGCCATCACTGGCAAAGCCGAACGCTGGGCGCATTTCAGCGCCCACGATCACCTCCGCTATTACGGCCTGGATTTCGCCGACCGCCTCACCGAAGCTGGATTTCAGGTGGAAACCTTCCGCATGGCACCGGAAGAAGAAGTCCGCTACGGCCTGTTGCGCGACGAGTGGGTCTACATCGCCCGCAAGCCCGCCTGATGTCGGCGTCGCTCCCTCCTCCCGACGGCGTCCCTCTCCCGCAGCGCTACTGGGCCATCCTCAGCATCGCGCTCGGCCTGATCCTGGCCGTGTTGAACGGCGCCATCGCCAATGTCGCGCTGCCGACCATCGCGCGGGACGTGGGCACGACACCGTCGGGTTCCATCTGGGTGGTGAACGCGTTTCAGCTGGCGGTGACGGTATCGCTGCTGCCCTTGGCCTCCCTGGGCGAGATCTACGGCTACAAGCGCGTCTACAAAGGCGGGTTGATCCTGTTCACCATCGCGTCGTTGTTCTGCGCGATGTCCTCGACCCTGCCGGTCCTGATCGTCGCCCGCATCGTCCAAGGCGTCGGCGCCGCCGGGATCATGAGCGTCAACGGCGCCCTCGTCCGCTTCATCTATCCCCGCGCTTGGCTCGGACGCGGAGTGGGCCTGAACGCGACGATCGGATCGACGGCTTCGGCCATCGGGCCGTCGGTGGCCTCCGCCATTCTTTCGGTCGCGCATTGGCCGTGGTTGTTCGCGGTCAACGTGCCGCTGGGCATCCTGGCCATCGTCATCGCATGGCACCATCTGCCCAACACGCCGCGGACCCGCGCGAAGTTCGATGTCGGCAGCGCGCTGTTACAGGCGCTGGCATTCGGGCTGCTGCTGATCGGCATTTCGGAAATGGGACACGGCGAGGCGCCCATCGTCATCGCCCTGATCATCGCCGCCGGCCTGGGGATCGGGGCCTATTTGGTGGTTCACCAGCTCAGCCGGTCCTCGCCGCTGCTGCCAGTCGATCTGCTGCGCATCCCGCTGTTCGCGCTGTCGGTCGCGAGTTCGATCTGCTCCTTCATTTCCCAGGGCATGGCGGTGGTGGCGTTGCCGTTCCTGTTTCAGCATACGCTGGGGCTGAACCAAGTGACGACCGGACTGCTGATGACTCCCTGGCCGCTGAGTGTCGCGGTCATCGCCCCCTTTGCCGGCCGCATGGCCGATCGCTACCCTGCTGGATTGCTTGGCGGTTGCGGTATGACGCTGATGACGCTTGGCACCGGCCTGATGGTGTTCCTGCCGCACGATCCCACCATGCTCGACATTGCGTGGCGGATGACGATCTCCGGCGTCGGCTTCGGCTTCTTCAATACCCCGAACAATCGGGCAATCATCGGATCGGCCCCGCCGCACCGGGCCGGCGGGGCGAGCGGCATGCAAGCCACCGCACGCCTGTTCGGCCAGACGACCGGCGCGGCCCTGGTGGCACTGGTGTTCGCCATGCTGCCGGAAACGGGGCCGGTGATGGCATTGGCGATTTCGGCAGCGGCGGCCGGCGTGGCGGCGGCGGTCAGCTTCAGCCGGTTGGCGGCGCGCTAACGCACCTCCACCAGTTCCAACGCCTCCTTGCTTGGCCCCTCGATCATGATCGCGCGCGTATCGCCAAGCCGGTAGACGTCTTCCAGGAATGTCACGCCCTCGCCACGCAGCTTGACGATCCAGGCGTCGAGATCGGGCACGCTGAACCCGATGTGATCCTGCAACTGCCCGCGCGACGGCACCAGCGGCTTGTCCCACTGGTTGGCATACCATGTCAGCACCACGTCCCCGAACACCACGCCGGCCCGAGGATCGCGGAACATCCCGTCGAGCGTCAACGACGGCCAGGATCGCTCGGTCCCACGGCCAGCCGCTCGCTGCTCCGCCGTCGGGGGCACGAACCCTGCCCGCACCGGCGCGTTCAGATGGGTCTGGTACCAGTCCAACGCCGCGAACGGGTCTTCTTGCCAGAGGTGCACATGGTCGAAATGCTCCTTGGGGAAGTCGCCGACATACTCCACCAGCGCCCCCTCCGGTCCATCCATGTAGGCAAACCCGCCGCCGCCCACGGGCTGAACGTGCTTCGCCTTGGCGTCCGCGATCTGCGCGCGCGTCAGCCCCGGCGCCACGCCCTTGGGCGCCGGCCACGTATCCGAATTGATAAGGACGAACTCACCCTCCTCGGTGGTGTAAAGCGGCCGCAACGTCACCTCCGGCCGAGCCTTGTAGGCGGCGATGTTGGCGCGGACGTCGGTGACATGCCAGCCGAAGTGCCAGATCGCGCTGGGTGGCGACATCGCCGGCGGTGTGTCCACCCGATTGAACAGCAGCATGATATTATTAGGCGATAACAGTGCCTTATGCCCACCCCAGGTGCCGGCCGCCGTGCTGGGGAACTGCCGGGTATAGAACCCGATGGCCGCATCGGGGTCGACGGCGTTCAGATGCAGATGATGGAAGCTGGGTGTCGGCAGCATGGGCGCGTTTCCTGAAATTTCTCACCGGCCGCGAGTATGAAAGTCTCGCATCGTGTTGGCCAGGGTTCAGGCGCGTGAGCGGTCCGTGGAACGGGCCACGGGCCCAACCCGGGCGTGTCCCGAATTGGGTATCCGGTAGCGGAATCGGCGGTTACAGGCTGGTGCCGAGGGTACTGAACTGGGTGCTGAGATTGGACGCCAAGAGCCCAAAGCCAACCGCGATAGTGGCAACAATGAGACCCGCGATCATGGCATATTCGAGCGCGGTGACACCGCGGCGATCAGCGACTAAGATAAAAAGATTTTTTACATTGCCGAACATTGTATACCCCACTCTTGCGTTTTGCGAGTCCGGGACGCCTGCACAGTGCCGGCTGCTCGGACCATGTCTCGTTCCGCCGTCCGACGAGCCCCGACCGGAGATTGAGCAAAGTTCTCCACCCCGAATGTCAAGACCCAACCGCCACGTTGCTTTTTTAATATTTTCTCTCATTTCCTGTCAAGGCATGGGGTGACCAGTTGGGTACCCATTCGACCTTTTTCAGCCAATCGGCATCCGATAATCGCGGGCCTCACACAAACGTTATCGTCATATCCAGCCACGTTCCCATGATCGTGACGACATGTAACATCCGGTCGCGATCATGACCCGAACGTATCTCGCCAAAGCTCGATCGTCTCTGGAATGCCTTTGGCGATTTCGGCCGTTGTCATCGTCCAAATCGGTGTTTCCGTCAAAGACTTCCCGCCTTTCAGGGGCGGTGCGTCCGACCGCACGGGCATCATGAAATTATCCACGCACGCTTGGCTGTATTCGGGGCCGAGCAGCCATTCCTGGAACAGGCGCGCGGCGTTGGGGTGGGGGGCGGCAGCCAGAATGGCGGACGGGCCGACGCACAGCAGCGATCCGTCCTCGGGGAACACCAGCCCGATCGGGTTACCGTGGTCGGCGGATTGCAGCGCGATGCTCATCGCGCTGGTGCCGATCAGACACTCCCCCGCGTTCAGCATGGTGAGCGGGTCGCCGCCCGACCGCCCGATGCGCGGGTTGTTTTTGGCGAGTTTCTCGAAAAATTCCCACCCGTATTGCCGGCGCAGCACGACCGCCAGCTGGCCGAAATAGCCGCTGAACGCCGGGTGGCCGGTAGCGACCCGGCCCTTCCACTTGGGATCCAGCATATCGGTGAAGCGGCGCGGGATGTCGGCCCCAGCGATTTTCTCCTTCTGGTAGATCATCATCTGGAGCGACGCGCTGGTCGGATAGTAGAACCCGTCCTCCCCCAACCCCCGAAACGCGGGCGCGAGTTCCCCGACATTCATCGGCACGTACTGGGCCAGCGCCCCGCGCTTTCGCAGCGCCGGGTAGTGGGCGATGTCGGTGGAGCTGAACACGTCGCATTGCGGCGCGTTGTTTTTCAGCTCCTGCTGCAGCCGCTCATGCGCCACTTGGCCGGTGGTGCGGATGGCGACGACCTTTACGCCGGGGTAGCGGGCGGTGAACCGGCGGCCCATGAGTTCCGCGACCTCGGACGACATTTGGGCGATGTACCAGGTCAGGGTGCCTTCCCGGTTCGCGGCGTCCTCCAACGCGCTCATGTCGGCACGCGCGGCGCGGGACGCGATCCCGGCCGCGGCAATGGCGCCGATGGTGCGGCGGCGAGTCAGTCCTGGCATGCCCGTGCCTCCCCGTATTTTTCTGCGTTGAGGCTCAGGCTACGCGCTGGAAGCGGCATTTGGCCAGCGTTCGGTGGCGGTCCGTGGCCTTGCCGCTCACGGCGTACGGGCTGTTGCCGTCCGAACCCTCGGATCGCCCCAACGGCGGCCCGGTCCGCCGAAGCGGTCCGACCCTTCCCCTACCGCTTTTTCCTCTTAACCACCCGGATAATAGTCTTCCGAATGATGACGATGGCGATTTTATCGGCCAAAGTCCCGAGTATCGGCGGCAGGAATATGGGGTGGTCTTTTATCTCACCACCTCCTTGAGTAAGCTGCCAAGGTGGCGCCCGCCGGCGAATCCACGATATCGGCAGTGTTAACGAACCGTTAATACTGCCGCAAAAAAATCCGCCCCCACCCGCAAAAAATCCGCGCAGCCGCCGGGGGGCTTACGCTCCCCCGCCATCCGCTGTAGCGTCCCCTCAGAAACGCCGGTTCGGCCAACGACGGGGGAAACACGCATGGCGCATGCCATCGGAACCCGCACGTCGCGCGCCGGCCCAAGCCTTCGCGACACGACCAATCACCGAGGAGACGAACAAAATGGCAGAGCTCACAGGTTCGGAGATCATTGCCAAATGCCTTGAAAAAGAAGGGGTCAAAGACCTTTTCTACATCATGGGCGGGCCGATGCTGCTGGCGGAAGCCACCTGCATCAAGGAAGGCATCCGCATGATCGACGTGCGGCACGAACAGGCCGCCGCCTTCGCGTGCCAGGCGTACAGCCGCCTCAAGCAAACACCGTCGGTGTGCATGGCCGCCTCCGGGCCTGGCGTCACCAACCTGACCACCGGCCTCGCCAACGCGCTGATCGACTGCTGCCCGGTCGTAGCCTTCGGCGGCTCCAGCCCGCTCAGCCAGTTCGGCCGCCAGGTGTTCCAGGAAATCGACCAAGTCGAGCTGATGCGCGGCTGCACCAAGCACGTCGATCGCCTGATTAACCTCAAGCGCATCCCGCAGCAGATCAACTTCGCCATGCAGAAGGCCATGACCGGCAAGCCCGGCCCCGCCTACATCGATTGCCCCGGCGACATGCTGTACCAAAAGATCGACGAGAACCTCGTCGACTGGTCCTACGCCGGACGCCCGCTCGTGGACTCCCGTCCGCTCGGCGATCCGCGTCAGGTCGATGCGCTGGTGAAGGCGCTGCAAGGCGCGAAAAAGCCAGTGATCGTGTCCGGTTCGGGCGTGATCTGGTCGCGCGCCTGGGAAGAAATGCAGCAGTTCGTCGAAGCCGCCGGCATCCCGTTCTATACCACCCCGCAAGGCCGTGGCGTCGTGCCGGACGATCATGAATATGCCTACCTCGCGATGCGCTCCTCCGCGTTCCGCGACGCTGACCTGATCATCGTGCTCGGCACCCGCATGAACTACATCATCGGGCATGCCTCCCCGCCGCGCTTTGGGCCCAACGCGACGATCGCCCGTATCGACATCGATTCGACCGAAATCGCCACCGCGGCGCGCTACGTCGATATCCCCATCGTGGGCGACTGCAAAGCCGTGCTGCAACAGTTGCTGGTCGGCATCAAGGGCAAGGTCGATTCCTCCAACTTCCGCGACTGGCGCAACAAGCTGTCGGAAGGCGAGCAAGCCAAGCGCGCCGCCGCCGGTGCCAACCGCCCGGTGGAGGATGGCGACATCCACCCCGTGCGCATGTTGGAAGCGGTTCGCGATTTCGCGAAGCGCGACGCTATCCTGTGCGTCGATGGGCAGGAGACGCTGAACTTCGGGCGTCAGACCATGCCGACCTTCTCGCCGGCGCACCGTCTGAACTCCGGCCCGTTCGGCACCATGGGCGTCGGCCTGCCGTTCGGCGTCGGCGCGAAAGTCGCCTGCCCGGATAAGCAGGTGATCGTGGTACACGGCGATGGCTCCATGGGCATGAACGCCATGGAGATGGACACCGCCATCCGCCACAAAATCCCGCTGCTGATCGTCATCAGCCTGAACGGCGGCTGGACCGGCGATCCGAAGCGCGAGAAGCCGGGCCGCGACCTCGGCTACATGCGTTACGACCGCATGTGCGAGGCACTGGGCGGCTACGGCGAATACGTGACGGAAGCCGAGGGCATCACCCCGGCGCTGGAGCGGGCGCAGGCGGAAGTCGACAAGGGCCGCGTCGCCCTGGTCAATGTCCGCACCGACTACCGGGCGCGTTTCTCGGGCGCTTCGTTCTCCGACTACTCGACCTGATCGGTCCGAACCATGGGCATGGAGGAGACCCCATACCCATGGTTCAGCTCCGCCAGCGCGCCATTGTAAGGCCGAGCAACCCCAATCCCAGAAGTGTTATGGGGTTGGGTTCGGGGAGGTCCTGCGTGTCGGCCGACAGATCCGCGGGCAACGGCAGGATCGCGAAACTGTCGGTCTGGTGCGACAGAGTGATGCAGTTGCCGCACGCGGCGGTGGCGTAGCCGTATCCCCCGCCATTAGCCCAGATATTGCCTTCCTGCCCCGCGATCCGGAACAGCAGCCCGCTGCCGTCCAACAACTGGGCCGCGCCGGGAAACAGAATATTATCGTAAGCGAAAGCCCCGGTCGGAGAGGACGTCGGTACGCCGGGGGTGCCGCCCTGCAACCCCTCGATCGTTTCTCCGTCGATCGTCCCTGTAAACCCGATGATCGCCGCCCCCCCATCGTCAGGCCCGCCAGTCGCGATGGCGCCGGAGCCTTGGTCAGCCCCGGTTAATGTCCATTGGAACACATTCGCGTGACAGCGGTGAGGCGAGAGAAAGAATGTCAGCGCGGCAACGGCATACAGGAATGATCGGCACATGGGAGGAACTCGCCACTAATGAGTGGCGCACTCAATAATAATATAATACTCGGAAAACAACACAAATCGACTGTGTGGCGCTAAATAGTTGCGTACGTATGTATTCCCGAGAACGACGTACTACTGTATTTGCGTCCATCCAGGGAACCGTGACGACCTCAATACCATTGCATGCTGCAACGCGGCGTCCTACAAACGGCCGCAGAGTCGTTGCCTTGCCCGCCAGAACCGAAGGAACCCAGCCGATGCCTGCCATTCGTCGCCTTTTGCCCAGCCTCGCGCTCGCCGCCGCCGCCACGCTGGCCACCGCGCCGGCCAAGGCCTATCCGGTGACGCTGGCGCTCGAAAACGCAACATTCGACGACGGCGGTTCGGCGTCGGGCATCATCACGTTGAATTCGTACGGATTCATCAATCTTACCAATATCGTGACGACGGCTGGAACCTCGTCGCCCGGCTTCACCTATCCGTATCCAGGCGGACCCGCGGGTTTGCTCGCCAGCCCGGGCAGCGTGATCGACGTCTATGGCTCCATCAGCAGCGCCGTGGACCTGCACCTCGTGTTCGTCGACGTACTCCAAGCCAACGGCAACACCACCGACCAGCTCGTGCTCAGCGCCTCCTACGAATGCAGTAGCTTCGCCTGCACCGGTGCCAGCCAACGCTTCTTCACCTCGGGCGACGTGGAAATCCCAGAACCCCTGACGATGACGATCTTCGGCGCCGGGCTGCTCGGGCTGGCCGCGGCCCGCCGCCGTCGCGGGTGATTCCAGCCGGCGCGGAAACCGGCTAGACAGGCGGCGAAGGAGCCTTCGCCCCATGCATGTCGCCACCTCCCCCGCGTTCAAGGAAAACGCCACCAAGGCCATCGGCAACGCCGGCCTGCAAAAGGCCCTCGCCCGCAGCGGCCCCAGCTTCATCGCGCGACGGGCGGCGGCGGTTGCCGGGCTGCCGGAGTTCGAGGAACTGCGGAACACCGCCCGCGACATCAAAAACCACGCGCTCGCGAACCTCGATTTCTACCTGGAGGAATACGAGGCCAACGTCGTCAAAGCCGGCGGCCAGGTCCATTGGTGCACCGACGCCGACGCGGCCCGCGCGGCGGTCCTGTCCATTTGCCAGCGAGTCGGCGCGAAGACGGTCACCAAGGGCAAATCCATGATCGGCGAGGAAATCGCCATCAACCATCACCTCGAACGTCACGGCATCACCCCGGTCGAAACCGATCTCGGCGAATACATCATCCAGCTGCGCGACGAGCTCCCCAGCCACATCATCGCCCCCGCCTTCCATCTCAACATGGAAGATTGGGAAGAAGCCTTTCGGAAGCACCATACCGATCTGGACCCCGCGCGCGAGTTCTTGGAACGCCGCGACATCCTGACCGAGGCTCGCACCAAGCTGCGGTCCAGCTTCCTGGCGGCCGACGTCGGCATCACCGGCGCCAATTTCCTGATCGCCGAGACCGGCAGCAGCGTCATCGTCACCAACGAAGGCAACGGCGACCTGACCCAGACACTGCCGCGCGTCCACATCGTGCTCGCCAGCATCGAGAAATGCGTCCCGACCATCGAGGACTGCACGTCCCTTCTGCGAGTGTTGGCGCGATCCGCCACCGGTCAGGATTTCTCGGTCTACACCACCTTTTCCACCGGCGTTCGGCGTCCTGGCGATCTGGACGGGCCGGAGGAATACCACGTCATCCTGATCGACAACGGCCGCTCCGCCATGATCGGGACCGAGTTCCAGGAGATGCTGCGCTGCATCCGCTGCGCCGCCTGCATGAACCACTGCCCCGTCTACGGCGCCGTCGGCGGCCACGCTTACGGCTGGGTCTATCCCGGCCCCATGGGATCTGTGCTGACGCCGGGGCTGATCGGCGTGGACCAAGCGGGGCATCTCCCCAACGCATCGACCTTCTGCGGCAAATGCGAAAGCGTGTGCCCGGTGAAAATCCCGCTGCCGAAGCTGATGCGCCACTGGCGCGAACGCGAATTCGAGCGGCATTTATCCCCCGCCGCCTATCGCACCAATCTGGGCCTGTGGGCGTGGTTCGCCCGCCGCCCGGCCCTGTATCGCCTCGCGACCCGAGCGGCGGCGGCCAGCCTCGGCTGGTTCGGGCGCAAGAAGGGAAAATTCGCCTCGCTGCCCTTCGCTGGGGGTTGGACCGGCGGCCGCGACCTCCCCGCCCCCGAGGGCGACACTTTTTTCGCCCGCTATGCTCGGGCGCAGCGCGAGGGGACACTCTGATCATGAGCAAATCCCTCGTCCTGAACGCCATCCGCCGCGGCCTGCGCCGGGGCGAGCTGCCCGCCGATCAGCAAACGATGCTGCGCGGCCGCTTGGCCTCGCATCCCCGGCATTTGCTTCCGGCGCGGTCGCGTCTGCCGCACCCGGAGCAAATCAATCTGTTCGTGCGCAATGTGGAGAAGGAGTTCGGGTCCGTTGCCCGCGTCGCCGATCTGTCCGGCGTGCCCGCCGCCGTGGCCGACTATTTGACCGCGCACAACCTGCCGAGCCGTCTGGCGATGGCGCCGCACCCGGATTTACAGGCGGTGCCGTGGAACGAGCGCCCAATGCTCGAAATCCGCGAAGGCCGCGCCCAGGCCACCGACGCCGTCGCGGTGACTCAGGCCTTCGCCGCGATTGCCGAAACCGGCACGTTGATGCTGCCGAGCGCTCCGGAACGGCCGACGACGCTGAATTTGCTGGCGGATACGGCGATTGTCGTGCTGCGGGCGTCGTGTCTGGTGGGCGCTTATGAGGAAGCCTGGGACAAGCTGCGGGCGGAGATCGGCGGCATGCCTCGGAATGTCATGCTGGTGACGGGGCCTTCGCGGTCGGCGGATATCGAACAGACGCTGGAACTCGGGGCGCACGGGCCGCGGAATTTGCATGTGGTGCTGGTGGAGGATTGAGGCGGCGGTCCGCACAACCCACCGCCCTCGGAGCTCCAGCAATTATACCAACCGGCGCAGCCGTTGCTACACGCCCGTCATGGTCGGGCTTGACCCGACCAACTCAGGCCGGTGCGCCTTCGGGATACTGCAACAGCCCATCGTCGATCTTCAGCCATGGCTGCTTGCTGGAGACCCAGATGTGTTCGGTAGGCTGAAAATCCTCCGGCGTGTCCAAACTGCCGCACGTAAGGCCAATGACCCCGGCGCCGGCCCGTTCGGTGAACAACGACGTGCCGCAGACCGTGCAGAAGCCCCGCACGAGCGCCGGCGAGGACTGCAATCGCCCCAGCGGACCGGTCGCGGTAAAACCGCTCAAAGGCATCAGCACACGGGCGTTGAAGGCCGCGCCGATCGAGCGCTGGCATATGGTGCAGTGGCAGACGCGGATGTTAATTGGCTCCCCCTGCGCTGTGTAGCGGGAGGCGCCGCAGAAGCATCCGCCGACGATGGTTTTCACTTTGGTCTCCTGTCGCGTGTGTTCGAATGATTATTCGTGAGACGACTGACTTTTGTCCAGCGGACCGGGGCAGGGCGTATGGTAAGAGATTCGGACGCCCCGGCAGCCAGACCTCCCTGTCTTGTGCAGACAGGATAAAGTATGCTAATGTTTTGATTAATAATATATAATTATGCACGCGGCGTGACTCCTTTCATGTCGATTATGCTTAATTTAACTCCGAAAACACAATATTTTCGCTGATTTTTTCAGCCTTCCTGCCATCTTTTTTCCGAAATTCAAGAATTCGGACAAGTCGGGGCACGGGACCCTGCAGCAGCCTTCGGCCAACAACCGCCGCGTCCTGAACCAGACTTCTCGAAACCAAAAGGCCGGCTATGACCACCCCCGTTAGCCTGCCTTGTCAGGCCGCTTTGCCGGTCGTGGCCGACACAGAACTGGGTGCCAAGCGCATTACGATTAACACCGGCAAGGGGTCACGCCGTCATAGTTCGGAGGCCTTGCTTGTCGGAAAATTTTACACCCGACGTTTGAAATTCGAAAACCAACTTTTTAAGTATCTGATAATACGTCGATTTGATAATTGGCACACAATTTGCGTCGGGCTGCGCGGCATTTGGCCGGGGATCATCCCGGCTATCGCAGTCAAACGGAGGTTCATTATGAAAGCACTAACGACCCGGGTGCGGTCCCGGCGTTCCGTCTTCCTATCGGCGGCGGCCTTCACCGCGCTCCTCGCTGCCGGCGTCTCGGCCCACGCGTCCACCATTAGCGCGACCATCTATGGCACCTTCACAACCGGCAGTACCGACAGTTACGGGTATCTGACCGGGCACAACGGCACCAGCCTTGTCGGCGATGCCTTCGAGTATACGATCTCGTATTCGTCCACGATGACTTACTCGGACGTTTATGCCATTTCGCGTAGTCAACCGTTCAACTACTCGTATCTCTCGGGGAGCGGCGCCAACAGCACTGCTGTGTCCACCCTGACCATAGGCACGATGTCCGCCGGCGTGTTCACGCCAGGTGCCGTCACCGCGACGTCCAACGCAGTCGGCGGCTACAACGGGATCGTCGAGCAGCAGCAGGGCGGCCCGACCTACAACTACTTCGACCTCCGTCCGTCCGGCGTGACCGATACCGTCATGCAGTTGCGGTTCAATACCTCGGCGGCGTACACCATCGGCGCGGTGCAAACGCAGGCCGGGGAGGATACGTTCCTTGCCGGCATGGCCGGACAAACCGGAACCGGGCAGCTTACAAACGGCTTCGGGAATGCTGAAATCCTGAATTACACCATCACCTCGGCGGTTGGCGGGGACCAAGTGCCGGAGCCCGCATCCATGACGATATTCGCCGTCGGTGCCGCGGGCCTTGCGGCCCTGCGTCGGCGGCGGGTCAAGCGTACCTGACGCGTACGGACCATCCGGGGCGCCAGCGTGCCCCGGAGTTCGTGCCCGAGCCGATCGCACCCGGTGCCCTGCCGGGATCCCCCCAGCCCTCCAGCGCCGGCAGCGTATCGATGCTATATCATTATAATTATATCTTTCGATAAGTCCGAAGTTCTTGAAATTCGCAGCGCGGCGACAATCCTCACGGCATCGGACTGCGAATTATCATAAAGCCCCTTCTGTCGTATCGAAATTCCAACCCATTGATATTATACCATCTGCCCTACCCATCCACCAACGGCATCACCTCCGCCGCGAAACGCTGTAGCCGCTCGATGCTCTCGGCAATCGAACTGCCGCGGAAATCGAAAATCAGCTCATGCACACCGATCGCGGCAAAGCTGCGGATGTCCCCCGCGATGTCGTCGGCGCTGCCCGAGAAACTGCGGCGGGTGCCGTCGCGATCCGGAATGCCGGTATCGTAAAGCGGCGCCTTGTAGGACACCTGAATCGCCGAGAAATCCCGCCCTTCCGCCTCGGTCATCTGTTTCAGCGTGTTCAGATGCGCCCGCATTTCCTGCGGCGGCAGAGGCGACGCGGCGATGGCCCCGACCGGATGCCAGCCGTTGCCATGCCGAGCGGTGCGGCGGAGCGCGGCGCGGGAGTGGCCGCCGACCCATATCGGAGGGTGCGGGTTCTGCAACGGAAACGGCTCGCAGCGGATATTCGCGTATTGGTAGAATTGCCCCGTGAAACTGGCCGGCGATTCAGTCCAGAGCTGCTTGAAGATCGCGATCCACTCATCGGTCACCGCGCCGCGCTTGTCGAAATCGGGGCTGTCCAGCGCCTCGAACTCTTCCTTCAGCCAACCGACGCCGACGCCCAGCGTCACGCGCCCGCCCGACAGCACGTCCAAGGACGCAACCATTTTCGCTGTTAGCACCGGGTTGCGGTAGGGCAGCACCAGCACCGAGGTCACCAGCCGCAGCTTCTCCGTCGCGCCCGCCACAACGCCGAGGATGGAAAACGTTTCCAAAGCGTCGCCGCCGCCGGGATGCTTGCGGTCGACGGTATAGGGATAATCGGATTCGCTCTCGACCGGGAAGACGATGTGATCCGCGATCATGGCGGAGTGCAGGCCCAGCCGCTCGCCCTCGCGCGCCAGCGCCAGGACGCCTTCCCGTGTGGCAGTGGGGCCGCGGGTCGGCAGATAGAAACCGTAACGCATCGCGGAAATCCTTTATCGCTGAGCCAGCATGTCCAGGTGGGCACGCAGATTTTGGTGGAAATGCACCGCTGCCTTTTCGAACCGGCCGAAAGTGAAATGGGTGTTGCCGTCCCCGGCCATCCCTTGCTGGATGCCGCGGGCGGCTTCCCGGTCCTCGACCACGCCGTTGTCGCGCACGAAAGCGGCGTCGCGTTTGGATTTCTCGATATCTTCGGCGGTTTCGTTCGCCGCCGGGGTGCGCAGGCGGTAGATCACCCAGCGGGACCGGCTGACCGAGACCGGCTCCAGGATCACCAGCAGATAATGATTCGACAGAATCGCCAGGCGGGTGTTGGGAAACAGCTGATAGACATGGGTCAGCATGCCGTCGGCCCGCCATTCTTCCACCGGCTTGTCGCGCAATTTCTCGATCCGGCGGAACGGAAAGACGATCCGGGAATTGGTGCCATATGTTTCGACGACGTTCAGATTGTCGAAGCCGTAGGGGTAGAAGGTTTTGTTGTGCAGGGCTTTGATGTGATAGCCCTCCATCGATGTTTCCAACAGCAGCTTCCAGTTCGCGTCGTCTTCGAAACTGCTGTACTCGAACACCGCCTGCCCCGGCGCGATCAGGTCGGGCAACCCCTCCAGCGCGCCGGAGGAGATCGGTTCTTTGATCGTGACGAAAATCAATCCGCCGCGCTCCTGCGCCAGAACCGGCACCAGCCCGTGCGCATCCTTGTCCAATCCGGGAAACCCTTCCTCGCCCGGCACGTAGCGCAATCTGCCATCCAGCCCGTAGGCCCAAGCGTGGTAACGACAAATCAATGATCGCGCATTGCCGTCGCCCTCCGCCAAAATCATACCGCGATGCCGGCAAGCGTTATGGAACGCTCGAACCACGCCATCCTCGCCCCGCACCGCGACCAGCGGCACGCCGGCCAGTGTGCGCGCGACATAAGACCCGGCCTCCGGCAACGCGGCAGAGGGGCAGTAGACCAGCGGCAGGCGCCTGAAGAGTTCCATCTCCTGTTCGAACCGTTCTTGAGACCGGTAGTTTTCCACCGGCTCCCGCCAGATCGTATCGCTCAGATCGGTGGTTTTCGCGTCCACGTGGTCCAGGACGCGCTGGATCACCTGCGCGTCGCTCATGAGCTGGGACATCAATTTTTCCGCCCTGGCGCGATGTCGATCAACATGCCGCCATCGACCGGCAGGGACACACCGGTGATGAAATTCGCCTCGTCGGAGGCCAGGAATAGCGCCGCGTTGGCAACGTCCCAAGCGGTGCCCTGCTGTCCCCGCAACGGCACGCGGCTGTCGCGTTCGCGCATAATGTCCTCGCGCGGTTTGTTAATGACGCGCGACCGGACATCCACCGCCATCGGAGTCGCCATCAAACCCGGCAGAATGGCATTGGCGCGAATGCCGAACTCGGCGTTCCGGATCGCCAGTTGTTGCGTGAACGCGATCATGGCCGCCTTGGTCACCTTGTAAGCGACATTGGGGTAATTCTCCCACGCGGAGATCGAGGAGATCATCAGGATCACCCCAGATTTCTGCGCCCGCATGATCGGCAACGCGTGCTTGCACGCCATGACGGCGCCGCGGATGTTGACCGCGCTGATCAAGTCGAAGGCGTCCTCGGTGATTTCGGTCACAGGCGCGTCGCCGCCGGCCACGGAAATACCCACGTTATAGTGCAGAATATCGATCCGTCCGAACCGCTTATGCGCGGCCTCGATCGCCGCCTTCAACTCGGCTTCCTTCACCACGTCGGCGCGGGCCGTTTCGCATTCGGCGCCCTCGGCCCGAGCCATCGCGGCGGTTTCGTTGGCGGAGTCCAAATCGCGATCGACCGCGAAAATCTTCGCGCCTTCCTGCGCGAACCGCAAAACCGTGGCGCGGCCATTACCCAAGGTTTCCCCTGGGCTTTGGCCGGCGCCGATGACAACAGCGACTTTATCCTTCAGGCGCATGGTCAGGCGATCCCGTAAAATTCGGCGACGTTGCCGCGTACGATGCGCTCCCGCAACTCGGGCGACAGCGACTTGGTTTGTTCCGCGAGGACCTGCTGGCTCCACGGCCACGTGGAATCGCTGTGGGGGAAATCGTTCGCCCACATCAGCTGTTGCGGTCCCAACATCTCCGCGAGCTGAAACGCGACGTAATCGTCCTGGAACGTCAGGCGAATGTTGTCGCGGAAATATTCCGATGGCAGACGGGGCAGCGCGTTGCCTTCCAGCCAGTAGCGGTGGCGCTTGTAGGCGTGGTCCATGCGATACATAAAATGCGGCGCCCAGCCGGCATCGGCTTCCACGCACGCGACTTTCAATGTGGGATGCCGAGCGAACACGCCGCCGAAAATCAGGGTGGACAGAATATCCTGGCAGCCGCGGATGATGGACAAAAACGCGTTCAGCTTCGGCCCACGCGGACGTTGTGCCTCGGTGGTGAGGATATGGAACGATAGCGGTAATTCCAGCGCCACGGCGGCTTCCCAGAACGGGTCGTAGATCGGGTCGTCGTAGTCGGACACGCCGGGCATGCCCGGCATCATCACGCCTTTGAACCCCATCGCCTTAATGCGTTCAAGATCGGCGATCCCGTCGGCGACGGTGCGCACAGCCGTTTGGCCCAGACCGATCAGCCGGTCCGGCGCGAACGACACGTATTCCGCCAGCCAGCGGTTATACGCCTCCAGACACGCATGCTTGTAGTCGAGGTCATGATGATTGCACAGCACCATGCCCACGGTCGGATAAATGATCTCCGCGCCGACGCCGTCGCGGTCCTGATCCGCGAGGCGCACCGTCGGATCCCAGCCGCCCCGGTGCAGATCGGCGAACTTGCCGCCCTTCATGCTCAGTTTCGACGGATCGATGCCGGCGGCCGCGACCAGCCCCATCGGGATGGTCTGCTTCATGCCCTCGACCACGTAGATGTCGCCCCGCCGCGGGTCGCTGACAATCCGGGGCGCGGTATCGCGGAACTTCGGGTCGATATGCGCGATGTAGCAATCCGGCGGTTCGGTGATGTGCGAGTCGGCCGAAATCGGTCCTACGGTCATGAGCGTATCCCCATCGGTGTTGTCGTTGGCAGTCAGCCTGCCAGCGACCTCACCGCTCGGCAAGCTCAGCCGCCCGCCTTCATCCGCGGCGGTCCGGTCCGCACCGACGAAATCGCGATCGACGCCACCACCGTACATCCCGCGACCAGCAGCAGGTGTTAGCGAAGGCGTTGCCGAACGGGCGGATTCATTCCTTCCCCGGCTACGGCCACGGGGTGAATATATTGCAGCCGGAGGAATGCGCTCGGGTTGCGTTGGGGTTCTGGGGCACGTTGCCGTAGTCCACCCCGGCCGGCGTGACATCCAACCCAACCGAAGGCATGCTCCCGCCCACGTCCAGGGGAGTAGCCAATGACCGACACAGCAGCACCGATCGTCGAAACCACCGCCGGCCGTGTCCGCGGCGCCATGATCGAGGGCGTGGCGGCCTATAAATCCGTCCCCTACGGCACCGCCGAACGCTTCATGCCGCCTCGGAAGCCAGACGCTTGGGCCGGCATCCGCGAAGCGACCGAATACACCAGCCGAGCGCCGCAGGCAGGGCTGAGGTCGGCGACACGGCCGGAGCTGGCGAATTTCTCGGGCGCCACGGATTCGGCGGCGGAGACCGAGGCTTGCCAAACTCTGAACGTCTGGACCCCGGGAACCTCCGGCAAGCGCCCGGTCATGGTGTGGCTGCATGGCGGCGCGTTTTCCTACGGGTCGGCGAATTCCGACCGTCAGCAGGGATCGCGTCTGTGCAACCGGGGCGACGTGGTGGTCGTGACGGTAAACCACAGGCTGAACATTTTCGCGCATTTGCATCTGGCCGAGATCGGCGGCGCGGATTTCAAACATTCCGGCAACGCTGGCGTGCTCGATCTTGTCGCGGCGCTGGAATGGGTGCGGGATAATATCGCCCAATTCGGCGGCGACCCCGGCAATGTGACGATTTTCGGGGAATCCGGTGGCGGCGGGAAGGTCAGCACGCTGATGACCATGCCCCGCGCCCGAGGCTTGTTCCATAAGGCAATCATCCAAAGCGGCGCTTCGGTCGTGCTCGGCAACCCGGCGCGGGGCGCGAAACTGGCGGAGATCGTGCTGAAGCGCTTCGGCGTAACAGACGCCCGGAAACTGCAAACCGTCCCCGTCGCCGACCTTCTTGCCGCCGTCGCCCCCGTCACCAAGGCACTTGGTCCCGCCGAACGGCCGCTGTTCGATCGCTACGCGTTCGGACCGGTGGTCGATGGCGATATTCTGCCGCGCCATCCGTTCGATCCCGACGCGGCGCCTCTGTCCGCCGATATTCCGTTGATGATCGGCGACATGAAGGACGAAATGACCAGCTTCTACGCGACCGTCGATCGCATCTGGTTCCGCACCCTGTCGGAAGCCGAGGCCCGCGACCGCATCTTCGCCATCGCCGGCCGGCACGCGGACCGGGTGATCGAGACCTACCGCCGGCTCTATCCCCGCGCCAATCCGGCGCAACGCCTGATCGCGGCGACAACGGATTCCAATTTCCGCATTCGTTCCCTTACCGTAGCGCAGCGCAAAGCCGCGCAGAAGCAGGCGCCGGTGTGGATGTATTCGTTCGAGTGGGAAACGCCGTTGTTCGAAGGGCGCCTCGGCGCGCCGCACGCGCTGGATGTGCCGTTTACGTTCGATACGATCGACCTGACCAACGCCACCGACATGAGCCCCGGCGCGCGCAAAGTGGCCGCGACGATGGCATCGACCTGGATCGCTTTCGCGCGCAACGGCAACCCGAACAACGAAACGATCCCGCATTGGCCGGAATATAACGTAACGGAACGGCCGACCCTGCTGCTGGATGTCGAACCGCGGATCCAAAACGATTTGCGCGGCGAGGCACGCCAGCTCTGGCAGGAAATCACCGGCACCACGATCTAAGGAACATCCCCATGTCCGTCCAAACCGTCACCGGACCCGTCGCGCTCGATCGACTCGGGCGCACGCTTATGCACGAGCACCTGTATATTGCCTTCCACGGTTCGGAATTCGATTCCGGCGTCACGTTCGACCGCCCCGGCTTCATCAAGGAAGCGGTCAAACGCCTAACCGAATTGCGCGTCGTCCACGGCGTCCGCACCTTCGTGGATCCGTGCCCGATCGAACTCGGCCGCGACGCCGGCATGATGGCGGAAATCGCCGAAAAAGCCGAAATGAACGTCGTCTGTACCACCGGCTTCTATTTCGAGGCCATGGGCCTCCCGATCTACTGGCGCGCTCGGTCCGTCGAGGAAATCGCCGAACTCTACATCCGGGAAATCGAAAAAGGCATCGACAAAACCGGCGTACGGGCCGGCGCGATCAAGGTGGCGACCGGTGCGCCCATCATCACGCCGCTGGAAATGAAATTCCTGGAAGCCGCGTCGATGGCGCAGAAGGCGACCGGCGTGCCGATCATTACGCACACGCATGACGGGTTCGGCGGGCCGGATCAGATCGCGGCGTTCGATGCCAATGGCGTCGCGCCACATAAATGCCTGATCGGGCATTGCTGCGGCAATGCCGATCCGGCCTATCACAAGCGCATCGTCGATGGCGGAGTCTATATCGGTTTCGATCGCATCGGCCTGCATCGCTACATGCCCGACGAAACCCGCGCCGATAACCTCGTGAAGCTGGTGCGCGGCGGACACAAGGCGCAGATCATGATGTCGCAGGACCGGCATTGCGGCTGGTACGGCAAGTTCGCGCGGCAGGTCCCGCCGGAGGAGCAGGCGAAGATCGACGCCCTGAAAGCCCAGGGTGCCTGGCCGCCGCCCTACACCTATCTGTTTACCGATTTCGTGCCGATGCTGCGCGATCGCGGGCTGACGGATGCCGAGATTTTCTCGATCCTGGACGACAATCCCCGCCGGTTCTTCGCAGGAGAGCCACTGCCGACGGGGCACGCCTGAGATGCGCGCGCTTGTTACCACTTTGGACCCGGGCGCGCCGATGGCGATCCAGGACGTGCCCGAACCGCAACCAGCCCGTAATGAGGCTCTGGTCGCTGTAAAAAAATTCTCGCTGAACCGCGGCGAACTGGCGGGCATCACCCGCAACGGGGTCGGCTGGATTCCCGGCCAGGATGTCGCGGGAGTCGTGCTGAAGGCCGCGGCCGACGGCTCGGGGCCGCCAGAGGGCAGCCGCGTTGTCGCGTTGACGGATCAATACGGCTGGGCCGAGCGGGTGGCGGTCGCGGGGCACCGGATGGCGGCGCTGCCGGATAACGTGACGGATGCGGCGGCGAGCACGCTGCCCGTGGCCGGGCTGACGGCGCTGCGCTGCCTGCGGCTGGGTGGGATGCTGGCGGGAAAGCGGGTGTTGATCACCGGGGCGGCGGGCGGGGTGGGCACGTTGGCGATCTGCATCGCCGCGCAGGCTGGCGCGCATGTCACAGCTGTCGTGGGCAACGCCGCCCGCGCCGCGGGTTTGCGCGAACTGGGCGCGCATGACGTGGTCGAGGGGATCGAAACCGCCACCGGCCGCTATTGGCTGATCCTGGAATCAGGCGGCGGATCGTCTCTGTCCACGGCCGTGAAGCTGGTGGAGCCTCGGGGGACGGTAGCGCTGTACGGCAACTCGGCCGCCGCCGAGACGACGTTGAGTTTCGCGGATTTCAGGGGCTCGCAAAACGCCCGGATCCAGAGCTTCTTCTATTTCACGTCGGAAGCGGAGGAACGGTTCGGGCCCGATTTGGCCGAGCTGGTGGGGATGATCGCGAGCGGGCACTTGCGGCCGGCGGTCGGGGTGGAACGCAGCTGGAGCGATTTCACCGAAGTCGCCATCGCGCTGCGGGAACGGCGGATACCGGGGAAAGCGGTGTTTCGGGTGGGGGAATAGCCGCTACAGCAACCGCACCAACCGATCGAACTCCGCCACGCTCAGCGTCTCCGCCCGCCGGTCGGCAGCGATACCGGCCTTGTCCAGCAGCGCCTCACCGCCGAGCAGCTTCAACGACCCGCGCAGCATCTTGCGCCGCTGACCGAAGGCGGCGGCCGTCAGCCGTTCCATCTGGCTGAACAGATCGGCCGGTGGTTGTTCCGGCAGCGGCGTAAACCCGACCACGGCGGACCAGACTTTTGGCGGCGGCACGAAAGCGTCGGGGGGCAGACGGACCATGATCTCCGCTTTGGCGACCCATTGCGCCAGCACCGACAGCCGCCCGTAGGCAGGGGTCGAGGGCGCGGCGCAGATGCGTTCGGCCACTTCCTGCTGGAACATCAACGTCAGCCGCTCGAACGCGCTGGCTTGGCGCAGCCATCCCACCAGCAACGGCGATGCGACGTTGTAGGGCAGGTTCGCGACGATCTGGCGCGGCGGCGGGACCAAGGCAGTCATATCCATGCGCACCGCGTCGCCCGCGATCACCCGCAAGCGCCCGCCGGCCGTTTCGGCCAGTTCGTGCATGATAGCCACGGCGCGATCGTCCAGCTCGACCACCGTTACGCTGGCGGCCGGAGAATCCAGCAGCGGCCGCGTCAAACCGCCGGGACCCGGCCCGACTTCGATCACATGGCGGCCGGTCAGGTCGCCGGCCGACCGGACGATCCGAGCGGTCAGGTTGCCGTCGAGCAGGAAGTGCTGCCCCAGGGACCGGCGGGCATCCAGACCGTGGCGAGCGATAACGTCCCGCAGTGGGGGCGGCGACGCGGTCAGGCGCCGGACCCCCGCAGGCTGATGTTGGCGCCGCGATGCAGGTCGCGCAGCATCTGGCGGGACAGCAGGTCCACGCGGTCATTGGCAATCTGGCGCTGGATATCCTGCCGGCTCAGGGTCGCCATGCGCTTCTGTTCGCGGGAGCAGACCATCACCACGGCCACGCCGTCATTGGCGATCAGCGGCTGGCTGGCTTTACCGATCGGCAGCGAGGCGATCATCTGACGGAACGGCGGCGGATTAAGCCCCTCCAACCGCACTTCGCCCGGGTCCGGCCGCTGAGCCGCGCCGGCGACGGTTTTGGCCATTTGTTCCATTTGGGCGCAGTCGTGCGCGCCCGCGCTCGCGGCACGCGCGCTCTCCAGCGTCTTGCGCTGCTGGTCGGTCGGCGCCTGCGGATTGAGCGGGCTGCTGAAGGGGAAAAACAGCTGGCGCAATGTTATCGCGGTGCCCAGTTCGGCCCCCTGGCTGCGTTTGCCTTGCAGCGTGACGATGGTGAAACCGCCGGCCACTTTGATCGGGTTGCTGATGGCGCCGATCGGCATGCTGTTGACCAGAGCTGCCACCTCGGTGTCCATCTGGTTGGTCTGGATCCAGCCGCGCTCCCCGCCTTCCAGGGCGCTTTGGGTTTGGCTGAACTGCGCGGCGACCAGCGGGAACGGCGCACCGGCCCGCAGTTCCTTGATAACGGTTTCGGCGAACCGTTGGGCATCGGCGGTGTGAGCCGGATTATCGATGGGGATGAAGATCTCGCCCATGCGGTATTCCTGCTCGTTCGGCCTCTGCCCGCGCAACCGGAGCTGTTCGTCGATCTCGGTGTCGGACACGACAAGCTTGTCCGCGATCAACGCCCGCAGCACCTGGTTCCAGCCGAGTTGCGCTCGGATTTGATCGACGAGAGTGCGCTGGCTGATGCCGGCGGCGGCGAGCTTCGCGCGCAACCCGCCCGGCGGCATGTTGTTGCGCTGTTCGATATCGCGGATAGCCGCGCCGATATCCTTGTCGGCGACGACGATCTTGTGGTCGCGCACGGCCTGAATACGCAGCCGCTCATCGACCAGCTGGTTGACGATTTGCGGTTTCAGCCGGGTCAGGACCTCGGACGCCATCGGCAGGCCGGTGGACATGGCGAACAGGCGCGTGCGGCTTTCCACGTCGCCATTGGTGATGACGTCGCCTTCGACAACCGCCACGATTCGAATGCCTGGCGGCGGCCCGGACGGAGCGGCCTTGGGCGCGGCGGTGGATTGGGCCTGCGCGGCCGAAGCCAGCGCGGACAGGGACAGCATGGCGCTGGCGACCGCCATCAAGGCCTTTCGGCCGCGGAAGCGGGCAGGACGGGATGCGGTCGGCGGGTTCGGCATGGCTGGCGTTTCCGATCTCATGGTGTCCCTACCATCACAAAGCGCGATAACCGACTTGGCCCACCGTCTTGAAGGTGAACTGCAGCAGCAGGGTCGTGGATCCGTTTTCGTAGAGGTAGGTCGTATACCGGCGATTGAACTTCAAATCCAAGATGAAGCACTCATCTTCGTAGACCAGGTCGCCGCCGTAGGCGACCATCTGGTTGCTGGCCAGATCGCGGCGCGCGAAGGCGACGACGCGGTACTTCTCCCACCCCGACGAAACCGTCAGGCTCGCCTCGTTCCGAGCCATGTAGTAGGCCGAACCGAATGGCGGCGGGGTAGCCTGCGCGTAGTAGGCATAGGGGTTGAACGAGGAATACGAATAGCCCGCGGTCACCCGCAGACGTTGCCCGCCGACCGATGCCGTGCTGTCGGCCATCCGGGTGGCGCCGGTCTTGGCATCGAGCCGCGTCCGGTAGGTCAGGTCCAGCCATTTGGTGGGGGAGAATGTGCCCCGCCCGACATAGTCGGACACCTGGTTACGCAGGCCCGATTGCACCGGGAACAGATCGTCCTTGAACGTCCGGTAGGATTGCCCGAACAGCCCGTCGAAGGTAGTGCCGCCCAGGTACCACGCGCCATGCAACGCCGCGTTCAAACGGGTGCCGCCTTCCAGCCGGTCGATGCCGGGGAAGCGGTTGAAGCCGAACAGGTTGGCGTCGCTGAACTCGAAATCCATGCTGTCTTCGTTGGGCAGCTTGAACAGCTGACTGCCGCCGGTGCGCGGTGCGAGGATCACCTGTGCCATGGGTTCGATCAGTTGCGTGCCCCAAGCGCCGGAGTTGCGCGCGAACGGCCAGCGCACATCGATGGCGATCTGCGGCAGGGCGCGCGCGGTATCGATGCGGCCAACCTGTCCGAAATTCGGCTGATCGTTCAACTGCGTGGCGTCGTAGGCCGCGGCGTCGCCGTGCAATGTCAGCTTCCAGCGGTCGCCCAACGCCCCGGTGAACGGGCGGGTCCAGTTGGCGGTCAGGCTGGCGCGTTTGCTGTCGGTCCCCGCATTGCGAAGGATGTTGTAGGCGCTGACGTCCAACGAGAGCCTGCCGCCGAGCGCGTCGGGCTTGCCGAAATAGCTGTATTGGTAGCGCGGCAGAACCAGCGGCAGAATGTCGTTGGAAACGCTGGTGTTGATACTCTGATACGACATGATGTCGAAGCGGCTGTACGCGCCCTCTCCGAAACCTTCCAGATACACGGTGCTCGGCAGCTGGGTGAACGAGCCCGTAAGATCCAGGCCGGTGTGGAAGTCCCGCAGATAGATCAGCGACGACGCCCGGTTGATGTCGAAGCCCCAACGCCACGTATCGTCGTAGGCGAACTGCCCCCGCGCGACGATCGTCCCTTGCGGGGCCGACGCCACATATCCCGCCGACCCGTTGACCAGCAGCGTGCCGCTATTGAAAGCCCGGCGATATTGTACGTCGAGCTGCGGCCCGGTCTTGGAGGTGATCATCGGTACGATGGTCGCATCCGACTGACCGTCGATCGCCCAGTAATAGGGCTGAGCGAAAAACACGCCCACGCTGGACGAGTTGCCGGCCCAGGGAGTCAGAATGCCGGACTGGCGGGGCACCGAGGGGTCGGGATGGGTCAGATAGGGGAAATACGCGACCGGAACGCCATACATCTCCAGCGTCGCATTGTAGTACTCGATCTTCTTGTGTTCGAGGTCCTGCACCGCCGACCGAGCTTTGATCTGCCACAACGGCGCCTTCAACGGATCCTTGGCGCATACGTCGCACGACGAATAGACGACGCGGGACAGTTCGTTGATCAATCCGCCGGTACGGCGCGCGCCATTGGCGGCGAGCCGGCCATTTTCGGCCATCCGCGCGCTCATGCCCTTCAGCACGCCGTCGTTCATGTCATTACGCATTTCGGCGTAGCTGCCGAACACCGTCTGTCCATCGGGTTCCAGCAGCGCCACATTGCCATGCGCGGCGGCGACGCCGGTGTTACGGTCGAAGACAATTTCGTCGGCGCGCAACACGTGATCGTTCTGCCAAGCTTCCACCGATCCGTGCGCGATCACCAACCCGTGCTCGCGGTCGTAATCGACCTCATCGGCGGTGAAGGTCACCGGCGCATCCTTCGAACCCGCACCGCCGCCGGCCGCGGCAGCCGGCATCCGCAGCTGCGCCTGGGCGGAGGCCGTGCACAGCAGCGCCACGGCGACGCAGCAGGCAAAAAGGCGACCTTTTGGGGGGCGGCGGATCATGGCTAACCGTCTTCCGTGTGCAGCAGCAAGGCTACAGCCAGCATCAATCCGGACAAGGTGGGTGCCCAGGCGGCGAGCTCCACCGGGATCGCGCCGGATTGGCCGAGCTCCGCCGCGATTTTCGAAACCAGGAACAAGGCGAAGCCGGTGGCCACGCCGCCGCCGATCATGCGGGCGACGCCGCCGCGCCGCGCCGGGCGCATGGAAAATCCGGCGGAGACCAGGGACATGGTCGCCGCCAGCAAGGGCGCGGCCAGCAACGCCTGAAAATGCAGGCGATGGCGAATGGACGAAAATCCCGAACGCTCCAGCAGACCGATGAAATCGGGCAGCGCCCACACGGACAGCGTGTCGGGGGAGGCGAAGCTTTCCTGTACCCGGCCGACCGTCAGGTCCGTCGGCAGAGTCAGATTGCGGAGTTGCTCGGGCGCTTGATCGGGGCGGACCGTGCGGGCGCTCTCCAGCAGCCACTCACCGGTGCCGAGGGTCGCGCGGGCCGCTTCGATGCGGGACAGCAGGCGGTCGCCGGAGTCGAGGCGGAACACGCTGACCTGTTGCGCCGTCAGGGTCTTGCCGCGCAGTTCCACCCCGTGGGCGTGAATGATCGCGACGCCTTGCGTGCCGCGGGTGGAGGCGGGCATGCGGTCGGACTGCCGCAGCCACAACTCTCCGCCGTTCAGCGCCAGCGGACCGCCGTTGGTGCGGAGGTAGGTGTTATCCAGCGCCTCGGCCCGAGCGAGCATGATGGAGGAGATGGGGCTGATGGCGGCGGTGGCGGCGACGCCGAACAGGGCCGCGCACAATGTCGGTGCCGCCAGGAACTCCCACGCCGAAATCCCCGCCGCTCGGGCCACGATCAGTTCGGAGGACCGCGTGAGCCGCCAGAAGCAGAGGATCCCGCCCAACAGGATCGCGAAGGGCAGGATTTCCATGGCGATGTAGGGCAGCCGCAAACCGGCGATCTGGCCGACCAGGGCGAAGGTCGCGTCCGGCCGGCTGGTGGAGCGGCGCAGCAGCTCGATAAAATCGAACATCGCGACCAGACCGGACAATGCGAACAGCATGGCCGTGGCCGCGAGCGCGAATTGCCGGGCGATATAGAACGACAAGGTGACGGCGAAGTTCATCCGCTGACTGCCTGCCGGACTGGGGCGCCTCGGCCGGCCAGCCAATCCTGGCCGACCAGCAGCCACAGGCAGATGCAGCCGGGGGCGATGGCTTTGACCCACATCAGCGAGACCAATGCGTTGTTGCGGGCCGCCAGATTGTCGATGGCGAGGCCGATGGCCAGCAATGCGACGACCGCTCCCACCCCGATCATCGGCCGCAGCATGCCGCCGTGGCGGCGAAACGTGCCGGTCAGCACCGCGAACAGGCCGACCAGCGCGAACGACAGCGTGGAAAGCGGGCCGGACAGGCGTTTATGCCCTTCCGCGACCCATTTCGTTCGGTCTTGGGGCAGAGCCATGCGCGCTTGCAGCAGATCGACCAACCCAACCTCGGACATATCGGCCGGGCGCTGCGCGATGGTGGCGGCGGTCTCGCTCAGGTCGATCTCATTCTGGTCGAAGGCCAGCAGGTTGAGCCGGCCGGTCTGATGATCGATCTCCTGCCGGTTGCCATTGAACAGCACGGCGCGGGGCCCGTGTGCCCCTTCCACCAGCTGGCCGCTTTCGGCCAGGATCGTGGCGGGGGCGGCCTTGTCGCGATCGTCCTGCACCATGATGCCGTGCAGGGTGCCGTTCGCATCGCGGGACCGGACATAGACCGTCATCTTGTCGGACAGCGAGGTGAACACACCTTCCTGCAACAGAAACGCCGCCACCCGGTTGCGGATTTCCCATTGGTACTGCCGGAAGGATTGCAGTGTGGCGGGCACGACCCAGATATTGAGGACGTAGCCCAGGATGGTGGCCAGCAGCGCCACCGCCATGGCGGGACGCGCCATCCCCCAGGGCGACACGCCGGCGGAGCGCATGACCGTCAGCTCCCGGTCGCCGGACAGGCGCTGATAGATGAACTGCACCACGACATAGGTCGTGATCGGCAGGATCACCGCGATGAAGCTGGGGATCAGCAGCGACGTCAGGCCGACGAACACGGTCATGGACAGGCCGCGATTGACCACCAGCTCGACGAAGCGCAGCGACTGGGTCAGCCAAATCAGCGCGGTCAGGCCGCCGGTCACCGCGACCAGCGCCAGGAACAGCTGACGGAAGATATACCGGTCGAGCCAGGTGACGAGTTTGCCGGAGCGCATGGTTCGGTTTTTGCGGCACGCGGGGTCCGGATGCAACCCGGCTTAGGGTAACACTTTCCCTGGGTTCATGATTCCGGCCGGGTCGAGCGCCGCCTTGATGCGCTGCATGATCGCCAGCTCCGCCCCGCCGCGCCAGTCCGGCATCATGTAGGGTTTCAACCGCCCGATCCCGTGCTCGGCCGAGAAGCTGCCGTCGTACTCGCGCACGACCTCATTCACCGCCTCCATGATCGGGTGGTCCTGCTCCAGGAACCAGACGGGGTCGGCACCGACAGGCTGTTCCAGGTTGAAGTGGATGTTGCCATCGCCCATGTGGCCGAACGGCACGCAGCGCACGCCGGGAATGAGCTTTTCGCAGGCAGCGGTGGCTTTCTCGATGAAGGCCGGGACCTTGGACACGGGGACGGACACGTCGTTCTTGACGCTGGCACCCTCGCGCTTCTGCGCTTCCGAGTGTTCCTCCCGCAGGCGCCAGATAGCGGCGCGCTGGGCATCGGACTCGGCGATGGCGGCGTCGAGGACGATGCCGTCTTCCAGGGCTTTCTCCAGGATTTCCTCCATCGCCGCGCGCATGCCGGCGTTGGGGCGGGGGGTAGCGAGTTCCACCAAAGCGTAGAACGGCGCCTTGTCGGCCAGCGGCAGGGTGGCGTTGGGGATGTGTTTCAGCACGAAATCGGTGCCGAGGCCGGACATCAGCTCGAACGCGCTGATCGACGCGGCGTCGTAGGCCTGCACCCGGGCGAAGAGTTTCAGCGCATCGGCCGCCGAAGCCAGACCGCAGAACGCGACCGACACGTCCTTGGGCGCAGGCGCCAGTTTCAGCACCGCGGCGGTGATGATGCCGAGCGTGCCTTCGGAGCCGACGAAGAGCTGGCGGAGGCAGTAGCCGGTGTTGTCTTTCCGCAGGCGGCGGAGGCCATTCCAGATGGTGCCGTCGGGCAGCACGACCTCCAGCCCCAGGACCAGGTCGCGGGCGTTGCCGTAGCGGACGGTGTTGTTGCCGCCGGCGTTTACCGCCAGCACGCCGCCGATCTGGGCGGTGCCTTCCGACGAAATCGACAGCGGCAGCAGGCAGCCTTGTTCGGCGGCGGCGAGTTGGGCGGCTTTCAGGGTGACTCCGGCCTCGATCGTCAGGGTCATGTCGACGGGGTCGAGGTCGCGGATGCGGTTCAGGCGGACGGTGGAGAGGACGAGTTCGGAATTGTCCTCATTCGGCACCGCGCCGCCGACCATGGAGGTGTTGCCACCCTGGGGGACGATGGGGGCGCCGGCCTGAGCGCAGAGGCGGACGACGTCGGCCAGTTCCTGGGTGTTGGCGGGGCGGATCACCGCGCGGGTGCGGCCCTGATAGAGCTTGCGCCAGTCCTGGGCGTAGGCGGCGGTGTCGGTGGATTCGGTCAAGAGGCCGCGGTCGCCGACGATGGTTCGGATGTCTTCCAGGAGGGGCATTGCTGTGGTCCTTTCTCGCCGCCAGGGTATCGCGGGGCGGGGCGGAGGACCAGGGTCGGGAACCGCCGTCAGCTTTCCAGCTCGCTGTCCCAGTACAGATAGTCCCGCCAGCTCTCATGCAAATAGTTCGGCGGAAAACCGCGACCATTATCCTGTAGCTCCCACGTCGAGGGCTGACGCGGCGTCATACGCGGGAACATGTGGCACTCGCGCGGCAAACGGGAGCCTTTGCGCAGGTTGCAGGCGCCGCAGGCGGTGACGACGTTTTCCCAGGTCGTGCGGCCGCCGCGGCAGCGCGGGATAACGTGGTCGAACGTCAGATCGGGGGCCGGCGAACGCTCGGCGCAGTACTGGCACTGGAAGGCGTCGCGCAGGAATACGTTGAAGCGGGTGAAGGCGGGCCGGCGGGACGTTGGGATGAAGTCCTTCAGCGCGATGACGCTGGGCAGCTTCATCGTCATGCTGGGGGAGTGAACGGCCTTGTCGTATTCGTTCAGCACCGACACGCGATCCATGAACACCGCCTTGACGGCGTCCTGCCAGGACCAAAGAGACAACGGAAAATAGGATAGCGGGCGGAAATCCGCATTCAAAACCAGCGCGGGAAACTGCTGTCCGCCGTCAGGCAAGCGCGACCCCTATCGAATGGGGCGCAACACCTGGGGGTCCGCTCGTAACCGACCCGCCAGATCATGTGCGCCGCCGAAAACCAAGGGCTTTATGCCAGACGGTTGAATGCGCCGCAACACCGCGACTCCGGGGTACCGGCGGGATTCACGATTTGGTCATGCGAACCCGCGTTGCAGCGCGAGCGCCCCCATGCCGATGCCGTGATCGTCGATTCCATGGCCCAAACCGGGGGAATAGGCGGTTTCCACGGGCACTCCGAGTTTGTTCAGCATGGCTTCGGCGTCGCGGGAACGGGTGACGGGGACCTGACCGTCGGCCTCCCCATGCGCCAACAGCACGGGCGCCCGATTTGCGATTTCGGCCTCCAGCGTGTCCGGCGCGAGCAGCGCCCCCGAGAACGCGAGAATCGCCCGCGGCGCCACCGCTCGGCGGAGCCCGGTGAACAGCACCGTCATCGCCCCCTGGCTGAACCCCATCAGCGCATAGGCGTCCGCCGGCAGATTCAGGCGCGCCAGTTCGGCGTCGATGAAGGCGTCCAAATGCGCCTGGGCGTTGCGAGCCCCAGCCTCCATGACCTCCGGCCGCCGGTCGCCAACGGGCCACCATTGGCGGCCGAAGCCGGCGGGGTGTTCCTGCGGCGCGTTGACCGAGGCGAAGATGGCGTCCGGCAGCGCGTGGCCCCAGGTCGGCGCGATGTCGATCAGGTCGTAGGCGTCGGCGCCCAGGCCGTGGCAGAGTATGACCAACTGCTTGGGCACGGCTTTCGAGGCCGGGCCCCAGTGGATCGCTTCCAACACCGCCATGACGCTCTCCTGTGTTTGTGTTTCCTGCGTACTCTCAGGTCTGCCCCGATGTCCATCGTTACCCGCTTCGCCCCAAGCCCCACCGGGTATCTGCACCTGGGCCATGCGTTCTCCGCTGTCACCGCGTGGCGGCGGGCGCGCGAGGCCGGGGGGCGGTTTCTGCTGCGGCTGGAGGATATCGATCCCAGCCGCTGCCGCCCCGAATATGCCACCGCGATCCTGGAAGATCTGACTTGGCTCGGGTTGGATTGGGACGGACCGGTGCGGGTGCAGTCCGAACATCTGGGGGACTACCGAGCGGTGTTGGAAACGTTGCGGGCGCGGGGGTTGGTGTATCCGTGCTTCTGCACCCGCGCGGATATCGCTTTGTCGGTCGCAGCGCCGCATGCGCCCGATGGGAGCCTTGTGTATCCCGGACTGTGTCGTGGGCTGTCAGCGGATGAGCGGGCAGCGCGCGCCGCGAGCGGAGCGCCTTACGCGTTGCGTTTGCATATGGGGCGGGCCGTGACCGAAGCCTTGTCGTTCAAGGAGGAAGGCGAGGGTATCGTCCCTTGCGATCCCTTGGCATTCGGAGATGTAGTGCTCGCACGAAAAGACGCCCCCGCCAGCTACCATTTATGCGTGACGCACGACGATGCGCTGCAAGGCGTGACACTGGTCACGCGGGGTGCAGACCTGAAGACGGCGACCCATGTCCACCGAGTATTGCAACATCTGACGGGATGGCCGGCACCCGCGTACGCGCATCACCGGCTGCTGACCGATCCCTCCGGCCGGCGGCTGGCGAAGCGGGATCGGGCGGCAACGCTGCGGGATTTGCAGGCCAGCGGGGTGACGGCGTCTGAGATTTTGGCGCGCTTTTAGTCGTACACCGGCATGGCCCGATAAGGGGCCTCCTTAAATTACCTTCGTCGACCGGAACGCGGCGATCTCCGCCGCGGAATACCCCAGCTCCCCCAAAATCTCGTCGTTATGCTGCCCGAACATCGGCGGCGGCCGGTCCACCTTCGGCCCGTCGTGATTGAACTTGAACGCCGCCACCGGCACGGTGAACGACCCCGGCACGCCGGGCGCGTTCTCATGCTTATGCAGAATCCCGCGCGAGGCGATTTGCGGATCGGCCAAAGCCTCCCCCATCGTCCGCACCCGAGACGCCGGCACATGCCGCGCCTGGAACCATTCCTCCCATTCCGCGGCGGTGCGCCCGAGCATGAGCGCTTTCAGGGTGGCTTCTTCGCGTTCGTGATCGGCGTCGCGCTCGTCGTTGGTGCGCTTGACCATGTCCGGGCGTTCCAGCGCGATCCACAAGCGCTTCTGCTGGCGGAGGTTGGACGCGCCGATCATCACGTGCGAGCCGTCCATGGTCACATACGCCATCGACGTCGCATGCCCGGTGCGGTTGCCGGACGGCTTGGGGTGCTTGCCGTTGCGCATGTAGCCGGTGACGTGGGACGCCATCAGGATCATCGCGACGTCCAACATCGCCATGTCGATGCGCTGGCCTTGGCCCGTACGCTCCCGCTGGAACAGCGCCGCCGACAGCGCGTAGGCACCCATGGTGCCGGTCGCGTAGTCGATCGCCGGCGCCCCGATCTTGATCGGGTTGACTTCCGGCGTCCCGGTCATCGCCATGATGCCGGACGTGGACTGAATGACGTGGTCGTACGCCGTCCGCTCCCGCTTCGGTCCGCCCTGCCCGAAGGCGGAGAAGCTCGCGTAGATCAGCTTGGGGTTGATCTTGCGCAGGTCCTCGTAGCCGAGGCCGAGCGCCTCGAACGCGCCCGGCCGGTAGTTCTCCACCAGCACGTCGGCCGTCGCGACCAGCTTCTTCAGGATCGCCTGACCCTCGGGCGATTTCAGGTTCAGTGTGATGGCGCGCTTGTTCGACCCTTGAGTCAGAAATCCCGTGCCCATCAGCGCGTGGTTCAGGTCGTTGTCCGACCCGGAATCGCGGCTTTGATCGGGGTCGGTCGGGTCCTCCACTTTGATCACGTCGGCGCCCATCAGGCCCAACTGATAGGCCGCGAACGGCCCGGCGAGGACGTGCGTAATGTCGATAATACGGATGCCTTCGAACGGGCGGGCCATGGGGGCTTCCTCCTGGAGAAACGTTGCCGCCACCGTGCGGCCTTGCCGTCCCCGCGTCAACACGGTTGGATAGCGCCGAAATCGCAAGGGGGAATACGAACATGCCAGTCGATCTGCGCATCGAAGGCGCTGTCGCCAAAGTCGTCCTGAACCGGCCGGAGCGGCTGAACGCGCTGACCTGGGAAATGCGCCAACAGCTGCGCGAACATTTCACCGAACTCCGCTTCAACGACGCGGTCCGAGCGATCATCGTCACCGGGGAAGGCCGAGCGTTCTGCACCGGCGCCGATGTCGGCGGCATGGAGCGCAAGGACCTGCGCGGCGAGCGCGAGAAACTGGCCGGCGGCAGCCATCTGTATATGCGTGCCCTGCACGCCATCGAGAAACCGGTCATCGCCGCCGTCCGCGGCCCGACCGTCGGTATCGGCTGGTCCATCGCCATGGGCTGCGACATGATCGTCGCATCGGAAACCGCCCGCTTCTCCCAAATTTTCCGCCGCATCGGCTTGGCGCCGGACGGCGGCGCCATCTGGTTCCTGACCAAACGCCTGGGCATTCAACGCGCGAAAGAACTCGTCTTCACCGGCCGCTTCGTCGACGCTGCCGAGGCGTTGTCGCTGGGTCTTGTCAACCAGGTCGTCCCCGACGCCGATCTCATGGCGCGCGCCGAGGAACTCGCCGCCGACCTCGCCGCCGGCCCGACCTTCGCGTTCGGCTTGGCGAAGAAAATGTTCAACATGGCGAACGGCACCTACGAGGAATTCCTCGACGTCGAAAACTTCGTCCAACCGCAGCTCGGACAGACCGAGGACCACCGCGAAGGCGTCGCCGCCTTCAAGGAAAAGCGGACACCCGTGTTCAAGGGGCGGTAACCGCCCCGCGTTCTCCCTCCAACAAAGCCTTCTTCCGGGGTACCCCCCAACGGTACCCCGTGAGGTCCCCATCGCTGCCAACCACGCGATGGCATGGCACCGCCAGCGACACCGGATTCACCGCGCACCCGCGCGCCACGGCCCGTATCGCCCGGGGGTTTCCAACCATCTCCGCCAACTGCGCATACGTCCGTGTTTCCCCTACCGGAATTTGGCACAGCGTCTGCCACACCCGCTGCTGGAACGCCGTGCCCCGCAGGTCCAGCGGCAGTTCCAGTGCCTTCACCGGCTCCCGCAGAAACGCCAGCACGGCCGCCACGCTCTCCGCCAACGCGGCATCATCCGCGACGACTGACGCCCGAGGGAACCGCTGCCGCAAATCGCCCAACAGCGCATCGTCTGGCTCCGCGAACCCGAGGAAACAAACCCCCTTATCGGTCGCGCCCACCAGCAACCGCCCGAACGGGCAGTCGGCGAACGCAGTGCGGATCGTCTCCCCCTCCCCGCCCCGCCGAGCGGCGCCGGGCGTCATGCCCAGAAGCGAACCGGTTTTCTCGTAGACCCGGCTTTCGGAGCCGAACCCCGCGTCCAGCACCGCATCCACCACCCGCGCCCCGCCGGCCAAGGAGCTTTGCAGCCGCCGCGCCCGCACACCCTCGGCATAGCTGCGCGGCGTCAGGCCGGTGTGATCGCGGAACATGCGCAGGAAATGGAACCGGGAATAACCGGACCGCGCGGCCAAGGCCTCCAGCGAGGGCATGTCCTCGGACGCCTCGATAAACCCGACGGCATCGCGCACCACGGCCTGCGCGATGGCTGCACGCTCTCCCTTCGGATCGCAGCGCTTGCAGGCGCGGAAACCGGCCTTTTCGGCCGCATCGCAATCGAAGAAGAACCGGACGTTCTTCCGCAAGGGCGGAGGCGACGGGCATCCCGGCTTGCAGTAAACCCCCATCGTCGAAACGGCGTACAGAAAGTCCTCGGCCGCTCGGCGGTCCAGGACAGTTTGCCAGAGGCGATCTTCGCTGTGTTCCATGCCGGCACTTTGCCGCGCCTGACGGCGACAGGCCATCCGGCGATTGCGCTCACTCGTCCCAAACGCAAAAGGGGCGCCCCAACAGGGACGCCCCAATTTTCGTTCACCGTTGGGCGTGGAATTAACGGATGTTGATTTCCACGCGACGGTTCTGCGGTTCCCGCACGCCCGGGCCGGTCGGCACGAGCAGGTGGGTATCGCCGGAAGCAGTGATGGCGATCGCGGCCTTCGGCACGCCGTCCTTCACGAGTTCGGCGGCAACCGCTTGCGCACGGCGCATCGACAGGCCCTGGTTGTAAGCCTTGGTGCCGGAGGTGTCGGCGTTCCCGTTCACGTCGATCTTGGTGTACGCCACCTTGGTCGAGTTCACGGCGGCGTCCTTGATGATGCCACGAGCGCGCTCGGTCAGGTTGGCCTTATCCCAGTCGAAGAACACGAGGTAGGAACGCGACGTCGCCGCGGCCGG
>CAITUP010000017.1 GCA_903895595.1 uncultured Acetobacteraceae bacterium | reverse complement strand
GGTCTCTGGGACCTCTGGGTTGAAGACATGATCGCCACCGGCACGTCCATGCGGATTTTTCGGGACGCGCGCGCCGCGCAGACGATCGGGAATTCGTTCGCGGGATGCGTGAATCCGGTAGGGACAAGCCCGGGGATGACGGGTGGGGCGAATGACGGCGTTCAAGCGATTGCCCTGCGGTTTGTATAACACTACCCGCCACGCAGAACGGCGAGCACCGTTCCCTCGGTTAAGATCTGCGGCAGCTCGACCGGCGTCCCGCCGGACGGCGGATAGTAGACATACAGCGGCACGCCGTCCCGATGGTGTTCGCGCAGGTAGGCCGTGATCGCGGGGTCCTGGCGGGTCCAGTCGCCTTTCAGGTAGACGATATTGCCAGTCGCGAAAGCCTGCCGCACCGCGTCGGAGCGGATGGCGACGCGTTCGTTCACCAGACACGTCACACACCACGCAGCGGTCATGTTGACGAACACCGGCTTTCCGGCCGCGCGCAATTCGGCCAGACGGGCGGGCGTGAATGCCTCGGCGCCGGTTTCGGCCACGGGGCTGCTCCGTTCCGTTGGCGCGGCGGCGACCATGGCCAGGATGCCGGCGGCGCCCAGAATCGCGAGGGCGCTCAGGGCGGCGGTCGCGCGGCGATGTCCCAGCCCCGACCGGGCCATGCCGGCCAGCCATGCCGCGAAGCCCAGCAGCACGCAGCCGGCGGCGGCGGCCAGCACGCCGTCGGGACCGGCCTCCTGACCGACGACCCACAATAACCAAACGGCCGCGCCGTACATTGGGAACGCCAGGGCCTGTTTCAGGACCTCCATCCACCGCCCCGGCCGCGGCAGCATCCGCCCGAGGCCGGGGACCATCGCCAGCAGCACGTAGGGCGCCGCCAGACCCAACCCCATGGCCAGGAACACCGTCACCGTGACCGGCGGCGGCGCGGCCAGACCGGCGGCGATGGCGACGCCCATGAACGGTGCGGTGCAGGGCGTGGCGACCAAAACTGCAAGCATGCCGGTGAAGAAGCTGCCGGCGTGGCCGGATTTGCTCGCGAGGCCGCCTCCCGCGCCCACGACACCGGATCCGATCTGAAACACGCCGGACAGGTTCAGCCCGACGGCGAACAGCACCCATGCCATACCCACCACGAAGACCGGGGATTGGAACTGGAATCCCCACCCGGCGACGGACCCGGCCGCGCGGGCCGCCAGCAGTACCAGGGCCAATGCCGCGAAGGTCGCCAGCACCCCGGCGGTGTAGGACAGGGCGTGCGCCCGCGCATGGCCGCGCGCGAAACCCGCGGCGAGACCGACGGCTTTCATGGCGAGGATCGGAAAGACGCAGGGCATCAGGTTCAGGATCGCGCCGCCAAGGAAGGCGAAAAGCAGCATTTCGGCCAAGGGCGTGGCCGGTGCCGGGGACGGGCCCGGTTGCGCGGTCAGCGCCAGATCGGTGCGCTGCCCGGCGCGGTCGGTGACCGACAGCACGCCGGACAAAGCCTCGGTCGCCTTGTAATCGGGGGCGCGTTTCAGCGTCAGCGCGAACCCGTCCCGGGATTGGGACAAGGTCTGGGGCGCGTCGTCCAGGATGCGGCCGGGGACGTCGGGGATGAACCACGCGGTTTGGACCGCGCCGGGTTCGGCGCCGCGGACGGACAGGGTGCCGTCGGGGGCGATCCGGGCCTCCCATGGGGATGGACGGGGGACAGACCGGTCATGGTCGGCGAACAGCGGGGTTTGGGCGTTCGGGCCGGGTGTGCCCGCCGCGAGCGTCAGGGTGAAATCGCCTTCCTCCGGCACACAGATCTTCTCGCAGACCAGCCAGTTGGCGTGGGCATGCAAGGTCAGTGGGCCGTTGGCGCCCTGGATCGCGACGGGAAGCAGGAGTGTGCCCGTGTAGGCGTAGGTCATGACCGTGCCCTCGGCGACCCGGTTGGGCGCGGGCCAGTCGATCGGGCCGACCGGGATGTCGAACGTCAGTTCGGGGGGCACGCCCGCATCGCCCGGATTCTTCCAATACGTATGCCACCCCTCCGCCAGCCGGAAACGCAACGCCGCTCGGAAGGGCGTACCGGGGGCGATGGAGTCGGTGTCGGTGACCAGCGTGACGGTGGCGCGCTTGGATACGGCGGCGGCGCTTTCCAGCGCCTGGGCCGGGAAGGCGGTGGCGAGGAGAAGCAGGAGGGCGGTCAGCAGAGACGAAAACCAAGCCGTCGTCCGCCGCCCCGACCTGCGTCGGCATGACGGTAAGCGGTACCACCGGCTGTCGGGCGAAAGCCGCATAGAAAAACCTTCGATCACGCGCATCGCCGCTTCATACAGTATACCCGAGTCATGTTCGACCTTCCCGATCTGCCCGTCACCGACGCTCTTCCCAAGCTGCGCGCCCTGCTGGACGCGGGGCGCAATGCCGTGCTGGTGGCGCCGCCCGGTGCTGGCAAGACCACGCTGGTGCCTCTGGCGTTACACGCCGCCGCTTGGCGCGGCGATCAGCGCATTCTCATGCTGGAACCCCGCCGCCTCGCCGCCAGCGCCGCCGCCCATCGGATGGCGTCGTTGATCGGGGAGCCGGTGGGCCGCACGGTCGGCTTCCGCACCCGGCTGGAGACGGCGGTTTCGGCGGAGACTCGGATCGAGGCGATCACCGAGGGACTGCTGGTTCGCCGCCTGCAATCCGATCCCGGCCTGGATGGCGTTGCCGCCGTGATCCTGGACGAAATCCACGAACGCTCGCTGGAATCCGACCTCGCGCTGGCGCTGTGCCTGGATTTGCAGCGGATGCTGCGGCCGGAACTGCGGTTGCTGGCGATGTCCGCGACCGCCGATGGGGCGCGGCTGGCGGGGATGATGGACGCCGAGATCGTGGAAAGCGCCGGGCGGATGTTCCCGGTCGAGGTGCGGCACAACCCCCGCGACATCGCCGCGCCGCGCGATTTGCCGGACGCGATGGCGCGCGCCATCCGGGGCGCTCTGGCCGAGCACAAGGGGGATATTCTGGCGTTTTTGCCGGGGATGGCGGAGATCCGGCGGACTCAGTCGGCGCTGGAGGGCTGCGGCGCGCTGGTGCTGCCGCTGCATGGCGAATTGCCGCGCGCCGAACAGGACCGAGCGCTGACGCCGGCGGCGACGCGGCGGGTGGTGCTGGCGACGTCGATTGCCGAAACATCGTTGACCGTGCCGGGGGTGCGGATCGTGGTGGACGGGGGGTGGCGACGCTCGCCCCGGCTGGACCCGGCGACGGGCCTGACGCGGCTGACAACCCTGCGCATCTCCCGCGCCGCCGCCGATCAGCGGGCGGGCCGCTCGGGGCGCGAGGCGCCGGGTGTCGCCATTCGGCTGTGGTCCCCTGCTTTGCATCGCGGCCTGCCGGCGTTCGACCGGCCGGAGATTCTGGAAGCCGAGTTGTCGTCCATGGTGTTGGACTGTGCCGCCTGGGGCACGCCGCCGAGCGAATTGCCGTTTCAGGATGCGCCTCCGGCCGGGGCGGTGGCGGCGGCGCAGGGGTTGCTGGAGGAACTCGGGGCACTGACGCCCGACGGGCACATCACCGCCGCCGGCCAGCGTATGGCGACTCTCGGTGCTCATCCACGGTTAGCCGCGATGATGCTGGCGGCGGAAACGCCGGGCGAGGCCGCGCGGGCCGCCGACATGGCCGCGCTGCTGGAAGAACGCGATCCGATGCGCGGGCAGGACCCGGAGGCCGATATTTTCACCCGTTTGGCCGCCATCGAAGACGGCGACCCCATGGCCGACCGGGCGGCTCTGTCGCGCATCCGCCGCGCGGCGGGGCAGTATCGGCGGCGGTTGCGGGTGGGGGGGGATATCAGGGGGGACGGCGATTCCGGCCGTCTGCTCGCCGCCGCGTTCCCGGACCGGATCGCGCAACGGCGGGGCGAGGCCGGGTCGTTCCGCCTGTCCGGCGGCGGCGGGGCGCGGCTGCCGAAGACCGATGCGTTGGCGAATGCCAGCCTGCTGGTGGTGGCGTCGCTGGAGATGAAGGCCTCGGCCCGCATCCGGTTGGCGGCGCGGCTCGATCCCGATGCCCTGCCGCCAGCGCTGGAGGCGCGGGTGACGGAGCAGATCGAGCGGGGGTTCGATTCCGTGTCCGGCACCGTGCTGGCACGGCGTCGGCGGCGGCTGGGGGCATTGATCCTGAGCGACCGGACCGTGCCCGCCGATCCGGCGGACGTGTCCGCGGCCCTGGCCGACGCCGTCGCGGCAGACGGGTTGCGACCGTTGCCCTGGACCGATGCCGCTCGGCAGTTTCAGACCCGGGTCGGGTTGATGCGCGGGGTGGACCCCAAGGGGGATTGGCCCGATCTGAGCGATACGGCGCTTATCGCGTCCGTGCAGGACTGGCTGGCGCCGCATCTGACGGGAATGACCCGGTTGACGCATCTGGAGGGGTTGAATCTGCCGTCGGTGCTGCGTGGACTGTTGTCGTGGGCGCAGGCGGAGCGGCTGGACAAGGAATTGCCGACGCATATCGGGTTACCCGGCGGCCGCGCGGCAGTGGATTATGCCGAGGCGGTGCCGCTGGCGAGTGCTCGCGCGCAGGCGTTTTTCGGGTTGAAGGCGACGCCCCAGCTCGCCGGAGGACGGGTGCCGTTGCGGTTGGCGCTGCTTTCGCCTGCGATGCGGCCGATCGCGGTGACCGCCGATCTGGCTGGGTTTTGGAAAGGCGCTTGGGCGGATGCGCGGCGGGATATGCGGGGGCGGTATCCGAAGCACCGGTGGCCGGAGGATGGGGGGGAACCGGGGACGGGGTGAAATTGCACGGGACATTGCCCGCATCGGCGCGTGGTAAATCGTCATGCCGACGCAGGTCGGTATCCACGACTTGCTGGCCGCTACCGAGAAAATCGTGGATGCTGACCTTCGTCAGCATGACGACGTGGCGAATTCCGGCGCGTCAGTGGTTAGTTCGGTTGGTATGAGATGCAGAAACATCTCGTCATCCTGTCGCTGATACTCGCGCTCTTGGCAGACAAAGTCAAAATCGAGATCGTCTGGAAGCAGGGGGATCGCATATGTTGGATTTCCGACACTTTCCGTCATGGTCGGGCCTGACCCGACCATGACGAGCGGGGGCGCCAACGGTCATATGCGATAGCCCTGCTTTCCCCCCTCCCCCGCCTTGTTCCGGTCGCACCCAAGCGCCATGTTCCCAGCGCTGTGACACAGAACGCTGGGACCTCGAATCGCCAATGACTCGCTTCGCCCCCGCTTTCCCGAGCGGATTGATCCTCGCGCTGGCGCTGGTGCTGGGCGCCTGCGCGTCGGCCCCTGGCGCGGTGGCGCGGGGTTCGCCCGACAGTTTCGCGCCTCTGGTCAAGAAAGTCCTGCCCGCCGTGGTGAATATCGCGGTGACCGAGACCGTCGTGGGCGCCGATATCGCCGCCGACATGCCGCCGGAGCTGCGGGATACGCCGCTGGGCCGGCAGTTCCGCCGCCGCTTCAAATCCAGCCCGCGGCAAGTTACCGGCGCGGGTTCGGGCTTTATCGTCGACCCCTCGGGCACCATCGTCACCAACAACCATGTCGTTGGGCATGCGGACACGATCGTCGTGTTGCTCAGCGATGGGCGCCAGTTTCCGGCGCGGGTCGTTGGGCGGGACGAGCTGACCGATATCGCGGTGATCAAGGTCTCGGCACCCGGTTCGCTGCCCTCGGTCGCCTGGGGCGATTCACGGAAGATGGAGGTCGGGGACTGGATCATCGCCGCCGGCAATCCGTTCGGCTTGGGCGGGTCCGTCAGCGCGGGGATTATCTCGGCCGAGGGGCGGGACCTCGGCTCCGGCCCGTTCGACAATTTCCTGCAGATCGACGCCCCCATCAATCCCGGCAACTCCGGCGGGCCGGTGTTCAACATGGACGGGCAGGTCATCGGCGTCACGTCGACGATCGTGTCGCCCACCGGGGCCTCGGTCGGCATCGGCTTCGCGATCCCGAGCGAGACGGCCAGCGCGGTGGTCGCGCAGATCGTCGCACGCGGCCGCATCGATCGCGGCTGGCTCGGCGTCGCGGTCAACGAACACAAAGAGGACGGCGGACTGCTGATTTCGTCCATGAGCCGCAACAGCCCAGCGGCGCGGGCCGGTGTGCGTGCCGGCGACATATTGCTGGCCGTCAACGGGGAGCGGGTCGAGACCGCCAACAGCCTGATCCGCGCGATCGCGGCGATGGCGCCCGGCAACGCCGCCCGGCTGACGCTGCGCCGTCAAGCGCGGGACATCGACATCCAGGTCACCGTCGGCCGCCGGCCGTCGGACGACGAGTAAGGGGGACAAACGAACATGCGCATCCTGGTGGTCGAGGACGACAAGGACGTCGCCGGCTTCGTGGTTCGCGGCCTGAAAGAGGCCGGCCACACCGTCGAACACGCCGATAACGGCCGCGACGGACTGTTCATGGCCGTGAGCGAGAAATTCGACGCGGTGGTCCTCGACCGCATGCTGCCGGGCGGGATCGACGGGATCAAAATCCTGGAAACCCTGCGCAGCCAACAGAACATCACGCCGGTGCTGATCCTGTCGGCTCTGGCCGATGTGAACGAGCGGGTGAAGGGGCTGAAAGCCGGGGGCGACGACTATTTGACGAAACCGTTTGCTTTCGCGGAACTGCTGGCACGGGTGGAGGCTCTGGCGCGGCGTGGCAAGACCGAGGGGCCGGCGACGAAGTTGACGGTCGAGGACCTGGAAATGGACCTCCTGTCGCGCCAGGTAAAACGCGCCGGGCAGAAGATCGATCTGCAGCCTCGGGAGTTCCGGCTGCTGGAATATTTGATGCGGCACGCCGGTCAGGTCGTTACGCGCACAATGTTATTGGAAGGCGTGTGGGATTACCATTTCGACCCGCAAACCAATGTCATCGACGTGCATGTTTCGCGGCTGCGGCAGAAGGTGGACAAGCCGTTCCCGGTGCCGCTGATCCAGACCATCCGCAACGCCGGGTATACGCTGCGGGCGGAGCGGGTGTGACCTTCGTATCGGCGCGCCCGACCATGATCTTGTAGCATGTTCCCCCTGTTCCGCTCGGCGGGCGTTCGGTTCGCGGCGATCTACGCCGGGTTGCTGGCCGTCAGCGCCGCGGCCTTGGCGTTGTATCTCTGGTGGTCGACCGCCGGGTTGCTGGACCGGCAGACCGAGGCGGCTATACGAGCCGATGCGCAAGGGTTGTCGGAACGGCTGGCCGACGGGGGGCTGCGGGCGCTGGTCGCGACCGTGGCCGACCGCTTGGCGGGGAACGTGGACGACGACGCGATTTATCTGCTGGCCGACCCCGCATTCCTCCGCCTTTCCGGCAATCTGGACCATTGGCCCGCCGCCGTGCGGGAGGTTGGGACGTTCTACGAACTGCCGGTGACACGCGCCGGCATGCGGTCTTTGGCGCGGGTGCAAAGCTACGATCTGCCCGGCGGGTATCATCTGCTGATCGGGCGGGACGTGGTGGTTCGGGCGCAGCTGCGGCAGTTGCTGACCGACGCGCTGCTGTGGGCGCTGGTAATCGTGGGGGCAATGGCGACGGTCGGTGCTTTGGTGGTGCGCGGGTTGTTCCGGCGCACGCTGTCCAATGTGTCGGCCACCGCCATCGCCATCGCCGGGGGCGACCTGGCGCAGCGCGTGACGCTGTCCGGCCGGGGCGATGAGTTCGACCAGTTGGCCGAGGTCATCAACGACATGCTCGACCGGATCGGCCGGCTGATGGAGGGCGTGCGCCAGGTCTCCAACGCCATCGCGCACGATTTGCGGACACCCATCGCGCGGGCGCGCACCCGGTTGGAGGACGCAAGCCTGCACGCCGGCACCACCGCCGAACTGCATGCCGCCATCGAACGCGCGACCGCCGATCTGGATGGCATCGTCGCGGTGTTCCAGGCACTGCTGCGGATCGCGGAGATCGAGGCGGGGTCTCGCCGAGCGGCGTTTGGCCGGATCGATCTGGCGGCGCCTCTGGCGGGGGTGGCGGAGATGTATGAGGCCGTGGCCGAGGAACGGGGCGCGACGCTGACCGCCGATCTGCCGGACCGCCTGCCCGCCTTCGGCGACGCCGCGCTGATCCAGCAGGCGGTGGCCAATCTGGTGGACAACGCGGTGAAGTTCTCGCCCGACGGGGGTTCGGTGTCGCTGACCGCGCAGGCCTCGGCGCGCGGGCTGGAGATCGTGGTGACCGACGGCGGCCCGGGCATCCCCAAGGACGAACGCTCCAAAGCCCCGCAACGCTTCTACCGGGGCGAGGCCGCTCGGCACACGCCCGGATCGGGCCTCGGGCTGTCGCTGGTGCAGGCGGTGGCGCAGCTACATGGCGGACAATTGCGGCTGGAGGACGCCGCCCCCGGCCTGCGCGCCGTTCTGGCTCTGCCGGCGACTGGCGAAACCGGCGTTGTCTGACAAACTTGTCACCCCGGCCCCATGGGCAAGACAACACAGACGGCGCAGATTGGCGGTATGACGACGCCCCGCTTCACCCACCGATTGCCCCTGCCCGCTTTGATCCTGTCGGTCGCGTCGTGCCTTGGGTCGGCGGCGGCGGAGGAACCGGCGGTGGAGGTCACCACCGACACGCTGGCCTATTGCGTGCATCTGCACGACCGGGTGGAAACGATGGCGCGGGCCGCGACGGTGCCGGTTTCGGCCGAGGTCACGTCGCTGTCCAACGAAGGGCAACGCATGTGCGAGAACGGGCTGGCGCGCGGCGGGGTTTCGCGGCTGCGGCGGGCGCTGGCGATCATGATGCGGCCGGATGGAGAGCAGTAGCGCTATCGCGCCGGCTTACCTGTTCGCTCGAGGTTTAGCATGGCGCGTAGCCAATTCTTGCCGCGACCGCCCGCGGTTCTCATTATGGCGGTCGTCGCCTCTTCATCGTCATGGTCGGGCTTGACCCGACCATGACGGGTATGCGGAACAAAATGGCAAAATGAGAACTGCTGGCCGCGCATCATGACGCTTGCCTCGCGATTTAGTATAACATATAATGACAATATGAAAAACATACCATCCCCCGATCCCGCCCCATCCGAATGCCCGTCCGCCTATCGGCAAGTGGCGCATTATCTTCTGGCCAGCCTGCCGCCGCCGCCGGACGACACGCCGGAGTGGCGGGCGCGGCGCGACCGCGCGGCCGAGGCGGCGTTGGCGGCTCTGCGCCCGGCAAACGAGATGGAGGCGATGCTGGCGGCGCAGTTTATCGCAGCGAGCGCGCAGGCGCTGGATTGTCTACGGCTCGCGCATTTGCCCGGCACCGACACCGCCGTGTTCCTGAAGTGCTCGGCCCAGGCCGCCGGGATGATGCGGCAATCGCAGGCGGCATTGCGGACGCTGGAACGCCTGCGGACCGAGCGGGAGTGGACGACGGCTGTGAAGGCTCCACCCCCGGCCGCCCGGCCGGTGCCGGAGAAGCCGAAGGGGGATACGCGCGCCGCGCCTGCCGCATCGCGGGCGGGGTTGCCCGGTCTGCCGCGGGGGCCGCTCTCGGTCGATCGCCTGTTGGAGGAGATCGCTGGAGGGGCGATGAACGGGGCGTTCCCCACCGCGAGACTCAATCCCGGAAAACATGACTTTGAGACGATGGTGAGACGGGCGGGGTCGCGATAGAGCGAGCCGGCACGATGCGGGCGGTTGGGACGCAGCGGCGTTGAATTGCTGGTCCGCGCAGTGTTCGACGGCGGACCGGGATGTCCGACCAGTGCCCAATCCAAGCGCCCGCGGGCAATCGCTTGGAGGCTGTCTATTCGCTTCCCCCCTCAGGGGGATCGCATATGGCGGATTTCCGACACTTTCCGTCATGGTCGGGCGTGACCCGACCATCTCCTGCGATTCTACGCACCATTGAAAAGGCGGGGTTTTTCGAACGGTGCCCCATTGGCGTGAGATGGTCGGGTCAGGCCCGACCATGACGGAGAGTGTCGAAAATCCGCCATAGGCGATCCCCCCTGCCCCCGTCATCTCCCGGACTTGTGCCGGGGACCGAGGGCGGCACGAATCCCCAATTTTGTGCCCGCCTTGGTGGCCCGGATCAGCCCGGCCTCGACGAGGTGGGGGAGCCATCGCCCCTTATGTCAGCGCCTATGACTCTACCCCCCACTCGACGGCAGCCAGGGATCGGTCGTCCACAGCTTCGCCAGGTCCACGCGCTCCCGCTCCATCAGCCCGGCCCAGGCCTGTCCGTCCATCCATTGCGCGCGGTAGCCGCGCTGGTTGGCCAGTTCCTGAAAATCCGGGTCGGCGGCGATGCCGCGACAGGCCGCGATCAGACGGCCGACCATCTCCTCGCTGCCGCCCACGGGCACCGCGAGGCCGCGGCGGATGGTCGCCGACAGCGGCACCCCGGCCTCCTGCAGCACCGGCATGTCGGGCAGGATGCCGAAGCGGTTGCGGGCGGCGATCCCCAGGCCCACCAGCTTTTCGTTGCGCAGGGCGCCGATCACGTCGGACAGGCCCAGCGCGGCGGCGGACACGTTGGCGCCCAGGACTGCCTGCATCGCGGCGGCGGCGGAGGGGAACGTGACGATATTCAGCCGCGTCTGTGCCAGCAGTTGCAGGCGCAGCACCGCCAGATGCGGGGCGCTGCCGGGGGGCGGCGTGCCCAGGGGGATCGCGTCCTGGTCGGCACTGGCCCGCTGGATCATGTCCTGGAGGGAATCCAGCGGTGCGCCGGCCGGCGACACGAAGGCCACCGGCTCCCGCTCCACGGCGCCGAGCAGTTGGAGGCGATGGAGGTGGGTGTCGTCCTGGCGGTCGATGGCGCGGGCCGGCATGGTTGGGCTGACGACCCAGCCCAGGGTCAGGTTGGCGGACGGCGCGGCCATCAGCGCTCGTATGGCGTTCATGCCGCCGTCGCCGGGCAGGTTATGAACGGTAAATTCCAGGCCCGGCATGAAGCGGCTCAGGAACGGCACGAAGGGGCGGGCGTGGGCGTCCAGGCCGGAACCCTCGGGCGCGCCCACCAGGACGGTCGCATGGCGGACGGTGGGGGTCACGCGCACGGCGGCGGCGCGCCCAGCCGGGAGCAGCGCGGCCGCCCCGGCCAGAACGGCGCGCCGACGGATCACGGCTCTTCGGCCAGCGTCGCTTTCGTAGCCGGGGCGGCGGCGTCGCGGCGCAGCCGCTGCTCCCCCAGGAACAGCAGGATGGGGGCAGCGATGAAGATGGACGACGACGTGCCCACCACGATGCCGAACAGCATGATCATGGCGAAGCCGGAGATCGACTGCCCGCCGAAGATCGCCAGCGGCAGGCTGGCCAGGAACACCGTCATGGAGGTGCCTAACGTGCGGTTCAGGGTTTCGTTGATCGACAGATCGATCAGCTCCCGCAGCGGCATGGTCTTGTATTTGCGCAGGTTTTCCCGGACGCGATCGTAGACCACCACCTTGTCGTTGGTGGAGTAGCCCAAAACGGTCAGGATCGCCGCGACCATGACCAGATCGAACTCGATCCGGGTAATGGCGAGGAAGCCGATGGCTTTGGTGATATCCAGCACCAATGTGACCACGGCGCCGACGGCGAACTGCCATTCGAAGCGGAACCAGATATAGGCCAGGATCATCACCAGACTGATGCCCAGCGCCAGCAGGCCGTTGCGGAACAGTTCCGCGGATACGCTGGCGCCGACCGCGTCGGTGCGCACGATGCGGGCCCCATTGGCGGCCTTGGCCAGGGCGTCGCGCACCTGACCGACGGCGACCTGGGTGGCCTGTTCGGTCGGCTGGGTGTTGAGGCGGATCAATACCTCCGAGTCGTCGCCGAAGCGTTGCACGCCTTGGGTCTGGATGTGCGCGTCGGCCAAAGCGCCGCGGATCTTGGTGAAATCGGCCGGCCCTTCGGTCCGCACCTGCATGACGATGCCGCCGGAGAAATCGATCCCGAGGTTCAGGCCGGGATAGAAGAATAGGAGCACGGACGCGGTGGACAGCACGGCCGAGACGACCAGCCCCATGATCCGGCCGCGCATGAACTGGATCGTGGTGTGGTCCGGGGCAAGCCGGAGGCGGGGTTTGATGAACATGACTGGCGCCCTCTAGACCGGCAGAAGCTTGGGCTTATGGGCGACGTACCATCGCGCCACCAACAGGCGTGTCAGCATCCAGGACGTGAACATCGACGTGGCGATACCCAGGGTGATGGTCACCGCGAACCCCTTCACCGGCCCGGACCCGAAGGCAAACAGCATCACGTGCGCCAGGAACGCCGTCGCATTACTGTCGAAGATCGTCCGAAACGCTCGGCTGAACCCGTGCTCCAGCGCCGCCAGCGGGGGGCGTCCGAGCTTCTGTTCCTCGCGGATGCGTTCGTTGATCAGGATGTTGGCGTCGACGGCCATGCCCAGGGTCAGCAGCATCCCGGCCATGCCCGGCAGCGACAACGTCGCCTCCATCAACGACATGATGGCCATCATCAGGATCAGGTTCACCACCAATGCGATGTTCGCGAACCAGCCGAACAGGCCGTAGAACACGCCCATGAACGCGATGACCAGGGCGAACCCGACCGCCAGCGAGATCGCGCCCGCCTTGATGCTGTCCGCGCCCAGTTCCGGCCCGATGCTGCGTTCCTCGATCACCGTCAGCGGCGCCGGCAGGGCACCGGCGCGCAGCAAAGTGGACAGGTCGTTGGCGGAAGTCGCGGTGAACGACCCGCTGATCTGACCGCGCCCGCCGGTGATGGCGCTGCGGATGACCGGGGCGCTGATCACCTTGTCGTCCAGGACGATGGCGAAGCGGTGGTTGACGTTGGCGGCACTGATATCGGCGAAGCGGCGGGCACCGACGGAGTTGAAGGTGAAGTTCACCACCCACTCCCCGGTTTGGGAGTCGGTGCCGGCGCGGGCGTCGGTCAGATCGGCGCCGTCCACGTCGATCCGTTTGCGCACGGCGATCTTGGAGCCTCGGTCCTGTTCGGGCAGGAAGTCTACGCCGGGGGGCGGCGGGCCGTTGCCGGCGGCGTTGGCGGTTTCGTCCACCAGCCGGAAGGTCATATGCGCGGTCTTGCCGATCAACTGCTTGATCCGGTTCGGGTCGCCGACGCCGGGCAGCTGCACGACGATCCGGCCTTCGCCCTGCTGGGCGATCTGCGGATCGACGACGCCGGTTTCGTCGATGCGGCGGCGCACGATCTCGATGGATTGCTGGATCGCGCCGGAGGCCCGAGCATGCAGGGCGGCCGGCAACAGCGTCAGGGTAATGGCGCCGTCGGACTGCGTTTCCAGCTGCAAATCGGGCGTGCCGGTGTTGCTGTCGATGGAAATCAGCGGCTTCAGCGCGGCGATGGCGGCATCGGATTTCGCTGGGTCGCGGAGTTTCAGCAGAATCCGGTTCCTGTCCGGCTGGGATTCCAGCGTCTGGTAGAAGATGGCGCCGGGCCGCAGCGCCTGCCGGACTCCGTCGGTCAGGCTGTCGAGCCGCTCCTTCAACACGGCCTTCATATCGACTTCCAGCAGCAGATAACTGCCCCCCTGGAGATCGAGGCCCAGATGCACCGTGCGCCACGGCACCCATGCCGCCGGCGCCTCCATCGCGTTCGGGATGCACAGGAGCAAGCCGATCAGGCAGGCGCCGAGGATCGAGAGCGTCTTCAGGCGGCTGAAATACATCATGAGCTTGGTGCGGGAGTCCTAGGGGAAGCCGTGTTACGGTTTGGGCGGTCCTATGCGGTGGGGGGGCCGAATTGTCCAGGGGGTGGGTGGCGGTATACAGGACGATCTTCTGGACAGGAGGAACGACATGCGCCCTCAAGCGGCCGCTTTACGGGATTTGCTGAACCAGCCAGGGCTGACCGCGATGCCCGGCTGCGGCGACGGCATGGCCGCTCGGCTGGTCGCGGAAGCCGGGTTCAAGACGGCGTTTGCCTCGGGGTCGTCGATCTCGGCGATGCGGCTGGCGATGCCGGATATGGATTTGCTGTCGTATCCCGAAATGCGGGACACCGTCGAGACCATGATCGGGGTGGCGCCTGGGGTTCTGTGGCTGGCCGATGGCGACACCGGCTACGGCAACGCCTTGTCGGTCCAGCGGACCATTCGCGCCTACGCTCGTGCTGGGGCAGCGGCCGTCCTGATCGAGGACAAGATCTGGCCCCGTCCGCTCGGGCGCCAGGGCGCGAAATTGGTTGTCGAACGGGAGGCCGCCATCTTGCGCTGCCGAGCGGCGGTGGAGGCGTGCCGGGAGGAAGGCATTCTGCTGCTGGCGCGCACCGATGCTCGGACCTCCCGCGGGTTCGAGGAGGCTTTGGTTCGGCTGAATGCGTTCGTGGCGGAGGGGGCGGATATCTTCTTCCTGGATTCCCCGGCTTCCGAGGCGGAAATGCGGGCGTCTGTGGAGGCGTGTGGCGACAAGCCGGCGATTGCGGTGACAGTGCCGGGGGGCAAGCATTTCATGCCGGGGGATGCGGAGCTGGAGCGGATCGGGATCAAGCTGGTGGTGTATCCGCAGGACATTCTGGCGGCTTCGATCCATGCGGTTCGGGCGGCATTGGCGGGGCTCCAGGGTGGGGTGAAGCCACCGATGGCGCTGGGGCCGGATATGGCGACCGCGATCCGGTCGGAGGCGTATCTGGCGGCAGACGGGCGGTGGCCGGATCCGGCCTGACCCTTTCCCGTCGGTCCAAACCCCTCTACCGTTCGCGGCAATTGCAAATCGGAGGAAACCGCCATGCATTGGACAGATCGCCGCGAAAAATACCGGGCCGCCATCGGGGGCAACGAATGCCTGCATCCGGGATCGGTGTACGACGCCATCTCCGCCCGCATCGCCGAGGAACTGGGGTTCGAGATCGGCATGTTCGCCGGCTCGATCGGCTCGTTCTCGGTGCTGGGCAATCCCGACCTGATCCTGCTGACGCTGACGGAATTCGCGCAGCAGGCCTACCGGATCAACCGCGCCGGCAAACTGCCGCTGATGGTGGATGCCGATCACGGCTACGGCAACGCACTGAACGTGATGCGCACCATCCAGGAGCTGGAAACCGCGGGTGTCGCCGGAATCATGATCGAGGACACGCTGCTACCGCGCCAATTCGGGGAGAAGACGCCGTCGTTGATCTCCCTGGACGAGGGCATCGGCAAGATGCGCGCGGCCCTGGCGGCGCGGGAGGACAAGGCTCTTGTCATCATCGGCCGCACCAGCGCCGCCCAGATTTCCGGGCCGGAAGAAGCGCTGAAACGGGCGCGTGCTTACGAAAAGGAAGGCGTGGACGCGCTGTTCTTCGCCGGCGGCATGACAAAGGAATTGCTGGACGCGCTGCACGCCGAGATCAAAATCCCACTGATGATGGGTGGCGGCAACAGCGTCGGCGACAAGGCCTATCTGGGCAGCAAGGGCGTGCGCGTGGCGTTGCAGGGGCATCAGCCGTTCTCGGCCGCGGTGCAGGCGACCTACGATACGCTGAAGGCGCTGCGGGACGGGGTGAAGCCGTCGGAGTTGAAGGGTGTGGCCTCGGCCGAGACGATGGCGCGGGTGACGCGCGAGGGGACGTTCAAGACCTGGACGGAGAAGTTTTTGAACTGACAGTATGTGGTCGACGTTATACGCAATCCGCAGATTGCGTATAACGTCGGTCTCCATCTAACGCCATGCCAGCGAGAGGATCACCGCCCGAACATCAGTAACGCCAGATGTTGAAAAGCTGTGACACCGGCAAACTGGTCAATAAATGTGCCAATATACCGCCAACGATGCCTAGCGTAATACCTCTTAACGCTCTGCGATTCCCCCACCACCGTTCGGCAACCGGCGGTAACGTCGTGCCGATGTCCCGCAGGACTTCATCCGGTTTTCGGTGTTCGGCTTCGGCGAGATCGCTAACGAGCTCCTCCATCCGGCGGTCGAAATCCCGGGATAGAGGCGATGTCGGTAAGACCACCTCCTGAAGTTCGCCGCCAATCTCGCGCGTAAACACCGCGCCGTGTTCACCCGCTGCCCCCTGTCGCACGAAACCATGGCGACGCAGCCATAACGCCACGTCGTTGGGCGATAACCAATCGGGCTTAAGGGTATCAGCCGATCCGAAACTCAAGGCATGGCTCCTTGGCGAGACGCGCGTCCTTGGTAAGCCGTTAACATCATCGATTGCAAGGCTCCGACGTCGAATCTTTGCGACCTGGGCAGCGCGACGGTCACCGTGACCCTGTTGGATGTGGGCGGTCCTCCCCGCAAATCAAGCCAATAGCCGCAATGCCGGAGCGACAACGCCTGCTCATCGCTTTCCAGCCATGACTGTTCATCTGGCGCGAGTACCACGACAATCAGGTAGTGCGGCACCAGCCCGGTGGGATCGCGCAGGTCATCGTAGTTCTTAACCGGTAGATCGAAGACCAACACTTCATCCCGAAAGGTTCCCAGCGAGGTGGCCTTGATCTGTAGGTCGATGGCAAGCTTCGCACCTTGAATCGGGCGGATGGTCGCGTCGACACTTTGCTTGTCGGTTGCGTACTCCGTAACGTGGCAGCCGGCCCGTGCAGCGACAGCGGTGACATAGGCCAGCGACAGGCGTTCCTTTACATCATTGGGGTGTGCGACAATTGGCGCCAGCATGCGGTTCTCCGTTCCCACATCCTATCCCGAATCTCGACCGAGTGCTTCACCCCGCGTCCTCCATCATCATCGCCGATGCCTTTTCCGCGATCATGATCGTCGGCGCGTTGGTATTCCCCCCGACAACCACCGGCATGACCGAGGCATCCACCACCCGCAGGCCCCCAATCCCATGCACCCGCAACCGCGGATCGACCACGGAATTGGTGCCGGTGCCCATCGCGCAGGAACTGGTGGGGTGCTGGTTGGAAACCCCGGTTTCCCGCACGAACTGCATCAAATCCTCATCCGACATTACGCCGAAACCAGGCGTCACTTCGTTCACGATATAGGACTTCAACGCCGGTTGCGCCGCGATCTCCCGGCACAGACGTATCGCCGCCAAAATCGCTCGGCTGTCGTATTCGGTACGGAGATAGTCGAACAGCACGGCCGGCGGGGCCAGCGGGTCGGGGCTTTTCAGGCGCACGGTGCCTCGACCCTCGGGGCGCAGATGCACAGGCATCAGGGTAAAGCCGGGGAACGGATGCGGAATGACGCCGTCCTTGCCGCGGCGCAAGGTACTCCATTCGAAAATGTTGATCTGCAAATCCGGCCGTTCCAGGCGGGGATCGGATTTCGTGAAAGCGCCGGCGTGGACACCGTTGCTGGCCATGGGGCCGGAGCGGAACAGCGCGTATTGGGCGGCCGCGGCGATTTTGCGGGGCCAGCTGCGCTCCAGGTCGTTCAGCGTGATGGCTTTGTTCACCCGCCAGTTCAGGTTCGTGTTGAAATGGTCGTGCAGATTGGCCCCGACAGCCGGCATATCGGCGATGACGGGGACGCCCATGTCCTGCAAATGCTCCGCCGGCCCGAGGCCCGACAGTTGCAGCAGTTGCGGCGAGCCGAACGCCCCGCCGGAGACCACCACCTCGCCGCGGCATTTCGCGACTTTTCGGCCCTCGGCGGTCTGAAATTCCACCCCGGTCGCGCGGCCGTTTTCGATGATGACCTTGGTGGCGTGGGCGCCGGTCTGGACGGTTAGATTCTGCCGCGATTTCGCGGGGTTCAAATAGGCTTTCGCGGTGCTCCAACGGCGACGATTCGATGTCGTGGTCTGGTAGTACCCGCAACCATCCTGTTGCGCGCCGTTGAAATCCGGGTTGCGAGGAATACCGGCCTGGACGCAAGCCTCCAACGCGGCCTCCGCCAGTTCGAATTTGGATGGCTGATCGGACACATGCAGCGGCCCGCCGGTGCCGTGAAATTCGTCCGGTCCGCGCGTCTGGTTTTCCGCCTTTTTGAAAAAAGGCAGAACGCTGTCGAAATCCCAGCCGACGCAGCCGCGCTGCCGCCATTCGTCGTAATCGCCGTGATTGCCGCGGATATAGACCATGCCGTTGATCGACGACGATCCGCCCAGCGTCTTGCCGCGCGGGAGGTAAAGCTGGCGGCCGGCCATTTGCGGTTGCGGCACCGTTTCGAACATCCAGTTGATCTTCGGGTTCACGTAGGTGCGCGCGAAACCCAGCGGGATATGAATCCACGGGTTGGTGTCCGGCGGCCCGGCCTCCAGCAGCAGCACGCGGTGGCGGCCGTTTTCCGACAGGCGCGCCGCCATAACGCAGCCGGCGGAACCGGCACCGGTGACGATGTAGTCGTAGGTATCCTCGGCCATGTTATGCATCCTCCAGAATAATATGCGCGGCTTTTTCGCCGATCATGATGGATGGGGCGTTGGTGTTGCCGCCGACCACGACGGGCATGATCGAGGCATCGGCGACCCGTAATCCGGCAATTCCATGCACCCGCAGCCATGGATCGACGACGGAATTTACACCCGTTCCCATGGCGCAGGAACTGCTGGGGTGATGATTCGATACCCCGGTCTGACGCAGGAATTCCGCGATATCGTCATCGGATTCCGTGGCGGGACCGGGCGCGATTTCCTCCACGATATACGGCTCCAGTGCCGGTTGTTCGGCGATTTTGCGGGCCAGCCTGATGCCGTAAACCACAGCCTGCATGTCGTAGTCGGTCTTCAGGAAATCGAACGAAATCGCCGGCGCCGCCAGCGGATCGGGCGAGGCCAGCCGCACCGTCCCTCGCCCATCTGGACGCAAATGCACGGGGCTGAGCGTGAAACCCGGAAACGGATGCGGCACGATACCGTCCTTCGTGCGTTCCAGCGTGCTCCATTCCAGCAGATTGATCTGCAAATCCGGCCGTTCCAGGCGCGGATCGGTGCGGGTGAACAGGCCGGCGTGGATGCCGTTGCTCGCCATGGGGCCGGAGCGGAACAGCGCGTAGCGGATGCCGGCGATTATCTTCCGGGGCCAGCTGTTTTCCAGATCGTTCAGCGTAATTGCCCGCGTGCAGCGCCAGCTCATGTAGGTATTGAAATGATCGTGCAGGTTGGCCCCGACCGCCGGCATGTCGGCGACGACGTCGATCCCCATCGACTGCAAATGTTCCGCCGGCCCGAGACCGGACAATTGCAGCAACTGCGGCGATCCGTAGGCACCGCCGGACACGATCACCTCGGCGCGTGCGTGCGCGACACGGCGTCCATCGGCTGCTTGATACTCGACGCCGATCGCACGCTTGCCCTCGAACAGAATGCGGGTCGCCTGCGCACCGGTGCGGATGGTCAGATTTTCCCGGAAGCGCGCCGTTTCCAGATAGGCTTTCGCGGTGCTCCAACGGCGGCGGTTGGATGTGGTGGTCTGATAGTAGCCGGCGCCCTCCTGCCGCGCCCCGTTGAAGTCGGGGTTGCGCGGGATGCCCGCTTGTTCGGCCGCGGCCAGCACCGCCTCGGCGAGTTCGAACTTCGACGGCTGGTCCGACACGGTCAGGGGCCCGCCGGTGGCGTGGAATTCGTCGGCGCCCCGGGTCTGGTTCTGCGCTTTCTTGAAGAACGGCAGGACGCTGTCCCAATCCCAGCCCTCGCAGCCCCGCTGGCGCCATTCGTCGTAGTCGGCGTGGTTGCCACGGATATAGACCATACCGTTGATCGACGACGTGCCGCCCAGCGTCCGCCCGCGCGGCAGATACAGTTGTCTACCGCCCAGACGAGCCTGCGGGGTGCTTTCGAATTTCCAATTTACGCGCGGGTCGACATAGGTGCGGGCGAAACCGAGCGGGATATGGATCCAAGGATTGGTATCGGGGGGACCGGCTTCCAGCAGCAGCACGCGGTACTTGCCGGATTCCGACAATCGAGCCGCGACGGCGGCGCCGGCCGAACCTGCCCCGGTGACGATATAGTCGAATGTGTCTGCCGCTTCGGGCATACGCCCCTCCCCCGTTTCCTCCCGGCAGTTGTGCGGGATCGGTCATCGGGCCGCAAGCTTTCGGCCTTCCGGTGGCACCATCGAAAAATCGAAAATGTGATCGTTAACATCGAAATACGTAAGATTCTGTCAACCCGCTGTTCTTGACTCGTGGTTCCTATGGTGCTGCGCTTCTGTCGCTACCAACAGGAGTTCCGACGACAACAAGAACAGTGGGAGAAAACAAATGACAGGCCACGCGCACCGGACCCCCGAGCAAATTCGGGCGGGATTGAAGCACCCCGTGATCGACGGCGACGGACATTGGGTCGAATACGACCCTGTTTTCGCGGAGAAAATGCGGAAGGTAGGCGGCGACAAGGCAGCGGACGGGTTCCTCGCCGCGATGGGCTCGACCAAGGTCGCGCTCGATATGTCTCCCGCGGAACGCAAGCGTCGCGGCATCGCGATGCCGGGCTTCTGGACCCGCCAGACCGGCAATACGCTGGACCGGGCGACGGCGATGATGCCGCGGCTGTTCTACGACCGGATGGACGAATTCGGGTCGGATTTCGCTATCATTTACCCCACCGCCGGCCTGCGCCTGCCGCGCATTTCGGACGACGAAACCCGCCGCGCCGTGATCCATGCCTACAACATCGTCTCGGCGGAGTATTTCGAGAAGCTGTCGGATCGCATGACCCCGGCGGCGATCATTCCGATGCATCACCCGGAAGAAGCGATCGCGGAGCTTGAATTCGTTACCAAGCAGTTGGGTTCCAAGGTCGGCATGTTCGGCAGCGCCTTCCCGCGGCAAATTCCGGCTTTGGCCGACGGCAGCGCGGACGCAAAGCGCTTCACCGTGAACTACGAGGTATTCGGCATCGACAGCCCGTACGACTACGATCCGGTCTGGGCGAAATGCCGCGACGTAAAGATCGCGCCGACCTTCCACAGCACCGGCAGCAATCAGGCGCTGCGGAACTCGCCGACCAATTTCGTCTACAACCATATCGGGCACTTCGCCGATGCGGGTCACGCGGCGTGCAAAGGCATTTTCCTGGGCGGCATTACCCGCCGCTTCCCGGAACTGCGCTGGGCCTTCCTGGAAGGCGGCGTCGGTTGGGCGGCGCAATTGTTCGGCGATCTGATGGAGCACTGGGAACGGCGTAACATTCGTGCGTTGGAGAACATGAAGCCGGAGAAACTCGACAAGGCGCTGCTGATGAGCCTGTTCGAGAAATACGGCTACACCGACCTCGCCGAAGCGGTGAAGGTCCGCGGCGGCATCCCCGATCCGGACCAGCAAGGCACCGGCGGGTTGGAGGAACTCGACGATTTCGCCAAATGCAAGTTCACCCGGAAGGAAGATTGGGCCGATCTGTTCTCCACGCCGTTCTATTTCGGCTGCGAGGCGGATGACCGCATGAACGCGCAGGCGTTCGGCAAGACCAATCCGTTCGGGGTGAAACTGAACGCCATATACAGTTCCGATGTCGGGCATTTCGACGTGATCGACATGCGCGATCCCCTGGTGGAAGCGCACGAGCTGGTCGACGACGGCTTCATCACCGACGAGAATTTCGGAGATTTCGTCTTCGGGAACGCAGTGCGGCTGTGGGGCACGCAGAACCCGAACTTCTTCGACGGCAGTCGGGTGGCGAAGGAGGCGCGGGCTTTGCTGGCGCAGCCGGCGCCAATGCGGATGGCGGCGGAGTAGGTTTTCACGAACGGCGGGGCCATGGCGCGAAAGTGCCGTGGCTCCTCTTCGGCCGTGGCCGCGCCCCACACGCGCGCAAATCGCGTCTCACGGGAACCGCGTGTGCCCATTTTTCGACCGCGGTGTTTTGTACACGGATAAACACAGATTAACATGATGGGCGGCGCTCGTTGGGCACGACAGGGGAACGTGTCGGCCACCGACCGTTACGGGCCGGTTCCACAGGCGATGGCCATCATGTTCATCTGTGTAATACCAGCGGACTTAACTATTGACATATTGGCGCGTGATAAATCGTCATGCCGACGCAGGTCGGCATCCACGACTTGCTGGCCGCTACCAAGGAAGTCGTGGGTCCTAGGCCTTCACCTCGGATGGCAGGAGGCGGAGAGCATACACAGCCTCAATCCCCCCGCAAAATCTGACTGAGAAAAAGCTTCAGTCGGTCCGTCTCCGGCGCCTCGAACATCCGCCTCGGCGGCCCGCTTTCCACGATCTCCCCCCGGTCCATGAACACCACGCGATCCGCGACCTGCCGCGCGAAACCCATTTCGTGCGTCACGCAAACCATCGTCATGCCGGATTCCGCAAGCGAGATCATGGTATCCAGCACTTCCTTGATCATTTCCGGGTCCAGCGCCGACGTCGGCTCATCGAACAGCATGATTTTCGGCCGCATGCACAACGCCCGAGCGATAGCGACCCGCTGCTGCTGCCCCCCCGACAGCTGACCCGGATATTTCGCCGCCTGCTCGGGGATTTTCACCCGTTCCAGGTACGACATGGCCAACGCCTCCGCCTCGGCCTTGGGCATTTTACGTACCCAGATCGGCGCCAGCGTGCAGTTTTCCAGAATCGTCAGATGCGGGAACAGATTGAACGACTGGAACACCATCCCGACCTCCCGCCGGATCGTGTCCAACGCCCGCAGATCGTCCGTCAGCTCGGTGCCGTCGACGAAAATATGGCCTTCCTGGTGGGTTTCCAGCCGGTTGATGCAGCGGATCATCGTGGATTTGCCGGAACCGGACGGCCCGCAGACGACCACTTTCTCCCCGGTCGCCACCGTCAGATCGATATCGCGCAGCACATGCAGCGCGCCGAACCATTTGTTGACTTTCACCAATTCGATGGCGGAGGCTGACGCGCTCATGATTGTTCCTTTAGCGCCCGCGGGCACTGTTCAGTTCCCGTTCCAGCCCGCGGCTGTAGCGGGACATGCCGTAGCAGAACAGGATGTAGATGAAGGCCAGGAAGACGTAGACCTCGGTGGAGAAGCTCTGCCAGGGCGGGTCGCTCAGCGCGACCTTGCCCATGGTCAGCAGGTCGAAGATGCCGATGATCAGTACCAGGCTGGTGTCCTTGAAGAAGCCGATGAACGTGTTCACTAACGGCGGGATCACCAGCCGCAGCGCCTGCGGCAGGATAATGAAGCCGGTCTTCTGCCAGTATGTCAGCCCGAGCGCGTCGGCGGCCTCGGTTTGGCCTTTGGGCAAGGCTTGCAGGCCGCCGCGCACGACTTCCGCCAGATAGGCGGCGGCGAACAGGATCACGGCGATCTGGGCGCGCAGCAGTTTGTCGATGTTGATACCGGGGGGCATGAACAGCGGGAACATGACGCTGGCCATGAACAGCACGCTGATCAACGGCACGCCGCGGATCAGCTCAACGTACACCACGCACAGGGTTTTGACGGCGGGCATCTGCGTGGACCGCCGTCCCAGCGCGACGAGAACGGCCAACGGAAATGCGAACGCCAGCCCGAACGTCGCCAGGATCAACGTGATCGGCAGCCCGCCCCAGTAATCCACCGGCACGACCGACAGCCCCAGGATCCCGCCGGACATCAGCATGAAAATCACCGCCAACGTCGCGACCCAAACGCCGATGGCGGGCCACAGCAGCAGCAGCCCGAATACGAGCCCGCATTTGCCGATCGTGTTCAGCATCTCCAGCACAGGCGCCAGCGGATCGGAGATATGCACACCGAACCCCACCGAGGCCACGATCAGCAGCAGATCGACCGCGTTATCCAGCACGATCAGCCCCGCCCCGGCCAACGCGACCCGCTGCACCCACCGCGCCGTCGTGCCCTTGCGCCAGACCGCGCGAATGGTGGACAGCGCGAACAGCGCGACGAACAGCACGATGACAACCGCCGGCCGCCACTGCTCATCGTAGGGGAAGCGCCCGAACAGGATCAGCCGGTATTTGTCGACGATGACCGCCCAGCAGGCGCCGGTGCCTTTGGTGTTCTGGCACACCGCCGTCTCGGCGATGCCCGTCTTGCTGTAGGGAACGTGCCAAATGGCATTGACGAACGCCCAATCCACGAAGGCGATGCCGACGCGCAGTACGATATATCCCAGCGCCAGCGTGATCGCCGTGGACACCCACGATCCGAACAGATTGGCACGCAGCCAAGCCACGGCACCAATGGTGGGAATTTTACGGGCAACGGCGGCATCGCTCATGGCTCTAGCGTCCCACAAGCGCGATGCGCGCGTTGTACCAGTTCATAAACAGGCTGATCGACAGGCTGATGGTCAAATAGACGGCCATGATCACCGCGATCCCCTCCACCGCCTGCCCGGTCTGGTTCAGTGTGGTATTGGCGATCGACACCACATCCTGAAAGCCGATGGCCACGGCCAAGGAGCTGTTCTTCGTCAGGTTCAAATACTGGCTGGTCATCGGCGGGATGATCACCCGCAGCGCCTGCGGCAGCACGATATGGCGCAGGATCGCCCCGCGCCTCAGACCGAGCGCACCCGCGGCCTCCCACTGGCCCACCGCGATGGCCTGAATGCCGGAGCGGACGATTTCGGCGATGTAGCCGGCGGTATACAGAACCAGGCCCGCCAGCAGCGCGAAGTATTCCGGGCTTACGGTGCCGCCGCCCTGGAAGTTGAAGCCGCGCAGCACCGGCAGTTCCCACGCCATCGGCGCGCCCATGATGCCCCAGATCGCCAGCGGCAAGCCCAGCATCGCGGCCAATCCAACAGGCCAAACCGCCGGCCGAATGCCCGTCCGCTCCTGCGCCGCGTTCGCACGCCGGTTCCACAGGAACGTGCCGATCGTGCCGGCCACGAACCCGTAAAACGCCCAGGTGTGCGCCGTTTCCCAAATCAGATACGGCACCTTGATGCCGCGATTGGACAGGAACACCGCGTCGCCGATCCGCCATGACTGCCGCGGCGCCGGCAATCCCTGCAGCATCGTGTACCAGAACAGCAATTGCAGCAGCAGCGGGATGTCGCGGATCGTCTCCACATAGAACGCGGTCAGCTTGGCCATGAGCCAGTTCGACGACAGGCGCCCGATCCCGATCACCGTCCCCAGCAGCGTCGCCAGCACGACGCCGATCACCGCCACCTTCAACGTATTCAGCACGCCGATCCACAACGCTCGGCCATACGTGTCCTCGGCCGGATTGTAGGAGATCAAGGACTCCCCGATCGGAATGCCGGCGACGCGGTCGAGGAAGCCGAACCCGGTCGCGATCCGCCGTGCCGAGAGATTGCGGTTGGTGTTGGAGAACAAATACCAGCCGATCGCGACGACAACGCCAGCGATGACGATCTGCCAGACGATGGCGCGGAACGCCGGATCGGACCACGACAGGCGAATGCGCCGCTTGGGGGCGGCGCGCGCGCCTGACATTCTTGGGTCGTCGCTCATGGCGGTGCCGAACGGTTCAGGGCCTTAGCGCATCGGCGGCGCGTATTGCAGCCCGCCCTTGGTCCACAGATTGTTGATCCCGCGCGGCACGCCCATCGGGGTAATGTTGCGGTCCCACATCTCGCCCAGGTTCCCGACCGCCTTGATGACGTTGTAGGCGAACTTCGGATCGAGCCCGAGCGCCTTGCCCATCTCGCCTTCGACGCCCAGCAAACGGCGGGTTTCCGGGTCGGTGCTGGTCAGGAAGGTGTCGACATTGGCCTGGGTGATGCCCTTTTCCTCGGCCACGATCATCGCGGCGAAGGTCCAGCGGACCATGTCGAACCACTTGTCGTCGCCCTTGCGGACCATCACGCCCAGCGGTTCCTTGCTGATGATATCCGGCAGCAGCACCAGATCGTCGGCCTTCGGTCCCTGGCTAAAGCGGAACGTCGCGAGCGCGGACGCGTCGGTGGAGTAGGCATCGCAGCGGCCGGACAGGAACGCGCCCTGAATTTCCGACAACTCCTGGATCAGGATCGGCGTGAACTTCATCTTGCTCACCCGGAAATAGTCGGCGATCGCCAGTTCCGTGCTGGTGCCCGGCTGCACGCAAATGGTGGCGTTATCCAGCTCTTTGGCGCTTTTCACGCCAGCCGCTTTTTTCACCAGGAAGCCCGTGCCGTCGTAATAGTTCACCCAGGCAAAATTCAGGCCCAGATTGCCCTCGCGCCCAAGGGTCCAGGTGGTGCTGCGCGACAGCACGTCGATTTCGCCGGATTGCAGCGCCGTGAAGCGGTTCTGCGCCGTCGTCGGCACGAACTTCACCTTCGCCGCATCCCCCAGCACCGCCGCCGTTACCGCTCGGCAGGTATCCGCGTCGAGGCCGCGCATCACGCCCTGGCTATCGGGCAGCGAGAAACCCGGCACCTGACCGGACACGCCGCACGCCAACTGGCCCTTCGCCCGAGTCGCATCCATCGTCGCCGAACCGCTGCCGTCCGCACGGGCGGACCCGATGGCCAGCACTCCGGCGAACAAACCGGCCAAAATCGGGGCACCGATGCCCCATCGAGCGAATCGCGTCATACCATTATCTCCCTGCGTCTTGCGCATGCTACCCATGTTGTAGGGGAATGTGCTGCGGCGCGGCAAAGAGATCAATGGCTTCTTCGCAGCCGGCGCATATTATTCCGGCAGTCCCGCCAGCCGCAGCCCCTCCGCGTACAGCGCCAAGTCTTCCGCCCGAGTTAAGGGAGAGCGCGCGATCGCGCCGGAAACGGAAAAATCGCCCTCCAGCGCCAGCAAACGCGTCCGGACATCGGTGGCGTCCTCATTGCGGCCGAGGTGCCCCAGCGCCGACAGGTAAATCTTGTAGGATGACGAAAAACCGGGGTTCAACTCGACCGCTCGGCGTCCGAATTCGACGGCCTTGTCGTATTGGCCGAGCAGGAGATAGGGAATCTCCATCGCGTTATCGAAGAAGAAGGAATGGGGGTCGGACGGCGACATGCGGCTGGCCTGTCTGATCCGGATCAGCGCGTCCTCGTGCCGGCCCAGATAGGACAAGGCGAGACCGGAGAACGTCCAAGCCAGGGCCAGATTCGGATTCAGTGCCAAAGCCCGGTCGTGCAGCAGCAGCCCCTCCAGCGGCCGCTTGCCCAGAAAACCGCGCACGTGGCCGGCCAAAGTAAGGGCCCGGGCGTCGTTCGGGTCAAGAGTCACGGCCCGTTCCGCCAGTATCTCCCCGCGCCGGGAGGCTGCCTCGGGGTCCGAGGCCCACCCCTGGCCGACCTGGAACAAATGCCAGTAGGCGTACCATGCATGACCTGACGCGTGGGCCGGGTCTACCGCGAGCGCGCGCTCGAGCATGGCGCCGGCGGCCTCGAATCCCTCCCGATCCAGCCGATAGATCGCCGGGATCGACCGCAGCACAAGCTCGTTCGCCGACAACGTCACCGCTTTACGGCGGGTGTCGCGCTCGCCTTCGCGCATCAACAGTTCCGGCTCCACCTGGGCGACGATTTCGGCGACCAGATCGTCCTGCAACGCCAGCGTGTCGACGCCCTCGCGATCGAACCTGCGCGCCCAAACGACCTCGGCACCCGCGCGCATATCGATGATGCGCATCAGCACCCGAACCCGCGAGCCACCGCGCTGGATGGTCCCGTCGAGGATAAAGTCGGCCCCAATCCCTTCCCAGTGCGGCCGGTCGGCACCGGTTTCGCCCGCGATCGCGCTCAACGAACTGCCGGACACGCAGGAAATCCAGCGAAACCGAGCGAACGAGGTCGTCAGCTCCTCCGCCAGCCCCAACGCCAAGCCGTCAGCGTGCCCGGGATGGTTGGGATCCAATAGCCGTACCGGCATAACACCCAACCGAATACTCTGCCGCCGGGGTTCGGGCACCGACGCCTCGGCCTCGGCGAGCGCCGATTCCTCCCGCAACCGTTCTGCCGCGTCGGAACCCGCGCCGATGCGCACGAGCAGATCTTCCGTCTCCGGCGACGGTCCGGTCAACCCCCGCTCCGATAGCGCCGCTCGGCACCGGTCGAAGGCCCGCAAAGCACCCCGCCGGTCCCCGGAATCGGCGTGGAGGCGCATCGTGGCACGCCATATTCCCTCGTGCCCGCGATCGATCGTCAGCAACTGCTCCGCGAGTTCCAGCGCCGTTGTCAGATCTTTTTGTTCGGCCAGCAAACCTTCTCCCACGCCGAGGACCGCACGGTTCAACCGTCCGCGCTCATCCGTCAGCCACCGGTCGAAAGCCGGGTCGAGACCGGTCAGATCCTCCAGCAACGGGTTCTGAAACGGTCTGATGGTCTCGGCCGTATGGGCCGTATCGTTGTCGAGTCCCAGCGCATCCACCGACAGGCCAACGCCCCGCAACGACAGATAATGGCGTTCGGCCAGCAGCAGCCGCCCCCATGTCGGTCCAAGAACGTCCTGCAATTCGTGCACCGCCTGACGTAACGATGCGCGGGCCTGATCCTTCTGCCGCTGGCTCCACAGCAGGCTGGTCAATGTCAAACGCAGTACCGGGCGGGGACTGGCCAGAGCCAGAATTGCGAGGATTGCCCGTGCCTTACGGGTCCGCGGCAACGACACGCGACCCAGTGAATCGTCGATCGCCATATGGCCCAATAGCCGCAGCCGCAAAGCCGGTGCGGGATTTTGCCCGGTTCCTCGTCCGACCAAACGCGGAACGCCGAAGGCGCTCACCCGCGAATGCCCGTTATAAGATTCTCTCTGTCCATGGACACAACCAAACCGAGAATTATATGGTCTGATACGCCGAAAATTAGTTGCATTCAAGCCGAACGCATCGAAATACCAGGGCTATCGCATATGGCGGTTTCCCGCGTTTCCCGTCAT
>CAITUP010000016.1 GCA_903895595.1 uncultured Acetobacteraceae bacterium | reverse complement strand
GTGCCCAATTGCCGTGAGATGGTCGGGTCAGGCCCGACCATGACGGAAAATGTCGGAAATCCGCCATATGCGATCCCTCTGGGAGTCCGCCAGTCGCCTGTTTAACCCTGTGGCGCTCGGTGCTAACATCCAGCTATGAACCTCGCTCTCCCGGATTGGGTGCCTTGGTGGGTGCCGCTCGTGCTGCTGCTGCCCGCGCTTCTGTACGGGCTGGCGTTCCTGTTCATGCCGTTCAGTGTCATCGGGCTGAAAAGTCGGTTGGAGTCGATCGAAGGACGGCTGGACGAAATTCAGGCCGATATCCGTATGTTGGCGGCGCGTGGCCTCGAAACCGGGCCAGCGCCGTCGGACTACGACGACTTGTATGCACCGCCTCCGGTCGCGCCCCGTCCGCGCGAACGCGACCGGGAGCCGACGATCGTGCGCCCGCCGATTCCGCCACCCGCGCATGCGATGTATGACGACGACCTGCCCGACGACCGTCCGCCACCGCCGCCGCATACCCGCCCGGTTCGGCGCACGGAAGCACCGCCCCCACCCCGGCAGGAACCCCGAGCGGAACCGCGGTTGAACTGGCCTCGTTGATCGCTGCCTCTTGCGTTGGCGCTCCACTCGCACGACATTTCAGCGATAAGGAACCGATCATGCCAGACATTCAAATCTACACCCAACCCTGGTGCCCGTTCTGCGAGCGCGCGGTACATCTGCTCGGCACCAAAGGTGTCGAATTCCAGGAGATCGATGCACCGCATGGCTCCGCCGCTCGGGTCGAGGCGACCAAGCGGTCCGGCGGGCGCACCACCATGCCGCAAATCTTCATCGGCGGGCAGCACATCGGCGGCTGCGACGATCTTGTGGCACTGGATCGCGCCGGCAAACTGGACGCGCTGCTGCGATGATCCATTACCAGCTGCGTTGCGCGCAGGACCACGGGTTCGACGGCTGGTTCAATGACAGCGCCTCCTTCGACCGGCAGGCCAAACGGGGCTTGGTGGAATGCCCGACCTGCGGGGACACCAAGGTCGAACGCGCCCTGATGGCACCGGCGGTGTCGACCCGCGCGGCGGCGCCTCCGGAACCAGTGGCGGCACCGGCGGCGGAAACGCCCGCGGCTCCCCCACCCGCGCCGATGCCGGAAATGGCTGGCGGTGGGCGAATGCCGGCCCAGCTGATCGCCATGTTGCAGAAGCTGCGCGCCGAAGTGGAAAAGAACTGCGACTACGTGGGGCCGGAATTAGCGGACGAAGCCCGCAAGATCCACCGGGGGGAGGCGGAGGAACGCGGGATTTACGGCGAAGCGACCGCCGACGAGGCCGAAGCACTGGCCGAAGAAGGCATCGAACTGAGCCAAATCCCCTGGGTACCGCGCGCGGATGGGTGAGCGGCCCGCCGAACCGATCATGGGAGTGTAAAGCAATATCCGACGATTACGACGATTTTGGGGATCAGGAGCCGGATGACCCGGAGCTGGAAGAGACATTCCGGCAGATCGCGACCAGTCGCGGCTTCGTCTCCAACCTCATGCGCACCATCGCCCACGCGCCGGAAGGCCTGCGGCCGTTCGCGGCCTTCGGTGAATATTGCAAATACGGGACCGAGCTGACCGAATTTCAGCGGGAAATGGCGATTCTGACGGTGCTGCGCGACGTTCCCTATGGCTGGCAGCATCACGCGCCGCTGGGATTGGCGGCGGGGCTGACCCAGGAACAGCTCGACCTGATACGGGAAGGCCGAGCACCGCGGGATTTGCCGGCGGCAGAGCTGACGTTGTGCGAGTTCGCTTACGATATCGCGGCGTGCCGGCGGGTGCCGCCGCGGATCGAGGAAGCGATACACACCCATTTCACCCCGCGCCAAATCGTCGATTTCGCGCTGTTGGTGTCCTACTACATGGGCGTGGCGGCGATGATCATCGCTTTGGATGTATCCCTGGAGTCCCAGGACATTCTCCTGCGCGAGCAGGCTTGGCAGGCGCGCTACGGCGGCGGCTGGCGCTGATTTTCTCACGGGCGTTCATCTTTTCTTAACCTTTCCCTGACATTCTGCCGCGATGAAGCGGTTGGAATGTCTGGACGGGCTGCGCGGTGTGCTGGCGGTGTATGTGATGCTCAGTCACATGGCGCCGTTCGCGGTTTTGCCGAGTTGGCTGGCATCGCTGCTGTCGCACGGCGGGGCGGCGGTGGATGTGTTTTTCATCCTCAGCGGGTTGGTGATCGTCCGGTCGCTGGAGGGGTTCGGGTATCGCGCGCGCCCGTTTCTGATCGCGCGCATAGTGCGGATTTATCCGGTTTTTCTGACGATGTTCGCGCTGGCCGTGGCGGTGCAGCCGGTGCCCGCCGGCTTCGCGCGCATGCCTTGGATCGCCGCGGCCAGTCCCGCGCGGGATATTTGGTCTCAGGGATGGCCGACCGATTGGGTGGGCGTGGTCGCGGCGCATCTGACGATGACGCATGGGATGCTGCCGAACGGGGTGTCGCCGGATGCCTGGGTTGGGTTTCTCGGGGCGGCGTGGAGCCTGTCGACGGAGTGGCAGTTCTACGTGCTGACGGTGTTGCTCGGGCGCCGGTTCGGCGGGACGCCGTGGCCACTGTTGGGGCTGGCGGCGGTCGGGTTGGCCTGGGGCGTCTGGGCACCGGAGGGATGGCAGTTCAGCCGGGCGTTTCTGCCGAACAAGGCGGCGTATTTCGCTTTGGGGGTGGCGAGTGCGAGGTCGCGAGGGACTGTACAGCGCTACATTTTTGTCCTGGTCGCAGTGGTGGCGATTGGCTGGCTGCAGGGTGGGGCGGGTAAAATGCTTCCGCCATTGGTGTGGACATTGTGTCTGGCCGCGGAAATGTATCCGGCTATGCCGGTTGTTGGGTGGGTTCTGCGATCCCGCCCCGCGCAGTGGCTGGGGGCGCTGTCATACAGCCTGTATCTCGCGAATGAGCCGGTTCAAAAACTGCTCGGCGTCGGTCTTGCCCTGCTGGCGGGCGGCGATGGGGGCGTGTTTACGCTGATTTGGCTGCCAGCCTCGGTGGGGTTGCCATTGGGCGTGGCGATATTGTTACGAAATTGGGTAGAAATGCCGGCGCTGCTTTGGTTGCGCCGGAAGCCTGTGCATTTACCGTAGAGGCCGCTATACCGGGGTGGATGAAACCTCCCAGCAATTTCAGGCAAGGCGGCTCCGGCCGGCCCCCTTCCGACCGTGGCCCCCATCGGGGGCCTGGCGGTGCATCGTCCGGCGGCCCTTCTCAGCGTTCGTCCGATCGTGGCGGACCTAACCAGTTGCGTGCACCGCAAGGGGCGGGCCAAGGGCCTCGGGATCAGGGGCCTCGGCCCCCGCGCGATGCACGGCCCCCGCAAGGACCGCGTCCGCAGCAAGGGCAGCCGCATCAAGGTCAGCGCCCGCGCGATGGGGAGGGGTTCAAACCCCGGCCCAAGCAGGACGGACAGAAGTTCCGCCATGACGGACCGCGTCCGCCACGCCAGCGGGAGGAACAGCCGCGCCATGCGCCGGATGCGCCCAAGGGCGCCGTGTGGCTCTATGGCCATCACGCGATCGCCGCCGCTCTGGCCAACCCGAACCGTCGTCTGCGGCATCTGCTGCTGACCGAGGAAGCGGAAACCGCGATCTCGCAATCGTTCAAACAATCCTGGCCGCTGCAACCCGAGCGGACGGATCGCGCTCGGTTGGATCAGTTGCTGGGGCGGGATGTCGTGCATCAGGGTGCGGCACTGCTGGCCGACCCATTGCCGCAGCCCAGCCTGCAATCGGTGCTGGAACGGCCCGGCCCGATCGTGGTGCTGGATCAGGTCAGCGATCCTCGGAATGTGGGCGCGATCCTGCGCTCCGCCGCTGCGTTCGGCGCCGCCGGGGTGATCGTGCAGGACCGCAATGCGCCGGATGAGACGGGGGCGCTGGCGAAAGCGGCCTCGGGCGCGCTGGAGATTCTGCCGCTTTTGCGAGCCGTGAACATCACCCGCACGCTGATCGCGCTGAAAGCCGCGAATTGCTGGTGCATCGGGCTGGATGCCGCCGGGCCGGCTCTGTCCGGTGCCGCCTTCGCGGGCCGCCGCGTCGTGCTGGTGCTGGGTGCCGAGGGTGAGGGCATGCGCCGCCTGACCCGCGAAACCTGCGATGAGGTGCTGGGACTGTCCATCAAGGGCGTGATCGAAAGCCTGAACGTGTCCGCCGCCGGAGCGGTGGCGCTGTACGAGCTGACGCGGCCGTGAGCCCCGGGTTCGATCCGGACGCCGTCGCCGCAGCGTTGCGGCGTGCGCGGCTGGGTCGGACTTTGGTGCTGCCGTTGACCGGCGCGCCCTCGACGGTGGCCGAGGGCGCGCTGGCGCAATTGGCCCTGGCGCGTCTGGTCGGATCGGCCGAGCCGGCGGGCTTCAAGATCGGCGCGACCGGCAAGCGGATGCAGGAATATCTCGGCCTGACCGGTCCCGCCGCCGGGTTCATGGAGGCTGGGAACGTCTACCGGGATCGCGCCGATCTGCGCTTCGCGGACTACATCAAGCCGGGCGTGGAGTGCGAGATCGCCGTGCGATTGGCCCATGACCTGCCGCCGGGTCTCTATACGGCGGAAACGGTTGCCGGCGCGGTAGGCGAGGTCATCGCGGGCGTCGAAATCGTCGAGAACCGCTACGACGATCTGGTTACCCTGGGCACTCCCACGTTAATCGCCGATCAGGTCTACCATTGTGCCGCCGTGACCGGCTCGCTGGGCGGTGTCGATTGGCGCGGTTTGAACGTCGGCGCGCTGCGGGGGCGAATTTCCATCGACGGGGTGGTGCGGGACGAGGGTATTTCCACCGACCTGATGGGACACCCGTTCAATTGTTTGGCTTGGCTGGCAAGCTCCGAGGTTGCTGCCGCGTTCGGCGGCTTGAAAGCCGGGCAGACGGTCATGCTGGGGAGCGTGACCCCGCCGGTTTGGCTGAATGCCCCGGGGGCCGTGACGGTTGAGTTCGCGCCGCTGCCCGCGGTGACGGTGCGGCTGGGTTAGGGTTCGCGCCAAATGCTGATGCGTGCCGCGCCATGGGTGCGTTCGGCGATTGGCTCGAACAAAGTTTCCTCCCCCCGCCCCGTCTCCGCGACGATCAGCGCCCCCGGCGCGATCCGCCCAACCTCCCGCAGCCGCGCCAGTGCCCGCGGCACGAGACCTTGCCCGTAGGGCGGGTCCAAAAACACCAGCGATGCGGCCTCTCCGCCCGGCACGCGTTCCGCATCCATTGCCAGCACCGTACAACGATCTTCCACCCGGCAAGCGGCAATGTTCGCGCGCAATGCCGCCAAAGCCGCCCGGTCGCGTTCCACGAACACCGCCCGCGCCGCACCCCGGGACAGAGCCTCCAGCCCCATCGCGCCCGTGCCGGCGAACACGTCCATGACCACCGCCCCTTCCACGCAGGCTCGGCCACCCCAGGGCGCATGTAACAACATATCGAACAGGGCCTGCCGTACCCGATCGGCGGTGGGGCGCGTCACCGATCCCGACGGCGCCGTCAGGGAACGGCCCCGCCACTGGCCGGCAACGATCCGCACGCCTCAGCCCCGCTGGTGCGGCCGAGCGGGAACGGGTCCGGCCAATGCTGGCAGCTGATCGCGGAGGACTCGCGGCGGCACTTCCTCGACCTCCCCGCGCGCCAGGGTGCCAAGCTGGAACGGGCCGTAAGCCAAACGGATCAGGCGGGAGACGTGCAGATCGAGGTGCCGCATGACCTTGCGGACCTCCCGGTTGCGGCCTTCCTTCAACGCCACGGTGATCCAGGCGTTGTCGCCCTTGCGGGAGTCCAAAGCAGCCTCGATGGGCGCGTAGCGCACACCCTCGATGGTCACGCCCTCGGCCAGAGCGGCCAACGCGTGCGGATCGGGATGGCCATACACCCGCACCCGGTAGCGCCGAATCCAACCGGTGGATGGCAATTCCAGATGCCGAGCCAAAGCGCCGTCGTTGGTCAGGAGCAGGAGGCCCTCGCTGGTCAAATCGAGGCGCCCGACGCTGATCACGCGCGGCAATTGCGTGCGCAGCTTGTCGAATACGGTCGGCCGGCCCTCAGGGTCGTGGTGCGTGGTCACCAGTCCGTCGGGCTTGTGATAGCGCCACAGACGGGTCCGATCCGGCTCATCCACCAGTTTGCCATCCACCACGATCAGATCGCCGGGGGCGACGAAGGTGGCGGGGTGGGTGATGACGATGTTGTTCTGTTTGACCCGGCCCTCGGCCAGCATCTTCTCGGCGTCGCGCCGGCTGGCGACCCCCGCGCGGGCCAGGAACTTGGCGATCCGGTCGCCTTTTTCGGTGTCGCTCATGCGCCGCACGCCGCGATCAGGGCGTCGAAGATGCGGCGGTCGCCGGGGTCGATGAAGAACTCCGGGTGCCATTGGACGCCGAGGCAGAAGCGGTAGGACGTGTCCTCCACGCCCTCGATCACGCCATCGGGGGCGACGGCGTTGACCACGGCGCGCGGGCCGGGGGCGCGGACGGCCTGATGATGGGCGGAGTTGACGTTCATCGCCGCCGATCCGACGATCCGATGCAGCAGCGTGCCGGGCGTCACCGCGATGGGGTGGCCGGGTTCGTGGCGAGGGTTCAACTGCTCGTGCTCCAGCGCGTTGGCGATGCTGTCGGGGATGTGCTGGATCAGCGTCCCTCCGAGCGCCACGGCCAGCAGCTGTTGGCCACCGCAAATGCCGAGGATGGGAAGGTTCCGCGCCAGCGCGCCCGAGGTCAGTGCCATCTCCGCCGCCGTGCGATTTTCCTTCAGGGTCACGGTCGCATGGACCTCCCCCTCCCCATATAGCGCCGGGTCCACATCGAACGCGCCGCCGGTCACGACCAGCGCGTCGATCGTGTCCAGATACTGCGCCGCGAGGTCCGCGTTATGCGGCAACGCCACCGGCAGGCCACCGGCCGCGACGATGGCGTCGGCATAGTTCTGCCGCACCGCATACCACGGGTATTTCGAGTATCCGCCCGGCTGCTCGGAATCCAGGGTCACGCCGATGATGGGTCGCTTGCTCATGCCGCGCTTGCTAGACCCCCGGAGTGCATTGGGGCAAGCAACACCGCATGGAACCGATGGAAATAGCCCTCCAGGAGGCTCGGGACGCCGCCGCGCGGGGCGAAGTGCCGGTCGGCGCGGTCGTATTGGGGCCGGATGGGGCCGTGCTGGCCCGCGCCGGCAATCGGGTGGAAGCGACGCACGATGCCTCCGCCCATGCCGAAATCCTGGCATTGCGGGAAGCGGCGGCAGCGCGCGGGTCGGCGCGGCTGTTCGATTGCGATCTGGTCGTGACGCTGGAACCGTGCCCCATGTGCGCCCAGGCGATCAGCTTCTTTCGCATTCGGCGGTTGGTGTTCGGCGCCTACGACCCCAAAGGCGGCGGGGTCGAGCATGGGGCGCGGGTGTTCGACGCATCGTCGTGCCACCACCGGCCGGAGGTTGTGGGCGGTATCAGGGAAACCGAAGCAGCCGCATTATTGAAGGCATTCTTCGCGGACCGGCGGACATCTTAACACGTTGTTCCTACGCCACGTACCCGTTAAACCCCGCATTCCAGCGGATGGGACAAAGGATGACCGAGCGGTTCGATGTTGTGGTGGTTGGGGGCGGGCATGCGGGGTGCGAGGCCGCGGCAGCCGCCGCGCGGACGGGTGCGCGCACGCTGCTGCTGACTCACCGGCTCGAAACCATCGGGGAGATGTCGTGCAATCCCTCCATCGGCGGGATTGGCAAGGGGCATCTGGTGCGGGAGATCGACGCGCTGGATGGCGTCATGGGCAAGGCCGCCGACGCGGCCGGCATTCATTTCAAGCTTCTGAACCGCAGCAAGGGGCCGGCGGTGCGTGGGCCTCGGGCGCAGGCGGACCGGTCGCTGTACCGCCGCGCCATGCGCCGGCTGCTGGATGAAACGCCGCGCCTGACGATCCGCGCGGCGGCGGTGGAGGATTTGGAACTCGGCCCCGACGGGCGGCTGGCGGCGGTGACAACGGCGGACGGGTCCCGCTACCGCTGCGCGGCCGCGGTGCTGACCACCGGCACGTTCCTGCGCGGTGTCATCCATATCGGCGACAAGCAGACCCAGGCAGGCCGTGTCGGCGAGGCCCCCTCGATCGGCTTGGCGCTCACCCTCGCTCGGCTCGGGTTGCCGATGGGGCGGCTGAAGACCGGCACCCCGGCGCGGCTGGACCGGCGCACGATCGACTGGAACGGGCTGGCCGCCGATCCCGGCGACACCGAGCCGGAACCGTTCAGCACGATGACGACGCGCCTGACCAACCCGCAGGTGGAGTGCCGCGTTACCGCGACCACCCCGGCGACGCATGCGATTATTCGGGAAAACCTGCACCGCTCCGCCATTCACGCCGGCAACATCACCGGGGTCGGACCCCGGTATTGCCCGTCCATCGAGGACAAGGTCGTCCGCTTCGCGGGGCGGCCGAGCCACAACATCTTCCTGGAACCCGAGGGTCTGGACGACAACACCGTCTATCCGAACGGCATTTCCACCAGCCTGCCGGAGGAGGTGCAGCGCGCGATGCTGGCGACGATCCCCGGCCTGGAACATGCGCGGATGCTGCGCCCGGCCTATGCGGTGGAGTACGATTACGTCGATCCGCGCGCGCTGACCCCGGGATTGGAGCTGCGCGCTCTGCCGGGCCTGTTCCTCGCCGGCCAGATCAACGGTACCACCGGCTACGAAGAAGCCGCTGCACAAGGCCTGTTCGCCGGCATCAACGCGGCACGCTTGGCTGGCGGGTGCGAGCCGGTGCGGCTGGACCGGTCGGAAGCATATCTTGGCGTGCTGGTCGATGACCTCACGACGCAAGGGGTCAGCGAGCCGTACCGCATGTTCACGTCCCGCGCCGAGTTCCGTCTTTCTCTCAGGGCCGACAACGCCGATCTGCGCCTGACGGCACGTGGCATGGAGTGGGGCTGCGTCGGCTCCGAACGCGCCGCCGCCTTTACCGAGCACCGCGACGCCGTGACGCAAACGATGGAACGCGCGCGGACCGAGGGCGCCTCCGCCGCCGAATGGGCGCGGCTGGGGTTTCCGCACCGCGCCGACGGGCGCTGGCGGTCGGTGTTCGATATGGCGGCGGTGGATACGGTCGACGACACCGCGCTGACCGCTGCGTTCCCTTGGCTCCACGATGTGCCGCCGCGCGCCGCGGCCCAAATGCGGGCGGAGGCGCGGTATTCCGGCTATTTGCAGCGCCAGGACGCGGACATCCGGCGGTTCCGGAAAGAAGAATCGGTATCGTTGGACGGGGTCACGTTCGCCGAAATCGGCGGCTTGTCGGCCGAAGTCACCGACAAGCTGACCCGTTTCCGCCCGGAATCCCTGGGCGCGGCGGCGCGGTTGCAGGGGATGACTCCGACGGCTTTGGCGTCGATCGCCGCGCATTTGCGAAAGCACGCCACCAACCCTCCGCGTCATGGTCGGGCTTGACCCGACCACCTCCGGCGATGCGTTACTCCCCGCGGTGCCACGGGATTGGGAGGTGGTCGGGTCAAGCCCGACCATGACGTGAAGGAATGACAGCCAACCGCGGCGAAGGCGCCACACCCGGCATGCGGCAGTGGTTCGCCTCCAAGGCCGACCACCCCGATGCCCTCCTGTTCTTCCGTATGGGCGACTTCTACGAAATCTTCTTCGAGGACGCCGAAGCCGCCGCATCCGCCCTCGACATCGCCCTGACGCATCGCGGCGAACACAACGGCGAACCCGTCCCGATGTGCGGTGTGCCGGTGCACTCCGCCGAAACCTACCTCGCCCGCCTGATCCGCCGCGGCTTCCGAGTCGCGGTCGTGGAGCAGATGGAGGACCCCAAAACCCGCACCACCAAAGGCCCCCTCCGGCGGGAGGTCGTGCGTCTGGTCACACCCGGCACCCTGACCGAAGAATCGTTGCTCGAAGCTGGCCGTCCCAACCTGCTGCTGGCCTTGGCGAGGGACCGAGACGGCGTCGGCGCCGCCTGGCTGGATGTGTCCACCGGCCTGTTCGAAACCAGTTTTTCATCGGTTTCCGAAATCCCCGCTTTGCTCGGGCGTCTGGAACCGGCGGAAATCCTGGCCCCTGCCGATCTCTCTCTGGGCGAGTGGGATGCGAAACGCGCGCCGGACGCGGTGCCGTCGCCGCCACTGATTGCCCGCCGCCGGCTGGCGGAGATTTTCGGCACCGCCACCATCGACGCCTTCGGCACCTTCGCGGATGGGGAGGCTGTCGCGGCCGCGCTCGCTGTCGATTATGTCCGAGCCACCCAGGTCGGGAACCTCCCGCGCCTCGCGCACCCGGTGCCGCAGGGCCAGACCGGCGTGCTGCTGATGGACGCGGCGACGAGGGCGAGCCTGGAGATACAGCGCTCCCGCGACGGCGGAACGCAGCATACGATTCTGGGCGCGGTGCAGAAGACTCTGACTCCGTCCGGCGCACGCCTGCTGTCCGCTTGGTTGTCCGCGCCGCTGACCGATCCGGCTGCCATCGCCGACCGGCAGGATGCTTGGTCCTGGCTGCTGGCGAACCCCGACGCCACCAGCCGTTTGCGGGCGGCGTTGCGCGCGACACCGGATATCGCCCGAGCGCTCGGACGGTTGTCGCTGAACCGTGGTGGACCGCGCGATCTCGCCGCGTTGCGCGACGGTCTGGCCGCCGCTGCCGCTGCTCATGCCGCGTTGCAAGGTCCGCTGCCCGGCGCTTTAGAAAAAGCCCGTTCCACGCTGCCGATCGGACTGGAACTGGCAACACAACTGACCGACGCCCTGGCCGATCCCCCGCCACACCGGCTCGATGACGGCGGAGCCATCAAACAAGGCTACGACGGAGAACTCGACGCGCACCGTTCGTTGCGCGACGACTCCCGCCGCGTGCTGACGACCATGCAGCTGGACTACGCCCAACGCTTCGGCGTCGCGAGCCTCAAGATCAAACACCACCAGCAGCTCGGCTATATCATCGAAGCGCCGGCCGTCGCGGTGGAGAAACTGCGGGAGTTCCCCGAACTGACCCTACGCCAAGGCATGGCCAACGGCGCGCGCTTCACCGAACCGGCGCTGTCCGACCTGGATCGCCGCATTTCAGAGGCCGGGGAAAAAGCGGCGGCGCGAGAACGGCTGGTGTTCGGGCATTTGGTGCGGGCGGCGCTGGACCAAGCGGACATCCTGGCAAACGGGGCAGATGCTTTGGCTTTCCTGGACGCCGCGCAATCCGCCGCGCGTCTGGCCGAACCCGGCACCTGGTGCCGGCCGATGGTTACCGACGGTGATGAATTCGAGGTCAAAGGCGGCCGTCACCCGGTGGTGGAGGCCGCATTGGCGGGAAAAGCGGCGTTCGTCCCGAACCGCTGCGACCTGTCCGCCGACCGGCGCGTCCTGCTGCTCACCGGCCCCAACATGGCCGGCAAATCCACCTTCCTGCGGCAAAACGCCCTGATCGCCGTCCTCGCCCAAGCCGGACTGCCAGTGCCCGCGGAGTCTGCAAGGCTCGGCGCCGTGGACCGGCTGTTCAGCCGCGTCGGCGCGGCCGACGATCTGGCGCGCGGGCGCTCCACCTTCATGGTGGAAATGACGGAAACCGCCGCTATCCTGCATCAGGCCGGGCCGAAATCGCTTGTCGTCGTCGACGAAATCGGCCGCGGCACCGCGACGCTGGACGGGCTCGCCATCGCCTGGGCGGTGCTGGAGGCGCTGCATTCCTCCATTCGCTGCCGCACCATCTTCGCCACGCATTTTCACGAACTCGCCGGTCTGGCGGACCGCCTACCACGCCTCCGCCCGCACACGATGCGGGTGAAAGAGTGGAAAGGCACCGTCGTCTTTCTGCACGAAGTGGCCGAGGGCGCGGCCGGACGGTCCTGGGGTGTGCATGTCGCGGAACTCGCGGGTGTGCCGGCGCCGGTCGTGCGGCGGGCAGGGACGCTGCTGACCGCGCTGGAAAAACACGGTGGACCGCTGGGTGCCGGCGCGCCGCTGGCGGCACTGCCGCTGTTCGCGTCCCTGGAGCCTCCGGCCACCGACCCACCGCCGCTCGCCGAAACCAACCCCTTGGCGGACGCGCTGACCGATATCGACCCGGACCAAATGACCCCGAGAGAAGCTTTAGACGCGCTTTACCGACTTAAGGCGCGCTTCCCTATTCCCGCCGGAGAAGTCTGATACTAGGCTTCTTCCCATGCTGACCCCAATCCCCCTGCCCCGGGCGCCCGAGGCTGCCGCCAATGTCCTGTCCGATGCCCTCGCGGCCCTCCGGGTCGAGGGAAAGGGCATCATCCAGCGCGACGCGGCGGTCGCCACGTTTCGGCGCCATTTGGCGCGGATTCAGGCTTATGTGCAGAACGCGTTCGAGCAAGAACAGTTCACAGGGCTACAGGCCGCGCGTTTGCTGGGGGCGCTGATCGATGGCGTGATCGGTGTTCTCTACGAGCATGCGACCGACGAATTGGGCTTCAACGAACCCGCCCATCTCAGCATCGCGGCCACGGGCGGCTACGGCCGAGGGGTTCTGGCGCCGTTCAGCGACATCGATCTGCTGTTCCTGACGGCCGAGGATGCGTCCAGCCAGACGCTCAAGGTCGTGGAATATATGCTCTATTTCCTGTGGGATCTCGGGTTGAAGGTCGGGCACGCCACGCGATCCATCGAGGATTGTCTGGTCGAGGGCGCGAAGGACACGACCATCCGTACGGCCCTGCTGGACGCTCGGCATGTCACCGGCAACGCGCCGCTGTTCGCCGCCTTCCACAAGCAGTTTCGCGCCGCCTGCAAAGCCGCGGGTGCCACCGATTACATTCTCGCCAAACAGGCCGAACGTCAGGCCAGGCATCGCCGCTACGGCGAAAGCGCCTTCATGGTGGAGCCGAACGTCAAGGAAGGCCGCGGCGGGCTGCGCGACATTCAGACGCTGTACTGGATTTCCCGCTACGTGTTCGACACCCAAACGATGGGCGAACTGGCCGATGTCGGCGGCGTGCTGACGCAGGCCGAAGCGCGCCACGGACGTCGCGCCTGGGAGTTTCTGTGGACGCTGCGGTTTCACCTGCACTACGTCGCGGGACGCGCGGAAGAACGGCTGACGTTCGATCTGCAACCGGTCGTCGGCGCGCGCATGGGCTATCAGAAACACGGGCGGCAGGACGGGGTGGAGCGTTTCATGCGCCACTACTTCCTCAATGCCCGCGAAATCGCGCGCCTGACCCGTATTCTCGAACCCGCCATCATGCGCGCGGCGCTCGGACCGCCGGCGATCGAGGCGGAAACCGACAAGGCCCTGCTGGCATCGGGATTCGTGCTGGCCGAGGGTAAATTGATGCCGGTCGGCGGACGGGATTTCGACTCCGAACCGTTGCAAATGTTGCGCATCATGCGGATCGCGCGCGACCGCAATCTGGAACTGCATCCTTTGGCGATCCGCTCGCTGATTCAGAACGAACGGCGGGCCATCGCGTTGCGCGACGATCCGCTGGCGGCGGATGCATTCATGGATTTGCTGTGCGGCAAGCCGCACGACGTGCGAGCCGGAACGAATCCGGACGGCGCGCGATGGCTGAGCGTGTTGAACGAAACCGGCTTCATCGGGCGTTTTCTGCCGGACTGGGCGCGTATCGTCGGGCAAATGCAGTTCGACACCTACCATATTTTCACCGTCGATGAACACACGATCGAAGCGGTGAAAGTTCTGAACGCGATGGAACGCGGTGAACTCTCGGAAATCGCGCCGGTCGCATCCAGCCTGATCGATCAGATTCAATCCCGCCGGTCGCTGTATCTCGCGATGATGCTGCACGATATCTGCAAAGGGCGCGGCGGCGATCATTCCGAACTTGGCGCGGAAGTCGCGCTGTATATCGGCCCGGCGCTGGGCCTGTCGGCCGAGGAGACGGAAACCGTCTCCTGGTTGGTGCTGCATCATTTGCTGCTAAGCACCACGGCGTTCAAACGCGATATCGACGATCCGAAAACCATCCTCGATCTGGCGGAAACGATCCAGTCGCCGGAACGGCTGCGTCTGCTGCTGGTGCTGACCGTCGCCGACATGCGCGCTGTGTCCGCGAAGGTCTGGAACGGCTGGAAAGCGGCTTTGCTGCGGGAATTGTATTCGCGCGTCGCGGAAGTGTTGGCCGGCGGGCTGGCAACGACGGAACGGGACGTACGTGTGCAGCGTGCCAAACAAGCGGCGGCGGCGTTGCTGGTTGGCTGGAGCCAAGCCGACATCGAGATGTTCACCGAACTGGGCTATCCCAGCTACTGGTTGTCGTTCGATCCGGAAACGCATGCGCGCCATGCGGCTTTGTTGCGCGACGCGGAACGACGTCAGGCGCCTTTGACGGTGGACACGCAATTGCTGCCGGCGCGCTCGGTCACGGAAGTCACCGTTTATTGCGGTGACCATGCGGGGTTGTTCAGCAAGATTTCGGGCGCGCTGGCCGTGGCCGGCGCATCCATCGTCGATGCGCGTATTCACACCATGACCAACGGTATGGCGCTGGATACGTTCTGGATTCAGGACGCATCCGGAGGGACGTTCGACGCACCGCACCGTCTGGCGCGCCTGTCTGTTTTGATCGAGCAGGCTTTGACCGGGCGGTTGCGGTTGAATACCGAAATCCGCAAGCTGTCGAAAATGGTGCTGGGACGGCGGATGCAGGCAATTCACGCTCCGCCCCGCGTGGTGATCGACAACAAGGCGTCGAACACCCACACGGTGCTGGAAGTGAACGGCCGCGACCGTCCGGGTCTGTTGCACGACGTGACGGCGGCGATCAGCGAGCAGGCGCTGCAGATCGCCTCGGCGCACGTCACTACCTATGGCGTGCGCGCCGTGGACGTTTTCTACGTCAAGGACGTATTCGGCCTGAAGGTGGAGAACGAGCGCAAGCTGGCTCAGTTGCGGGAAGCATTGCTGAAGGCCCTGGCCAATCCGGACGAAGTGGCCGTGCCGGCCGCGCCTGTGCCGACACCCAAGCGGCGTCGGGTGGCGGCGTAGATCAGGGTTTCGCCGGAGCGCTGATCAACGCCGCCTGACAGACGGGATCGCTGGCGAGGCTGCTGCTCAGCGCGTTGGCACCACCCGCGATCTTATCGGCGGTGGAACCGGGCGTGACCTCAGTAATGGCGATTTTGCCAGCCATATCGGCAATGCACTCGATAGCATGAACCTCCGCGGCCTGTTGTGCCGGGGTTTGGTCCGCGCAGGCGGCGAGCGTCAGACCGATGGCCGCGATGATGGCAAATCCTGCCGCTGTTCGACGTGGATCGGGCGGCGGCGGGGCGCTGGCCGCAGCTTTGGTCATCGTGTCGTTGAAGTTGGCGACGATTTTTTCCAGATCGGAAGCGGCGGTCTGCGCGGCACCCTGTAGGACGGTATTTTCCGGCCAGATCAATCCAACAGTGCCGGCGACGAGCAATGGGAAGGCGATTTGCCAGGTCATGGTGCCGGACAGAACCGCGAGGAGAGTCGGTACGATCACCATCGCACCGTGACCGGTCGTGACCTGACCGATCCAGGTTTTCGTGGAGGGATTCAAGAGATTGTCTCCGATTGTAAGAGGTAATGAAAAGCGCCGCGGTGGCGCACCCGCGTACCGCCAACCGGTGCGACGGCCGTTCCGCCCCGTCATCCCCGGGCTTGTCCCGGGGATGACGGGAAAAGGGGCGCGGATTAGTCAAAGGCTCCGTCAGCCGATAATTAGGCCGAAAGACGCACGTCACCCGTCGATAGAGGAAAATTTGCCCAGATAAAATTTCGCGTCAAGAAGAATCGTTATCCGCGTACCAGCACTCCACCAAACGGTCGCCAGCTATATGCCCCAGTGGAGCCTCGGACCGACAACGATCCTGCGCGAAGCGGCAGCGGGGATGAAAGCGGCAGCCGTTAGGAATATTCGCCGGATCGGGGTAGGTGTCCCCCAGCCCGACGTCCGGGATCGGAATGCCGGGTTCGGCGGTCAGCACAGATGCCAGCAGTGCCCGCGTATAGGGATGGCGGGGATCGTGGAACAACGCCTCGGACGGCGCACATTCCACGAAGCGGCCAAGATACATAACGGCCACCTCGGTCGCGATATGTTCGACCACCGCGAGATTGTGGCTGATAAACACGTAGGTCAGACCCAAATCTCGGCGGAGCTCAGCCAGCAAATTGAGAATCTGCGCCTGTACCGACACATCCAGCGCGCTGGTCGGCTCATCGCAAATCACAATACGCGGCCGCAGCACCAGTGCGCGGGCGATCGCGACACGCTGCCGCTGCCCGCCGGACAGTTGCGCCGGAAACCGCTCCATGATGGCGGCCGAGAGACCGACGCGGGTCAGCATCTCCGCGGCCTGATCGCGTTGTTGCGCACCCGATATCGCACCTTGCGCCGCCAGCGGCAGCCCGACGATGTCGCCGATGCGCTGCCTGGGATTCAGCGACGAAAACGGATCCTGAAACACCGGCTGGATTAGGCGAGCCCGCGTCCGCCGATCCATCGATGCGAGGCTCTGGCCCTCGATCAAAATCTCCCCGGCATCGGGCGGTTGCAGCCCCAGGATCATGCGGCCGAGGGTGGATTTGCCGCAGCCGGACTCGCCCACAATGCCCAGCACGCCGCCGCTTTCCAATGAGAACGACACACCGTCGACCGCCCGGATGGACGAACGAGCCGCGAATATTCCGTCGCGGCGCGTGAAGCTTCGGCGCACGTCACGGACTTCGACGGCGATGCTCATGCCGGCACCATTGTGCACAGGGTCCGGTGATCGGTGGCAACGGTCCGGTGGGGAATCGTCCCGGCGCAGTCCGCCGTGGCATAGGTGCAACGGTCGCGAAACGCGCAGCCGGCGAATTCCGCACCGGTCTTCGGCACCGATCCCGGAATACTGCCGAGCGGCTGGTCTCGCGGGGTTTTTCCGGGAATGGGAATGCAGGCCAATAAGCCGCGTGTATAGGGATGCGTGGGGGCGCCGAACAGATCGGCCGCGGAGCCGCTTTCGACAACCTGGCCCGCGTACATCACGGACACTCGCTGCGCCATCCGGGCAACGATGCCCAGATCGTGGGTGATCAGCAGCACCGCCAGCCCCAGTTCGCGTTGCAATGTCTGCAACAGGCGCAGGATTTGCGCCTGGACCGTGACGTCCAGCGCCGTGGTCGGCTCATCGGCGATCAGCAGCTCCGGATCGCACATCAAGGCCATGGCGATCATCGTGCGCTGGCGCAGGCCGCCGGACAGTTGGTGTGGGTATTGCGCCAGCCGCATGCCCGGCGCGGTGATGCCAACCCGTTCCAGCAATTCGGCCGCTCTGTCCATCCCCTGAGCCCGGGTCGCGTGGCGGTGGCGTTGAAACACCTCGGTCATTTGGGAGCCGATCGTGTAGGCGGGATTCAGGCTGGTCATCGGCTCCTGAAAGATCATCGCCATACGCGCGCCGCGCAATCGGGACGTCTGGCGTTCGGACAGACGTGTCAGGTCTTCGTCGTGAAAGCGCATGACGTCAGCGGAACGGGTCGCCCCGCGCGGCAGCAGATTCATCGCGGCCAGCGCGGTGACCGATTTGCCGCATCCGGATTCGCCAACCAGACAATGCGTTTCGCCGCGACCGACCCGCAACGACACGCCGCGCACGGCGGCGGTTCCGTCGGGGAAGCCGACACGCAGGTTCTCGATTTCCAGCACCGGTTTCATCGCCGTTGGCTCACGCCGAGGAAATCCCGCAACCCGTCGCCAAGCAGGTTAATGCCCAGGACCAACACGAACAGCGCAACGCCCGGCACCATGATCACCCAGGGGCTGAAAAACATGTAGTCCTTGGCTTCCGCGATCATCAGGCCCCAGGATGGCAGCGGTGGCGGCACGCCCAGGCCGAGGAAGGACAACGCTGCCTCCAACAAAATCGCCAGCGCCATTTCCAACGTCGCGATCACGATCAAATGCGACAGGATATTGGGTAGAATTTCCCGCAGCAGAATATGCGGCGTCGATGCCCCGGCGGCACGGGCGGCGGCGACGTAATCGATGTTGCGCACCTGCATGGTGGTGGTGCGGGCGACGACGGCGAACCGCTCCCACAACAACAGCCCGAGAGTCATCACCACGACGGTCAGCGAACTGCCGATCAGCGCGACCACCGTCAACGCGACCAGGATCAACGGTATCGCCAACCTACAGGTGATCGCGAACATTACGATGTCGTCCACGCGCCCGCCGAAATAGCCGCCCGTCACACCCAACGCGGTGCCGATCAGGCCGGAGGTTACCACCGTCAGTACACCGATCAGCACGGAGATACGCGCGCCGTACATTAGTCGGGACAGGTAATCGCGGCCGAGCTGATCGGTGCCGAACAGATGCAGCGGCGATCCGCTCTCCATCCAGCTTGGCGGGATCATGCGGGCCATGAGGTCCTGCGCGAACGGATCGTGCGGCGCGAGAAAATCCGCGCACAACGCGATCAGCACCACCGCCCCGACGATCGTCATGCCAAACAGGGTGGAAAATCGCTTCATCCAGCGCGCAGCCTCGGGTCGAGGACCGCGTTCATCATATCTGCCGCCAGCGTCAGCCCGATGTAGATCATCGCCAGCAGCAGCACGACCGCCTGCACCACGGGGAAGTCGTTCTTGTTGATCGACTCCCAGGCCAGATATCCGACGCCGTGCAGCGCGAAGACCGTCTCGATCACGATCGAACCGCCGAGCATGAAGCCGAGCTGGACGGCGGCGACGGAAACGACGGGCATGGCGGCATTCCGCAGCGCGTGTTTCAGCACGATGGAAGCCACACTCAAGCCGTTGGCGCGTGCGGTACGGATATAATCGGATGCCAACGCCTCGATCATTCCCGCTCGTGTCAGACGCAACAACGCGGGGATGGCGGAAAAGGCAAGCACAATGCCGGGCATGATGTAGCCGTCCCAGGTTTCGGTGCCGGAGATGGGCAGCCATTGCAGTTTCAGGCCGAACCAGATGACCAGCACAAGGCCGAGCCAGAAACTGGGCATGGCTTGGCCGATCAGGGCGATCAGGCCGATGCCGCGGTCGAGCAGCGTGCCCTCTTTCATCGCGGAGACGATCCCAAGGGGAATGGCCGTTAGCAGCGCGATGGTCAGACCGGTCAGGCCGAGACAAAACGTAATCGGCAACCGTTCCGCGATCAGGCCGGAGACCGGCGCTCGGTAGAGGTACGAACGCCCGAGGTCGCCGGATGCGGCGTTGACCGCCCAGTCCAGGAACTGCACCGGCAGGGGACGGTCGAGACCGTAGTTTTTGCGGATGATCGCGACGTCCTCGGCGGTGCCATTCGGCCCGGCCATGGAAACCGCGAGATCGCCGGATAGCCGGGTCAGTGCGAACGCCACCACCAGCACGGTCAGGCAAACCAAGGCGGCGAGAACCAATCGGCGGAACAGGAACGTCAGCATGGAACCAGCGTAGGGGGCCGCACCGATGCCGCGCAAGGACACTCTGTTGTCATATGCTTCCCGCCCGCGTTAAACCGGTGGGGTCGCAGGCGGACGAACCGATCCGGCATTTCCCAGGGAGAAACCGAACCATGGCCGAAGCCTATATTTGCGACTTCGCCCGCACGCCGATCGGCCGTTATGCCGGGGCACTGCGGGATGTGCGAACCGACGACCTCGGTGCGATTCCGATCAAAGCGCTGAAAGAGCGTCACGCCGGCATCGATTGGGATGCGCTGGACGATTGCATCATGGGCTGCGCCAATCAGGCCGGCGAAGACAACCGCAATGTCGCGCGCATGGCCGTGCTGCTGGCGGGCCTGCCGACCACGGTGCCGGGTTCGACCATCAACCGCCTTTGCGGATCGGGCCTGGATGCCGTCGGTTCCGCCGCGCGCGCGATCAAGGCCGGCGATGCGCAGTTCATGCTGGCTGGCGGCGTCGAAAGCATGACCCGCGCGCCGTTCGTGATGGGCAAAGCGACGGAGGCGTTCTCGCGCTCCAACGAAATCTACGACACCACCATCGGGTGGCGCTTCGTGAACGCGCAGATGAAGAAGGTCTATGGCACCGACGCGATGCCGGAAACCGGGGAAAACGTCGCCGAGGAATTCCAGATTTCCCGCGCCGACCAGGACGCGTTCGCGTATCGCAGCCAGATGCGGAACAAGAAGGCGCAGGATTCCGGCTTCTACACGCGGGAGATCGTGCCGGTCACCATCAAGGGCCGTAAGGGCGATACTGTCGTGTCGCAGGACGAGCATCCCCGCCCGGAAACGACCATGGAAATGCTGGCCAAGCTGAAGACCCCGTTCCGCGATCCCGGCACGGTCACCGCCGGCAACGCCTCGGGCGTGAACGACGGCGCCGCGGCGCTGCTGATCGCGTCGGAGGAAGGGGCGAAGCGTCACGGCCTGACGCCGCGCGCGCGGATCGTGTCGATGGTCACGGCCGGCGTGCCGCCGCGCATCATGGGCATCGGCCCGGCGCCGGCGGTGCAAAAGCTGCTCGCGCACCTGGGCATGAGCATCGGCGACATCGACATTATCGAGCTGAACGAAGCCTTCGCCAGCCAGGGCATCGCGGTGATGCGTCAACTTGGGTTGCCTGACGACGCCGAACATGTGAACCCGAATGGCGGCGCCATCGCGCTGGGGCATCCGCTGGGCATGTCCGGCGCGCGTCTGGCAATGACGGCGGTGAACGCGATGGAGACGTTGGGTCAGAAGCGGGCGATCGCCACGATGTGCATCGGTGTCGGTCAGGGCATCGCGGCGCTGATCGAACGCGTCTGACAGGGGAAGCGGGCAGCCGTCGTGCGGTGGCTGCCCGGCCTGTTTTAGAGTTCCGATCCGCCGATCACCAATACCAGACCGCCGCCATCTGCGACCACGTTGGCACAAATGGCGATTTGACCCCCGATCCCGTCCAGTTGCGGCAGGATCGCGCCCGAGGGTTCGGTACGGAGCAGTGCCACACGCTTGGCGATTTCCGCCTCGACCGCTTCGTGATCGTCGCTGTCGAAGGACCCGATCAGACCTTCTTGCGCCTGATGGCGCATGAAATCGTCGACCATCATCCCTTCTTTCAAATCCTCCGGTGCCAATCCGCAGGCCGCAGCGAAATGTTCATTCCAGCCGACGAAGCGCAGATCGGCGTCCAGGAGCGCTACGCCGTCATTGGATACGCGCAGCAGCGACGCGACCTGGGCCGCGGTGGTTACGGAGCGAGCCCGGAGGTTCGAAGCCTCCGATTGCAGCGATTCCAGATCGGATTGGGCGCGTTCGTAGTTGCGTTGGCGCCTACGATTGGCGCGCAGGTTATAAATCTCCCACAGAATCAGGCCGCCGGCGCCCACAACAAGCGCGCTGCCGGTAAACGCGACCCACCAGGCACCCGATGCGAGGGAGTCGGCGGCGACCATGGCTTCCGCTTGATTGAGCCCGACCGTCACGACCATGTCCCGCCCTTCGACCCTGGCGAAACCGTGGATACGCTGCGTGTTATCCATCGCGGTCGGACCGGTCCAGTTCCCCGCCGGTTTGGCGTTGAACGCCGCCAGCATGGCCGATTTCGACACATCGACTTGCGGGTGGCGTGCAGCCGGACCGGCGATCGCCTGAAGCGTGCCGCGTTTGGTGTCCATCAACGCGACAACACCGTTAATGCCGTGCGCGACCTGACCATAGAATTTCGTCAGCTCCTCGGACCGAAACGACGCACCGATCAACCAGTTCGTTGGCGTCGCCAGAGGCCGGATCACGTACATGAGGTACCGGCGAGCCTCGATGGCTTCGCCGGATTCGGCGATCGCCAAACGGCCGGCCTGCTTGCCGTCCGATCCCAACAGTTCCAGCGCGCCGTGCGGGAAATTCAAATAGGCACCGCCGACGCCCTGGCCCACGGCCTGGGGCAGAATGTCCTGGCGCACGATCCGCCGTTCGTCGGCGATGAACAAATCGTTGGCGACCGAGGTCAACGCCGGGGTCAGTTTTTGCAATGCGGTCAGGTCGAAATGCTCCTGATCCTTGGCCCACTGCGCCTGCAAAATCGTTAACGACTGGTCGACCAGCAGCAGTTCGTGCCGGACTTCTTCGGCAAGTGTAGCGGCTTGCGCGGCGACCATGCGTTCCGTCCGGTCGCGAACGCTCGCGGTCTGGTCGTTAATATTACGATATGTCACGACCCAGACCAGCACGATGATCGCGATGGCGACCAACGCGACACCGATCGAGGCGGCGATTTCGGTCGTCCCGACGGCGCTGCGGCGCCGTGGCTGAATGGGAACAAGTTCGGCCTGCTTGTATCGCCGCGATGTGGATCCCGAACGGCGACGGCGGCTGTTGCCTCTGCTGCCGCTCATGCCGGGGACGTGTCCCAACGGATAACGGAAGCATGCGTCGGGATGTCACTGCGCATTATGTCGGCTCACCTGTAATACGCCGGCCAAGAGGCCGATCATGTCCATTATAGCCACGCACAGACGCCGGAGCAAATTTTCGGGCATGGGACTTGACGCCGCTGGTATACAATATACAGAGCCGCCCGCGAACCGGAGGCAATGCTTGTCCGACCCCGATATCCAACCTCGGCTTAAGGTCGAACCGCTAGGCATCAGCCTCGGTCTGCGTCAGCAGGCCTGCGAGGCGATTAAGCGCGCGATCATGGCGATGGACCTTTACGGGCAGCTGGACGAGATCAAACTGGACGAACGGCAGCTGTCGCAGGACCTCGGGGTCAGCCGTACACCGATTCGTGAAGCACTTTCCGTGTTGGAGCAGGAGGGGTTCGTCCGCTCCATCCCGCGCCGGGGCATCCTGGTCGTGCGGAAATCCAAGCGCGAAGTGGTGGAAACGATCACGGTCTGGGCGGCGATCGAGAGCATGGCCGCCCGTCTGGCCGCGTCGCGGGTCACCGCTGCCGATATCGTCGAACTGCGCGCCCACGTGGAGGCGTTTCAGGACGACCCTGACGCGCATATCCATGAGTATTCCGACGCCAACATGGCTTTCCACAAGGCGATCATCCGCCTGGGTGGGGTCGAACTGATGTCCGGCCTGACCGACACGCTGTTCATCCACATGCGGGCCGTGCGCGCGGTGACGATGACGCAGGACAATCGTGCTCGGCGATCCATCGCGGATCATCGCGCGATTATCGGGGCGCTGGAGGCGCGCGACGCCGATCTCGCGGCGCGGCTGGTGCGGGAACACACGATGGGCCTCGCGGCTCATGTCGAAATGTACGGCGATTTCCTCGACGGGCCGAAGGCCGACGCGGATCGCCGGCGTCGTTACGCATAAGGGAGAAGCAAGCAATGTCCGAGACCGCTGAAGACATCGAAATGACGGATGGGTTCCATCTGGTTATCGACGCGCTGAAACTGAATGGGATCAAGAACATTTACGGCGTGCCGGGGATTCCGATCACCGATCTGGGCCGCTTGGCGCAGGCCGAGGGGATGCGGGTGATCTCCTTCCGGCATGAGCAGAACGCCGGCAACGCGGCGGCGATCGCCGGGTATCTGACGAAGACGCCGGGCATCTGCCTGACGGTGTCCGCGCCGGGGTTCCTCAACGGGCTGGTCGCGCTGGCGAATGCCACGACCAACTGCTTCCCGATGATCCTGATCAGCGGGTCGTCCGAACGCGAAATCGTCGACCTGCAACAGGGCGACTATGAGGAAATGGACCAGCTCGCCATCGCCAAGCCGCTGTGCAAGGCGGCGTTCCGCGTGTTGCATGCCGCCGATATCGGTATCGGCGTGGCGCGGGCGATCCGAGCAGCGGTATCGGGCCGGCCGGGCGGTGTGTACCTCGATTTGCCGGGCAAGCTGTTCGGGCAGGTGATGGAAGCCGAGGCCGGCCGTCGTTCGCTGGTGAAGGTCATCGATCCCGCCCCGGCACAAATTCCCGCGCCGTCCGCCATCGAGCGCGCGCTGGATGTGCTGCGCGGCGCCAAGAAGCCGCTGATCATCCTGGGTAAGGGCGCGGCCTATGCGCAAGCCGACGACGATATTCGCGCGTTCGTGGAAAAGAGCGGCATTCCCTTCACGCCGATGAGCATGGCGAAGGGCCTGCTGCCCGACCTGCATCCGCAATGCGCCGCCGCCGCGCGTTCCACTGTCCTCGCCGAAAGCGATGTCGTCGTCATGATCGGTGCTCGATTGAACTGGCTGCTGAGTCACGGCAAGGGCAAGCAGTGGGGACCGCCGGGGTCGAAGAAATTCGTTCAGATCGACATCGAGCCGCGGGAGATGGACAGCAACGTCGAAATCGCCGCGCCGGTCGTGGGCGATATCGGGTCCTGCGTGTCCGCGCTGCTGAAGGCCATGGGCGACAATTGGCAGGCTCCGCCCGCCGAGTGGATCGCCGCGATCAACGCCAAAAAAGAGCAGAACATCGCCCGTATGGCGACGCGGTTGGGCAAGAACTCCAGCCCGATGGACTACCATTCGGCCCTGCGGGTTCTTCGCGACGTGATCAAGGAACGGCCGGACGCCATCCTGGTGAACGAGGGCGCCAACACGCTGGATCAGGCGCGCGGCGTGATCGACATGTATCAGCCGCGCAAGCGCCTGGACGTTGGCACCTGGGGCGTCATGGGCATCGGCATGGGCTTCGCCGTCGCCGCCACGATCGAAACCGGCAAGCCGGTGCTGGCGATCGAGGGCGACAGCGCGTTCGGCTTCTCCGGCATGGAGGTGGAGACGATCTGCCGCTACAACCTGCCGGTCTGCATCGTCGTCTTTAACAATGACGGCATCTATCGCGGCGACGGGGTGAACCCCAGCGGCGGCGAAGACCCGGCGCCCACGATGTTCGTGCCGGGATCGCGCTACGACCGGATGATCGAAAGCTTCGGGGGTGTCGGCGCCCACGTGACGACGCCGGACGAACTGAAGGCAGCGGTGGACGCGGCTATGAACTCCGGCAAGCCCACTTTGATCAACGCGGTGATCGATCCGGCGGCGGGCAACGAAAGCGGCAACATCGGCAACCTAAACCCCAAAAGCGCTCTGGCGAAGAAGAAAGGAGCCTAAGATATGAGCAAAGCACTCGACGGCGTTAAAATCCTGGACTTCACCCATGTGCAGTCGGGCCCGACCTGCACGCAGCTGCTGGCGTGGTTCGGCGCGGACGTGATCAAGGTGGAGCGTCCCGGCGTGGGCGACATCACTCGCGGTCAGCTGCAGGACATCAAGGGTGTGGACAGCCTGTATTTCACCATGCTGAACCACAACAAACGCTCCATCACCATCGACGGCCGCGATAAGGCCGGCAAGGAAGTGCTGGATGCACTGGTGAAGACCTGCGACGTCATGGTCGAAAACTTCGCGCCCGGCGCGCTGGACCGGATGGGCTACACCTGGGAGCGCATTCAGGCGCTGAACCCGAAGATGATCCTGGCGTCGATCAAGGGTTTCGGCCCAGGTCCGTACGAGGACTGCAAGGTCTACGAAAACGTGGCGCAGTGCGCCGGTGGCGCGGCGTCCACCACGGGGTTCGACGACGGCCCGCCGCTGGTCACCGGCGCGCAGATCGGCGATTCCGGCACTGGATTGCATCTGGCGCTAGGCATCGTGGCGGCCTTGTTCCAGCGCAACTCGACCGGTCGTGGACAAAAAGTCGATGTCGCGATGCAGGACGGGGTGCTGAACCTCTGCCGCGTCAAGCTGCGCGACCAGCAGCGTCTGGCGCATGGGCCGCTGACGGAGTTTCCGCAATATCCGGATACCCCCTTCGGCGACACCGTGCCGCGGTCCGGCAATGCGTCCGGCGGCGGGCAGCCGGGCTGGATTCTGAAGTGCAAGGGTTGGGAGACCGATCCCAACGCCTACATCTACTTCATCGCCCAGGCCCCGGTGTGGGAAGCGATCTGCGACGTGATCGGCAAGCCGGAATGGAAGACCGACCCGGATTACGCCAAGCCGCCGGCTCGCCTGCCGCGCCTGAAGCATATCTGGGACACCATCGAAGCCTGGACCATGACGGTGACCAAGTTCGAGGCGATGGACATTCTCAACAAATACGACATCCCCTGCGGCCCGATCCTATCGATGAAGGAAATCGCCGCGGAGCAGTCGCTGCGGGATACCGGCACGGTGGTCGAGGTCGATCACCCAACGCGCGGCAAATATTTGTCGGTCGGCAACCCGATCAAGCTGTCCGACAGCGCGTCGGAGGTGAAACGCTCGCCTCTGCTGGGCGAGCATAACGAGGAAATCCTGCGGGACGTCCTTGGGTTCCCCGCTGCGAAAGTGGCGGAGTTGTTGGCTTCTCCGGGACTGAGCGGGAAGCGGTAACCCAGTGGGAATGTCCCCGGCGTGCGAACGCGCCGGGGACACCCTTAGAGCCGATCTATTCCGGCCGGCTTTTCCATGTTTGCAGAAAACGGTTAACCCAAGGTTAACGGCGGACAAAATACTGCGCCTGTCACCTATGCGCTGTCGTGGCAGTTCATGGCTTGCGCCGAGGTGGACGCGAAGTTATAGGGTGCGCCGCCCGTTTCCCCGGCGCTGTTGTAGCTCAGTGGTAGAGCACTCCCTTGGTAAGGGAGAGGTCGAGAGTTCAATCCTCTCCAACAGCACCACTTCCCGGATACCGGATCGCCAGAACCTCCATCGCTTCGACGCCGCGCGGCGTGTGCACCGGCACCTCATCGCCCACGCGCGCCTTGGCTTTGATCAGCGCCACCGCGATGGGAGATGTCAGGCTGACTTTTCCGACCGCCATGTCGGCCTCATCGGCGCCGACGATCGTCACGGTGCGCTCGACATCGGACTCATCGACGTAAGTCACTGTCGCGCCGAAGAATACGCGGTCGCGTTGCGTTTGCTTGGCGGGATCGACGACCTCGGCATTTTCCAGGCGTTTGGTCAGAAAGCGGGCGCGCTTGTCGATCTCCCGCAAGCGGCGCTTGCCGTACTGGTAGTCGGCGTTCTCTGACCGGTCGCCGTTGCCCGCGGCCCAGGATACGATTTCCACCACGCGTGGTCGCTCGACCCGCATCAGCTGGTCGCGTTCGGCCTTCAGGCGTGCGTGGCCCTCCGGCGTCATGTAGAACTTGCCGCCCAGCGCCAGACGCGGGGCCTCGTCTTCGTCGTCATTGTCCATGTCGGAGTTCCATGTTCCGCACCCTGTTAGCGTACTTGCTGCTTCTGGCGCCCCTGCCGGTTTGGGCGCAGTCCGCGGACATCGTGCTGGCGTTGCCGGTCAGTCCCGCCTGCGTGTCGTCCCCTTTTGGGGCGCGCAATGCGGCGGAACCCCGCGCCTCGCATTTTCATACGGGGGTCGATTTGCCGGCACCGGCCGGGGCGTGGGTGCATGCAGCCGCCGCTGGCACCGTGGTTGCTGTCCGCCGCCGCGGGGCCGCTGGACTGGAGGTGGAAATCCGTCATTCCCCCACGGTCGTCACACGCTACGACCACCTCGGCAGCGTCGCACCCGCGCTGCAAACGGGGAAGCGCAAGGTCGCGCAAGGCGATGTGCTGGGGCGCATCGGGCGGACCGGCATCACTTACGGGACGCATCTGCATTTCGAGTTGCTGCTGAATGGCACCAGGGTCGACCCAGCGCCGGTGCTGCACGTTGTGCCCTGCCGGTAGAGGTCACGGATCAGGAGGAACCCCAAAACTCGGGCGGCAGCAGGATAATCGCCATGACAACCACCGACACGACCACGGCCCCAGCGAACGCCAGCCAGATCAGGATGACCAGCAGTCTGGCGCGTTCTTCGCTTTGCGATGCCCAGTTTTCGATAGCTTTGAACACGCCTGTTGCCCTCTACCCATCGATCGTTCGCCGGTTCCACATCCCGTGCCAGCGGCCCGGACCGATCACCAAGCCATAATAAGGTCGTGCCTGCTTACCGTGCGAGTTACTTATATGAAAGCCAATAATTGAGACAAGTTTCAGGCTCGGCTGACGGGCGCCTGCGCCCGCGCCTCCTCCACCGCTCGGTAGAGGTACCACGTGGCAAATGAGCGATATGGCGACCAGGCTTCGCCGAGCGTGGCGAGTTCGCGAGGCTTCGGTTGGGCGTCGAGCTCGTACAGAACCCGATATCCTTCCCGAACCCCGAAATCGTCCACCGGCAGCACGTCGGGCCGGCCGAGGGTGAAAATCAGCAGCATCTCGACCGTCCAGCGGCCGACGCCACGAATCCCCGTCAGTCGCGCGATCAGCTCTGCGTCGGACAGACGAACGGACGCACGCCGGGTCGGGACGGTCCCGTCGAGCGCCTTGGCGCAGATGTCGCGCAATGCAGCGGATTTGGCCCCGGAAAAGCCGCAGCCGCGCAAGGCCTCTTCGGAGGTGGCAAGCACTGACTCGGGGCGCGGGAACGGTTCGTCCGGATATAACGCCTGGAACCGGCGCAGGATTGCTTCCGCTGCTCGGCCGTGCAGCTGTTGGTGGGCGATGGCCCGCATCAAGGCCTCGTAAGGGCCGCGCTTGCGGTCGACGTTCAGGCGCGGGCGCCCGACGCGGCGGATCAGCGCGGCGAACCGTGGGTCGGCGCTGAGGTGGCTCACGGCATCCTTCGACATGCCACAGTGTAGAATGGGGCCGCAACCGGCGGCAACGGGGGGACATGGCAGCCATCCCGCCGTGTCGCCGTTCGGCACTTGCGGCCGGGGTCCGCGATCGGGTTATGGTGGCGATGCGCCTATGCGCGGGAGGGGTCCCATGCGAACGCCGCGCGATTGGGTGTCGGACACCCAGGACCGGGACGACGAACAGCGTCAAACCGCGGCCTTGGCGGGGGTCGCGATCGTACTGCTGCTGCTGATCGCTGGGTTGTTTCTGGTCCACACCCTCCAGGCGACGGTCCGGGTGGAGGACTGCCTGATGGCGGGACGCTTGGATTGCGATCATTTGGTCGCACCGCGGCGGTGACGTTGCCCGTGCCAGGACGCGTGCGAACCGGCAGCTTGCCGTGGGCTAACGCCGCGTGCAGACTGCAACAAAATTCTGCAACAGGAGAGTCCAATGCCGACTTCCGCTCCATCGCGCCCCGTCGCGCCAGCCGGTCTGAACCATCTGGTCATCAATGTCCGCGACATGGCGGAGACTCACAGGTTCTGGACGGAGATGCTGGGCTTTACCCAGGTCGGCGAATACCGTCCGCGCCCAGATGCCGGTCCCGCCCGTAAGATGCAGTTCTACAGCGCCGACCACGACGGCAAGCTGTCGCACCACGATATCGCCTTCATGGAGGTCCCAGGCCTGCCCGCGCCCGCCGCCGACGGCACGCTCGTCAGCGCCATCGGCCATATCGCCATCGCTCTGCCGGACCGGGAGGCATGGTTACGGCAGCTCGCCTATCTCCAGGCGCATGGCGTGAAGTTCGAACGCCGGGTGGAACATGGGATGACCCACAGCCTGTATATCCGCGACCCCAACGGCTACACGGTCGAATTGCTGTACGAGCTCCCGCGTGCCGTGTGGGAGGGGGATATCCAGGCCGCCTTGAACCATTACGTCGCGCTGCCGACCGAAGGGGAGGGCGCGTTGCAGGATAATGCCGATAACGTGCCTGTTTTTGCGTAGGTCAGCGCCATACTCGCCGCGGGGCTGACGGCGCGGTCTGGCAATGGGTGGCCCGACGACGATGGGGTGGCATCAGGGGCTGCGCGGGCTCTGAACTCGTGGCCGCAATGCCGCCGAGGGTACAGCTGGTGGCGCAACATTTCGGGCTGACGAAGGCGCCGATCATGCTCGGCTGGGCGTTTGCCTACCATTGGATCGGTAGCGTGGGACCGAAACTGTGGCCGGCGTACCCTATGGGTGGGTCGTCCCGACCGGCGAAAGGCAGTTTTGGCGCCAAGTATGCGCTTCGAAGGTAGAGAAAACCCCACCTTGCCCCCACCCCCCCAACCACGCTAAGCAATCCCCGGGAGGTCGGCGGCGGACGAGCGCCTCGTCTACCCCGGTCAGATCCGGAAGGAAGCAGCCACGGTGAGTCTCCGTTTGGGTCGCATGCCGGCCTCCCACCCCTAAGCGAAAAGCCCCGCATGTCCGGCCTGTTCGGCGATGAGCCCGAAGACGAACCCCCGCCCCCTCCGCCCGAGGGTCCGGGCCTGTTCGGCGACGCGCCCGCGGCCCCCATTCCTGAACCGATCCACGCCACGCCGTACCGCGTCCTTGCCCGCAAATACCGGCCGACCACGTTCGACGACCTGATCGGCCAAGAGTCGATGGTGCGCATCCTGCGCAATGCCTTCGCCGCCGGCCGGGTCGCGCACGCGTTCATGCTCACGGGCGTGCGCGGTGTCGGCAAAACCACCACCGCCCGCATCATCGCCCGCGCGCTGAACTGCACCGGACCCGACGGAAACGGTGGGCCGACGGCGGATCCGTGCGGCGTATGCTCCAACTGCGTCGGCATCCTCGCCGACCGCCACCCCGACGTCATCGAAATGGACGCGGCGTCCCGCACCGGCGTGGACGACGTGCGCGAAATTATCGAGGCCACGCGTTTCCGCCCGATGCAGGCCCGCGCCAAGGTCTTCGTCATCGACGAAGTGCACATGCTGTCCCGCAACGCCTTCAACGCGCTGTTGAAAACGCTGGAGGAACCGCCGCCGCACGTGAAATTCGTGTTCGCGACGACCGAATTGCGCAAGGTCCCGGTCACGGTGTTGTCGCGCTGCCAGAGTTTTTCGCTCCGCCGCGTGAAGGTGGCCGAGTTGCACGCGCATTTCGCCCGCATCTCCGACAAGGAAGACGTGCAGGTCGAACCGGCCGCTTTGGACCTGATCGCGCGGGCCGCCGATGGGTCGGTGCGCGACGGGCTGTCGATCCTGGATCAGGCGATGGCGCAGGCGGACGGGATCATCACCACGGTGCAGGTCGCCGATATGCTGGGCCTCGCGGACCGGGACGCGGTGTTCGATCTGCTGGAAGCGGTGATGGCCGGCAAACCCGCCGCCGCGCTGGCGATCACCGATCAAGCGCATGAACGCGGCGCCGATCTGGGCGTGATCCTTCAGGACCTGCTGGAGATGCTGCACACTGTCACCCGTCTGAAATCGATTCCGTCGCTCCGTGAAAGCCACGAACTGCCGGAAGCCGAACGCACCCGCGGCGCCGAACTGGCGGATCGTCTAACGGTGCCGGCCCTCGGCCGCGCTTGGCAGATGCTACTGAAAGGTGTCGGCGAGGTCGAAGCCGCCCCCGACCGGCGTGCGGCGGCGGAGATGGTGCTGATACGGTTGTGCCATGTGTCGGACATGCCAACGCCGGGCGATCTGGTACGACGGCTGATCTCCTCCGGTGCGACGACAGCGGCAGCGGCGCCCGCACCGTCCGGCGGTGGAGGCGGCATGACGCGCGCCGTCGCCAACGGTGCACCTGTGACGATGGCGGCCCCCGATACGGCGCCGCGCCTGTCCAGCTTCCGGGAAGTCGCGGCCTTCGTCGAAACCCAGCGCGAACCGACGCTGCATGCGCATCTGCTGCATTCCGTACATATCGTCCGCTTCGCGCCGCCGCTTATCGAGTGGCGCACGCAACCGGAAGCCCCGCGCGATCTGTCGGCCCGCCTAAAAGCATTGCTGACCGACGCGACCGGTACGAGTTGGAACGTCGCCATTTCCAACGAGCCCGGCGAACCCACCCTTGCCGAACAGGGCAACGCCGCCGACACCGCCCGCCGAGCCGTTGCCGCCGACCATCCGCTGGTGCAGGCCATCCTCGCGGCGTTTCCCGGCGCCCGCATCGACACCGTCCACGACGCCAATACCGACCGCTACGGCCTGCCCGCCGAAGTGCCGCTCGGCGAGCCCGATATGCCCGACTTCGCGCCCCCGGACGCGGAGCTGTTCGACGATTCCTCATCCCCCTGGGAGCTTGACGCATGAAGAACCTCGCCGGCCTGATGAAGCAGGCGTCGCAAATGCAATCGAAGATGGAGGAAATGCAGGCGCGCCTGCAGACCATGGAAATCGACGGCGAATCCGGCGCCGGTATGGTGCGCGTCACGCTGAACGGCAAAGGCGACCTGCGGCGGATCAAGCTCGACCCGAAGATCGTCGATCCCACCGATACCGAAGTGCTGGAGGACCTGATCCTCGCCGCCCACCGCGACGCCCGCAACAAGGTTGACGCCACCAGTTCCGCCGAGATGCAGAAGCTGACCGGCGGCCTGCAGCTTCCCCCGGGGATGAAGCTGCCGTTCTGATGGGCGGACCGGAGATCGACCGGCTGATCGGCCTCCTCGCGCGCCTCCCCGGCATGGGGCCGCGCAGCGCTCGGCGAGCCGCGTTGAAAATGCTGCAAAATCCGGAAACGCGGATGCTGCCGCTGGCTTCCGCCCTGGCCGAAGCCGCCCGTGCCGTAAAACCCTGCGGGGAATGCGGCAACCTGGACAGCAGCGACCCGTGCAGCATCTGCGCCGATCCGCACCGCGACCGGTCGATCGTCTGCGTGGTGGAGGGTGTCGGCGACCTCTGGGCGCTGGAACGCGCCTCTGTGTTGCGCGGCCTGTATCATGTGCTCGGCGGTACGTTGTCCGCGCTGTCCGGCATCGGGCCGGAGGACCTGAACCTGTCGCCGCTGCTCGCACGTATCGAGGCCGGCGGCGTGAAGGAAGTCATTCTGGCGCTGGGCGCGACGGTGGACGGTGCCACCACCGCGCATTGGCTGACCGACCGATTGCGACCGTTGGGCGTGACGATCACCCGGGTCGGGCAAGGCGTGCCGATCGGCGGCGCGTTGGATGTGCTGGACGACGGCACCCTCGCGGCGGCATTGCGCGGCCGGCGAGCATAGCCGCGTGACCGAACCGTCTCTGCCCCGCGGGTACGGAGACATCCAAACCGCCGTCGTCGCGCTGATCGATCGTCTGGTGCCCGTCGTCCCCGTGGCGGATCAGCCCCGAACCGCCCGAAAAATCGCGGAAGTCCTCGCCAGCGGGCCGAGCACGATGGCGCACGCCATGTTCGTGCGGCAGAGCATCATCCGCGCCCACACCGCCACCCGCGATCATGTCGCCGACGGTTTGGCGACCTGGGCGACCATTCTATTCGACATAGGCAACCTCCGCCATGACCGCGCCCGCGCGCTGGGCCTCAAGGCGGATATACCGGACGACGCCCTCACCCGGGCGCTCGCGCGGTCGCGCAACGGCTGCATCCTCGCGGTGCCGCATTTGGGTTGCATCGAACTGTTGCTGGCGCACCTCAAGGATCGGGGCTTCACCCTCGGCTGCGTCTTCACCATCGGCGATCCACCGACCCCAACGGAACAATGGCTGTTCGAGGGCAGGGCGGCGTCCCACGCCGTACCGATCCAATTCGGACAGAGGGACACGGGCGCGAAAATCGACGCCATTCTCCGCGACAACGGCGTCGTGCTGATGGCGGTCGATGTGTATCCAAGCGACAAATACCAGGGCATTCCCGTCGATATCTTCGGCGCCACCTTCCCTTTTCCGCCCGGACCGGCGCGTTATGCCCGAAGCGGCACACTGGTTCTTCCCGGTTTCGTGTCCGGCCGAGACACCAACGGCATCGCGGCGACGATTCTCGACCCGATTGAATTCCATCCGACCGATTTCACCCAAAGACTCGCCGCCAGGATCGCCGGTTTCATCGCCGAACACCCCGAAGCCTACTGGCTCTGGCATCCAATCCCCAATGACCCGTTCCTGGCGATCGCGCGCCAACAGGGGCAGGACCTGCTGCATCTCACGCCCGCGGACGATGACGCAGTCGCTTTGGAAATCGAAGCGTTCGGTTCGGCCCTGTGAACCGGCCGCTCGCTGTCATCTACGCCACTGTCGCGCTGGACGCGGCGGGTCTGGCGCTGATCTTTCCGATCCTGCCGGGCCTGCTCCGTTCCATGGCCGGCGTGCATGAGGTCTCCGCGCTGTTCGGCGACATGCTCGCTCTCTATGCGCTGATGCAATTCGTCGGCGCGCCGGTGCTCGGCGTCCTGTCGGACCGGTTCGGCCGGCGGCCGGTGCTGCTGCTGTCCTTGGCCGGGTCCGCCATCGATTATCTGATCATGGCGTTCACACCGTACCTCTGGCTGCTGTTCGTCGGCCGAGCACTGGCGGGTTTGACGGCAGCGAATACGGCAGTGGCGACGGCGTATATCGCGGACATCACGCCAGAAGCCGAACGCGCGCACCGGTTCGGGCTGTTCCAGGCGTTTTTCGGCGGCGGTTTTGTCATCGGGCCGGTTATCGGCGGCGTGCTGGGCGACATCTCCCCGCGCGATCCGTTTTTCGCCGCCGCCGCACTGAATGGCCTCAATCTGCTGCTGGCGGTTTTCGTGCTGCCCGAGTCACATCGGCCGGACAGCGCACGGATCGACTGGCGGGCGTTGAACCCGTTGGTGCCGCTGCGCTGGGCTTTGAACTTTCGCACGCTGTTGCCGCTGCTGACGGTGTTCCTGCTGATCGGTCTTGTCGGTCAGACATATTCAACGGTCTGGGTGCTGTTCGTCGAGGATCGTTTCGATTGGACGGCAACCGAGGTAGGTCTGTCGTTGGGCGTCTTCGGTGCCCTGGTCGTCGTCGCGCAGGGGTTCGCGGTGGCGCCGATCATACGCCGGCTGGGCGAACGCGGTACGCTGTTGCTTGGAATGTTCTGCGAGGCAACCGCCATGGCGATCCTTTCCGTCGTCTCGACAGACTGGATCGTATTCGCACTGATACCGTTGATTGCTTTCGGCGGGATCGGGATGCCCGCGCTGCGGTCCCTGCAAACGAATGCGGTCGATGCCGAACGGCAAGGCCGTTTGCAGGGTGTCACCGCCAGTCTCGCCAGTGTCGCCGCGGTGCTCGGCCCGCTGCTTTTCAGCTGGATCTACGCGCTGTCGCGGCCGGATTGGACCGGGCTGGTGTGGGTCGTCGGGGTGGCGATTTACGCGACGGCTGTCCCCATCGTACTCGCCAATGCGAAATCTACCGGCGGTGCCTCGTGAAACGAGTGCCTTCGGTCACCCCATCGGCTCCACTCGCGCCACCCAAATCAGGTTTCCAAGCCGGCGCAGCTTCTCGGGTGACACCATCCGCAGCTTGATCCGGTTCACCGCTTTGTCCCGCCCGGCAAACACCCCGTACAGCGCCAGCCGTTCATTATGGAACCGTTCCGGGGTGAAATCCAGCACGACGACCACGTTGACCGGCGTTTGCGCCTCCAGCAACGCCGGTGCCAACTTGCCGCCCGACATCGCACTTCCTGCCACATCCTGCCCGAACAGGCACGCCAGGATCAGTGCCACCCCCAGCAGCAACCGCAACCATGCCGCGCGCATCGCTCAGCGCCCCCGGCTGGCGGCGACGAGGCCCCAGCGCACCACCGTCCGCCGTTCGATCGGCGCCAGCAGCCAGCGGTCCATCAGCATGGCAATTGCTCCAATCAACAAAGCCCCGAAAATGATGATATCGGCGCGGTGATATTCCGAACCGCTGAAGATCAGTTGCCCCAGACCGGTCGTCGCCCCTACCAGCTCCGCCGCGATCAGCGCTCGCCAGCCGAACCCGAGGCCCGAGCGCACACCGGACAGAATATAGGGTAACGCGCCCGGCAGCGTGACGGACCGAATGGTCTCCCACCTGCCACCGCCCAAGGATCGCACGCCCTGCTCCAACACCTCGGGTACCAGTTGGATACCAAGGACGGTGTTCTGGAAAACGATGAAGAACACCGTGTTCCAGATCAGGAACGTCGCCAGCGCATTGCCGACGCCCAACCACCCGATCACCAGCGGCAGCCACACGATGCCGGAGATCGCGTTGAAAAACACCACCAGCGGATTGAAGAAATCCGCGACCGGCCGCCACAGCCCCGCGATGAACCCGGCGATCATGCCGGTGACCATGCCGAATGCGACGCCGCCCAGAAGGCGCCCCATGCTCGCAACGATATCCCCCGCCAGCCGTCCGCCGAACGCCAGCTCGGCCCCGGTACGAACGACATCCAAAATGGAAGGAATAACCGACGGTGGCGGCTGCACGATCGTCCAGTAGACCCACCACGCGAATAGGATCGCCAGCGCCGGCGCGGCCGGCAGCAGCTTCCAGGCAATACGCCCCATCATTTCCGCAGCACTCCCCAACGCGCGAGGGTCATGCTTTCGACCGGTTGCACCAGCAGACGATCCACCACGATATACAACGTCCCGATCGCGATCATCCCGACCATGATACGGTCGATCTGGCTGAAGGTCCGCGCGCCGAAAATCAGATCGCCGAGGCCACCCTGCCGCACCAGCATCTCCGACGCGATCAGCGCGCGCCAGCCGTAGCCCATACCCAACCGCGTCCCCACCACGATGCTGGGCAATGCACCGGGAAAATAGACATCGGTGACGATCCGTAACCGGCTGGCTCCGAGGGAGCGCAGGGCCAGCACGTAGTTCTCGGGGATCGCCCGCACGCCGGTCATGGTGTTGAAAATGATCGGCACGATCAGCGTATAGATCACGATCGCCAGAGTCGTGGTGTGGGTAAACCCGAACCACAATATCGCCAGCGGCAGCCAGGCGATGCCGGAAATGCCCTGTAGATAGCGCAGGAAACCCTCCAACGCCCGCGCCGCGTAACGGTTGGTGCCGACCGCGAAACCCAGTGGTACCCCGACAACGAACGATATCAGCGTCGCGATGCCGATCATGCTGAGGCTGGTGCTGGCATATTCCGCCAGAATACCGCGCGTGATCAGGGTCCCGAAGGCGCTCCACACCAGCGGCGGCGCGACCAGCAGCTTGTCGGATATGCCGAAGCCGTCCTTCAACCCCCACCAGATCGCGATGAGCACCGCGAACGGCAACAGGACACGCAGGTCGCGAAGATGGCGGGTCATCGCGTCACACCCGTTCCGCATGCACCAAATGCATCACCTGCTCCGAGATTGCCCGCATCTCCGGATCGCCGGTGAAGCTGTCCCAATCCCGGCCGCCCTTGCCGTGCCGCGGCACGTCCAGCGTGGCCTTGATCGTGCCAGGCCGCTTGGTCATCACCAGCACGCGGTCGCCGAGGAACACCGCTTCCTCCACGCTGTGGGTGATGAAGAACACCGTCTTGTGCGTGGTCGCGCACAGGCGCCCCAACTCCTCCTGCAACGTCAGCCGCGTCATCGCGTCCACGGCGGCGAACGGTTCATCCATTAAAATCACATCCGGATCGGCCGCCCAGGTGCGCGCCACGGCCACACGCTGACGCATCCCGCCGGAGAGTTCGTGCGGATACCGGTCCTCGAACCCGTTCAGGCTCATCAGCCCGATCAACCGTTCCACCGTCCGGTCGCGTTCGGCTTTCGGCACGCGGGCGATTTCCAGCCCGTGAGCGATATTCTTCCGCACCGTTCGCCAGGGCAGGATCGCGAGTTCCTGAAACACCACGCCCCGCTCCCGCCCCGGGCCGCGCACCGGCTTGCCGTCGCAGAGGATCTGGCCCTCGGAGGGCGTGATGAACCCGGCGATGGCTTTCAGCAGCGTTGTTTTGCCGCAGCCGCTGGGGCCGACGAGCGTCACGACTTCGCCTTCGCGGATCGTGACGTCGATCTCTCCGGTCGCCTGCACCCGGCCGCTGTCGGACTGGAAGAAATGCCGGAAGCCAGAGACGACGATTTTGTCGGCGCTCATTCGCCCAACGCGCCTTTGCAATCCTCGACCCGGGTCGGCAGCGGCGGCAGGCCCTTGAAGAATTCCGGGTGCTTGGCCAGCACGGCCTCATAGACCGACAGATCGTAGAAATCGGCTTTCTCGAACGGCCGGTTCATCTTGATCTGCCCGGTTTTCGCCAACCCGTTGCCGCTGCGGATGCTGCCCTCGACCGAACAGATGGAAATCCGCGGGTCCCACGCGAGATGCTTTAACGCCTCCAACGCATCCGCTTGGTTCAAACCATCCAGATAACGCCCAACGATCTCCGCCGTTTCGACCGGATGTTCCCGCACGAACTGCGCCGCCTGCGCGATGCCGGTGGCGAATTTCTCCGCCAGAGCCGCGTTCTTCTTCAGCCAATCCTCATTCACGACCACGCCGACATTGTCGGAAATCAGGCCCGCTTCGCCCCGGCTCATGACCGCCGCGTTGGCGCCGAGTTCGCGGATGGTCTGGGAGGCATAGGGTTCCCACGGCACCGTCGCATCGACGACGCCTTGCGACAGGGTGACCGGCATGTCCTCCACAAGTACGCTGACCAGCGTCATTTTGGTAATGTCCAGCTTCTCCCGCCGGAACCACTGCTTCATGTAGAATTCGTCGGTGCCGGCGGTGAAACCGATCTTCTTGCCCAGGATGGACGCCGGGTTCGCTGGATCGATGCCGCGATCCTTCCGGCCGACGATGGAGTAGGCCGAGGCCTTCCCCATGTAATCCGGTGCGTTGTAGTACGGCATGATCGCGACCAGCTTATCCCCGCCGGCGCGCGCAATCGGCAGGGTGCCGCTGATCGCGACGTGGCCGAACTGGGCATCGCCGGCCTGCAAAGCCTGCACCACCATTCGCCCCCCCGCCGTCATCTTGATCTGCACATTCAGCCCCTGCTCGGCCCAGTAGCCGTTTTCCAACGCCACGAACTCCGGCGTGGAGAGCAGGTTCTTGACGACGTACACCGTGGTATTCTGCATGGTCTGCGCCCGCGCCGGCACGATGGCCAACGCGGTCAGCGCGATGGCGCGCACGATGCTGCGAATCATTGGATCGGTCTCCCTGTTCGTTGCCCCCCTTATGGCACAGGTCGGGCGGAGGCTTCCATTGCCCAGCGCGGGCGTTTAGTGATCCTCCTCGCTTTGCCCGCCGGAGACCGATGCCATGACCGACACCCCGCCCGACCGCCTCGCCATCAACCCCAAAAGCCCGCATCACGACGCCGCGCTGCTGGAACGCGGCGTCGGCATCCGCTTCAACGGCGTGGAGAAGACCAACGTCGAAGAATACTGCATCAGCGAAGGCTGGGTTCGCGTCGCCGCCGGCAAGGCACGCGATCGGTTCGGGCAGCCGATGACGGTGAAACTGAGCGGGAAGGTGGAGCCGTATTTCCGGGATATCGCTGCCGCGGCCATGGAGTAACGCGCCGCGCGGCTGTTCGATGGGGCGTACCACCCGATCCGCCGCCCTTTACGCCGCTTCAATCCCAGCGTTAAGCTCCCATCCCAGGAACGTCATAAGACACAATCCCAAGGGAGGGCGCCATAATGTTGCAGACCCAGCAAGCCGTGCGTCAGGACGCAGCGTTTCAGGAACTCACGACCGCCATCCTCGAACGCGACCAAGCGCGCACCGCCGATACCTTCTTCCGTATGGTGAAAAAGGAAGGGCGCTCGATCCCCGAGGCCGTCAGCGTCGTCATGGAAGCCGAGGCGCCGTTCGTGCAGGTGCCCAACCATATCAACGTCAAAGACGGGCAGCTCGTGCTGATCAACAACGATCACACGATCCTGGGAATGCGCACCTCCGCCGCGCTGATGCCGTACCTGTCGAAGGAAAACCAGCTCCTGCCCTTCCTGCAGAGCATCTGGTACATCCCCGCCGGTTTGGATATCTGGAACCAACTGCTGGGCAAGTATCCCGGACGCTACGCCACCATGAAGGGCATGAACGTGCCGCCGCCGGATTACGGCCCCGTGGTGTGGAACCAGGATCAGGCGCCGCTGCGCGAGGGCAATACGATCGACGAACGCCTACAAGCGCATATGCTCGCGACCATGGGCGGGGAGGTGGAACGCTCCTACGGCATGTTCCTCGATCTTGCCGCCGATCCCGAGGCTCGGGACAAACTGCGCGACCAAATCAATTTCCTCGGGCTCATCGACATTCAGGACACGATCGCCGGGCGCAAGGCGCGCAACACCGGCCACAAGGCGCTGCGGGCACGGGCGATCACCGGGCTGGCGGATTATGTCGGCTGGGATAACGCGCATGGCGTGTTCTACACCGGCGTGCCGGACATGGCGGTGGGACCGCTGTATTACTCGTTCTACGACTCCGTCTGCGTGATCCTGGCCGAAGCCTTCCCAGATGGCGGCAAAAGCCTGCGGGAGGACAACAAAACCCCGCTGACCCCGGTCGAGGTCGATGCGTTTGTCGAAGTTCTGATGTGCGGCGACGGGCAGCAGGTGTCCGACCAGATCGTCGCGCATCTGAAGAACGGTATTTCGATCCGCAGCCTGGGCGATGCCATCCAGATCGGCGCCGCCGAACTGATCCTGCGCAACACGGTGCCCCGGAAGTTCACCGACGGGCAGCACCCCTACGACTATTGCAACACCGCCAACCACTGGATCCGCGGCGGCACCAGCCCGTACCAGCACCGCGTGCTGTTCCTGATGGCCAATTTCGTCAACGACTCGTCGCGGGCCAACAAATGGACCACATCGGTGATCGGGGACGAGATCAAGGGCTTCGACGGCGCCGGCCGCTCCCCCGCCGCGCTGCTGAAGCAATTGGATGAGTCGATCATGTCGTTCGATATCGCCGGCAGCACCGCGACCGCGCATGCCTACTTGCAGTCTGGCGCGGACCGGCGGGCGTATATGGAAACCGTGGCGCTGACGGCATGCAAGTTCCAGGACGATCCGCATAACCAGAAGATCACGCATTCCTCCTACGAGGAATACGAGAACAACAGCACGCATTCGAAGGACAATCTGCTGATCGCCGCGGTGCGCCAGTTGGCGGGCTGGCCGAAGATGCCGGGCGAACGGGATTGTTATGCTCGGTTTGTATCCGATTGGAGCAAGCACTAACGCCCCGGACTGGTCACCCGCGGCATCTTCCACGCCGCGGGCGCCTCCCCTTCCCCGATATGAATGACCGACGCCGCCGTCCCCGGTTGGCTCGGCGTCCACAGCTTAATGCCGAACGCAAGTTCGGTGAGGCCGAACTTCGCGGACACCTCGGCCTCAGGCGGGAGCGTGCCGTGCCAGCTGGCGAAGACCTTCTCTTGATAGGGTTTGCCCTGAGCCGGATCGGCGGAGTGGTAGGCGGCCACGGCGTCGGTCCAGTTGCCCAAACGGGCTTTCAAGGATGCCAGGAATTGTCCGGCGTAGCGGCCGTTGGTCGTGGGATCGAAAGCCTCCGCCATCGTCGCGAACGCGTTCGGGTGATACAGCAGGCTGACCTGGAAGCACCCGACATCGATGTTGCGAGCGCCGCCAGTGCGCAGGGCTTCGGTCGTCCGGATCGCCTCCGCCGCGTTATTGAACATGCGGCCATCGCCAGCGACATCGATGGTCCAAGGCCACGCTACAACCCGCCGGGTGGCAGGATCGAGGCGCCCGCTCTCCACCCGGCCGATCGCCGTCAGCAAGCCAGGTGGAAGGCCGAAGCTGCGTTCGGCTTCGGCCGCGGCCTCCTCGCAGGTGGCAGCCGCGCTGGCCGATCCGGCCGCGACTATCAGGCCAAAGGCAACAAAGCGCCCGAACGCGCTCACGCGACCAAAGGCAGTTCTGGGTTGGGGCCGGGCGCCACGGGTGCGCGGAGGATATAGCCAACGCCCCGGACGGTATCGACCAGCGAGCCGACGCCATGCCGCTCCAGCTTCTTGCGCAACCGGCAGACGATGACGTCGACCGCCTTCAATTCCGGCTCGTCCGCCCCGGTATAAAGATGATGCAGAAAGGCCGCCTTGTTCAGCACCGTGCCCTGCTTCAGAAACAACAGTTCCAGCACGCCGTACTCACGCGGGGACACCCGTAATTTCTTGCCGCCGACGACAACCTCCCGCTTGTCCAGACTGAGCTCCACACATCCGGCCTGTATCACCGAACGGGCATGGCCAGCCGAACGGCGTACCACCGCTCGTATACGCGCGAGCAGTTCCTCGATGTCGCACGGCGTGGTGACGACATCGTCCGCACCCTGATCGAGCGCTTTGGTACGACCCGCTGGCGCGGAGTCCGCCGTGAGCAGGATCAGAGGCGTGGTCAGCCCGGCGGCGCGCGCCTGACGCACGACGTCCTCGCCCCGCTGACCGGGTAAAGCGGCATCCATCAGGACCAGTTCGAAGTCGTACAAACGCATGAAATCGAGGGCCTCATGGCCAGACAAGGCCTGTTCCATCTTAATGCCGTGCTGGTGCAGCACTTTGGCCTCATTGTCCCGATGGCTGACGACCGCCAGTCCAACCCGTAAGATCAGCATGGACGGAATCCCTGTCGCTGTCCTGAATACTGTATACGGTCCCCATAGCAGGTTTCCCGGCTGACTCCACCTTGGACCGACACTATCGTCAGGGCTATCGCATATGACCTTTGGCGCCCCCGCTCGTCATGGTCGGGCGTGACCCGGCCATCTCCTGCGATTTTACGCACCATTGAAAAGGCAGGGTTCTTCGAACGGTGCCCCATTGGCGTGAGATGGTCGGGTCAGGCCCGACCATGACGGAAAGTGTCGGAAATCCGCCATATGCGATCCCCCTGACACTATCGTCTACACGATGGTGCGGTAGCGGCGGCGTTTCATGCCAGATGGCACGCGACAAGATGCCCGGCGGCCGGTTCCCGCGTCGCCGGCTCCTGTTCCCGGCAGATCGGCTGCACCAACGGGCAGCGCGTGTGAAACCGGCACCCCGAAGGAGGATTCAGCGCGCTGGGAATATCCCCCTCCAGCCGCTGCCGTTCGGCGCGTCCGCGAGCCCGCTGGCTGGGATGGGTCACCGGGACGGAGGCGATCAGGCCCCGCGTATAAGGGTGACGCGGCTCCGCGTACAACGCCCGCTTTTCCGCGACCTCCACGATCTTCCCAAGATACATCACCGCGACCCGGGTGGAGATGTGCTTCACCACGCCCAGATCGTGAGCGATGAACAGATAGGTCAACCCCAGCTCCGCCTGCAGGTCCTGGAGCAGATTGACGATCTGCGCCTGCACCGACACGTCCAGCGCCGATACCGGCTCATCGCACACCACGAAGCGCGGTCGCAGGATCAAAGCGCGCGCGATGCCGATGCGCTGGCGCTGGCCGCCGGAGAATTCGTGCGGAAACCGCTCCAACGCCCGAGCGGGGAGGCCCACGCGGGACAGCATGTCCGACACTTGGGCGCGGCTGTCCGCGTTGGGTTTGGCGCCGTGGATCAGCAACGGCTCCATGACGATGTCTTCCACCGTCATGCGCGGATTGAGCGCGCCGTACGGGTCCTGGAAGACGATCTGCATCGACCGGCGCACGTTTCGCAACGGCTGGCCGCCGAGCGCGGTGATGTCGGTGCCGCCGAACCGGATGTTGCCCGCGGTGGCCGGCAGCAACCTGATCAGAAGCCGTCCCAACGTGGACTTGCCACAACCGGATTCCCCCACCAACCCGAGGGTTTCCCCTTCCTCGACGGACAGCGACACGTTGTCGACCGCGCGTAAAGGCGTGGTCGTGCGGCGGAACATCCCACCGGTTTCCACCGGATAATGCTTGCTGACCCCTGTCGCTTCGATCAGCACGGTCATTGCTCCGGGATGTGGATGCAGGCGGCGGTGTGGCCTGGGGCCAGGCGCAGCAGCGGCGGAATCCCAGCGGCGCAGTCCGGTTGAGCAAACCGGCAGCGTGGCGCGAAACGGCAACCCGGCGGGCGTCGGATCGGTTCGGGCAGGGTGCCGGGAATGGCGATCAGGCGGTCGCGTTCGGTTATCAGCGACGGTACGCATTCCAGCAGGCCGCGTGTGTAGGGATGGCGCGGCGAGTCGAACAACGTCGCGACCGGCGCTTCCTCGACGATCCGCCCGGCATACATCACGATCACCCGGTCGGCGGTTTCCGCGATCACGCCCATGTTGTGGGTGATCAGCATGATCGCCATGCCGAACTCATCGCGCAGGTCCAGCAGCAGATCGAGGATTTGCGCTTGGATCGTCACGTCCAGCGCTGTCGTCGGCTCATCGGCGATCAGCAGCTTGGGGCGGCAGACCAGTGCGATGGCCAGCATTACCCGCTGGCGTTGCCCGCCGGAGAGCTGGTGCGGATAGTCAGCCATTCGCGTCGCGGCCGAGGCGATGCCGACCTTCTCCAGCATCTCCACCGCGCGTGCGAACAGCGCGCGTTGCGGCAGGCGTTCGTGCGCGGCGATGGTTTCCATGATCTGGTCGCCGATGGTGAAGACCGGATTGAGCGACGTCATCGGCTCTTGAAACACCATCGCGATGCCGGGGCCGCGAATGTGCTGCATGCGGCTGTCGGACAGGTTGGTCAGGTTTTCGCCGGCGAAATGCACGGACCCGGTCGCGACCCTGGCCGGCGGGCGGGGCAGCAGGCCCATGATCGTCAGCGCGGTGACGCTTTTGCCGCTGCCGGATTCGCCGACGATGCCCAGGATTTCGCCTTCGTTGAGGTCGAACGACACGTCCTCGACCGCCGTGATTTCGCCGCGGCCGGTCTGGAAGGCGGTTGTCAGATTGCGGACTTCCAGGAGGCTCACGACTGAATCCTCAACCGGGGATCCAGCACATCCCGCAACCCGTCGCCGAGCAGGTTCAGGCCGAGGACGGTGATCATCAGCGCCACCCCCGGAATGGCGATGATCCAGGGCGCGTCGATCATGTATTGCCGCCCCTCCGCCATGATGTTCCCCCAGGTCGGTGTCGGCGGCACCGCACCGACACCCAGGAACGACAGGGTCGCCTCGGTCAGCACGGCATAGGCGAACAGGAAAGACAGCTGCACGATCAGCGGCGCCATGGCATTCGGGAGAATATGCCGGCGCAGGATGCGCCAGTGACCGGCCCCGGCGGCGACGGCGGCTTGCACATACTCCATCTCTCTCAGCACGATCACCGAGGACCGGACGATGCGGGCCGTGCGCGGCGTGTAGACGATGCCCAGCGCGATAATCACGTCGTTGACGGAGGGGCCGAGCACGGCGGTCACGGCGATGGCCAGCAACACCGCCGGAAACGCCATCAACGCGTCGTTGAACCGCATCAGGATGTTGTCCAGCCGCCGGAAATACCCGGCGGCGGCGCCGATGGCCGTGCCGCAAACGGCATTGATCAGCACCACGGCCGACCCGATAAACATCGACAGACGCGCGCCCCAGATGACGCGGGACCAGAGGGATCGGCCGAAATTGTCGGTGCCGAAGATGAAATCCCCATCGGGTGGACGGAATTTGAAACGCATCGCCAGCTTGTTGGGATCGACGGGCGCGATCCACGGCGCCAGCAACGCCGCGATGGCCACGATCGAGACCAGCCCCAGCCCGAGGAGAAACAGCCGGTGATGCATCAGCCTGCGCAGCGTCACGTTGAACGGGCTTTGCCGTATCTCCTCAGGCGCCGTCATAGCGCACCCTCGGGTCGAGCAAGGCGTAGCAGACATCGACCAGGATATTCACCAGCACCAGCAGCGCGGTGGTGATCAGCAGCCCGCCTTGTACCATGGGATAATCCCGGTTCAGCACCGCCTGCGTCAGCACCTGTCCGACTCCGGGAATGGAAAACAATGTCTCCGTCACCACGGAACCGGAGATCAGCAGGCTGACGATGATCCCAACGACCGTTGTGATCGGAATCAGCGCATTCGCCAGCGCGTGCTTCAGCACCACCCGCCGGTTCGGCAGGCCTTTGGCCCGCGCGGTGCGGATATAATCCTGACGTAAGACCTCCAGCATCGTGGACCGGGTAATACGCGCCAGCAGCCCCGCCAGCAGCAGCGCCTGGGAGATCGCGGGCATGGTGGAGGTCGCAAGCCAGCCCAGCGGGTCGGTCGTGAACGCGATGTAGCCGCCGGTCGGCAGCCAACGCAGATCGACCGCGAACAGAATGATCATCAGCAAACCGAGGTAGAAATTCGGCAGCGAAATCCCCAACATCGCGAAGACCATGGCGGCCTGATCGACCCAGGTGTTCTGCCGCAGCGCTGCCGCGATGCCGCTGACCAGCCCAACCAGCAGCGTCAGCATCAGCGCATAGGCCGACAGCGCCAACGTGACCGGCAGCCGTTGCAGCATCACCTGCACCACCGGCTGCCCCAGCAGCAGCGACCGCCCGAGGTCCCCGATCGCCAAATTCGCGTACCAACGCCAAAGCTGGCCGAGGATCGGCTGATCCAGCCCGAGATCGTGCCTGATATTGGCGATCTGTTCCGGCGTCGCCGACAACCCGGCGATCGCGATCGCGGGATCGCCGGGGATCAGATGGATCATGCCGAACGTCAGCAGGCTGACGATCAGCATGATCGGCAATGCGCTCCCGAGGCGCCGAACAGCGATGCCGATCATCCCGCGCAGAAACCTATTTTTCCACCTCGCCGCCGGCCGCGACCCAATCCTTGAAGCCGCCGAGGTTGCGCACGTTCTTGTAGCCCATATCGATCAGGGTCTTGCCGGCCAGCGCCGCGCGCCCGCCGCCAGCGCAATGCAGAACGATCGGCCGATCGTATTGCAACGCCGCGATATAATTCCCCGACGTCGGGTCCGCGCGCGATTCCAAGGACCCGCGCGGGATCGCCACGGCGCCCTTGATTTTGCCGGTCGCCGCGACCTCGGTCCCGTCGCGGACGTCCACGATCAGCGCGTTGGCGCTTTTGACCAGCTCGGCCGCTTCGGCCGCGGAAATCGCCGGGACGAGCTTGTTCGCGGCGTCCACCATGTCCTTGTACGTAATAGCCATGGGGTGTTCCCCTCCTGTCTGTGAACCTACCCCGGCAGGCTACCCCCGGCAGCGCGGCGGTGCTAGCGTCGGATCAACCGTAAACCCCCGAGGGAACAACCGTCATGTCCGATCTGCCCAAGTCTGTCGAAATCCACGAGGAAGGCCCCCGCGAAGGTTTCCAAATCGAGCCCGGCCCCATCGGCACCGCCGACAAGATCAAGCTGATCGAGGCGCTGGCCGAAACCGGGCTGCATCACGTGCAGGCTTGTTCCTTCGTGAGCCCCCGCATCGTGCCGGGCTGGGCGGACGCGGAAGCGGTCGTGGAAGGCTTCAACGCCAAACCCGGCATCCACTACACGGGCCTCTATTTCAACGGCAACGGCATGGACCGGGCGTTGGCGTTCAAGGACAAGCTGACCATCAACGGATCGATCTCTCTGACCGCTTCGGTCGGGTTCACCAAGAAGAACCTGAACCGCACCCCGGAGGAGAACATTGCCGCGATGCGCCGCCAGACCGAACTGCATCTGTCGCGCGGCATTCCCGTCAACCGCCTGGGCATCATGGCGGCGTTCGGCTGCAATTATCAGGGCGATATTTCGCCCGCGACCGTGATCTCCACCCTGGAAGACGGCATGAAAATCGCCGAGGAAACCGGCGCCGAAATCGAGATTTTCTCCCTCGCCGACACCATGGGCTGGGGCGCGCCGCACCGGATCGAGAAAGTGCTGGGCGAGGTCCGCAACCGCTGGCCGGATATGGAAATCTCCCTGCATCTGCACGACACGCGCGGACTGGCCGTCGCCAACGCGCATGCCGCGCTGAAAATGGGCGTGCGGCATTTCGATTCCACCGTCGGCGGTCTGGGCGGCTGCCCCTTTGCCGGCCAGCCGAAGGCCGCGGGCAACATCTGCACCGAGGAACTGGTGCTGCTGTGCGAGGAAATGGGCATCGAAACCGGCGTCGATCTCGACCATCTGATCGAAGTCGGCCGCATGGCCGAGGACATCGTCGGGCACCAGCTGCCATCCGAACTGATCCACGCCGGCAGCCTGGATGCGTTCCGGCGCACCGCTAAAGTATAGGATTTCATCATGAAACTCGGACGTCTCGGCGCCTGGTACGGCACCGACAAACTCACCGGCCCCGCGCAAATCCGCGAGTTCGTGCAAACTGTCGAAAAACTCGGCTACGATACGCTTTGGTATCCTGAATCGCGCGGCAACGAATCCTTCGCTGTCGCGGGATTCATGCTGTCCTGCACGACGAACCTGAAAATCGGCAGCTCGATCGCTTCGATCTACGCGCGCGATGCCTTCACGTCGCGTCGGGGGATGATCACGCTGAACCAGCTCTATGGGGAGCGTTTTATCCTCGGCCTGGGCGTCAGCCACCCGCCGATGGTGGAAGGCCTGCGTGGGCATGTCTATCAGAAGCCGATCCCGGCGATGCGCGCCTATCTGAATGGCATCAACAACGGCGAACCCAACGCCGCCGACTGGCCCCTTTGCGTCGCCGCGCTTGGCCCCCTGATGATGAAGCTATCGGGCGAAATGACTCGGGGCGCCATTCCCTACAACACCAACCCGCGCCACACGGCGGAGGCCGCGAAAATCCTCGGCCCCAACAAGTGGCTGGCGATCGAGCAGAAGGTCACGCTGGAAACCGATCCCGCCAAGGCGCGCGCTTTGGGCCGGAACGAATTGGCGCGCTATCTGACGCTGGATAATTACCGTAACAATTTCCTGCGCATCGGCTTCACCGAGGCCGATCTGGCCAATGGCGGGTCCGACGATTTTATCGATCAGATGTGCCTGTGGGGCACGGCCGATCAGGTGAAAGCCGGTCTGCGCGCACATTTCGAGGCCGGTGCGACACATGTCGCGATCCAGCCCGTCCACGCCGACGGCGACATCGCCGCCAGGGATCGTATCTTGGCGGCTTTGGCCGATACCTGACGCTTATTCCGCGGCCTGCGCGTACTCTTCCAGAGGCGCGCAGGTGCAGACCAAATTGCGATCGCCGTAGACGTTGTCCACGCGCTTGACCGGCGGCCAATATTTCGACGCGGCAACCCAGGGCAACGGAAACGCCGCCTGTTCGCGCGTGTAGGCGTGCGTCCATATGGTTGCCATGACCTCCCGTGCCGTGTGCGGCGCGTGTTTCAGAGGGTTGTCCGCTCGGTCGGCTGTTCCGGCGGCGATGGCGGCGATTTCGCCGCGGATCGCGATCATCGCTTCGCAGAATTTGTCGATCTCGGCTTGCGATTCGCTTTCCGTTGGCTCGATCATCAGCGTGCCGGCGACCGGCCAGGACATGGTAGGGGCGTGGTAGCCGTAATCCTGCAGGCGTTTGGCGATATCTTCCACCTGAATGCCGGAATCGGCCGCGAAACCGCGGCAATCGATGATGCACTCATGTGCCACCATGCCGCCGGGGCCGGCGTAGAGGATCGGATAGGACTCGCGCAGCCGAGCGGCGATGTAGTTGGCGTTAAGGATCGCAACTTCGGTGGCGCGTTTCAGCCCGGCCGCGCCCATCATGCGGATATAGGCGTAGGAAATCGGCAGGATCAGCGCGCTGCCGAACGGCGCGGCGGAAATCGGCCCGATCCCCGTCGCCGGACCGGCATCGGGCCGCAACGGATGGTTGGGCAAATAGGGTGCAAGATGCGCGGCCACGCCCACCGGCCCGACTCCGGGGCCGCCGCCTCCGTGCGGGATGCAGAACGTTTTATGCAGGTTCAAATGGCACACATCGGCACCGATCGACGCAGGGGAGGTCAGCCCCACCTGCGCGTTCATATTGGCACCATCCATGTAAACCTGCCCGCCGGCGGCGTGCACCATCTGGCAGATGTCGCGGATCGAACCCTCGAACACGCCATGCGTCGAGGGATAGGTGATCATCAGCGCCGCCAGTTTCGCCGCGTGCTGGACGGTCTTGGCCCGCAGGTCGGCGAGATCGACGTTGCCCTCCTTATCGCAGGCCACGACAACGACCTTCAGTCCCGCCATAGCCGCGCTGGCCGGGTTGGTGCCGTGCGCCGAGGACGGAATCAGGCAAATATCGCGATGCGATTCGCCGCGCGATTCATGCCATGCCCGTATCGCCAGGAGGCCGGCGTATTCGCCCTGCGACCCGGCGTTGGGCTGCAACGAAACGGCGGCGAAGCCGGTGGCCTCGCATAGCCATTGTTCCAAGCGGCGGATGAGGGCGACAAATCCCTCGGTCTGATCGGCCGGCGCGAACGGGTGAATGTCGGAAAAACCCGGCCAGGTTATGGGAATCATTTCGGCCGAGGCGTTCAGCTTCATTGTGCAGGAACCCAGCGGAATCATGCTGCGGTTCAGTGCGATATCCTTGTCTTCCAGGCGTTTCAGATATCGCAGCATTTCGTGTTCGGCGTGGTGCTGGTTGAACACCGGTTGTTCCAGGAATGGCGAATGCCGTTGGAGCTCCGCCGGAATGCCCCCGGCGGCATCGCCGAGATTTCCGCCAAGCGCGGAGGCAAGTTTTTCCAGATCGGCGCGGGTGACGGTTTCGTCCAACGCGATCGCAACCGAACCATCGTCCAAGGATCGGACGTTGAAACCGGCGGCCAGGAATGCCGCCGCATCGGCGTTTTCCACCACGATCGTATCGAAAAACGCGGTATGCCGGACGCGGCCGGCGCAGGCTGCCAGCATGCGGGCCTGGAGATTAACCCGTTGCGCGATGCGGCGCAGGCCGGACGGGCCGTGCCAGACCGCGTAGAAACTCGCGATGACAGCCAGCAGCACCTGCGCGGTGCAGATGTTGGACGTCGCTTTCTCGCGGCGGATATGTTGTTCGCGCGTTTGCAGCGCCAGTCGCATCGCCGGCTGTCCGGCGGCGTCCTGGGACACGCCGACCAGACGCCCAGGCATATGCCGCTTGAACGCATCCCTAGTCGCGAAGAACCCGGCATGCGGGCCGCCGAATCCCATCGGCACACCGAACCGTTGCGCGGAACCGACGACGGCGTCGGCACCCATTTCGCCCGGCGGTTTCAGCAACGTCAGTGCCAGGGGATCGGCGGCGACGATGGCCAGGGCGGCAACCGCATGCGCCGCATCGATTTCGGCCGTCAGATCGCGCAACGCGCCGGCCGAGCCGGGATATTGCAGCAGCACCGCGAACGGTCGTGCGGCCGCGATGGCCGCGACATCGCCGGGCCCGAAATCGACCAGCGTAATGCCGATAGGTTTCGCCCGCGTTACCAGCACCGCGCGTGTCTGCGGGTGCAGATCGGCCGCGACCGCGATCGTATTGGATTTGGATTTACTGATTCCATGCGCCATCGCCATGGCTTCCGCAGCCGCTGTCGCCTCATCCAGCAAGGACGCGTTGGCGATTTCCATGCCGGTAAGTTCGCAGATCATGGTCTGGAAGTTCAGCAACGCTTCCAGCCGCCCCTGCGCGATTTCGGCTTGGTACGGGGTGTAGGCGGTGTACCAACCCGGATTTTCCAGAACATTCCGCAAAATCACCGGTGGCGTGACGGTGCCGTGATACCCCAGCCCGATCAGCGATTTCTTCAGAACGTTACGTTCGGCCAGACCGCGCAGCTCCGCCAAAACACCGGCCTCATCGACCGGCGGCGGCAGATTCAGCGCCCGGTTGGACCGGATGGATTCCGGCACGGTCTTCGCCGCCACGTCGTCCAGACTGGCGGCGCCGACAGTCCGCAGCATCGCGGCGATCTCGGTGTCGGACGGGCCGATATGGCGCCCAACGAACGCGTCGGACGCTTCCAGTACCGCGAGTTCCGCGAGTGCGTCCATCGTCACAAAGTCTCCAGATATTCTTCGTAGGAGTCGGCGTCCATCAGTTCCTCGAACGCGTCGGGGTCGTCCAGTTCCAGCTTGAAGAACCAGCCTTCGCCCTCGGGGTCGCCGTTCACGATGGCCGGGTCTTCGATGATGGTTTCGTTGATTTCCACGACAGTCCCGGCCAGCGGCGCGAAAATGTCCGACGCCGCCTTGACGCTTTCCACCACGGCGCAGGCCTCGTTCACGCCGACTTCGCGGTCGAGTTCCGGCAGTTCCACATGGACGACATCGCCCAATTGTTCCTGCGCGTGATCGGTGATGCCGACGGTGGCAATGTCGCCATCCAAAACGACCCATTCGTGGTCTTTGGTGTAACGTTTATCGGCGGGTTTTTTGGCCATGGGACGATCCTCCTAACGGGCGTAACGGTGCGGTACGAAAGGCATGGGAACGACGGTCGCCGGCATCGGCTTGCCGCGCACCGTCAGGGTCAAAGCTGTGCCGTCTTCGGCGAATTCGCGACGGACATAGCCCATCGCGATGGGGGCGTTCAGCGAGGGCGAGAAGCCGCCTGACGTAATGATTCCGGCCCCTTCGATCGCGGTACCCTCCCGAGCGGGGGCACGCCCGGTGGGTTTGATTCCGACTCGCAATCGTGGTGCGCCGTTGTCGAGCTGGTCGCGCACGATCGCACCGCCGGGAAAATCCCAGGACATTTTGCGGCGCTTGCCGATGACCCAGGTCAGCCCGGCTTCGACCGGCGTGGTGGTTTCGTCCAGATCGTGGCCGTACAGGCACAAACCGGCTTCCAGCCGTAACGAATCGCGCGCGCCCAGACCGGCCGGCACCACCGCCTCATGCCCCACCAACCATTCCGCCAGCGCTTCCGCTCGGTCGGCCGGAACCGAAATCTCGAACCCGTCCTCGCCGGTATATCCCGAACGGGAAACCAAACACGGAATACCGGCGATGGATGTTTCGGCCACGCCCATGAACGATAGCGGCACGCCGACGATCGCCGATGCCGCCGGCCCCTGCAACGCCAGCAAAGCCCGATTTTCAATCGGAACAATCCCCGGAATATGCGCGAAATCGACATCCTTGCGGCTGGCGTTCACCACCAGAAACAACCGGTCGTCGCCGAGGTTCGCGACCATCAGGTCGTCGATAATCCCGCCGGCTTCGTTGGTCAGCAGCGTATAGCGCTGCCGCCCGGGTTTCAGGCCCAGGATGTCGCCGGGCACCAGCCGCTCCAGCGCCTCCGCGGCACCCGCGCCGGTCATCGTCGCTTGACCCATATGCGATACGTCGAACAGCGCCGCTTTCGACCGGCAGTGCAGATGCTCCGCCAGCACGCCGCCGCGGCAGCGTTCGGCCAGGGCGCCGGTGAAATCGTACTGCACCGGCATCGCGTAGCCGGCGAACGGCACCATGCGCGCGCCAAGGCCGCGGTGCCAGGAATCCAGCGGGGTGGTTTTCAGATCGGTCACAGAATTCTCCGCGCGCAAGGTCACCCATCGGCGAGATGCCGGTGGAAGGTGACCCCCCTCTGTCGCGGAACCTGAGAGATTCGGCGCTGGCGGCGCCTTTCTCCGTCGGTGCGGCGGGCGAACCCGTCGGCTTTCCAGAGATCCCTGTTCCCCGCGCGGTCCCTGTTACCTGAGCGTTTCCGGGGGCCGGTTGCGCCTTCGGCGGCGGGGCATGACCCGCTCTCTCCCGCGCCGGGTGGCTGGGACGGGGGGCACCATGGCGGAAAGCGGGGGGAGTGGCAACCGGAGATTTTTTGGACCGACGTTAACGGTTTGTTAACCGGTTAGGGGGTAGGTGGGTGCGGAGCAAGGCTTTAACGCGGATGAACGCAGATGAACTTGGATAAGGCGGGATTGGACGGTGCCACTCAGCGCATCATCGGGTGCGCGTTCACCGTTGCCAATAGACTAGGGGTTGGGTTTCTGGAGCGGATTTACGAGAACGCGCTGGTCCTCGAGTTGCGCAAGCGCGGCATATCGGTCAAGCAGCAACTGGGAGTCGTGGTCCGATACGATGGGGTCATCATCGGCGAATACACGCCCGATTTGGTCGTCGAAGACGAGATCCTTGTGGAATGGAAAGTCGTCGCCGCTCTAAACAACGCGCATTTCGCCCAGTGCATGAACTACCTGCGTGCTACCGAAAAGCGCCTGTGCCTGCTGATCAATTTCGGACGCCCCAGAATAGAAGTCCGCCGCGTCGCTCGGCACGCGCCATCGGCGTTCACCCCCCCGATCCGCGTTCATCCGCGTAAAAATTTTACCTACTCCACCGTCCAACCGCCCTCTCCAGGCGTGCACCACATCGGCACCGCGTTCCGCGTCCGTGCCGAAATCTCCACCCCCATCGCGGCCTTGATCGCCCTGAACAAAGCCCCATGCGCAACGATCAACACTGAGGACGGATGCACCAATGCTCGGTTTAACCCAGCGACAGCCCGGTCCCGTAGCATCCCGAACGTCTCGCCGTTTTCCGGGTGATACCCGTTCGCGACCCAGTCGGAAAACCATTCACTCAACGACTGCCCCTCATGCACGCCCCACGAAACCTCCCGCAAATCGGGATCGATCATCACCGGCAGCCCCAGCGTTTCGCCGACGATTTCGGCCGTGACGCGGGCACGGGACAACGGGGAGGCGACGATCGTTTTGATTCCGCGGTCGCGCAACAACAGCGCGGCCGACCGCGCTTGCTCCAACCCGTTGGCGTTCAGGGGAATATCGACGTTGCCTTGGGAGAGACCTTGGGCATTCCAGTCTGTCTCCCCATGACGCAGGTACCAAAACGGTACCTGCATCAGGGAGCCGCTCAAGCCAGACCTTCCTGTTGCAGCGCGCGCTGCACCGACGGGCGTGCCTTCATACGTTCCAGATGCGCGGCGAGGCCCGGCGGCAGCGCGATGCCGACGCGACCGGCCCAGAATTCCACGTAGAACATCGCGGAATCGGCGATGGAGAACGAACCGACAGCGTAATCCTTGCTGCCCAGCGCCGCTTCCAGCGTGGCGAAACCCTTTTCGACGATTTCCTTGCCGCGGGCTTTCACCGCGTCCTCATCCGCCGCGTTGGGGGCGAAATTGCCCGGGCGGAAAATGCGTGTGAAACCCTGCATGTGCACGGTGGCGACGCAATAATCCAGGATTTCCAGCGCCCGCGCCTGTAGATCGATATTATCTGGCAGCAGGTTGCAGAACGGGTTGGTGCGGGCGAGCCAGTACGCGATCGCCGGATATTCCGTCTGCAACGACCCATCGTCGCGCAGCAGCGCCGGGACCTTGGATTTCGGGTTCACCGCCAGGTATTCCGGCTGGTATTGCGCGCCCTCCCGCAGGTTCACGGCGGCAAGTTCGTAGGGCTTGCCGATTTCCTCCAGCAACACATGGATGCCGATCGAGCAAACACCGGGAGCGTAGTAAAGTTTCATTGCTTTCTCTCCGTTTGAAATTCAGCGCCGCCAGCGCCCGACTTCGGCTCGCGCCAGCCCGAGGTTTTCGCGCAACGTCGTTCCGGCATAATCCAAATGGAACAAGCCACGCCGCTGTAACTCGGGAATTACCAGGGTGCTGAATTCCTCGTAAGCCCCCGGCACGTGGGACGCCGCGATCACGAATCCGTCGCAGGCGCGGGTGGAGAACCATTCCTCCATGCCGTCGGCGACATCCTTCGGGCTGCCGACGAAACGGGGGTGATCGTGGAACGTGCCGCGTCGCGTAATATTCATGAAATCGCGCGGCGAGGGCAGCCGCCCGCCGAGTTCGCGCTTGATGCGGTCCTTGGCGGCCTGCGCGCCGGTCCAGCTGTCGAGTTCTTCCTGTGTGTACGGCTCATCGATCGGCTGTTTCGACATATCGACGTTCAACACTTCCGACAGCAGCGACAGGCTGTCGATTTCCTTGGGCAATTTGTCGATCAACGCAGCCTTGTCCTCGGCCTCCGCGCGGGTCGGTGCGACAACCGGGTAGACGCCGGCGCATACACGTACCAGTTCCGGATCGCGACCGGCTTCCGCGACCTTCTGCTTGAACGCCGCGTAATCGATGCGGGCACGTTCCAACCCGTGGTAGGCCACGAACACGCATTCGGCCCAGCGGGCCGCGAAAGTCGTGCCGCGGCCGGATTGTCCGGCCTGGATGATCACAGGATGCCCCTGAGCCGACCGAGGCACCGTGAACGGGCCGCGCGACTGGAAGAATTCGCCCTTGTAATCCAGGCGGTGGACCTTGTCGGGATGCGCGAACAAACCCGTTTCGCGGTCGGCGACAATCGCCCCATCCTCCCACGAGTCCCAATGGCCCGTCACGACCTCCATGAATTCGTCGGCGCGGTCGTAACGGCGGTCGTGATCCGCGTGGGAGCTTTGGCCCATATTCCGCGCTTCGTTGTCGTTCATCGATGTCACGACGTTCCAGGCCGCTCGGCCTTCCGTCATCAAATCCAAAGTCGCGAACACGCGCGCCACGTGGAACGGCTCGTAATAGGTGGTGGTGTAGGTCGAACCCAGCCCCAGCCGAGTCGTTGCCATGCCCATTACCGTCAGTATGGTGATCGGGTCCATTTTTACGCAACGAATGCCGTTTTCCACGGTGTGTGCGTGATCGCCGGCGAACATGTCCGGCATCGCCAGACGGTCGTCGAAGAACGCCAATTGGAATTTCCCGGCCTCCAACGCGCGGGCGATGCGGCGGTAATATTCGGCCGACGTGAAATCCTGCGCGGCCTGCGGATGCCGCCACGACCCCACGAAATTGGTGCAGTTCTGGGCTTGCAGAAAACCCACCATCGTCATCTGTCGCATCGTTCTGTCTCCCGCCTAAGCCGCCTTCAGCACCATATCCGCCGCTTTTTCGCCGATCATGATCGAAGGCGCATTCGTGTTCCCCGACATCAGCGTCGGCATGATCGACGCATCGGCCACCCGCAGGCCCGTTATGCCATGCACCCGTAGCTGCGAGTCCACCACGGCCATCGGATCCCCACCCATTTTGCATGTTCCGACCGGATGATACGTCGTCTCGGCCGCCCGCTTCACCCAATCCAGAATTTCGTCGTCGGTGGTCAGCGCCGGACCCGGTGCGATTTCGGAAATATTCCACGGCGCCAGGGCCGGAGCCGTCATCACGGCCCGCGCAATCCGCACCGCGATGGCAGTCAGCTCCCCGTCGATGGAAGCCGACAGGAAATTGAAATTGATCGCCGGCGCCTTGCGCGGGTCGGACGATACGACATGGATATGGCCCTTGCTCTCCGGCCGCATCGGGTGGGCGTAGCAGGTCATGCCGGACTGGCGGGAAATCCGTGGCCCTTTCGCCGTAGTTTCTGTCAGCATCGGCACCCAGCCGAGCAACAGATCCGGTGCCTCCAACCCTTCCCGCGATTTCACGAACGCTCGGATCGGTGCCGCAACGGCACCCAACAGTCCCTCATTCTTGAACACATAACGCAACGCCTGCCACACCATGCCCAGTCCACGCGCGCGGTCGTTGAACGTGACGCCCTTCGTTCCAATGGCCCAGCGGGTGCGCGGCGCGTAATGATCGCGCAAATTCTCCCCGACGCCCGGCAGTGCGTGCTTGACCGCGATCCCCGCCGCCTGCAGCCGCTCGGGGTTGCCGATTCCCGACAGTTCCAGCAGCTGCGGCGAATTGATCGTGCCGGCGCTGATAATTACCTCGCGCCCGCATCGAGCCTCCTGCGACACCCCGTGGACGGAATATCGAACGCCGACGCAGCGCGTGCCTTCCAGGATCATGCCCTCGGTCAACGCTTCTGTCTGGATCCGCAGATTGGGCCGCAGGCGTGCCGGTTCCAGATAGGCGTACGCCGTGCTCATCCGCCGGCCGCGCGAAATGGAAGCCTGGCTCATGGCGATGCCATCCTGCGCGGCGCCGTTGTAGTCGGGGTTGTGGCGGATCCCGACCTGGCCGGCGGCCTCGATCAGCTTGGCGAAGATCGGGTCGGCCGGCGGCGGATCGGTCACTGTCAGCGGGCCTTCGCGGCCCCGGAAGGTGTCGTCGCCGCCGCCTTCGTAACGCTCTATCCGCTTGAAGAACGGCAGGACGTCGTCGTAGCTCCAGCCCTGGTTCCCCATCTGCGCCCAGGTGTCGTAGTCCTGTGCTTGTCCTCGCACGAACGCCATGCCGTTGATCGACGACGAACCGCCCAGCAGCTTGCCACGCGGGACGAAGATACGGCGGCCATTGGTGTTGGCCTCGGGTTCCGCGGAATAGAGCCAATTGGCTTTGGGGTTGTAGAGCAGCTTCGCGTAGCCGATGGGGATTTGGGACCAGAGATTGCTGTCCGGCCCGGCCTCCAGCAGCAGGACCCTGTTGGCCGGGTTCTCCGACAGCCGGTAGGCGACGGCCGCGCCCGCCGATCCCGCGCCGACAACGATGTAGTCGTAAGTTTCCATGCCCGCCGCTTCCCCGCCGCTCTTTCCAAGCGGCAGGGTACCCACATCTCCGGCGCTGTCCAGTTACCCCGCGTCGGCGGAAATCAGATCGCCGAACAGCGTCCAATGATCGCCCTCGAACCGAGCCAATTGTTCCGCTCGTATGGGGTAGAAGTTGGTGGGGCTGGTGTTGACCTTGATGCCCGGCAGCAGCAGCGGAATTTCCAGGTCTTTGATATTGGCGGCCTGCCGCATGATGTTTTCCCGGCTCAGGTCGTCGCCGCATTTCTTCAGCACATGCACCAGACCGTGCACGCTGATGTAGCTGGACACGTTGGACCCTTCGAGCTGGTTGGCCGTGGGGTTCCATTTATCCATGAACGCCTTCCATTCCAGATAATCCGGCGCGGTCGCCCAGCGCGGGTCGGTCACGTCCTTGGCGAATTGCGCGGTGACGATCCCCTGGGCGTTCTCGATCCCCGCAGGCCGCATCACGGCGCCGACCGAGGCCCCGACGCTGACCAGATAATGGATCGGCTTCCACCCGATTTCCGCGACCTTCTTGATGGACTGCGCCGAGAATTTCGGCGTCGTGATGTTCATGAACAGCGTGGCGCCGGAGTTTTTGATCTGTAGAATCTGGGAATCCACGGTCGGGTCGGTGACCTCATAGGTCGCGTCGGCGACGACCATCTTCTCCCACCCGGCACCAAGACCTTCCTTGAAGCCGCTGAGGTAGTCGTTCCCCATGTCGTCGTTCTGCCGCAGGATCGCGATTTTCGCGTCCTTGTGGTTGGCAACGATGTGCTTGCCGAAGATTTTGCACTCGGTGTGGTAGTCGGGCTGCCAGCCCATGGTCCACGGGAAGTTCTTGGGATCGCCCCACTTCGACGCACCGGTCGCCAGGAAAAGATGCGGGACCTTCTTCTGGTTCATGTATTTGTGGATCGCGGTGTTGGTCTGCGTGCCGAGCGGATAGAACATCAGCAGCACCTGATCGCGCTCCACCAGCTGGCGCGTCAGCTCCATGGTTTTCGGCGGGCTGTAGCCGTCGTCCAGGGAGATGAAATTGATTTTTCGCCCGTTGATGCCGCCTTGCGTTTCGTTCAGCATGCGGAAATAGGCGGCGTGCAGACGCCCGGCCACGCCATAGGCCGAGGCATTGCCGCTGTACGGCATGGTCTGCCCGATCTTGATCTCCGTATCGGTCACCCCCGGCCCGTACTTTTTCTCCGCTCGGGCTGGTACGGCGAAGGTGGCGGCGGCGGCGGATAACAGGGCGGTGCGGCGGCGAAGCATGGGGACGGCTCCTCAGGTTTTTTGGGTGGCGCGGGAAAACAGACCGCGGATCGCGGTAATCCCACCGGCGAGGCCGTTGGGCAGGAAGAACATCAGCAACAGCAGCAAGGTGCCGTAAATCGCCCAGGCCGGCACATCGTAGCGCAGCGAAAATGCGTCCTTCATCCAGTCCGAAATCGACTGCGACGAATTCTGCACCAGCACGATAAAGGCGCCGCCGATCAGACAGCCTGGCAGCGACGCGATGCCGCCGACCACCAGCCCGACCAGGAAGGAAATCGACAGCTGCAACGTGAAACTGTCGGGCGCCACATAGGCGACGGTGATGGCCGACAATGCCCCCGCCATGCCCGTGATGGCGGCGCTGACGCCGAACGTCATGGTCTTGTACAGCGCGGTGTCGATCCCCATGGTGCCCGCCGCCATCGCATGATCGCGGATCGCCATCATCGCCCGACCGCTGCGGCCGCGCAGCAGGTTGTAGACGATCCAGAACAGCGCCATCGCGACGATCAAGCAGACGTAATACAGGAACTGATCGACGCTGAGCGGCAGGAAGGCGGGCGGGTCGGGCTTGTCCAGCAGCACCCCGCCGACGCCGCCGGTCCAGCCGGCGATGGATTTGTGTTTCAGCAGCTGCGGCACCGCGATGGCCAGTGTGAACGTGGCCAGCGCGAGGTAATGCCCCTCCAGCTTCAAGGCCGGGAAGCCGAACAGAAAACCGGCGCCGAAGCAGACAATGCCGGCCAGCGGGATCGCCAGCCAATAAGGCACGGACGCATGCACCATCAGGATCGCGGCGGCATACGCTCCAACGGCGAAGAACGCGCTGTGCCCCAGCGAAATCTGGCCGTTGAAACCGATCAGCAGGTTCAAGCCGAGGACCGCGATCGCGTAGATCAGCATCGACTGACCCATGAACAGGTAATACTCGAAGCTGGGGCTTTCCGTCACGAAGCCGATCAGCGGCAACGCCGCCAAGACCAGCCAGAACCCGATTGCCCACAAGCCGATATGCGGCTTCGTCGCCCAACTGCGCGCCATGGCCGCCATGCTACACCCGCCTTACGATCACGCGGCCGAACAGGCCCGCCGGTTTCAACAGCAGCACGCCGATCACCATCACCAGCGCGAAGCTCAGCTTCAGCTCGTTCCCGATAATGTAGCTGCCCACCAGATTTTCCAGCACCCCGACGATGAACCCGCCGGCGACCGCGCCCAGCGGATTGGCGATGCCGCCCACCAGCGCGCCGGCGAATCCGTAGACCAGAATGCCGGCCATCATGTTCGGATCCAGGAACACGATCGGCGCCACCAGCATCCCGGCGATGGCCCCAATCCCCGACGCCAGACCCCAGCCCAGCGCCAGCATCCAAGACACCCGCACGCCCATGAGACGCGCGGAACTGGCGTTCTGCGCCGCTGCCCGCATCGCGAGGCCCAGCGTCGTGTAGCGGAAGAACACCGTCAGCAATCCGAGCATCACCAGGGTTACAGCGACGACCCCAAGCTGCTGCGCGCTGACCAACCCGTTGCCGAACAAATCCCGGCTCGGGAAAGGCGAGGGGAACTGCTTAATGGTAAAACTCCAGATCATCCCGGCGATGGCGTTGAAGATGGACAACAGCGCGATGAAGCACACCACCAGCGCCAACACTGGCGCGTTCTCCAGCGGTTTCAGGATCACCCGTTGAATGAACAGACCGCCGAAGAACGCGACCATGATCGTCAGGCCGAACGCCACCCAGTACGGCACGCCGGCGTCGATCATCGCCCATGCCAGGAAGGTCGCGAACATCGCCATCTCGCCTTGGGCGAAATTGATGTGATCGGTGGACACATAGATCATCACCAGTCCCAGCGCGACGCAGGCGTAAATCGCCCCGTTGGTCAGGCCGGCGACAATCTGCTGGATGAAAAATTCCATGCCGGACCCCTCAATATCCCAAATAGGCTTTGCGCAGCGTTTCGTCGTTCTTGACCATGTCGGACGGGCCGGACATCACGACCTTGCCGGTTTCCAGCAGGTACACATGGTCCGCCAGCTCCAGCGCCAGCGCGGCGTTCTGCTCGACGATCAGCATGGATACTTTCTCGTCCTCATTGATGCGCCGCAGGATGCGGAAAATCTCCTGCACGATCAGCGGCGCGAGGCCGAACGACGGCTCGTCCAGCAGCATCAGCCGTGGCGCCAGCATCAGCGCACGCGCCACCGCAAGCATCTGCTGCTCTCCGCCGGACAGGGTGCCGGCCTGCTGGTGGATGCGTTCCTTCAGCCGCGGAAAATAGGCGAAGACCTTTTCCATGTCGCGTTCCGCGGCTTTGCGGTCGCGGCGGATATGGAAGGCGAGGCGAAGGTTTTCCTCCACCGTCAGCGCGACGAAGGTGCCGCGCCCTTCCGGGACATGCGCGACGCCGAGCCGGACGATGTCCTCCGTCGTGCGGCGGCTGATATCGGTGCCGTCCATGGTGGTGGTGCCGGTGCGGCGGACCATGTTGCAGATGGCACGCAGGCTGGTGGTCTTGCCGGCACCGTTGGCGCCGAGCAACGCCGTCACGCCGCCTTGTTCGATGTTCAAATCCAGATCGAATAACGCTCGGCTTTGGCCATACCAGGCGCTCAGGCCTTTGACTTGCAAAATGGCGGTCATCAGTCGGCGGTCCCCAGATAGGCGCGAATGACTTCGGGGTGGCGTTTCACCTCGTCCGGCGTACCCTCGGCGATTTTGCGGCCGAAGTTGACGGTGATGACCTTGTCGGACACCGACATCACCAGGCTCATGTGATGCTCCACCAGCAGCACAGTCACGCCCTGGACGTCGCGAACCCGGCGGATCTGCGCTTCCAGGGTCCCGACTTCCTCATGATTGAGGCCCGCCGCCGGCTCATCCAGCAGCAGCAGCTTCGGCTGCGCCGCCAAGGCGCGCGCCAGTTCGACGCGTTTGCGGATAGGGAAGGGCAGGCCGCCCGCCGGCCAATGGGTGAACGGGACCAGATCCATGAACTCGATCAGTTCCATCGCCCGGTCGCGCGCGGCGTTCTGCTCCCGCACCACGGACGGCAGGCGCAACGCGTTGGCGAGAAAGCTGGACCCGGTCCGGCTGTGCCGCCCGACCATGACGTTTTCCAGTACCGTCAACTTGTCGAACAGCGCGACGTTCTGGAACGTGCGGCCGATGCCGATATCGGGAATGCGATGCCGCGGGGTGGCCAGCACCGACGTGCCCTCGAACAGGATTTCCCCTTCGCTGGGCTGGTAGAGGCGGCTGAGGCAGTTGAACAGCGTGGTCTTGCCGGCGCCGTTCGGGCCGATCAATCCGGCGATCTGGCCCGGCGCGACGTCGAACGACACATCGTCCAGCGCCACCACGCCGCCGAATCGCACCGAGACCCCCCGCACGCTGAGCAGCGGTGTTGCTTCCTTGTCCATCGCGGTTTCCGCGTCTCCCTGTCGGCGTTTCCGGGTCCGTTATTCGGACCTTGGTCTTGCCTGCCCAGAGTGCGCATACCCGGCGCCGGATGCAACCCGGTTGTGAGGGGGCTGCGACGATAAGGCCCCCGACAATGGTCTGTACCTCGGGCAATGCCGGCGTTTCGCGCGGAGGGCGCCGAGGGATTCAGGTGCTCCGTGCGAAACACAGTCGCTCGGTAGGCCCGCAGCAGCCGGGGATTCATCGGTCCTCGCCGGTGCCTTCGAACTCGACATCGCGGTGGACATGCACCGACATCAAAACACCGAATCCCAGCATCACCGTCAGCATGGCCGATCCGCCGTGCGACACCAGCGGCAGCGGCACGCCGCCGACCGGAATGGCGCCCATCACCATGGCGATGTTCACGAACACGTACATGAAGAAATTGACGGAAATGCCCATCGCCACCAGCCGCCCGAACTGGTTGCGGCAGCGCAGCGCGATCAGCATGCCGCCCAGCACGATCAGGGCCAGCAACCCCATCACCGCCCAAGCGCCGACCAGACCGAATTCCTCCCCGATCATCGTGAAGATGAAATCGGTCTGCTTCTCCGGCAGGAAATCCAGATGCCCTTGCGTGCCTTGCAGGAACCCCTTGCCCCACATGCCACCGGAGCCCAGGGCGATCTTGGATTGCAGAATGTTGTAGCCGGCGCCGAGGGGGTCGTTCTCCGGGTGCATGAACGTGTCGATGCGGGCACGCTGGTAATCGTGCAAATGCTGGTACGCGAATTGCGCCGCGAACGGCACGGGTGCCGCCACCAGCAGGAACTTCCACCAGCGCACCCCGGCGCCAAACATCACCGCGCCGCCGATCATCGCGGTGATTACGGCGGTGCCCAGATTGGGTTCCTTCAGGATCAGCCCCACCGGCAGCAGAATGGCGACGATCGGCGGGACCAGGAACAGCGGGTTGCCGATCCGCTCCCACGATGCCTTGTGGAACCAGGACGCCAACGCCAGCACCAGCGCGATCTTCATCAGTTCCGACGGTTGCAGCTGCAGCCCGCCCAGCTCGATCCAGCGTTGCGCGCCTTTGCCGACATGACCCATGCGCAGCACCGCGACCAGCAGCCCAATCCCCCCCGCGTAGGCCACCCAGGACAGACGCGCGATCAGCCTTATATCGATCAGCGAAACGCACAGCATCAGCGCCAACCCGATGCAAAAGCGCAGCGCGTGCCGCCCCGCGTAAGGCTCGACCGCGCCGCCGGCGGCGCTGTACAGCGCGGTGTATCCAACCCCCGCCAGGGCGCACAGAAGCAGCACATACAGCCAGTTGATGCGCAGGATCTTGCCGGTCAGGTCGAACGAGGCCTCCCGCCAGAGGCGCCGTTCCATCACGATTTGGCGTCCGCCAACTTGGCACCCAGCGGCTCTGTCCGGTTGGCGGGGTCGCGTTGGAGGGTTTCCGTCATGATATCCTTGGCCAGCGGCGCGGCGGCGGCGGCGCCGGCGTTGCCGTGCTCGATCACCACCGCCAGGGCGTAGCGCGGTGCGTCGACCGGGGCGAAGGCCACGAACAATGCGTGCGGACGGTATTCCCAGGGCAGCTTGGCACTGTCGAACGTGCCGCTTTCGCGCATCTCGCGCGAGACGCGGCGCACCTGCGCCGATCCGGTCTTGCCGGCCATCTGCCATTTCGGATCGGCCAGTTTCGCGAGCGGCGCTGTGCCCCCCTGCTCATTGACCACCGACCACATGCCTTCGCGGACCATGCGCAGCGCTTTGTCGGGAAGATCGAGAGACGGCCAATCCTCGGGTAACACGCCCGGTTGCAGCACGCCGCCCAGACTGCGGGTCAAATGTGGTTGCACTTGCCGGCCGCTGGCCAAGCGCGCGGTATAGGTCGCGAGCTGCAAGGGCGTGACCTGGATGTAGCCCTGGCCGATGCCGCTGACGATGGTATCGCCGATGTTCCACGGGTGACCCTGTCCGATCCGCCAGTCGCGGGTGGGAATCAGTCCGGACCGCTGCCCCGGCAGATCCAACTCCAGCTCGGTGCCCAGCCCCAGGCGGTTGGACATCGCCGCGACCTTGTCGATGCCGACCCGCCGCGCGGCTTCGTAGAAATAGACGTCGCAGCTGTTCTTGATCCCGCCGCGCAGATCGAGCATCCCGTGTCCGCCCTTGCGCCAGCAATGAAACCGCGTATCGCCGAGGTCCAGATAGCCGGGACATTCGACGCGATCGTTGATGGTCATCGCCTTGCCCTCGATCGCCGCCAGCGCCACCGCCATTTTGAAGGTGGAACCCGGCGCATACAGGCCCGAGGTCGCCTTGTTGATCAGCGGTGTGCGGCGATCGCGGGTCCATTCCGACCATTGCGCCTGCGATACGCCGCTGTTGAACACGGTCGGATCGAAGCCGGGATTGGTCGCCATCGCCAGCACTTCGCCGTTGCGGCAGTCCATGACAACGGCGCTGGCGCTCTCGTCGCCCAGCAGCGTGACCACGGCTTCCTGCAAGCCGGCATCGATGGTCAGGCCGACATCGTCGCCCTGCACGCCTTCCTGCCGGTCCAGTTCGCGGATCACCCGGCCGACGGCGTTCACCTCCAGTTGCACCGCACCCGGCCGGCCGCGCAGCGCCAGATCGTGGTATTTTTCCATACCCGAGCGGCCAATGCGTAGACCGGGGAGGGACAGCAGCGGGTCGTTGGCGACATCGGCCTCGTTCGGCGGCGCCACGTAACCGACGACGTGTGCGAGCCGTTCGCCGTAGGGGTAGATCCGGGTGGTGCCGACATCGACCAGGATGCCCGGCAGATCGGGCGCGTTGACCTCGATGGCCGCCATGTCCGGCCAGCTCAGAAATTCCCGCACCATCACGGGGATGAAGTGACGGCGGCGATGGAGTTCCCGGTCGATCCGTGCCCGCTCGTATTCCGTCAGCGGCACGATGCGGGAGAACGCGTCCAGCGTCGCCTTCACGTCGGTCGCCTGTTCCGAGATCAGCAGCGCCCGCCAGTTGATCCGGCTGCCGGCCAGCGGCGTGCCGAACCGGTCCAGAATGCGGCCGCGCGGCGGGGCGATCATGCGCGCGCTGATGCGGTTTTCGTTGGCCAGCGTGGCGTAGCGCCCGCCTTCGACCACCTGCACCTGATAAAGACGCGCAGCCATCGTCCCAAGCACCGCGACCTGCCCCCCCATCAGCAGCAGCGCGCGCCGGGTGAACACGCCGGTCCGTTTGGTTTCCCGGCGCATCAATCGGCGTCCGCTTCGGCGAACGCACGGTGCAGCCACGCCAGCGGGATCGCCAGCACCGGGTAGAGCACGCCCGACAGGACGCCCTGAAACACCGAAAGGCCCGGCGGCAGCAGCCGCAAAGTCAGCGCCGCGACCAGCACCCAGGACAGCAACGCAGCCCCGGCCGCCACTGGCATGAACACGAGCCACGTGACCGCGAACCCCTGCTGCCCGAGGAACCGACGCCACCGCACCGCGATGCCATGCGCCAGCAGCAGCGTCAGCACGCCGACGCCCAGCGGCAGATACCCCAGCAACTCCATCAGTACGCCGATGCCGAACACCGTCGGCGGCGGCATCGACGAGGGGCGAAACAGCGACCAGAACCAAACGCTCGCCAGCGTGACCGACGGCAGCAGTACAGACTGACCGGGGATACCGAACGGGGCCTGGGTGATCAGCATCGTCAGCACGGTGCAGGTCGCGGGAAACCCCGCGCGCGCGGCACGGTCCAGCCGCCGCCCGAACGTGGCGCGCGGCCGAATGCCGGGATAGCGCCAGGCGCCGGCCATCAGTGCCGTCCCGGGGTGGATTTCTGCGGCGCCTCGGGCGCGGTCACGCCCCCCATCCCGTAATCGAAGATACGCACGATCTCCAGGCGTTGGAGCAGCGCGAAGGGTTCGACCTCGGGCACCCCGCTCTGGCTGAAATGGACGGTGCCGATCAGCAGGTTGGCCGGGAAGGCGTTGGCTTCGGCGCTGGTGACGATGCGCTCGCCTTCGCGCGGCTGCACGCCTTCCGGCCAGTACAACAGGCGCGGCCGTGCCCCGTTGGTCCCAACCAGAATGGCGCGCGCCCGCGATGTCTCCATCGTCACCGGGATGCGGCTGTTGAGGTCTGTGATCAGCAGCACGCGCGCGGTACGGGCGCCGACTTCGGTGACGCGGCCGATCAGCCCACGTTCATCCAATGCGATCTGGCCTTTGCGCACGGTGTGATTCGGCCCGACCGCCAGCAACGCCGCTCGGGCGTAGACACCGCCGGCATCGGCCACCACGCGGGCGGTGACGAAGTTCGCGGGCGGGTCTGGGATCCAGTTCAGGCTGCCCTTGAGGCGCGCATTCTCGGCGTCCAGCGCCAGAGCGATGGTCTGCCAGCGGCGCAAATACTCGTTTTCCTGCCGCAGGCGGGCGTTCTCCGACCGCAGGTGCATCAGGTTTCCAGCCTCGGCGATGGAGGCGTTGACCGCCCCCAGCGGTTCGGCCAGCACGGCGTAGATCGGCCCCAGCGCATCGTTCAGCGCCATCCGCGCGCGTTCGGCGATCACGGTGTCGGCCTTGCCGAGCAGCATGAGGCCGAACGCTGCCACCACCAAAACGGGGAGGGTCAGCTTCGACAGCGCCTGACGCGCGGGGATGGAGAGCCGGATCATGAGTGGCCCGACATTAGCGTGAATGGGCGCCGGAAGCGACCGGGAACTGGCCTCAGTACATCGACATCAGCACGTTATGCAGCCGCTTGCGTTCCTCCAGCGCTCGGCCAGTACCCAGAGCCACGCATTGCAGAGGGTTTTCCGCCACCGCGACCGACAGGCCGGTCGCGTCGCGCAGCACCTGATCCAGCCGATACAGCAACGCTCCGCCCCCGGTCAGCACGATGCCGCGGTCCACGATATCCGCCGCCAGCTCGGGCGGGGTGTTTTCCAGCGCCACCTTCACCGCTTCCACGATGGAGGAAACCGGCTCGATCAGGCTTTCGGCGATCTGGCGCTGGCTGACCAGTACCTCCCGCGGGACGCCATTCAGCAGGTCGCGGCCGCGCACTTCCTGGTAGGGGCCGTCGTCGTTTTCGTCATCCGGCGGACGGGCGGCGCCGATACTCATTTTAATGCGTTCGGCCGAGGACTCGCCGATCAGCAGGTTATGCGTGCGGCGAATGTAAGAGATGATCGCCTCATCCATCTTGTCGCCGCCGACCCGGACGCTGCGGGCGTAGACGATACCGCCGAGGGAGATCACCGCGACCTCCGTCGTGCCGCCGCCGATGTCCACGACCATGGAGCCGGAGGGTTCGGTGACCGGCAGCCCGGCGCCGATCGCGGCGGCCATGGGTTCCTCGATCAGCTGCACCTTGCGCGCCCCGGCGCTTTCCGCGCTTTCCTGGATGGCGCGGCGTTCGACGGCGGTGGAGCCGGAGGGGACGCAGACGATGATAAGAGGAGAGGCGAAGCCGCGGCGGTTATGCACTTTGCGGATGAAGTGCTTGATCATCTGCTCCGCGACTTCGAAGTCGGCGATGACGCCGTCGCGCAGCGGGCGGCTGGCGACGATGTTGCCAGGGGTGCGGCCGAGCATCTGCTTGGCTTCCTCGCCGACGGCGACGACCTGTTTTTTGCCGCGCCATTCGGCGATGGCGACGACGCTGGGTTCGGCCAGGACGATGCCGCGCCCCTTGACGTAAACCAGGGTGTTGGCGGTTCCGAGGTCGATGGCCATGTCGGCCGACATGAAACCCAGCATACGGGCGAACATACAGAAACCTTTGCCGAACTGGCGGTGGCGGCGGCGCGCGAGAAAGGCGGCCCGGCATGGGCCGATCTGGCGTGCAACCTGGGGGGCGCAGGGAGGCGGTGGGCTTAGCGTTGTGGGCGGGTTATCACAAGGGGGATCGCGAATGGGATCGCTCCCCGACTCGCCACCTTCATGGACACGCGCAAGACCGGTTGCTAGAAGGCCGCTTCACCGGCACCCCTCGACCGGCCCACCGCCAACCCCATGGCTCCCGCACCATGAAGATTGTCGCCTGCAACAGCAACCGCCCGCTCGCCGAGGCGGTCGCCAAGACATTGGGCCTGTCCCTGGCCAAAGCCTCCATCCGCCGTTTCGCGGATATGGAGGTCTTCGTCGAAATCCAGGAAAACGTGCGCGGCGAAGACGTCTTCGTCATCCAGCCCACGTCGTTCCCGGCCAACGACAACCTGATGGAGCTGCTGATCACGCTGGATGCGCTGCGCCGGTCCTCCGCCCGCCGCATCACCGCCGTGATCCCCTATTTCGGCTATGCGCGGCAGGACCGCAAAACCGCCTCCCGCTCCCCCATCAGTGCCAAGCTGGTCGCCAATCTGATCACCGAGGCCGGCGCGAACCGCGTCCTGACCATGGACCTGCACGCCGCGCAGATTCAGGGCTTCTTCGATATCCCCGTCGACAACCTGTATGCCGCGCCGCTGTTCAGCCGCCACATCCAGGAAACCTATACCAACCACGATGTCATGATCGTGTCCCCCGACGTCGGCGGCGTGGTCCGAGCGCGGGCGATCGCGACGCGGCTGAACTGCGATCTGGCGATCATCGACAAGCGGCGCGAACGTGCCGGCGTGTCGGAGGTCATGAACGTCATCGGCGACGTCGCCGGCCGGGACTGCATCCTGGTGGATGACCTCGTGGACTCCGGCGGCACCCACTGCAACGCGGCCGAGGCGTTGATCAAGCGCGGTGCCCGTTCGGCCAGCGCTTACGTCACGCACGGCGTGCTGTCGGGCGGCGCGGTGGCCCGCATCGACGATTCACCCATTGCAACAATGGTCATCACTGACTCGATCATGGCGACCGAGGCCGTCGCGGGCTCCGCCAAAGTCAAGCAGTTGCCCATCGCCCCGTTGCTGGCCGAAGCGATGAAGCGGATCGCCGAGGAAAGCTCCGTCAGTTCGCTGTTCGACTGACGGGGTTCCTACCGGAACGCCACGAAGTAAACCGCGAACCCCAACGCCCCCAGAATATAAGTCGCGCCGGCCGTGAGCCGTATCCGGTGCGCGTACGGCCGCAGCGGCGGAACGTGCCCGACAAACATCATCACCACCATCGTCCCCAAGGTGAGCATGCGCCCGGCCTGCATCTCCGTGGGCGTCACGGTCTCGAAGAATCCCATTCCGCGCTCTCCTGTGCCACACTCCCCCATAACACAGTCCAGGACCCACCCCCATGCTCGGCAATCCCCCGATCCTGACGATCCATCGCGGCCATCGCCGGCCCGACCCGGCGCTGGTTGCCCAGTTCCGCGGCGCCCAAACCTCCCACCTCGCCGACGCGATGGAGGGGCGGGGTGCGCTGGATTACCGGATCAAACCGCTCGATCCGGGGAATGCCGTGTTCGCCGGGCCGGCGCTGACCGCTTTCGCCTACCCCGCCGACATCGCCGCCATGTTCGGTGCGCTGCATGAGGCGCAGGCCGGCGACGTCATCGTCTGCGCCAACGACGCGTTCACGAAAACGGCGGTGTTCGGCGACCTCGCGGCCGGGCTGATGAAGAACAAGGGCGTGGCGGCGTTCGTGACCGACGGGCTGGCGCGCGACAAAGCGGGCATCATCGCGACCGGGTTGCCGGTTTTTTGCGCCGGCATCCAGCCGAATTCACCGGCATTGAACGGCCCGGGAGTCGTCGGTGCGCCCGTCACGCTCGGCGATGTCCATGTGCGCCCCGGCGACGTGATCGTGGGCGATGCCGACGGTGTGGTCGTCGTGCCCTACGAACATCTGGAACTGATACTCGATCGGTTGCGCCAAGTGCGGGAAGCCGAGGCGCGGACGGAGAAACTGGTCCGCGAGGGCGCCATCATGCTGCCCAATCCCATGCGCGCGATTGCCGAGGCGACGATCGTCGATCACACTCAAGCCGGTTAAACCAGGAGCCTCCGCCCATGGACATGATCGCGCCCGACCATATCATCCGCGACGAAGCGACGCTGAACGCGCTGTACGGCGAAATCTCCCCCGGCGCGATCGCCAAGGAGATCGACTACATCCACCCGCATTACCGGTCGATGATCGAGGCCTCGCCCTTCGTGGTGTTGGGCACCAGCGGACCGGGGGGTCTGGATGTCTCCCCGCGCGGCGACCCCGCCGGGTTCGTGCATGTGCTGGACGAGCGCACGCTGCTGATCCCGGATCGCCGCGGCAACAACCGGGCGGACAGTTTGCGGAACATCATCCACGATCCGCGGGTGACGCTGCTGTTTCTGATCCCCGGCGTCGGCGAAACATTAAGGGTAAATGGTTCGGCCGTGGTGTCCGTCGATCCAAAGCTGCTGGAGCGGTTTCCGTTCCGCGGCACGCTGCCGCGCAGCGTGATCGTGGTGACCGTGGATCGTATCTATTTCCAGTGCCCGAAGGCGATCGTGCGCTCCGAACTGTGGAACCCGGAAAAGCATATTTCCCGCAAGGCTCTGCCGAGCACGGGGACGATCTTGGCGGATATCACGGCGGGGATGGTGGGCGGGGATGAATACGACCGCGCCTATCCGGAACGATTGAAGACGACGCTGTATTAGCGCCTACAGCAAATCCAGCGCCACCTTCCGCGTCGGCGGCTTATGCACCGCATCGATCGCCGCCAGATCGTCCGCCGTCAGCACGATGTCCGCCGCCGCCGCGTTCTCCCGCACATGCGTTAGATTAGACGCCTTGGGGATCGAGATTACATGCGGATGCCGCAGCCCCCAGGTCAGCGCGATCTGCGCCGGGGTCACGCCGTGCCGCTTCGCGACCTCGGCCAGGGCCGGAGACCGCAACAGATGGTTCGGCGTATGGCTCAGCGGCGAATACGCCATGATCGCGACGCCGAGCTTGTCGCACCAGGGCAGGAGGTCGAACTCGATGCCGCGGCTGTTGGGGTGGTACAGCACCTGATTGGCGGCGCATTTGCGGCCGTTCGGCACGCCCGCCAGCTCCGCCATGTCGGCGGTGTCCAGATTGGACACGCCCCAATGGCGGATTTTCCCTTCGGCTTTCAGCTTCTCGAACGCGTCCACCGTCTCGGCCAGCGGATAGGCGCCGCGCCAATGCAGCAGATACAGATCGATCCGGTCGGTCTTCAGCCGTTTCAGGCTCGCCTCGCAGGCGGTTGGCACGCCGCGGCGGGAGGCGTTGTGCGGATACACTTTGCTGACGATGAACAGCTTATCTCGCTGGCCGGCGGCGGCCTGCGCCACCACTTCCTCAGCGCCGCCATTGGCATACATCTCGGCGGTGTCGATCAGCGTCATGCCGAGGTCGATGCCCAGGCGCAGCGCATCCGCCTCGGCTTTCGCGGCGGCGCGCTTCTCGCCCATGTACCAAGTACCTTGCCCCAGGCAGGGCACCGTCTCGCCGCTGGGAAGTGCGACCGTTCGCATCAGCCCGCAGCCTCCTCCACCACCCGCATCACGCGGAGGAAGTTGCCACCCCAGAGTTTCGCCAATGCGCCCCGGTCGTAGCCGCGGCGGACCATTTCGGCGGTGACGTTGGCGCTGTCGCCGGCATCGCGCCAGTCGCGGATCCATCCGCCGCCATCGAAGTCGGATGATATGCCGACATGGTCGATTCCGATCCGCTTCACGGCGTAGTCCACGTGGTCGGCGAAGTCGGCGACGCCGGCTTCCTCGGGCTTGGCATGCGGGCGCAGGAAGGCGGACACGGCGGTGATCTGGATCACGCCCTTCACCGCCTTAATGATGTCGAGCTGCCAGTCGGCCATGTTGCGCGGGTGGTCGCACAAGGCGGTGATGCAGGAGTGCGTGGAGACGATTGGGGTGCGGGACACCTCCGCCGCCTGCTGCATCGTGTCGCGGGATGTGTGTGCCACGTCGACGATCATGCCGACCCGGTTCAGCTCCGCTACCGCCGCGCGTCCGACCGGGGACAGGCCGCCGTGTTCGGCTTCCCGGTCGCCCAGGTCGCGGCGGGGGTTGCAGGAGTCCGCGAGCGCGTTGTGGCCGTTATGGGTCAGCGTGAGATACCGAGCGCCTCGGGCGCGGAACTGGGCGATGCGGGAGAGGTCGGTGCCGACGGCGAAGCCATTTTCCACGCAAGGGACTATGGCACGCACGCCGTCGCGCTTCGCGGCCTCGATCTCATTGGCGGTTTGGGTGACGCGGGCGGTAACCCCGGCCTCGGTGCGGCCCATGGCGTTGATGTGGTCCAGCATCGCGATGGCGCGCGCGTAGGCTGCGTCCTCGTTCGCGACGGTCCGCGACGCCTGCGGCACGTAGGCGACGAAGCAGCCGGCGCTCAGTCCGCCCCGGACCATCTTCAGCATGTCCACCTTGCGCGGCCCATCCTCGAACGGGCTCGGGCCGGGGGGCCACGGGATATCTATATGAGTGTCGAGCGTGACCAGCGACTGGTGCAGTGCGGCGGAATCCGGGGAGATGGCATCGTTCATACCGCACACGGTCGCAGATAACCGCGTGACACGAAAGGGGCCGCTTCCTAGAATTGCGCCCCACCCCGAGGGATTGGTCACCTTATGCTGTATGGAAAGGGCTGTTTTGGCTGGGCGTTGGCCCTGATGCTCTGCGCCGCCCCTGCCTGGGCGCAAACCCCTGCTCGGCCCGCGCAGGAAACGGTCGGCAGCTGGGTGCTGGCCTGCCCGCCGGGGGCGGAAGAGCCCTGCGTCCTGCGCCACCGGGATTGGGTGCTGCCCCCTGGCAACGGCGGCCCCAGCGCTGCGCTGGAAATTCAGGCGCGTGGAGAATGGCTGGTGCCGGTTGTTGCACTGCGCGGCCTGCCGACCGGCGCGGCGCTGGGCGGGTCTCTTGTCGCCAAACCCACGGTGTCGCTCAGCCTGGACGGCGGCAAGCGGATGGAACTCGGCTGCGGCGTCAGCGGTACTTCTTATGTCTGTGCCCCCGCCGCCGACGCGGTTCCCGGCCTTGCCGCAGCGCTACCCAAGGCGCGCGCTCTGTCGGCCAGCATCGCGGTGACCGTCCCGGGTGTGATCGCGCTGCCGCCGCGGGAGCAGGCGCTGGAACTGACCGGCACGGACGCCGCCCTAAGCCGGCTGCGGGCCGTGGGGGTGAGCGGCGAGGCGCTTCCCGCCCTCACAGGTCTTGATATTCAGGGACTTTTGGACCGGATCCTGCGCGACCTGGGCTTTCCAAATGGCGCCGCGGACGTCCTGCCGAGCCTGATGCCGTTTGTGCGGTGGTTCTCCTCTTAGGGTGGGAATAGCGCGAGAATGGTATAAAAGAAAAGAATTTTCACGATTTTATAATCAAAGCTTGCGCGAGGCGCGAATGTAAGGCATCTACCTTCGTAGATTTGCGTAGGGCGGTTCGCGGGTGGTGGGTTGTCTCGGTCACCTCGCTTGCACGACCGCCAGAAACGGGCCTTCTTGCAATTTTTCGATGAAGCTTGGGTAGGGCTTTCGCTGTCACATGAACATCGCAACCGGTAACGTTGGGCTCGGGCCTTGTGAGTCGACCGATACTTGCTCTTGTGTCGCCGCCCGATCCATGCCCAATTTCGCGCCGCGCTCGGGGTACGGTAGTGGAGCGCGAGCCTATGGCCATTGAAATGGTTAACAAATGCGCATGTCGGCGATGTGGCCACGGCCAGGTACCGGCATTTCCGTGGGCTCTGTCATCGGGTGCGACGACCAACGGCAAGCCGGACGGCAGTTTCGGTAAGGCCTGGACGTACAGCCCGCGGGTTGAAGCGATTATGGGGGAAGTATGCACCAAAGTTTGAAGTCATCCGTCCGCCGCGGCCGCGCTTTCGCGGCAGGCTGTCTCATGGCTGGGGCGTTGACCGTGCTGGGCAGTACCTGTCTGGCGCCGGCCGCGCATGCTGCCGGACCGGCCGCTCAGTGCGACAAGCCGGAAAATTTCGGCGCCGACGCAGAGCTGCGGATCAGCCAGACCAAAGGCCGAGCTTTGGTGGAGATCGTGAAACCCAATACCGCCGGCCGTAAGCTGGAGGTCGAGTAGGGCGACGAACTCTACACCCAGAAATTCGCCGCCGACGGCAGCGTACGTCTCGGCTTCGCCCTGACAGCCCAAGAGAACGAATTCACCCTGACCATGAGCGAGACCTCTCCGGTCCGCTGCACGGTCACGGTTCCGGAATTCAACAAGGTCTTCCGCGCCGTCCTGCGGTGGCACGATCCGGTGCAGCTCGATTTGAACGTGCTGGAACCCGGCGGCCGGCTGGGGGAAGCCGGCAACGTCAGCGGCGGACGTCCCAACACGGCCCGCAACCAGGGCATCGGGCAAATGGACATTATCGGCGGCGTGCCCCAGGAAGATTCAACCGGCGAAATGTCGTACGTGACGGATATGTCGGCGGTACCGCCGGATACCGTTTTCGGGTTCCGGGTGGATTTCGTGACCCGCGGATCGCAGCCCGAGGCCCCCTATTGCGACGACAATCCCCTGGCGACGCCGCGTATCGACTTCATCAAGATCGAGGCCGGTAAAGTGACGACCGAACGGCTGAGTCTCAACCGTGCCCGCTGCCGTGAAAAAATTCCCGATAACCGCCGCTTGATGCCGATCCGGTGATTTAGGCCCCCCTTATCCCAAGCATCCGCGCCGTAGCCACCGGTTACGTCATCGATGCGCCAAGGAGTACTTTGCTTATGACCCACATGCCTCTTACTGGTTTACGTCCAGCCCCCAAAAGTGCCGCGTATTTCGGTAAGCTCGCGGCCGGCCTGACCATTGCGATGGGTTTGACCGCTGGCGCGCTGCCCGCGGCCGCGCAACCGAAGGCCGCGCAAGAGACCAGCCTCAAGCTCAGCGGATCCTACACCTTCGGGGCCAAGGCCGCGCTGGAACTGGCAACCGCTTGGGCCCGGCAGTTGAAGCTGCCTGGCGTTCGAATCGATGGCGGCATCGATCCCGACGAATACGACGTGATCGCCGAAGGGGCCGAAAGCACCAAGCGCCTGAAGGTGGAAGTCCGTGCCAAGGGCACGTCGACCGGCATCGAACCGCTCTTGCGCGGGCAGGCCGATCTGTGGATGGCCGACCGTCAGGTCAACGAAGCCGATCTGGAGAATATGCGCCGCCGCAAAGTGCCGAACGTGCCGACCCTGGCGCAGTTCCAGCAGCCCGGCGTGGAAAACGTCGTCGCGCTCGCGACGCTTGCGGTGCTGGTGCATCCGCGCAATCCGTTGACCACGCTGAACGGCGACCAGCTCCGCTCTCTCTACAGCGGCAAGACCACCAGCTGGGCGCAGATCGGCGGCGCGTCGAATATGCCGGTTGGGCTTTACAGCCTGGAACCGACATCCGATCAGACAACCTTGTTCTGTAACGTTGTTCTGGGGGTAGCTAATCCCCAACAATGCGTCGATTCTTTCCCGCGTCTGGCAGCGCCGCGGTTCGCGTTGCCGGACGACATGGCCGATGCCGTCGCTGGCAACCCGGCCGGGGTCGGGTTCGGCGACTACGCCCCTGCGCCGCAGCGCGCGCGCCGTCGCCCTGGGCACCGCCTGTGGCACCGGCATCGATCCCAGCCCATTCCGCGTCAAGGCGGAAGAATATCCGCTGGCCAATCGTGTGTATCTCTACACAATGCCGGGACGCGCCCCGTCTGCGGCCACGGCGGAATTCCTGCAACTCACACTGGGTCCGGTCGGCCAGACGGCGATTGCCGCCGCCGGCCTCGCCGATCTGGCACCGGGTAAATCGGACGCCGAATACGGCGACTCCCGCCTCGACACCGCGAACAATGCGATGGACGGTGGACGGACCCGGGTCCGCGCGCCGGACGTGCGGTCGTTTGAAACCGCGATCGCCGGCTCGGACCGGCTGTCCATCACCTTCCGCTTTCAGGCTGGCACGAACGCCCTGGATAGCCGAGCCGAGGCCGACATCACGCGTCTTATCAACCTGATGCGCCTGCCGGCATATGCCCAGTATTCGGTGTCGCTGATCGGCTTCAGCAGCGCGACCGGCGATTATGTCGGCAACCGGACGCTGTCGCGGGAACGCGCGGAAGCCGTCCGCGACCGACTGACCGCCGCCGGACTGGCCCATGTCAGCGCGATCGGCATCGGACCAGGCGCCGCGGTTGCTTGCAATCTCGACAACAACACCGCGGCGCTGAATCAGCGCGTGGAAGTGTGGGTTCGTAAGCGGGGATAACCAAAGGGTCACCATCCCGGCGTTAGGGGTAACGTCAGGGACGGTCCGATATCCGCGCTGCCGGACAGGGCTGAGCGAGGAAGGTCGGTTCTTCAGCCAAGAATAAAAAGGAATGCGATGACAATGACAATCCGGATTGGCAGACGTGCACTCTTGGCAACAACTGCCAGCATGTTCGCGGCGACAGGCGCCGTGGCCGCCGACAATGAGGCTAATGGTGCCGGCGGCGGTACCATTCGGCCGATGCTCCTGGGATGGCAGGCGTCCGAGAAATACAAGGCGCTGGGCCTATCTGTCACCTATCAAGGGATCGGCAGCCCGGCCGGCACGAGCAAGATCCTGGCCGGCGATACGGATTTCGCGATCCTGGAGATTCCGCTGTCGGACGAACAGCTCGCGGCAGGCAATCTCTATCAGTTTCCCCTGGCGTTCACCGCGATCGTTTTCGTCGCCAATATCCCCGGCGTCGGAACGAATCGCCTGCAGCTGACAGGGCAAAATCTGGGCGGCATTTTCTCCGGCCAGATCAAAAAATGGAACGATCCCAAGATCGTCGACTACAACCCAGGGTTGTCTCTGCCGGATTTGGACATCCACCCGATCTACCATGCGGAACCCGGCGGTGCGATGTTGGGCGATACGGTCGGGGTGACGTCCTATCTCCTGTCCGCCAACACGGAGTGGCAGGCGAAGTTCGGAACCACCGTCCCGAAGCGCTGGTCCGTCGGATCGATGTCGACCACAACAGACACTATCGTGGGCACGGTAAAAGCGCTCGAAGGCTCCATCGCCTATCTGCCGCTCGGCGCCGCACTGTCCAACCAACTGCCGATCGTGATGAAGCGCGACAGCGCCGGCAAGGCCGTTCAAGCCAATCAGGCGTCGCTGAACGCGGCGGTTGCCGCGATCGACTGGGCCAAAACGTCTAATCTCGTGGGGAAATTGGTCGATCTGCCGGGCGATGGCGTGTGGCCAGTGGTGATCGCGTCCTATGGCGTCGTGCCGCGAAATCTGGCAAAAAGGGCGAATGGCAAGGCTCTACGGGCATTCTTCAAATTTGCCTTGACCGATGGGTCGGCCATCTCTGTCAGCAAAGGCGGCGAACCAGCACCGGACCAAATCCGGGCCAGGGTCCTTGCGCAGTTGGAGAAATTCTGACGCAAATCCGTGGAAAGTAGACGTCGCAATCTTGTAACTCCACAACTCCGATGGTAATGCGCGTCAAGCCATTCTGTTTGAACACGAGCTAACAAGAGGATTTCGTCAATGTCGAGCGTCAATGCCGGACGCCCGCCTCGACCGGTTGCCAATCTCCCGCTTTCATCGGCGTGTGTTCGCGATGGTCGGCATCGGGATGTTCCTCGATGGCTTCGACATCTATCTGGCGAGCACGGTGATTGGCGCGACGTTGAAAAGCGGCTTCGCGACGATGGAACAAAGCGCTCTGTTCATCGCCTCGACGTTTGTCGGCATGATGTTCGGCAGCTTGGCTGCCGGCTTCATCGGCGACCGCTACGGGCGCAGCTTTACCTACCAGATCAACCTCCTGTTCTTCGGCGTCGCCTCCATCGCGGCGGGTTTCGCCTGGGACATGAACGCCCTGATCTTCCTGCGCTTCGTCATGGGCCTCGGACTGGGCGCGGAAAACGTGGTTGGCTATGCAGCCGTGACGGAATTCATCCCGGCTCGTGCCCGCGGACGCTGGCTTGGCGTGTTGGCGATGATCTTCAGCCTTGGTCTGCCGTCCGCGATCCTGCTGAGTACGTACCTGATCCCAGCCCATGGCTGGCGCATCATGTTCTTCATCGGCGGTGGTGGCGGCCTGTTGGTATGGTGGGTGCGCAAATCGCTGACGGAAAGCCCCCGCTGGCTGGAATCGGTCGGCCGCAACGAAGAGGCCGAGGTCATCCTGTTGGAGATCGAGGCCGAATGCCGCAAAGGTCTGGGCACCGAGTTGGCCCCAATCCCAGAAACCGACGTCAATCTGCCAGCTCCGCCCAGCAATTTTTCGGCGTTGTTCAAGGCACCCTTCCTACGGCGCATCATCGTCGGAAGCATCACGCTGTTGATCATCAACGCAGTGATCCACGGGTTCGTTATCTGGCTACCGACCTTCTTCATCCTCCAGGGGATGTCGATGATCGATGCGTTCAAGTTCGCGCTTGTGATGTCCCTGGGCGCGCCGATCGGTGCGGGCCTCGCGGCCATCGCGGCGGACCGGCTGGGCCGCAAGCCGACGGTTGCGCTGGCGTGCATCGCGACGATGATCGTGGCCTACATCTACCCAGATGTTAGAAACCCACTGCTGCTGCCCGTGATCGGGCTGGCGCTGACGGCACCGATCTTTGTGCTCATGGCGCTGCTCTTCGGCATCTACATCCCCGAGCTTTTCCCGACCGAACTACGCCTGCGTGCCGCGGGTCTCTGCAACATGTTCGGGCGCGGTGGCACGATCGTTACGCCGTTCATCGTTATCTATCTGTTCGATAATCACGGCGTGGCCGGTGTGACAACGGTTATGGAAGGGCTTCTGGCGATCCTGGGGCTGGTCCTCGTGATCTTCGGGGAAGAGCCGGCAAAGCGCAGCCTGGAGGAAATCACCAGCATCCAGGCCATTACGACTTCTCTGCCGCGCCGCGCTCGACCTGGGAAAGAGGCAGCGGAATAAACGCAACCGGCTTCCGGTCGGGTCGGCGGATGTCCGTTCGGATTAGTTCTGCCCTACTGGCTTGGTATCGGGACAAAGGTGAAAAGGGGGGCTCGTTCGCCCCCCTTACGCTTTTTAGAGTGCTTGTCCGCGCGATTGATTGTGTTGTCCGATCTCTGACTAGCGGCGATCTGAGGTATTCTGCATGCCGATCACCATCGGCACGACGGTGAAGTAAGCACCGATGCGTTATACCGCTTGCGCTTTGATGTGATAGCAGCCCGCGCTAACTGCTGATACATCGGCGTGTGTAAATTCGTCATGCTGCCTCAGGTCGGCATCCACGACTTGGGGGGGCACCTTCGAAAGTCGAGGCTGTTAAACGTCGTCAGCATGACGATATACCGCTCGGCGGTATATAAAACGTCAGGGCGGTCGGTATAGGGCTGCCAATCGCTGAAACCGTTGACGCACACGGCCTGCCTTTCCGTGTCGTCCTAGGCGCGGGCAGAGTGCTCATCCGTTCTGTCAGAAAATACAAAAGTATGAATGCTGCGGCGATGGTCGCATCTTCCTTATCTCCCAGGCCCGCTGGGCACTGACAGTGTTTCGGCTGCCCAATGGCTTTGGTTATGGCTGCGCCGCCGAAAGGCTTCTCGGCCAGCGAATGCCAGCGATCACGTCGGACTGTCCGAGCGATGGCGGGTTGCCCGGATTGGCAAGAAAATCCGAACGGCGACCATACGGGCGATTTTCACGTATCGATCCTGAGCCGCGCCATCCGGTCAAAACGCCGAATTCTCTGCTGCGTTACCCCAGCAGCGCCGGCAGACCCAGCATGCTGCCAAAACCGACATAGGTCAGATAGCCGCCAAGCACGAGGCCGATCGTATTGGAGGCATAGTAGTATTTTTCGAGTTCCATCGCATCGAACAGCGCCCAGAGCGCGTCCTGAGAGAGGAACATCAGCAGGACCGCCCGAACCATTAGCCACCAACCGATCATGGTCAGCACCAGTGGCAGCGTCTCGCCGGCGGCGACATCCTGCGTCAGGACAATGGCGAGTCCGCCCAGCAACTGGATCACACCCAACACGAACAGCAACCGCGGGTTCTGCATCAGGTTTTCGACCAGCGGTATCATCGCCTCGCGGCGCGCCAGCATGGAAACGGAGACGACAAGCAGGCACGGACCAATCAGCTGGGCGAGAAAGGACACGGATTGCATGTTCGAAGCCTCCAGAGGGTCCGCCTGAGGCGGTTGGCAAGTCGCTTGGTTATGGTGATGCTCCACTATCATACGATCCGGACGATTCATAGCCTTGCCGCGACATTTCCCGACCTTCTATCGCATGGTGATACCGCATCGCACCATGTCTGCGGCACAAAAATCAACTGTTACACCACAAAAGAGAACCGAAACCACGCCTATTTCCTGCGATTCCAGCGGGACTTTCGCCTTTTAGGCGTCGAGTGGCGAAGAATTGCAACTGAACGTCTTGGCTGCACACACAACAACGTGATTGCATCGACGGTCTGGTATGCGAACCAATGGGAATCAGCGAACAGAGTTCGGCGCGCCGTTGGAAAAAAGGAGGAAAATTTGGTGGGTGCACAAGGACTCGAACCTTGGGCCCGCTGATTAAGAGTCAGCTGCTCTACCAACTGAGCTATGCACCCGCCAACCGTCCGCCCGAAAGCGACCGGAACCCGAAAGGGAGGCGCTGTCTACCAAGACCCGAGCGTCTTGCAAACCCCTGAAATGCACATGGCTTCATCCCGGCCGTCCGGCTCGGTGATACGGATGCCCCGACGCGATCGACCGCGCCCGAAACACTTGCTCGGCCAGCATCGCACGCGCCAGAAAATGCGGCCAAGTCATTGGCCCTAATGACAAACTGGCATCGGCCCGCGCCAACACCGGCGCGTCCAACCCCTCCGCCCCGCCGATCAGGAAGCAAACCCGCCGCCCCAAACCCAGCCACCGTTCCAGCAACACGGCGAATCGCAAACTGTCCGGCATCGCGCCGCCCTGATCCATCGCCACCGCGAAGGCATTGTCCGGCAGGGCCGCCAGCAGGGCCGCACCTTCCCGCCGTTTGACCTCGGCCGGCGCGCCACGCCCCTCCGGCAGTTCCGTCAGCGCCAACGGCGGCCGCAGCCTCGCATTATAGCGTGCGAACAGCTCAGCTTCCGGTCCGTCGCGCAGACGGCCGATGGCGATCAGGTGCATGGCCGAAATTCCATGGGAAGGATGAACACCCACGCCGAGCGCATGACAAGCCCGCCCGAATAGGGTGGCTCTCGGAGATCGACCAAGGGGGACCTCCATATGCTGAAAATGTCCAGGCGCCGGCTTGGTGCGCTCGCGGGTGCGTCCTTGCTGCTGCCGTGATTCGCCCACGCAGCCGAGATCAACGTCTTCCATTCCGGCCAGTTGGGCACCGACATCGACACCTTTATCCAGGTGCGAATCGGCGGCGTCCATATGATGGTGCTGTCGAACGCCATCATCGCGACCGGCAGCCCCGCTGCAGCAGCTGCTGCGCAAGGACCTGGAAAAAGCCGGCTATCTGACCAACAACAACAAAGGCCCGATCAACACGGTCGACGACGTGCAAGGCCATCGGCGCGGCACCGGCCTCGCTGATCAAAACCACGCGAGTGTATGAGGCGCGGAAATACATTTCGGTCACCAGCCATCTGTGGGACGGTTGGTACACGCTCATCAATCCCAAAGCGTTCGGCAAACTGCCGAAGGACATGCAGGATCCGGTGATGGCCGAGTTCGATCGGGCCGGCCTGGATGTCCGCAAGGATCTGCTGGCGCTGCCGGGTGGCAAATTCACCCTCCTCGGCGTGTCCATCGTCGCGTTCGTGGTGCTGGAGGGTATCCCCCTCATCGTCCTGTTCGCACCGCCGTACGGGGTGGGGTTCTACGCCGCCGCGGCGATCGAACGGGTCGGCCCCAATCCGGGGATGCAGCCGATCGTGGGGTACTTGCTCGCGCTGCTGATCCGGTTGATCGTGGTCGCGGCGATCCCATGGATTTCCATCGGGTTCCTGTAAGCGGAAGGAAGACAACATGCCGGCCTGGCCCACGCAGCAAGGTGTTTTCGAGGCCGGCGACGTCACGCTGCAATCCGGTTCCATACTCCGGCATGCCCGCCTGTCCTGGAAAGCCCACGGTACGTTGTCCCCCGCTCGGGACAACGTGATCGTCTACCCCACCAGCTACGGCGCCCAGCACATGGAGCTGGAGTGGCTGATCGGCCCCGACGGCGTTCTGGACCCGACCCGCTGGTTCATCGTCATCCCCGACATGTTCGGCAACGGGCTGTCGTCGTCCCCGTCCGACACGCCGGACTACCCGACGCTGGTAACGATCCACGACAACGTGACGGTGCAACGCCGAGCACTGGCGTCGCTGTTCGGCATCGACCGCGTCGCTTGCGTCTACGGCTGGTCGATGGGCGCGCTGCAGGCCTACCACTGGGCGGCGATGTTCCCCGAGGCCGTGGAGCGCATCGTCGTCAACTGCGGCGTCGCCCGCACCGCGATCCACAACCAAGTGTTCCTGCGCGGCTTGATGGCGACGCTGGAGGCGGCTCCCGAACACATTGGCAACGGACGCTTCTCTGCCGAACCCCGCGCCGCGAAACGCGCGTTCGGGCGGATCTACGCGGGCTGGGCCTTGAGCCAGGATTTCTACCGGGAGCAACGGCACTTGGCCTCCGGCCCCACGCCGAACCTGAATGCTCCGGATCTGGAGACGTTTCTAAAAACCGATTGGGAAGACCGCTTCGGTGCCCGCCCCGCCGCCAATCTGTATGCACAGCTTCGAACCTGGGACGCAGCCGACATCGGCGCGAACAGCCTCTACGACGGGGACCTGACCGCCGCGCTGCAAGCGATCCGCGCCCGCGTGCTGCTGATGCCGGGGGAAACGGACCTCTATTTCCGCGTCGCCGACAATGCCGCCGAATTGCCTTTGCTGCGCGATGCCGAGCTGAAACCGATCCCAAGCATCTGGGGGCATCGGGCGGGGAACCCGGTGTTCAATTCGGCGGATGCGGCGTTCGTGAAGGACGCGGTGCGGGATTTGTTGGGATCGTAAACGAAAAGGGGGACCGAACGGTCCCCCTCGTGCGCCGAAAGGCAGCAAAAAGCTCAATGACGAGCAGCCCTCGAAGGGGTGAGCGGCCGAGGCCGAACCAGAACAATGCCCGTGGTTCGGTTCCCTGGCAACCCGATCAATACATATGCTGACCGCCGTTGATCGACAGCGTGGACCCCGTGATGAAGTCCGCGTCGTCGGCCGTCAGGAACGCCACGCCGCGCGCGATATCCGACGCATGACCCAACCGCCCGATCGGCACCTTCGCGATGATCTTGCGCAGCACCTCGCCGGGGACCGCGCGCACCATCTCCGTATCCACATACCCTGGCGCGATGGCGTTCACGGTGATGCCGAAACGGGCACCTTCCTGCGCCAGCGCCTTCGTGAACCCGTGGATGCCGGACTTCGACGCGGCATAGTTCACCTGACCGTACTGCCCGGCCTGACCGTTGATCGAGCCCACATTCACCACCCGCCCGAACTTCGCCGCGCGCATGTCGTCGAACGTCAGCTTGCACATGTTGTAGCAGGACCCGAGGTTCGTATCGATCACCGCGTCCCACATGTCGCGCGTCAGGCGCCCCATGGTGGCGTCGCGGGTGATGCCGGCGTTGTTCACCAGAATCTCGACCGGGCCGAACTCGGCTTTGATCTGGGCCAAAGCTTCGGTGCAGGCCTCGAACTTGCTGACGTCGAACTTGCAGACTTGAATGCCGGTTTTGGCCTTGAACTCGGCGGCAGCGGCGTCGTTGCCGGCGTAGTTGGCGATGACCGTACGGCCCTGCGCTTGAAGGGCGAGGCTGATCGCCTCCCCGATGCCGCGTGTGCCGCCGGTAACCAGTGCGATACGTGCCATGTTATTAAATCCCCTTTTAGCGCTCGATGCACATAGCAACGCCCATGCCACCGCCGATGCACAGCGTCGCGAGACCCTTCTTCGCGTCCCGCTTGCCCATCTCATGCAGCAGCGTCACCAGCACGCGCGCGCCCGAGGCGCCGATCGGATGCCCGATGGCGATGGCGCCGCCGTTGACGTTCACCTTCGACGTATCCCAGCCCAGGTCCTTGTTCACTGCCAGAGCCTGCGCCGCGAAGGCCTCATTGGCCTCCATCAGATCCAGATCGTCCACCGACCAGCCGGCACGTTCCAGCGCCTTGCGAGTCGCGGGGATCGGACCGGTGCCCATCACGGCGGGATCGACGCCGGCCGTCGCGAAGGACGCGATGCGACCCAGCGGAGTCAGACCGCGGCGGGAAGCCTCGGCGCCGCTCATCAGCACCAGCACGGCCGCACCGTCATTGATCCCGGACGCGTTGCCGGCGGTCACGGAGCCGTCCTTGGTGAATGCCGGGCGCAGGCGCGCCATGGTTTCCATCGTGGAGTCATGGCGGATGTACTCGTCGTCGCTGACCACCACGTCGGCGCGGCGGCCCTTGACGGTGACGGGCACGATCTCATCGGCGAAGCGGCCAGCTTTCTGCGCGGCCGAGGCCTTCTGCTGCGACGACAGCGCGAACGCATCCTGCTGCTCGCGCGTGATTTGATACTTGTTGGCCACGTTTTCGGCGGTGTTGCCCATGTGATAGCCATGGAACGCGTCCCACAGCCCGTCTTTGAGCATCGTATCGATAAACTCCAGCCCGCCCATCTTCTGGCCGTTGCGCAGGTGCGCGGCGTGGCGGGACAGGCTCATGCTTTCCATGCCGCCGGCGGCGACGATGGCGCTTTCGCCGGTTCGGATCTGCTGAGCGGCCAACGCCACCGCACGCAGCCCCGAACCGCAGACCTGATTGATGCCGAACGCGGTCTTGGAGTCGGGCACGCCGGCGAACCGAGCCGCCTGACGGGCCGGGTTCTGACCCTCGCCGGCCGTCAGCACCTGCCCCAGAATCACCTCATCCACATCCCCTGCCTCGATCCCTGCTCGGCTAAACGCGCCAGAGAGAGCCGTGGCGCCGAGGGAAGACGCGGACAGGCTGCTGAGCGCGCCGCTGAAGCTGCCCACGGGCGTGCGGGCGGCGGAGACGATAACGATGTCGTCCATGACTGGTTCTCCGGTAAGCGGGCAGGTTCCCGCGTTTCTGCCGTTAGTCTAGCGCGCTTCGTGTCGATGCGAAAAGCGGGGTCTTTCTTGGCCCCGCCTCGCGTCAACTCCCCCTGTATGTCGAATAGGCCCATGGCGAGACCAACAGCGGCACGTGGTAATGCGCCTCGGGCTCCGAGACCGAAAAGCGCAACGGAACCATATCGAGAAACGGCGGGTCGGCGGTCGAACCTCGAAAATGTTCGCCTACCCGAAACCGCAGTTCATAGGTGCCGATTCGCAGCGGCTCCCCCACGATCAGCGGTGCGTCGGTTCTGCCATCCCGGTTCGTCACCGTCGCGACGATCTCCGCGCTGCCGCTCGCGCCGATTTCATGCAATGAAACCGGAATTCCCGCCGCCGGACGGCCGCGCACGGTGTCCAGGACATGGGTCGACAAGCGGCCGGTGGTCACCGGGATCCCCGGACCGGTGACGGCCGCCACAAGGCGCAACCGGCTGATCAGCCCAATCTCCTCCAAGGCGGCATCCATTTCCGTGGCGACGTCGTTTTCCAACCGGCGCGCGAAGCGGGACAAAATCGAATCGCGCGTGTGCCGGCGGACACACACGATGAAGGGAAAGCCGAATTTCTCACGATAGGCGGCGTTCAAACCCTCGAACCGTTCGAATTCCGCATCGCTCAATCGGTTCAGGCCCAGGCTGCCCTGTTCGGCGACTGACTCCGCTGTCATAGCGCCGGCCCGAGCGATCTTGCCAGCCAGTTCGGGGTGGCCGCGCAGGAAGGCCAGACGCGCCTCGGCCGGCGCCCCGCGCGCGCTTTCCATCAACGCGGCATGGAGCGCCGCAACCGTCGCGAAAGGCCGGACCCGTGCCGCGGATTCCGCGATCCATGGGGCATTTTCGAACACGCCGAACAATGACGTCGCGAATTCCTCTGGTGTCATTGCGTTCAAGGACGCAAGATCGATCGTCGTCATTCGTTCACCCGCTTTGGTTCCATCGACCGGAAGGAACGCCCATGCCCGGTTTGTCGCTGCACGTCGTGGATGTCGCCCGCGGCACGCCCGCGCACGGCATGAAAGTCGAAATCTTCCGCGATGGCGCTTGCATTGCCCGGGGCGAACTGGACGACGAAGGAACGCTGAACGATCCGGTCACGGCCGCCACGCTCCGCGCCGGCACCTACGAGGTTCATTTCCATGCCGGAGCCTGGTTCGCGGGCGCCCCGCTCAACCTGTCCGATCCGCCGTTTCTGGATGTCGTGCTGTTCCGCTTCAACATCGCGGACCCGGAACAGCATTATCATTTGCCGATGAAGATCACGCCCTGGGGGTTTTCGTTGTACCGCGGCGCCTGATCCGTTCATCGCAACCGCCGCGACAACCCGGCCAGCCGTTCCATAAGGATCATCGCACTCAACGTCACCACGATCATCACGCCCGATACCGCGGCGATGGACACGTCCAGCTTGCCCTCCAGGTCCTGCCACATCCGTATTGGCAGCATATCCGAACGCGCGTCGCGCAGGAACAACGACACCGGGACATTGTCGAACGACGACATGAACGCGATGAACGCGCCCGCCAGAATGCCCGGGCGGATCAGTGGCAGCGTCACCCGCCGGAAGGTATAAAGCCGGGACGCGCCCAAGCTGGCGGAACTCTCCAGCAACGCCAGATCGAGTTGCGCGACACTGGCGATCGTGGTGCGGACGACGAAGGGCACGCAGACCACGACATGGCCGATGACCAGCGTCAGCGGGGAAACCGGCAGCCCCAGCGCGCTGAAAAACATCAGCGCCGCCAGCCCGAACGACAGCGCCGGCAGGACCAGCGGCGACATGAACAGGGAGTCCAGGACTCTCGCCCGCGCGGAGGCCGAACGTGCGATCGCCAGCGCTGCCGGAACGCCCAACAGCACCGACAGGCCGGTGGTCCACAACGCGACTTTCACACTGTTCGCCGCGGCGAATTGCAACTGCCACGCATCCAGCAGCGACACATACCACCGCAATGAATAGCCCGGCGGCGGGAATTTCAGCGAATACCCCGACGTGAACGACACGACGATCACGACCAGACCGGGAGAGACCAGCAGCAAAAATGCCACGGCCGCGAGCGCTCCCATCGTGAGCCGCAGGCCCATCCCGCTCTGCCTACGCATCGGCGTGGGTCCGGGACAACCGTCCCAACGCATTGAATACGCTGACGACCGCCAGGACCGCCGCCAGAAACACGATCGAAATCGCCGCCGCGAAGGGCCAATTCTGCAGCGCGGTCGCCTGCTGGTAGATATACATCGGCATGAACAACATCTGCCCGCCGCCAACCAACGACTGGGTGATGAACGCGGTGATTGCTGCCGCGTAGGTCAGCAGCCCTCCTGCGACGATGCCCGGCAACGACAAAGGCAGCGTGATCCGCCAGAACCCGCGCCACGCCCCGGCCCCGAGCGCCAGCGAGGCATCGTCCAGATTGGTGTCGATGCGCGACAGCGCCGTGATCAGCGGCAGCACCATCAATGGAATTTGCACCTGCGCCAAAGCGACGGCCACCCCGCCCTCGGTATACAGCAGGCGCAAAGGCGTATCGGTGAAACCGAGCGACAGGAGGGCTGAATTGACGATCCCCTGGCGTCCCAGAATGACGATCCAGGCGAAGGTCCGCACCACGACCGATGTCAGCAGCGGCAGCAGCACCGCCAGCATCAACACCGGCCGCAACCAGCCGGGACTGCGGACATAAACCCAGGCCAGCGGGAACCCGAGCAGCAGACACAGCGCGGTGACCTCCGCGCCGAGCAGGAGAGTACGACCCAGTACGCCCAGCGAGAACGGATCGAACAGAAACCGCGCGTAGTGCGACAGGTCCAGACCCGCGCCGTTCTGCAGGCTGACGTAAAACAGGATCGCCAGCGGCGCCAAAAAGAACAGCGCAAAAAATCCCGCGAGCGGGGCCGCCAGACGAAGTTCGTAGGCCGGCATCGCCGGTCCTAGGCGATTTCGCGATTGAACCGCTCGATCCAGCTCGCTCGCTGCTTGTTGATCGCAGCCCAATCCTGGAACACGAACTTCTTCTTCAGGTCCTCGACGCTGCTGGCCAACACTTTGGCAACTTCGCCGGTGATTTTGACCTTGGAATTGGTCGGCACGATCAGGTACGGGCTGCCCATCAGCTTTTCCTGCACGACGGGCGACAGCGCGGCCTCGATCAATTTGAACGCCAGTTCCTTGTTGGGGGAGTTCTTAACGATGTGAATCGTTGTCTTGAAGGCGATCGCGCCTTCTTTCGGGCTGACGAATTCCACCGGCACGCCGCGGGCTTTCAGGATCTGGATGGCGTTGAAATTGCCCGGCCCGATTTCGACCTGACCCTGCTGATACAAGGTCGCCAACTGGCCGGGATTGGCGGCGACGGCGGCGAGGTTCGGCTTCAGGTCCTTAAGCGCCTGGAAGCCCGCATCGACATTCGTCTCCGACCCGCCGTGCATGCGGGCGATTTCCACCAGAAATCCGGTTCCCAGCGTGGAATTCAGATTGGTGATGCCGACCCGGCCCTTGAATTCCGGCTTCCAAAGATCGGCCCAGGATGTCGGCGGCGTCTTCACTTTGTCGGGGTTGTAGGTCAGTCCCACGACCTGAAAGAACGGCGCCGGTCCGGTCGGGATCTGAGCTTCGGCGATCAGGTCGGCATAATGTTTCGACTCGGCGACGGGGTACGGTTCGACCAATCCCTGATCGATCGCCACCAGCGCCGGTCCCGGATCGTGCAGCATCACATCGATCGGCGGGTTCGCCAGCGACGCCTTCACCTTGGCGATCTGATCGACCGACAGCATCGGATCGAGCACCATGTCCGCGCCGGTGGCCTTGCGGAACGCCGGCACCAGCACGTCCTTATGTGCCTCCTCCCAGCTTCCCGTGAACGTCGCGAAGACCAGCAAGCGCGCCTGGGCTTTGCTCAAACCGGGGAGCAGGTGCATCGCACCCAGCGTCAGTGCGCCGGTCATCAGGGTCCGTCGGGAAGCGATCATATCCGGTTCCTTTACGATGGGGCGGCAGGGCGGAACACGCCGACCGCGCCGGGTTGCGTGGGAAGCAAAGCAATCGCGGAGCCAGCCAGGCGAGGCTCCATGCCGGTCTGCCGCGGTTCCGCGATTTTGATCGCGTGGCCGGACAAGGTGCGGATTTCATGAACGATGGTGGCGCCCAGCGGCAGGCCCATTTCGACCGTACCGCGAATACCTTCGCCCGAGGGCACCATCCGCAGATGTTCGGGGCGAATGCACACCGCGACAGGATCGCCGGGGATCAGCTTCTCCGTCGGCGCCCGCGCCGCGATCCGCGTGCCGTCGTCCAGCGCGACGACCGAACCGCCAGCATCGGCGGACACCAAAACCCCCGGCAGCATGTTCGCGGTGCCCACGAACCGGTTGACGAACAGGGACGCCGGCCGGTCGTAGATTTCCGTGGGCGTAGCGAGTTGTTCCAACCGCCCCTGGTTCAGCACGGCGATCCGGTCAGACAGCGACAACGCCTCCTCCTGATCGTGAGTGACCAGGATCGTCGTGGTGCCGGACAGGCGCTGGATGCGCTTGACCTCGATCTGCATGTCCAACCGCAAATTCTTGTCCAAAGCGGCAAACGGCTCATCCAGCAGCAAAATCGACGGCCGCACCGCCAGCGCTCGGGCCAGCGCCACGCGCTGCTGCTGACCGCCCGACAATTCGCGAGGCAGCCGGTCGCGTAGATGTTCCAGCCGCACCATCGCCAGCATTTCCGCCACGCGAGCCGTGATTTGCGCGTGCGGTGTGCGGCGGGCTTCCAGCCCATAGGCGATGTTGCGCGCCACCGTCATGTGCGGAAACAGTGCGTAATTCTGAAAGACGATGCCCACGGTGCGTTTGTTGGCCGGCAGATGATCCACCGGCTGGCCGCCTACCAGGATGCGCCCCGCGCTTTGCCGGATAAAACCGCCGATAATCCGCAAGAGGGTCGTTTTGCCGCAGCCGGAGGGACCCAGGAGAGACAGTAACTCCCCACCCGCGACATCGACCGAAATCTGTTCGAGCGCGACCGAACCGCCATACCGGTGCGCCACCCGCTCGATGGTCAGCGAGGCGCTCGGTGCGGCGCGGTCGGTTGGGGTGTCGTCAGGCATGCGCGATCCCTGGGTTACCGAACGCTTTGCAATATCGGCGCCAAGTGGCCGGCCCCGGCCGGTATTCCTGCCTGCGGCGACAGCCGCTGGATCGCTGGGCAACACCGCCTATTTTTCGCTCGTTCCGGTCACGGACGTGGCATAATCCGTCGCGAATGCGGGACGGGCCGGGCGGCAACACTTTGCAACCGGACCGTCTGTAAAATACCGGATTGACCGTGGCACGAGGCGCATATAAGCTTCGCTGCACACTGCGTAAATGGTTTCTGGTCCGCCACGGTACGGCGACGGCAGAATTGGGGGTGGAAGTTTATGTCGAACAGGCTGACGCCTCCGCCGCTGTGCCGCCGAAGCAGCACAGCCCGCGCTTGCGGCGCCTATCTCGCGTTGGCCATCGGCGCCACCGCGCTGACGGCGACGCCCGCCTGGGCCGACGATGACGATGCCGTCAAACCCGCCCCGCGTACCGCGGTCGAAATCGACGGCGCCAGCGTTGTCCTGATCGCCGCGAACAACCAGCTTTATGCCTTCGTCGACCGTATCGATGACAACGCGCCGGTTGCGGATGCCGAACTGACGGTCGATCTTGCCGACGGCACGTCGCTCGCGCTGACTAAGGCCGCTGGCGGCATGTTCGTGGCACCGTTCAACCGAACCGGCCATATGCACGATGCCTTCATGGTGTCGCTCCACTCCAAACAGAGCAACGGCGATGTCCCCGCGGAAATCGGATACGACGACGTGCCCGACGCCGCGGCTTCCCCTGTTACGGCGCCTATCCGTACGAAGCTGAGTATCTCCGTCGTCTCGGCCATGATCGGTGCATTCGGCGCGGCACTGGCCATGCGCTGGTTCGGCTGGCGGCGCCGTTCGCTGGGCCGCCCCGCCGTCGCGGGCCTCCATCGGGACGCCAAGCTCCGCTCCGCGACGGGCTAAGGCGGGAGTATGTTTCAGGCGATCGTCGGTTTCAGCCTCCGGTACCGCGTCTTCGTATTGATCGCCGCCGCGATCCTGGTCGTCTGGGGCATGATCGTGGCCCGCGACATGCCGATCGACCTGTTTCCAGAAATCCGGCAACCGTCGGTGATCGTCAACGTCGAAGCACCGGGGCTGGCGGCGGAAGAAGTCGAGCACCTTATCACCGTGCCGATCGAAGCGGCCGTGAGCGGCATGCCCGGCGTGGTCGCGGTCCGCAGCCGTTCGGCGAACGCGATCAATTATATCCAGATGCTCTTTGCCTGGGGCACCGACCCCTACCGTGCCCGCCAGCTGGTGACGGAGCGGCTGGCTCTGGTCCGCGATAAGCTGCCGCGCGGCGTTGTGCCGACGATGGCGCCGCTGTCCGCGGCAACCGGATTGGTGATGCACTTGGGCGTGACCGGCGGCGCCAACCCGATGGGATTGCGCGAATATGTGGATTGGGTGCTGCGGCCAAGGCTGCTGGCGATCGACGGCATATCGCAAACCTTCCCGATCGGCGGTGAGGTCCGCACCTACCGCATCACCCCCGATCCCGCGAAAATGCGGGAGTTGGCCATCTCCATCGATCAGGTCGAAGCCACGCTGCAAGCCTTCGGCGGCAACACCAGCGGCGGTTTTTCCGACGTGTTCGGCACCGAGTACACCGTCCGCACCATCGGCCGAACCACCAACCTCGAAGACCTGCGCGCCCTCGTGGTGTCGCACCGGGACGGGATAGCGATACGCCTGAGCCAGATCGCAGAGATCGGTTTCACGGCCCGGGAAAAACGCGGCGACTCGACCTACAACGGCACGCCGTCGGTGAACGTGGAGATCGTCAAGCAGCCCCAAGCCAACACCGTTCGGGTCGTCGACCGGATCAATGAGGTCCTGGCCGAAATGCAGACGTCCGCGCCGGCCGGGATCAAGATCGGCGTGCCGTCCTACAGCCAGGCCGATATGATCGTGGAGGCCATCGGCAACGTCGGCCATCTGCTGCGCGACGCGGTCGTGATCGTCGCCATCGTCCTGATCGTGTTCCTGGGCAATCTGCGTCCGACGGTCATTTCGCTGCTGGCGATCCCGATTTCGCTGATGGTCACTGTCCTTATATTTCACGCGATGGGCGCCACCCTCAACACCATGACGCTCGGCGGCATCGCCATCGCATTGGGTGAATTGGTCGACGATTCCGTCGTGGACGTGGAAAATATCCTCCGGCGCCTGGGAGAAAACCGGAAGGCGGAGCGCCCGGTCCCGTTCATGCGTGTCATCGCGCTGGCGTCGCAGGAAGTGCGATCCGGCATCGTCTACGCGACCGCGATCATCATGCTGGTGTTCGTACCCCTGTTCGCTTTGCCGGGGATGCAGGGCCGCATGTTCCGCCCGCTCGCTCTGGCCTATCTAGTCTCGATCCTGGCAAGCCTTGTCGTTTCCATCACCGTCACGCCGGCCTTGGCCTCCTTCCTCTTTCCCCGCATGAAATCGCTCGGCCGGGACCATGGCGGCAGAATGGCGCGATGGCTTAAGCGGAAAAACAACGGCGCGCTCGCATGGGTTATGCCGCGCGGCCGCATCGTATTGGCCACCGCCGGACTGGCCGTGCTGGTGGCGATCGCGTCCGTGCCCTGGCTGCCGCGGTCCTTCCTGCCGGTCTTCAACGAGGGCAACATTTACGTCACTCTGCTGATGCGCCCCGACATCTCGCTGGCTGAATCCTTCCGCGTTGGCCGCATGGGCGATCAAATTCTGGCGCAGGTGCCCGAAGTGCGGCGGATGTCGCGCCGTAGCGGCCGATATGAAGGCGACTCGGATATCGATCCAGTCAACGACAACGAGTGGGTTCTGAAGATACAGCTCGACAAAGGCCGCCGCTTGGCGGAGGTGATGGCCGATATCCGCAAGCGCATGGCGATCTTCTCCGGCGATTTGGAAGTCACGCAATTCCTGACCGAACGGATGCAATCCGAGGATCAGGGCGTACGCGGCGATGTGATCCTGAAGATTTTCGGACCCGATCTGCCGACCTTGCGTACGCTGGCGATGCGGATAAAGGATTCGGTTTCGCGCGTGGTCGGCCTTGCCGATGTCCAGGTGGAACAGCAAACCTATTCGCCGCAGGCACGCATCTCCATCGATTACGAACGCGCGGCGCTGTTCGGAATCACGCCGGCCCGGATCGCGGCCGCGCTGGAAAGTTTCTCCGCCGGCCGCACCGTATCCCAGGTGATCGAGAACGGGCGGCGTTTCGACGTGGTTCTCCGTCTGGACGACGCCAGCCGCACGCCGGAGGCGCTGAAGCAACTTCGCATCGACACGCCGACCGGATCGGTACCGGTTTCGTCGTTCGCCACCGTCTCGATTGCCACCGGGCCGTCCAATATCGTGCGCGAGAACAGCCTGCGCCGCATCGCCTTGATGGCGAATCTGAACGGCAAACGGGATACCGGCGCGGTCATCGAGGACCTGCGGCAGGTCGTCGCCAAAATGCAGCTGCCCGCCGGTTATCGCGCCAGCCTGGAAGGCGATTTCCGCGAAGGCGAAACCGGCCGTATGACATTGATGTTGCTGACACCGGTTTCCGTGCTGTTGATTTTCGTCCTTTTGTGGCAGCGATTTCGCTCCACCGTGCTGTGCCTGATCATCATGGCGAACACCCCGCTGGCCTTGATCGGCAGCGTTGCCGCGCTGTGGCTGACCGGCATCGATCTTAACCTGGGCTCGATGATCGGGTTTATCGCGGTCGTCGGCGTGGCCATCCGCAATTCATTGTTGAAAGTCAGCCACTTCATCAATTTGCACTTGCACGAAGGCGTGCCGACCGGACGCGGTTTGGTTCTCAGGGGATCGGCCGAACGGCTGATGCCGGTACTGATGACCGCGCTGGCGGCGGGTGCCGCGCTGGTGCCGCTGTTGTTCGCATCCGACATCGCCGGCACGGAAATTCTGCATCCGGTCGCGGTGGCGATTTTCGGCGGACTGGTCGGCTCCACGGTGATGGACACGTTCACTACGCCGCTGATGTTCCGCCTGTTCGGGCAACGCCAACTGAAAACGATCATCGCCGCCGACGCCAGCCTCGCCCATGAGACGTTCTGACGACTAGCTCGGCGGAGCCTCTCCGGCAGGGCTGTGTTCGCGCGCATGCACTTCGTATTTGGCCGACGGCCATGGCGTCAGCTCGACGGTCACCGCCGTCAGAACGAAATTCCTGTCGGCGAGCAAATCCAGCGCCGCGCGGGCGATCCGTTCCTTTGCCCCCGCCCGCAGCCCACTTTGCCGCGTCCGGAAGGTTTCGAACGCACGTTCGGCCCGTTCCAGATCGGCGGCGGACGGCGGACGCGATGCCAAAAGGCGATATTCGGTCGATCGCAGAACGGTTCCCGCGATTCTGACCTCCCCCAATTGCAACCCCGCCGCTTCCAGCACCGCGAAGAACGGCCGGTCCTCCTCCGCGATCAAGCCGGGCGACACCGCACTGGAAGGCGAGGACGAAAACAGCTCCGTCGCGGAACTCCAGGCCGAAGCAGCGTGCACTTCCAGCGACTGGAGCGCGACCCCGGCGGTGGCAGCGGACCGGGACCACCAGGATGCGTCCTCGGCGCGCGCGGCCGAGGCGCCGAAAGACAATGCGGCGGCCAGCACCATGTTCGGGAACCGCCGCTGCCCGTACCCGCCCGTCCGCATCGGATATGCTCCTTGATCGCAAGATAGCGCTGCCGGCATTTCGGCGGGCTGGCGCGAAAAAACAAGCCGTCTTAGCCATGTCGCACCCGAAGTCGCCTCTGGCCGAGGGCGCCCGGATGGTCTACCTTATAAACTGCACTGGATCGGGCGAAGATATGGGTTCGTTTGCTCTCGCGATGGTCGTCCTCGGTGGGACATTCGTCGCAGGCCTCACCTTGGATGTCGGCGTCAACACGCTCCAGAATTTCTATCCGGAGATGTATTCCGACGCGTTCTGGGGACATAAGCCCGGTGCCTCGCCGTCGTTGCAGCGGCTCGCGCGCGAAGAGATCGAAATCGACCGCCTCATGCATGGCCAGGAATTCGTGATCGATCGCGACCGTAAATAACCCCAACGGGCCAGAGGGTACGGAATGCGCAGCGCGTGCGGTTGGATCGCGGGTCTGGCAGTGTTGCTGCTGGGTATCGCATGGGCAGCGCCCAGCCAGGCGACCGAATTGCCGGCGCGCGGCCAAATACGCACCAAAGATATCGTAATGCTCGAAAAGCGCGTGCCGCTGCCACCCGGTGAGTGGCAGGTCGTCTCATCCGGCTTCGGCCGCGTGGCCGACGAGGACCCAGGTCCCTACGGGGCCATCGGCGGCGTTCTGCTGATCCGGCGCGGAAACTCCCCGCGGGAATTCCTGCTGATCCATACCAACGCTCTCCCGGTCCGGGACGGGTGGGGCGCGGCGCCCGAATGCGCGTCCGAAAAGGCGCTTGTCCGCAGCACCGGTGAAACGCACAACCTCCATAACGGCTGCAGCTTCGTGATGGCCACACGATCGGGTTGGCTCGCCGGTGCGCACCTGCCGGCGCTCGCCGACGAAGCAGCGGCGCGCGCCACCCTCCCGCCATGGGCGTTGGTCGCCGGTTTTCGTGTCAGCGACCGCCGTGACGTGCTGGATATCCGGTACGGCGTCGTTCCCGATGGCTTTCCGGCCGCCGGTTGGTTCGGCGATTACGACCATCTCTCCGCGCCGCAAAAAGCAATCGCCGACGGACTGGGAGACTGGGCACAGCGGACGCGTGCTGTCGGCGTGGCCACCCTGCGCGCGCCGGCCGGTCAGGTGCCTCCTCTGACCGCGCCGCCTGTGCACGCAGCGGCCGGCGAGGAAAATACCGGTGAGGAAATTTCCGCGACACGGTTGGCCCTTTATAAGCTCGCGACCTACCGGCTGCCGGCCTCCATGGTCACGCTGGGGCTGAGTTGGGCGCTATCCGCGAATTTTCTCACTGCCGTCGAGGTAACGATCTGGCAGGGACTGACGCATAGCCTCGTGTTTGTCGCCAATGAACTCGCCTGGGAATGGCCGCGCACGAATACGCCTATGCCCTTCGTGCAGGGCGCCCCGCGCGACAACCGCCAGCCCGTCGCGGCCCCATCCGCCGGCAAAATTGCAACGTTCGCGGTCGATGGTAAGTTCGTGCCGTTGCCAGGGGAGGGATGGATCGTGCTCGCCGCCGGCAGTGCCGACGGCATCACCGAAACCATCCTGGCCAAAACCGAAGGAACCACCCTCGCGGGCCTGACGATCGCGCGGACGAATCAAGCCCCGCGAGCCGATATTCTCGGCACCAGCGGCGAGTGCTCCCGCACCGATATCTACTTCACCGTAATCCGCTACGACACGCCGGTCGACGGTTACTGCGCCTACGGCAAACAGGTCGTTCCCGCCACGCAGGGCGCGGCTGACGATCCGCTCTGGGCGCGCGCGATGGAACGGCTTCAGACCGATGGCGTTGCGATACCGCCATCGTTGATCGTCGCCGGCACCCGAGCACGGACACGGGAAAATGTCATGGATGTGCGCTATTACTTCGCGCCCGATCCAACTCTGTCCTCCCCGGAGCAGGACGATCCGGTCGCGGCGCTCCAGGCCTGGGCGGATCTGATTCAGGATTCTCAGGAGCAAGGCGTGCGCGGACGGCCACCCTCGCTCTACGCCCGCGCACCGTGGCCGTGGAAGGCCGAAGCGGTCAATGCCGCCATCACCGATCAGGCGGTCGCGCCGCTGTTGGCATTGGCCGCTGCGAAGGCGATCGACGATACATCGCTGCAACAGCAACGCGCGAAAGCCGAAGCCGCACTCCTCGCCCGCGAGCGGCAGCGTTGGTCGCTCTGGACCCGCTCGGCCTACAAGGTCGCCACCTATCGCGCCGCGTCCTACGTCGATACGACCGCCGTGTCCTGGGTCGTAACAGGCAGCGCCGCCCAAGGGTTCGCGCTCGCGACCATTGGCGGGTATATTCGTCCGATCATCGCTTATATCAATGAACTGGGCTGGGCGAACTCAGGCGTCGGCAAAGCGTCCGCCCCGCTTGTACCCGTGGATTTTCCGGATATCGGGCGGGACTTCCACTGACCCGTTCAGTGGAAGGACACAACCTCGGGATTGGCGAAGGTGCTGCGCCGTAGAGGCGCGCCGTCCTGCCATGAGAGCTGGAAATACAAGGTCGCGATTTCCGGGTAGTTTTCGAATGTCCCGGCTGATTCAAGCGCCTTCCGGCGAAGACCCGCCGCACCGGCGGAATCGCCGCTGGCCTTTTTCGCGTCGGACCAAAGCTGATAGGCAGTCGCGCTTTCGGGATAGATCTCGAGCGCTTGTTTCAGCAACCGTTCGGCCCCCGCCGGGTCGCGCATGCCCAGCTGGGCCGCAGCCCAGGTAGTATAGGCGGTCGACAGAAGCACAGTGTTCCGCGGCGGTGCGACCTCGATCAGCCTGCGCATGCGATCCGCGGCTTTGCGGTACTCATCCATATGAATGTCGGTGAAGGCGGCGTTCAGCGCTGCCACCGCATTGTCGGGATCCGCCGCGATGGCCGCGTCGAACGATAGCCTCGCCGCTTTGGGATCGTTCTGGAACAGGTGCACGATACCGATCAGGTTGTCGAACAACGCCCGGTCCGCACTCAGCGGGGTCGGTGGCAGCATCGCTTTGGACCGTTCCGCCAGACCGATCACCGCCTTGAAGTCGCCGTCGCCCGCGTGCTTGTTCAGAAGATACAGCGCGGTCCTGTGGGGCGCGAGACGCGCCCCCCCGATCACGGCGCACCGGCGAACGAAATCCACAAGACGTTCGTCCTTGTCAGGGGTCACGATCTCCCGGAAGTCGACGCCTTTACGGCTCCGGCCGCTGATCAGTCCCCGAACCTCGCCGCCCTCGACGAAAAGCGCGAGGCGGGCGCTGTCGGGTTCCGCCACGAATTCAGCCTGCAACGCGCGGGCGAGCGATTCCACGTTGACTGCCTTCGCGAGCGAGATCGCGATGCCATTTTCATTGCTCGACCGGATAATCGCTGGGGCACTGAGCGACGGCATGATGGCAATCTCGTTGAGTTGCCCGTCGAATTCCGATTGAAGCGTCGCGGTATCCACCGACAGCGTCGTCAACTTGCTTATCTGGGGCGCCACGGCCACTTCGGTGACCACGGTGCCGGAGTGGACGATCGCGTCCACGCCCAGCAGCGAAATCGCGATCAGTGCCGCGTAAGCGAAACTCAAGAAATCCACGCTTGTTCCCCCCGAACCCGGCGGATCGTATCCGCGTCGCTTGAACGGCCGGCTCAGGGCCGCTTTTTGGCAACCATCTCATCGATGCGCCGGGACAGCTCGACAGCCGCGACCCGCGCTTCGGCGTCTTCGATCCATTCGGACAGCGCCTCGCGGCGAGATCCCTCGACCTGCCGCGCGGCTTCGAGGGCGCCGGGCAGATCGTCGCGGCTGAGTCCGGCCGAAACGTCGCGCAACAGCTGCGTGTTCGGATCGACGGGCACCGGTTCCTGCGGTTCCCGCGACAACAGGCCGCGCTGCCAGGAGATCAGCTTGTTCATCCAGACCCGCGGCGTGGAACCCGAATCCTGCCATTCGAACTTGAGCCGCATCACGGTGAAATCGCGCTGCAACTGACCCGCTTCCGGTATGCCGGTCGCGGCGTAAGGCTCGATCTTCGCCAGAAGCGGCGCGAGGGCGGGTTGATCGCCGGTCGTGTCGCGCACCAGACCCAGTTCCAGATCGAACGGTCCCATATGCCGTAACGCCAGCCCCAGCTGCATCAACGCAGATCGCCGGATCAGCACCTGATTGGCTGAAATGCGAGCCGCATCGGCCTGCATCCGCGTCAGCTGCGCCGTCGCTGCGGCCAATTGCTTTTCCAGATCGTCCGACCGGCGCTGCAGCGTCTCGATGGCGGCCGATGCTTCCGCTGCCCGGCGTGCCAGCGGTGTGTGGATGCGGACAACACCGAAGATGGCATCGATGCAGAACGGGGCCAGCACACTGATCGCCAGTGCCGCGATTGCGAGACGGCGGGCGTCGCGTGCAAACCCGGCTACGGCGGTATCCGGTGCGGCGGCGCCATGCTGGGCGGTCGATTCTGTCGCATGACCGTCATTTTGGTCCACGAATAGCTCCTTTGCCTTGTTTGAACGCACACGGTAGCGCGATACTCGAACTTTTTAGTCGGACTCGGGCTATCGCGCTAGTCCCCGAAAGCCTGTCAGCGCGTCGCTATTACCGAGGCTGCGGCATGAACGATCATGGTTACGATTACACCGGCGACGATCGCGTTGGCGACCGTGCGGCTGACCGTCAGATTATCGGGTTTCGCACCGAGTGCGACCAGGATCGCGGCGCCGCCGGCCAGAAACGCGCTGAGCGTTGTCTTGACGACAACCCATCCCATCGCCGGCAACGGCCAGCCGTGGGAGTCCAGCACCAGCCGGAAATATTGAACGCGGAACAGCCCCCGGTATTGATCCGGGAAATGCACATGCCACGTCTCCTGCGCCGCCCAGCCGCCGAGCAGCAGCGACAGCACGAGATACAACAGGGATCCGGCCGTCATGCTGATCAGAATTGCAGAAAATACGTAGCGGCGGCCTGGGATATTGAGATTCGCCATAGCCTGGAACTGCGACGACGCCGCTCGGTTGCCGACGTCGGCCGCGATCACCGCGCAGTTGCGCGCGACAAACAACAGATTCGCGATCAGCGGGATGGCAACCCGGCTCTGGACAGCGCCCAGGCCTACCAGCGTTTCATCGTGCAGCATCGACCGGAGCAGGCCTCCGAACGAATAGTAATTGAAACCGAACCACACCGTGACGAAGCCGATGATGCATGCACCGGCGGCGACGTAGAGGATCATCATCGGCGTCGCGCACAGCAGCCAGAAATAGCCCGCGAGATACCGCGCGAACCACGGCGCCGCCGTCCCGCCGTCCACCGAATGCGTCCAATGCTCGGGGTCGTTCGCGGGGATCGGCGCATCGTCTTTCGGCGGCGCGGCCCCAAGCCCCGCCTCGACGGCGGCGGCATCGGGCGGCACCTCGATCAGCCGTCGCGCATGCGGGTCGATGACCAGAACCCGGTCGGCCAGCGGCAGCAGCTCGCTGAAATGGTGAACAGCGATCAGCGTCGGCTTGCCGACGATCCGGCACAGCCGGCGGATCAGCTCGATCAGCCGGCGGGAGGACACAATGTCCAGACCCGAGTTCGGTTCGTCGAACAGCAGAACCGGCTGATTGGCCAGGACCGTGCGCACGATCGCCAACCGCTGGCGCTGACCGCCGGAGCAAGCACTGACCGGTTGACGCGGGTCGATATCGGCCAGGATCGCCGCGAGTTCCTCGGTCAAACCTGGCCCGCCCGGCGGCGCGTGGTCCATGGCGATGCGCAGATTTTCTCGCGCATCCAGGTCGTCGAACAAGGCGTAATTCTGAAACACCACGCCCCCGACATCGCTGGGCTCGTCGGACAGGTCGATGTCCCGGCCGCCGCACGCCAGCCGGCCGGATACGGTCCATTCGCCGGGTTCGGTGTCCAGCAACCCGCCCAACAGCAACAGCAACGTGGATTTACCGCTGCCGCTCGCCCCCACCAGCAGCACCAGTTCGGCCGGCCCAACGCCGAACGACACGTCGCCCATCAACAGCCCGCCGTCGGGCCGCACGATCGTCAGATCGGTGACAGTCAGCGCATGCGGATCGTCGGTCATATCAAAAACCAGCCGGATCGAGGGAACGCAGCACATGGACGGAACTGGGATCGAGCGCTCGCAGTTGGTCCCGCTGGCGCGGATTGACGAAGACCACGACCCGTTCGAACCGCGCCGCGATGGCGGTATGGATCGCCGTGGCAGCGACCAGATTCAACTTGGAATCGGCACGCGGGCTTACCAGCAGCCGCGCCCCGGTGCGTCCGAGGTTCAGCAATGGCGTGGTCGCGGCCTCCGTATAAGGACGGAAGCGGAGGTCCTCCGTCATGCGTCCGACCAGTTCGATCAAGGCCGAGTCGCGGGCCAGCGTTGTACCGACGACATCGATGAATTGCTTCAAAAATGCCAGTGTCTGCGGCGTTTGGAGCAACTGTAGGCCAGTCTGCTCGATCAGGCCGCGGTCCCGAACCTCCCGCAACACTTCCTTCAGGTCGTCCTCGATCGGTTCCAAATCCCATGTCCGGTCGTGGAAGGGATCGACGAGCCGCATGGCGTTCGCCCGCAGCATGCGCGGAACTATTCCCTGGAGCCGACGTTCCATGATCGGTTGCAAATCGCGGGCGGCGGTTTGCCGCAGAACGGTCTGATACCGGTGCGCCAGATCGCGCCAAGCGGGGCTATCCCGCAACGAATCCCAGGCCGACTGGGCGTCGGCGCGCAGCAAAGCCCAGAGCGGGTCGCGATAATCCGCGCCGAACGCGTCGGACCGCAGAATTTCCGTCACCGCAAAGGACACCCCAAGCGCGAGCGCGTCCGCCTGTTCCCGCAATTCCCGTCGCTCGTTCGGCGACGCCAGCAACCAGAGCAGCCGCCCGTCGCCCGGCAGGGACAGCGCGATCTTCGCGTCCCGAAACCGCGGTTCGAACGTGTCGTACAGCCCGACCCGGATAATACCGGGGGATGCCATCGCGGCGACCCCGAAGCGGAGCGCGCTGCCGTCCTCATTCAGCACGAAAACCGGCGCGGCGATGGGCGCCGACCCCGCCAATTCATCCTGCAACCGTATCGCCCCGGCCTGGAGCGCAATCGCGCTCGGCAGTGCCGACCATCCGAGCGCGACGAACAGCGTCACCATCGCCCCGCTGACGATCCAGAGCATCGGCGACCCCGCCGGACGCCGTGTTCCGCCACGTCCGAGACGCAGCAGCACGCGCCAGCGCCGGGATGTGCCGTGTATCCATTTACTGGCCGATGTCAGTGCACTCTCCCTGAGAAACGGTCAGCCCTATGGCGGGCGACGGAGCGTCGAAGCCACCGCCATCCTCATGTGCCACCCAAACGGCGACGCGCCGCAATAGCGCATTGCTTCCGTGGAAACGCAAGGTGCCAAGCCGCTGTCAGTGCTTTACGGCCGCCGATATCGGCGTTAAGGGGGACGAACGAATGCACGATGGGGATCCTGCTTTGGCACCTGTGGACGAAGTGGCCAGCCGCTCGCGCGCCGAAGCGATGCGGCGCTATGCCGATTTGGTGAAACTGACCGGGTTGGGCAACCGCTGCATCGATCGCGCGCAGGAGCGCCGGTTGCTGGAAGACGGGTTGACGAAATTCGACCTGACCCTGGACGAAGCTCGTGGTGCCATGCGGGGGGTCGCGGAAGACAAAGGCTATGTCTTCGAATCCGAAACAGGACTGCGCGCCAAGCAGGTGCTCGCCCGTCACGCCGGAAAAAAAGGTAAGGTATCCCGCGCCCAGTTTCGCCAAACGGCAGCCGTGCTCCGCGATTTCAGCGACAACACGATCACCGAAGCGGAAGCCCAGCGCCAGCTGAAGCAGATCATGATAGAGGCCGGCTGGAAGCCTCGCCGCGCGGGTTTGTTCCGCTCGCGGAGATGGTACAACAAGGTCGCCGTGTGACCGGCCGCGCCCGCCCGGTTTCCGCGGGCAGGCGACGGCGCTGAGCGCCGGCGATGGATCTGCTCGAACTCCTCGGTTGGATCGCACGCGGGATCGCCATTCTCGCGCCGCTGCTGCTTTGGCGGTGGATCCTGACGGTAACGCGGGCGAGACGCGAACGCCCGGGACCGATCGTTCTGACCGTGCTGGCCAGCGTCATGGTCGGTGTCGCCGCCGCCGCCGCCGTTCTGGCCGATACCGCCCCGTCATGGGATTCGATCGTCGCGGTGGGCGGTTATTGGGACCGGCCGCTGAGCGAATTCCCGCTGCTCGCCATCGGCCTGATCCGCCGCGCCATTCCGAAATTGCTCGCCATTCTGCGCCTGGACGATGCTCGGCGCGACTATCGCGTCTGGCTGGGGATGGCGTTTGCGATATGGGGGGCGCGCATTTTCGTGGGGATGTTCCGCCAGCCGCGACAGGGTGTGTTTCGGTTTCTGGTCGCCGAAGCCATCGCATTCGCCGCCGGAGTCGTGGCCACCATCTATTTGGGCCCACTGCTGCTCTGGGCGGTGAACCGTTTGAATTTCTGGCTGTTGCTGGCGATCGTTTTGATCATCCAGGATTGCCGCTATGGCCAACCGCCGAAGACCTATCGGATCGCGGAATGGCTAACCGGGCGGGTCAGCCGGTGGCAGGCGCGACCGGATCATCGTCCTATGTAACGCGGACTTGTCGTCAGGGCGGATTATTCAGGTAATTCGACTGCCCGGTGATCCGCCGTTTCATCAACGACCAGCTTACGCCCACCGCCAAAATAACCGACAGAACGGTCAGGGTCAGGTAGCCGCGTGCCGGGCCGGACCGAAGATCAACCAAATCCAATTCCGACAACGCCAAAATGCTGGACACGCCGACGGCCAATGCCGCCACCAGCCCGAGAGGCCCGAGCGACAACCAAGCAATCCGGAAAAACAGGATATGCAGCGTGAGCAGGGTGGCCCCGCCCAACACCTTGGCAGCGAGCGCTGCATCGCCTTGTGCCCAGGTCACGAAACTGTAACCGCTGGGATTCCAGCTCGCGAACACGATCGCGAAGCAGGCCAGAACGCGGACGATAAAACCAGCCGATGTCATGGCATAAGCTGCGTCAGACCAGAGTGCGGGAGTCGAGCTGGCCGCTCAGGCGGTAGCGTATTAGCGAGAAGCTCACCCCTGTGCCGAGCAGAACGATCAAAGCGGTTTCGAACGTGAGGATGCGCTGCGTTCCGTCCGACAGGTCGATCAACCCCAGATGCACAAGCAACCAGATCGCGGCACCGATCACGGTTATCAACGGCACGCTCAGCAGCAGTCCGAGCGAACGGGCGGTCGCGGCGACGCAAAAAATAATGCCGAGGAGGATGCTCAGCCCAAGAAGTGTCTTGACCGCCCACAGTCCGCCGGGACCGTCGAGGATCCAGTGATAATAGGAATAGCCGCTGGGGTTGTAGGCCGACCCGATCAGAAACGCGACCGCGAGCATGCGGACAATAATCGCAATCGGTTGCGCTATTTGGTACATGGGGTCCCCGCCGTCCGGGTGCGGCCGGACCGGGCGTTCCGCGGGTGCGCGGTAGGAGGTTGACAGGGCATGGCTTTATCCCCTAACAGCGTTTCTTCGATATCTCAATCCGAAAACACAAAGCGTAACGGCCAATCGGGGCCGCGAATGGCGGGTTTGCCGGATGTTCGGAAGGACGCAGCGGGGTAAAGTTCGTGCGCAATACGGCTGAGGCACCTCCGAACGACCACGCCAGCGACGCGACGCCGAACCCGGCGGGACAAACAGCCTCCGCGGTAACGCCGCATGCCTCGGCTACCCCTGGAAAAAGCAATGTCCTTCCGGTGCTGTGCGCGGCCATTGCCGTAGCCGGCGCCTGCACCGCGCTCGCCGCGCCGTGGCTTGGGCCGCGGATCGGCGCTCGGGCCACCCACTGGCTGGGCCAGGGCAACGCGATTTCCGCTGTCGTCAGCCCGCAGCCGGCGGCAGCGCCACCCGCATTGGTTGCACCGGCGCCGGCCACGACCGACGCGGCCCCCCCACCGGCCGCATCCGTGGAAGCAGTCGCAGCCGAAGCGGCGCGCATCGGTCAGGACGCCATGCGCGCCAGCCTTGCCGCGGTCGACGCCCGCATCGCGGCGGCGACGGATTCCATCAAGGAACTGCGCGACGACGCGGGCCGTCTGGAGGCAAACCGACAGACGGCATTGGCGTCCATGGTGGCCGAGGCGACCAAGGCCGGCCAGGAATCCTTGCGCGCCGACGTGGTCGCATCCACGGCGGGGATCGCCGGGTTGGACGCGCGGATCGCACAATTGCAAGCCGCCGCCACGGCGCTTGACGCGCGGATACGCTCGGCCAACGTGCTCGCTCTGGCCAACGGCCTGCGCCGCAACGTCGATGCCGGCGTACCCATCGACCATATTTGCGCCGCACTCGCGGCCGCCGGACCGTTCCCCGCGCCGATCGACGACGCTTTGAAGACCGTCTCACGCTACGCGGCGGGCGTGCCGACCATGCGCGACCTGGCGGACTCGTTCGAACCGGTCAACGCCCGCATGGCAGAACGGTTCGGAACGCCGTGGGTGTTGCGGAGTTGGGCTCGGGTTAAAACCTTGTTCGGCGCGCCCGCCCCGGCCGGCAACGACGCCGTCCTGGATCACGTGCGCAGCTTGGTCGCGGTCGGCCGGTTCAGCGAAGCCGCCAAGGTCCTGGACGCATCCGATCTCGCGCCATTCGCCGCGGACTGGGGCACAATGGTCCGCGCCCGCGCAGCGGCGGTGGGCGCGACCCAAATCATTGTCGAATATGCGCTGACCGTCACGGAAGCGGCTTACGCGAGCCAAGCGGCGACCGCGCGATGAAGGGCCGCGCGACGCTTCTTTCGCTGGTGGCTTTGGCCGCCGTTTCGTCGGCCTCCGCCTGGGGTGCCGCCGGCCCCAGCAGGCTGCCGGCCGACGATCCCGATACCGTGCTGCCAGGTCGTGCCGCCAGCGCCGCGGTCCCGGCCCCACGTCCGATAGACCGCGTTGGTGCGGCTCCCGGTGCCGCGAGCGGCTTCGGCTGGGGCAGCGGCCTGCTGTGGGGCGCGGTGGGCGCGGTTCAGACCGTCTATTCGGCGGCAGGCGAATTTCTCTACGAAGCATCCTACGCGCTTGGCACCAACCGAACCCCGGTGCCGCGGCCCGTCATCGTCGATACGGTTGCCGACATCGCTCCGCCGCCAGAGGAACATCGCGCGCCGGCACCGCGGGAGATTGCCGCGACCCCCGCCGAACGTGTGCCCCCGCCCGCCGAAGTCGCCTCTGCACCCGAAGCCGCGCCTCGGGCCGCGACAGGCGCGATCGACCCCGGCTTGCTGGCCAGCTTCGTCTACGATCGCGGCGCCCGGCGCCCCGACGGTTCCTTCTTCCTGCCGAAGCCATTGCAGCGGCTGTTCGACGTCCGGACCAGCCGCGTCGCGATGGCCGACGTGCCAATTACAATGAAGTTACCCGGCCGGATCGTTCCCGATCCCCGGTTCCACGGCCAAGTGGCGGCGGGTGTGACCGGTCGCGTCGAACCGCCGGAAGCGGGCATGCCGATCCTGGGGCAGACGGTCCGCGAAGGCGATATCCTCGGCTATATCACGCCGACGATCGGCGTCTTGGACCGCACGCAAACAAGGCGGGAGGTCGCGCGTCTGACCACCGACATCCGTATCGAAGCCGAAAGTCTGGAAATCCTGAAGCAGTTCAGCTTCGTGCCGTTCCGCGACGGGAAAATCTATCAGGCGGAACAGCGGCTCGCCGGTTTGCGGCGGGAACGCGACATGCTGTTGCCGCTGCTGCGGACCCAGGAAACGCTGCGGGCGCCGACGAGCGGGATCATATCCCTGTCCACCGCGATCGCCGGCCGCATCGTGCAACCGGGAGAGGCCGTCTTCACGATCGTCGATCCGCGCAAGCTGTGGGTAGAGGCCGATGCACCCGATCCGGTCGCCGCCACCAATGCCGCGCACACCGCGACGGCGGCCGCGACGACGCCCGAAGGTCAGACGCTTAGCCTGACCTTCGTCGGCAGCGGATTGATTTCGCGCCAGCAATCGACCCCGGTGCTGTTCCGTATCGATGCACCGCCTGACGGGCTGCGGATCGGTCGCCCGGTGACCGTGGCGTTGCAAAGCGAAAACCGGTCCCAGCGCGGCCTCGCTATATCGCGTGCCGCGCTGACCACCGGTGGCGACGGCGTCCAGGAAGTCTGGGAGCAGGTTGCGCCGGAAGTGTTCGAACCCCGCGTCGTCCGCATAGTGGACCTCGACGGTGCACGCATCCTGATCGCCGAGGGCGTCAAGGATGGCGCGCGCGTTGTCGTCAATGGCGTTCGAATTCTGGCACAATTGCAGTAAAAAACGACAGTCCCTACGCTCGGATGTTCCGGGCGCGACCGGGCGTTATAAATTCCCGTTACCGAGCCGTTCGGCCGTATTGCGCGATTGTAATTCGTGGCGAAGTCGGCCAATCTTCCCGTACTGTCTGTTGACACTCGCTCCGGTGGGGACCGGCGCATGGGAGGTAGAGGATGCGAAAGTCGATACTGATGGGCGCGCTGGCGGCGGGCCTGATTGTTCCCATGGGTGCCTATGCGCAACCCACGGGCGCGGGTGCGGCGCAAGGGGGGGCCAAGAGCGAGCCATCGTTTTCGTTCAGCCCGCCTCAGGCGGTTGCCCTCGGGGCCGGCATCGTTGCCGGTGTTATTGTCGGCGAAGCACTCGTGTCTTCGGACCTCGGCGTTCTCGTCGGTGGCGTCGTTGGCGGATACCTCGCCAACATCTGGTACAACGGAGCCCGAATCGACATGCATGTGGTCTATCCCCCGACCAAGGGCTGATCGGCGGCGCGATACACGGTCGGTCCTGTTGGGAAACGGGATAGGTTATGAAACGCGGGATGCCGGGGCGGCGGCATTGCGAGACCATGCGACGATTTTTATGCATGTCGCGCTGCGTTCCCCCAGCGGTTTCGGTCAGGATGACATTGGCATGAAAACTAAGACTCATTTCTGGCGCTCCTTGGTGTTCGCATCGTGGACTTGCCTTTCCCTGCTCGGTATTACCCATTCCGCCGTCGCGCTGACGGTCGGCGATCAGGCCAGCGGGCAAATCGAAGTCGGTGCCAAGCAAATTCCTTTGCCGGACGGCAAATGGGTCGTCGCCGGGATCGGCACGCAAAAGCTGAACATGCCGGCGATCGGCGCGTTCGGCTCGATCCAGTCCGTTATTCTTCTGTTACCGCGTGACAGCCAGATCGTCGCGGTGCTGGAAATCGCGGCGAATACCATCCAAGTCAACGACGGCTGGGGCCGGACGCAGGCCTGCGAACCGAACCATGGGCAGCTGTCGCTGATCGTCCGTTACCGTACCGGGTGGGAGACATCCTGCCAGTTCGTGATCCCCACCCGCTTCGATCTGAACACCGTGGGCCAACCGGCCTGGAACGCGGCACGCGCCTTCGCCGCCAAATCGAAATTCACCACGCCGGGCGGCGTATGGTTGACGGCCGGTTTCCGGGTCAGCGACCGGCAGGATCTGGTCGACGCCCGCTACCACATGAGCCCCACGCTGCTAGCCGGGCCGGCGGCGGCCAAAATCGCGGATTGGTCGGCGGATGCCATCAAAGGCGATCCCGCGCGTCAGGCACCGGTCGCCGCTCTCGCCACCTGGGCATCGGGCTTCGACCCCCTGATCGAACGCGGGATGCGTAACCGTCTGGCCGAAGCGCCGATCCCGCTGCCCGAGCCCAACACGTCCGCACCGGCATACCAGAAGGTCAAGCTGGCGGAGCTGCGCCGGCTGCGCGACGCCAACCGCATCAGCGAGGCCGTCTATAAAGAGCAGGTGGAAAAAGCGAACGAAGAAGTCCCGACGTACAAGCCTCCGGTCGGTTTGATGTCCGACTCGTTCAAGAAAAACCTGTCCTTCCGGTCGGTGGGAACGTTCGTCGACTTCGGGATTGCCTATCTCGTCACAGTCAGCGGCGGTTTGGCCTTGGGCATCGCGCTGGGTCTGAATGCGTCGGACTCGGTCTGGTTCATCCTGAACGACCAATACTGGGATGACTACTACGCCCGCTTCGACACCCACGATTCAGAACGGTTGGTCGATTTTGCCTATCTTGGCGCGGAGGGGAGCGGCACATGAAAACCGTACGGACCATGACCCGACTCGCCGCCCTGCTTCTGCTCGCTGCCTTGGTCTTCGCGGCACCGCGTGCCGCCGAGGCGCAGGATCAGCTAAAACCGGGCGATTCGCTCACGGGTACCCTGCTGATATCCGGCAAACAGCTCGCGCTGCCGTCCGGCCCTTGGATCGTCGCGGCCGACGGCGACAGCGGCTGGACCAGCACCGACGTCGGCGCCTACGGCTATTTGCGCACGACCATTCTGTTCCGGATGACCGGCAACACCGTCGACACCATCATGGAAGTCAACAGCAACGCGCTGGCAACCATGGATGGATGGGGCATGGCGGCGGCCTGCTCGCGCGACAACCTCGTATGGACCACCACCCTCTATAAAGCCGGTTGGGATGGGTCCTGCTTCTTCGTCACGCATTCGCTGTTGGCGAAAGACGGCCCACCGGTGTGGGAAGCGGCCAAGCGCTTCGCCCGACTGAACAAATGGCAACTGCCGGAACTGGCGGTGACCGGCGGCTTCCGCAGCTCCGACCGGACGGACGTGCTGGATGTCCGTTTCCATTTTACTCCCGAAACCCGCAGCATAAAGGCGGAGAACGTTCGCCGCTGGCGCGATTCCGCCTGGATGGCGGATCGGGTCGAGCAGGACGCCGACCGTCTTGCTTTCGTCAAAGCCGTGCGCGATTGGGCCATCGGCTACGCCGCCGTCCTCGACTCCGGGCTGAAGAACCGCCCTTACAAGGGTGACCCGATCACCCTTCCGGAACCGGGGGTCAAAGGCACGATCAAGGACATGCTGACGGAGCGCATCGCCCAGCTGGGGCTGCTGCACCAATCCGGGGCCATCTCGGATGAGGAGTACAGCGCGCAAAAGCAAGCGCTGGAAACCGCCGGATCGGGCACGGCCAGCGCCATCCCCGATCAATCGGCCATTCAATACGTCAAGGGCCTGTCCTACCGTGTGATCGTGTCTTTCTCCCACCTGTTCAACAACTTCTATTGGACCGGAAACTTCGTCGCCACGAGCGCGCTGGAGGTGCTGCAGATCACCATCAACAGCGTCAAGTTCCAGCTCCATGAAGTCGGCTGGGCGAAATTCTACGGGACGCCGCGGACCGACTCCGCACGGACGATCGACTTCCGGTATATCGGCATCGCCGAATAACAACAGACGCAGGGGAACCCCGATCATGAGAACTCGCTCGCTCGCCATCGCCGCTGTCGCATCGTTCGCATTGTCTGCCAGTCCCGCCTTCGCGGAATTGCAGCAGAAGAAACAAACATCGACACTCACCAGCATCGTGAGTGTCGCGGTCCCCCTCACGTTATGGGCGGTGACAGGCTCCGTGGTGGCCGTGGTCGGGTGGCCGATTATTGCCAGCGGCGGCGCGGTCGGTTTCACCCCGATCACCAGTGTCGCCGCATTCGAAACCACCACCTCGGCCGTTGGCGCCGCCGTCGGTGGCGTCGGATACCTGCTCACCCGCTAACCCGCCGCCCATTCCAGGAGTTTTCATCGATGTCCCGTTCCACTCCCGTCCTGGCGGCCGCGGTGCTCGGCCTCAGCGTCACGTTCAGCCCCGCCATGGCCCAGCAAACCAACGCACCGCAAACCTATGAGCGTTCGTTCGCCGCGAAAGTGCTGCCACTCGCCACCGGGGTGATGATCGGCGCGTCCGTGGGCATGTTTATCGTCCCGGCCTACGCCGCCAGCAGCTTCGCGTTGGCGACGACCGCGGGCGCGGTTTACGACCCGTTCCTGGGGGCTGTGGGCGCCGCGGTCGGCGGCTACATCGTCACGAAGGTTATGCCTTGACCCAGCTCGAACAAATCGAACGGCGCCTCCAAGCCCTGGAAGACGCCGAAGCCATACGCAACCTCAAGGCGCAATACGCCGCCTTGTGCGACGCCCAATACGACGCCGACGGCATCGCTGCCCTCTTCACCGAAGACGCACTCTGGGAAAGCCCGGCGCTCGGCCGCTTCGAAGGGCGGGAGGCGATTCGCGGCTTCTTCCGTAGCGCGTCCGGCATTTTCTCCTTCGCGATCCATTACAGCCTGAACGGCCATATCGAGGTCCGCGGCGATACCGCCCGCGCCCGCTGGTACCTGTTCATGCCGTGCACCGTCGCCGAAGGAAACCAAGCCGTATGGCGCGCCGGGATCGACCACGAAACCTATGCCCGCGTCGATGGCGTCTGGATGTTCAAGCACAAGCGCTCGGAACCGCTGATGAGCGTGCCTTACGCCGCCGGCTGGGCCCCGGATCGCTTCGTTTAAGCGTCAGACATCCAGCAGCGGCAGCACATGCTCCGGTATCCGCCAGTTCACCCGCGGATCCGGCAAGTGCGCGACCGGTGTCACGTTCCCACGCCAAGCCACCGCCATGATCTGCGCCGTGTGGTAGACGCGCACCTGCCATCCCTGCGACTTCAGATACATCGCGGCCCGTGTTACATCGGGGGACGCGAGATCGTGAAACACCATCGCGCAGTCGGCCGCGGCATAGGGTAGGCAGGCCATCGTATCGTTCAGCGGCGCGTCGCCTTCATGATCCCCGTCGATTAGAAACAGCGACCATCCTCCGGGTTTGAGCCGTGCCAGCGCGTGCACTGCCTCCGGTGAGCGGCCGGCGACCAGATTGATATGCCGGGCCGCGGGGTGCGCGCGTCGCAGTGAATCCACCACGCTGTCGCGCACCGGCTGTTGGGCCAAAATCGGATCGATGCTGTCCAGGTCTACCCCCGCCGCCGCCAGATGACAGGTCGCCCAACCGGTCAGAACGCCGATCTCCAGCGTGCGCTTGCCGTGAAACCCGAGCGCGAGGTTGTACAGGACGGTGACTTCATCGCGGTTGAGCAGGCCGGCCCCTGGGAGCCGTTTATCCACCAGCCAACGATGCGGAACGTCGCGCCGCAGCCAAGGCCACGTCGTGGCAAAAGGATCGCCCGCCCCCAGATGCGGGAAGCATGGATCGAGGCGGACGACCTGTAGGCCAGGCGAGACGTAGTCGCCCTCGGGCAACTGCGATGGCGCCTCGTAGGCGATAGACCGGCTCAACGTTCCGCCGCTGCGGCGCGGCAGTGCCAGAAGGGCGCGTTTCGTGTCGAAGGTTTGATGGACAATCCCGATTTTCTCATGCGGTGGCAACGGCCGCAGTAGTTCGGTGCCGTCCTCGGTGACCATGGGCGGGGCGAAATGCGCGATCCAGTTGAAGATGGAGGGCAACAGCGCCGACGGCAGGTCCGGACGGCGGCACACAAGGCTCAGCGCCGTTTGATCCATCAGGAAAAACAGGTCCTCTCGGTCGGCGCGGGGCATGTACTCCCGGATGGTGTCATGCCATGCGGCCCAGTGCGGGGCATCGGCACGCCCGGCAAACACACCGGCGTTGGTGGGACCCAACTGTTCCAGCATCGCCAACGCGTCCGGCCCGAACATGTTGTAGCTGTTCGCGTGGGCCTGAAGAACCTTCTCCCGCCCGTAGGCAGGGTCGGCCTCCAGGGCGATCGCGAAGCTGTGCTGCCGAGCCAGATCGCGATATTGCGCCACGGCGGACCAGTCCTGCACCCAGGCGTCGGCGTCGATCCAGATGTAGACCTCGTGTCCGGGAAACAGCTGGGGCAGTAACGGGCGGGCGAGGAACAGGCGGGCGTAGTTCGGCATGCCGCTGACATAAAGCGGCGGGTTGGGGATGCGCAGCATGGCACCCTGGCACAGCAGCCACTCCCGCTGCCATGGTTCCAGCCCGATATCCAGGATGCACAGCGGGCAGCCGCGTCCTTCCGGCTTGTCGCGGATCGACCGGACCAAGCCCTGCAGCAGATCGAAGAACTTGGAGTCCGCGGCGCTGACGATCGCCATTTCGTTGGGCATGTTGATAGCGGTCGGCTCTCTTGGGTTGACGGGAGGCTACCCCTCGGGCAGTTCCATCCGCCGTACACGCACCCGGCGGATTTTGCGAGGGTCGGCGTCGAGAATACGGAACTCGATGCCCGAGGGATGCCCGATCAGCTCGCCTCGCGTCGGCACGCGCCCGGCCAGGGTGAACACCAGCCCGCCGACAGTATCGATATCGGCGTCGCGCTCGTCTTCGGTCAGGACCGGGCCCATTTTCAGTTCGAATTCCTCGACCGACAGACGGGCGTTGATATCCAGGGCGCCATCGGGGCGTTCGGTTACCATGGCTGCTTCTGGGTCGTCGTGCTCATCGGCGATGTCGCCGGTGATGGTTTCGACCAGATCCTCAATGGTCACCAGCCCGTCGATCCCGCCGTATTCGTCGACCACGAGCGCCATGTGGACTCGCTGCTGGCGCATCTGCAGCAGCAGATCCAGCACCGGCATTTGCGGCCCGATCATCAGCGGCTTGCGGAGGATCGATTCCAGCGTGAACGTCTCGGGCTTGCCGACATAGGCAAACACGTCCTTCACGTGGATCATACCAATGACGTCGTCCAGCTGCTCCCGATACACCGGCAAACGGGAGTGGCCGTCGTCGCGGATCAGTTCGATCGCCTGTTCCAAAGTCACGTCGGCGCGCATGGCGACGATGTCGGCACGGGGGACCATGACGTCGTCGGCGGTGGTTTCCCGCAGCCGCAGCACGTTGGCGATCAGCGCCCGTTCGTGCCGGTCGAGTTCCGGGATTTCCCCGGGCACATGCTGCGCATCCGCGGCTTCCTGCACCAGCTCGGCGATGGAGTCGCGCAGGGAGTGTTCGGGCTGCTTGCCGCCCAACAGCACCCGCAGGCGGGAGATCAAAGACCCGCTCATGCCCGCCGCCATGGGTTGGGTACGCCGATGCCAAACAGAATACGGGATTCCGCCATTTCCATGTGCCGCGCTTCGCCAGGATGGTGGTGATCCAGCCCCTGCAAGTGCAACGCCCCGTGCACCACCAGATGCGCGAGATGCCGAGCGACGGTGCGTCCGGCGGCCGCCGCCTCCCGCCGAATGACACCCAACGCCAGAATAATCTCCGGCTCGGGGTGCTCGTAGGTCAGCACGTTGGTGGGCTTGTTTCGGCCGCGATGCAGGAGGTTCAACCGCCCGACCACCGCGTCGTCCGCCAGGATAATCGTTCCCACGGTGCCCGCGGCCTTGGCGGCGCGCATCACCAGTGCTTCCACGCGTGGCACGTACCGGCGCCAGGCCGGGTCCGCGACGATAACCGTGATAGCGTCGAAATCCCCCGCTTGCGCGGGGCGTCTACTGTCCCCTGGTACCATCGACCTGCTCGTTGAAGCGGCGCGCCTCCCGTCGAGTGTCGCCTTCGGCTGCCGCGCGCTGTTCATAGGCTTCCACGATGCGCTGCACCATGGGGTGGCGCACGACGTCGCGGGAGGTGAAGCGCACCACGCCGATGCCCTGCACACCCTCCAGCGTTTCCATCGCGTCGCGCAGGCCGGATCGCACGCCGTTGGGCAGATCGATCTGCGTCAGATCGCCGGTGACGACCATGCGGGTGCCCTCGCCCATGCGGGTCAGGAACATCTTCATTTGGGCGGCGGTGGTGTTCTGCGCTTCGTCCAATATTGCGTAGCAATGCGCCAGCGTGCGGCCACGCATGAAGGCGAGCGGCGCGACCTCGATCTCCCCGCTGGTCATGCGGCGGGTGACCTGATCGGCCGGCATCATGTCGTGCAGCGCGTCGTACAGTGGGCGGAGATACGGATCGACCTTCTCCTTCATGTCGCCGGGCAGGAAGCCGAGGCGTTCGCCGGCCTCGACGGCCGGGCGTGACAGGACAATGCGGTCCACCTTGCCCGCCTGGAGCATGGCGACGGCCTGGGCGACGGCGAGATAGGTTTTACCTGTACCGGCGGGGCCAATGCCGAACACCATCTCATGCGCCGCCAGCGCTTCCATGTAGGTTGTTTGCCCCGGGCTGCGAGGCCCCACGGCGCCGCGGCGGGTGCGGATGGCCGGCAAATCGGTGAACGGTAAACGCGGGTCGATTTCCGCATCGGCCAGTTTGATCGCGGCCTCGATTTCCGGCCTGCCGACGCTTTCCCCACGTTCCAACCGGCGCCATAGGCCTTGCAGCATGCCTTGCGCCAGATCGACGCGCGCGGCGTCCCCGGCGATGGCCACCCGGTTGCCCCGGCAGGACAGCCGGACCCCGATAGCCTGCTCGATGCGCGCCAGATGCCGGTCGTGATCGCCGAGCAAAAGGGGGAGCAGCATGTTGTCGTTGAACTGAAGGGTGATGGCCTTGCCACCCGATGCGGGCGACAGCGGCGGGGTCGGGAGGGCGGATACGAGGGTCAAGCGCTGCGTCTCTCCTGGCTGGGGTGATCGACGAGTTCGCCGCCCAGGGAATTCGGGTGGGCAGCGGCGATTTTTACGATCTGCTCGGTTCCGATCAGGTCGGTTGGTCCCATGGCATGGACAGGTTGCAGCCATGGGGAGCGGCCGGCGATCTGGCCGGGGTGGCGGCCGGGGCCGGTGAACAGGACGGGAAAGGTCATGCCGACGCGGCTGGCGTTGAAGGCCGCTTGCTGCTCCCGCAGCAGGGCTTGCAGCGTTTGCAGGCGGCGGTCCTTCTCGGCCTCGGGCACCTGCATCGGTGCGCCGGCGGCGGGGGTGCCGGGGCGGGGCGAGTATTTAAAGCTGTAGGCCATCGGGAAGGTCACATCGCGGACCAGCTGCATTGTGGCCTCGAAATCGGCCTCGGTCTCGCCTGGGTGGCCGACGATGAAGTCGGACGACAGCGCGATGTCCGGCCGCGCCTCGCGCAAGCGGCGGGCGATGTCGCGGAAGTGATCGGCGGTGTGCTTGCGGTTCATCGCCGCCAGGATGCGGTCGGACCCGGACTGCACGGGCAGATGCAGGAACGGCATCAGGGTCGGCAGGTCGCGGTGGGCGGCAATAAGATCGTCATCCATGTCGCGGGGATGGGAGGTCGTGTAGCGGATGCGCTTCAGGCCGGGAATTTCCGCCATCGCACGCAGCAGGCGCCCGAGGCCCCAGCCTTCGGTCCCGTGCCAAGCGTTGACGTTCTGCCCCAGCAGCGAAATCTCCCGCGCGCCTTGCGCCACCAACCGTTTGGCCTCGGCCAACACCGTCGCGGCGGAGCGGGATTGTTCGGCACCGCGCGTGTACGGCACGACGCAGAAGCTGCAGAACTTGTCGCAGCCTTCCTGGATGGTCAGGAACGCGGTGATGCCCTGCGGCGCGGCGGCGTCCGGCAAAAAGTCGAATTTATCTTCCGCTGGGAAGTCGGTCTCGATCACCGCCCCGCCAGCCCGAGCGGCGCGAGCGACCATTTCCGGCAGGCGGTGGTAGGTCTGGGGGCCGAGCACGATGTCCACGTAAGGCGCGCGGGCCAGGATTTCCGCACCTTCCGCCTGCGCGACGCAGCCGGCGACCGCCAGGATCATCTTCCCGCCGCCCTCCTCCTTCATCCGGCGAAGGCGGCCGAGCTCGGAAAAGACCTTCTCGGCGGCTTTGTCGCGGATGTGGCAGGTGTTGAGGATGACCATGTCGGCGCCATCCGGTTCGGACACCGGCGCGTAGCCGAGGGGGGCCAGCACATCGGCCATCCGTCCGGAATCATACACGTTCATCTGGCAACCCCAGGTGATGACGTGCAGGCGCTTGCGCGCTGTCGTGGCTGCCTCGTATCCGGCGTCCATTATACCTTCAGTCCCGTCCAACCGCACCGGACCAGCCCGGCTTGGAAGGGGGGAGGAATCGTCGGGATAGCGGTCGGGGTCAAGCGTGGCAGCGGGTCGAGCCTCCGGTTCGGTGGACGGAGTATGACAGAGAGGGCTGGCGTCGTGTCAATGCTTGCGTCGATGACGGTTTGAGGAAAGTGAATGGCTGGGGTGGGAGGGATCGAACCTCCGTATGACGGAATCAAAATCCGTTGCCTTACCGCTTGGCGACACCCCAATCCTGGGCGCGTTGATATGCTGGGCCGCGCCGCGCGGCAAGCACGTTATGCGCGGGACAACCCTCCGCCCCACGCCCACCAGCCCGGACGGCCGATCGCAGCGGCTGCCCGGGCGGCTTCCGATGGTGAATGGAACAGGCCGAAGCAGGTCGCACCCGACCCGCTCATGCGTGCCAAAAGGCAGCCGGGCAGCGCCGCCAGAGCGTCCAGTACTTCCCCGACCGGCGGACACAACGCGACCGCCGGCGGTTGGAGATCGTTGGTAAGCGCCGCCAGATCGCGCGCCATGTCGGCCGCGGTCGCCCAAGCACCAGGCAGTTCCGCGGCCCCGGAAAAATCCCCCCGCCGAGCGCGGAACACATCCGCCGTGCTGACCGCAGCCCCGGGATTGACCAGCACCAACCCGCAGGATGGCAGAACTGGCGGGGGATCGAGTTGCTCCCCGATTCCCCGCATCCGAGCAGGCTTTCCCGCCAGACACACCGGCACGTCGGCACCGAGCCGCGCGGCGATGGCACCCATCGTTTCCGCGGGCAGGGCGACACCCCAAAGCCGCGACAGCACACGCAGCGCCGCGGCGGCGTCGGCCGATCCTCCACCGATGCCGGATGCAACCGGCAGGTTCTTTTCCAGCAGCAGCGCGGCCCTCGGCGCAGTCCCGGCGGCCTCCGCCAACGCCCGCGCGGCGCGAAGGACCAGATTGTCCTGCTCGCCATCCAACCCGGACGCGAACGGGCCGGTCAAACGCAGCGTCAGCGTCTCGGCCGGTTCGGCGCTCAGCCGATCGCCAACCCCGGCGAACACCACAAGGCTGTCCAACAGATGGTACCCGTCCGCCCGCTTGCCGACGATATGCAGGCTCAGGTTGATCTTCGCCGGCGCCGGCTCCCAAATCATGGCGGTCACCGCGTGCGCACGTCGCCCGCGCGCAGGCCGTTTTTCAGTTTCTCTTCCAGTTTCGGAATATCCGGCGGGTCCGGGTTCAGCGTCAGCGCGCGCTTCCACTCGTACCGAGCCTCGGTGGTGCGGCCGGCGGCGAAGTAGACGTCGCCGAGATGGCTGGTGATCGTGGGGTCCTCCGGCTCCAGCTCCACGGCGCGTTCCAGCGTGCGAACCGCGGTAGCCACGTCCCCTTGACGGAACATGACCCAGCCGAGGCTGTCCGTGATAGCGCCGTCGTTCTTGCGCGTATCGGCAGCGGCTTGCAGCATGTTGCGCGCGAGATCGAGGTGCTGACCCATATCCGCCCAGGAATAGGCCAGATAATTCAGCACCATCGGTTGATCGGGCGCCAATTGCAGCGCGAGCTTCAGATCGGCCTCGGCCAAGGCCCAATTGCCCGAACGCTCGTATGCCACCCCGCGATCGTAGAACACGATCCAATCCCGGCGTTCCGGCGTATCGATCCTGGCGATCGCCTTGCTGTAGGCCGCGATCGCCGCGTCGAACCGGCGCTTGATGCGCAACACATCGCCCAGTTGCATGTCCGGCAGCGCGCTTTCGGGGTAGTCGGCGGCGAGTTGGGTCAGGGCCGCAATAGCCTCATCGGTGCGATCCATCTGAGCCATCAGCGCGGCACCGCGCAGACGTGCCACGGAGCCCAGAGCGTCTCGCGCCGGAATGCCCTCCAACGCCTTCAGCGCCAGACCGTAGCGCTTGCTTGAGGTAAGCATCTCTTCCTGCAAAAGCCGAGCGGCGGCGAAACTCGGGCGGATGCGAAACGATAGCCGCAGCATCAGCAGGGCGAATTCGTCCTGGTCCTGCATGCGCAAGGCTGCCGCGAGGGCGACGTAGGTCTCGGCCACACCGTCCGCGACGCTGGCGACGGGACGCTCTTTAACCTTCGCCAGCAGATCGCGCTGCGCGAGGCGGATTTCCGGCACACGAGCGCCAACGGAGTTCAACAGATCGCGCGCATCGTCGGGGCGGCCGTCGCGGGCGGACCAGCTGGCCAGGATTTGCGCCAGCCGCAGATTGCTGTCGGTCGCGTCCCCGCGCACCGCCGCGTAATAGTGTGCCGCGGTATCCCGCAGATTGGCGAGGTCGGCGATCATCGCGGCATGCAGGGCGAAAATGCCCCGGAAACGGGGGTTCTCGGCATAGGGACGCAGGGTTTGCAGCGCCGCGTCGGTGTGGCCGCCCCCCTGCTGCGCCCAAGCCACCAGCAGCGGCTGCAACAGCTGCGTCAGTCCCTGGCGCGGCAATTGATGATAGCGCTTTTCCGCCGCCGCCCAGCGCCCGGCGCGTATGTCCTCATCCGCCAGGACAAGCTGCGATAGCTGATTGTCGGGAATGCGGCGCGCCAGCGTCAAAGCCTCCGGCCGTTCGGCGGCGAGGTTGGCGAGAAAGGCCTGCAGCACCAGATCGGGCTCATTCGGCGCGAGCGTCACCGCGCGAGACAAGGCCGTCGCGGCGGTATCGGGATCGGACTCCGCCAGCGCGAAACGGCCGGCCAAATAATGACCGAACGCCCCGCTCGGTGCGTCCGACCGAGCGGACGGGCTGCCCGAGGTCGGGTCGCTGGCGGCGCAGGCCGACAACAAGGACAGACCCAGGAAAATCGCACGGCTGGCGGGGCGAGCATATTGCATGGACGCGACTGTATCAGGCGGGCGGGGGGCTGTCATGACGCAACTGGACGCCAACCAGGGGGATCGCATATGACCTTTGGCGCCCCCGCTCGTCATGGTCGGGCGTGACCCGACCATCTCCTGCGATTTTACGCACCATTGAAAAGGCATTGTTTTTCGGACGGTGCCCAATTGGCGTGAGATGGTCGGGTCAAGCCCGACCATGACGGGAAACGCGGGAAACCGCATATGCGATCACCCTGGGACGCCAACGCCCATGCCGCGTCATGATCCGCCCTGCCCATCGGGAGATTTTTCCATGATCCACCACCACGCCGACCTCGGCGACGTGCGCCTGCACTACGTCACCGCCGGGGAGGGCTTCCCCATCGTGCTGCTGCACGGCTGGCCGCAAACCTGGTACGAGTGGCGGCACATCATCCCGACGCTTGCCCGCCAGTACCGCGTGATCGCCCCTGACCTGCGCGGCCTGGGGGATTCGTCGCGGCCGGCGGCCGGCTACGACAAGAAAACCGTAGGCAACGATATCTGGCGGCTGGTGCACGATCATCTGGGGCTCGAGGCGTTCCATCTGGTCGGGCACGACTGGGGTGGACCGACGGCCTATGCCATCGCAGCGGCGCATCCGGACGCTGTGCGTAAGCTGGCGATCCTGGACGTGTCCATTCCCGGCGACGGCAGCCCCAACATCAGCCAAGGGGGCCGGCGCTGGCATCACGCGTTCCATCAGACCCTGGACCTGCCGGAGGCGCTGGTGGCCGGGCGGGAGGATATTTACTTCGGCTGGTTCTACCGCAATTACGGCCATCACCCGAATGTGATCCCGGAGGCCGATATCGCCGAATACCTCCGCACCTACCGCCAGATCGGCGCGTTGCGGGCGGGATTCGCCTATTACCGCAACATTCCCCAAGACATCGCAGACAATGCCGCCATCGCCGCCAAGTTCAAACTGCCGATGCCGGTGCTCGCGCTGGGCGGCGCCAATGCCTGGGGACGTGGCATGGAAGTGGTGGAATCGTTACGGCGGATGGCCGTGGACGTCCGGGGCGGTGTTATCGAAAATTGCGGCCATTGGATGCCGGAGGAGCAGCCGGAGGAATTGCTCCGCCGGCTGCTGCCCTTCTTCGCGGAATAGGCTTTAGCCCCAGACCGCCTTGCCGTTGGCCATGGTGAACGTGATGTGCCCCATGGTCGTGTTCTCTTTCGCGCCATGCCAGTGGCGTTCTCCGGCCTTCACATGCGCGACGTCGCCGACGTTGATTTCCTTGCGCTCGGTCTCCGTCGCCACCCAGCCGGAGCCGTGTGTGACGATCAGCACCTGATCGCAGTCGTGGACGTGCCAGCCGGTGTTGCAGCCCTGGCTGAAGTTCACGATGCTGCAATTGTAGTTCTCGGACTCGCCGGCACCGATGATGGTCTGGCGCGTGCGCTCGACCGGTCCGGTCCAGCTGTCGGTGCGTTCGGCCGCGCCGGGGGCGGGGACGATGGGGATGTCCTTGAGCGTTACCACTTTCATGTGCGTTCTCCCGTGCTGTTGTTACCGTACCGGCGCGGGAATCGCCTCCCGCGTGACATCGTGGATCTTCAACCCGAACGCCGCGATCAGCGCCGCGAGCATGCCCAGCGCGGCCAGCCCATACAGTCCGCCCGCGTAGCTGCCGGTGAAGTCCTTGATGACCCCGACATACCAGGGCCCGAAGAACCCGCCCAGATTGCCGATGCAGTTGATCCAGGCCAATGCGCCGGCCGCCGCCGTGCCGGTCAGGAACATCGGCGGCATCGCCCAGAACGGGCCTTTCGATCCGTAGAAGCCCATCGCGGCGATCGACATCCCCACCATTGCCCACCAGGTTCCCATCGTCATCCCCGCCATGATTAACCCGAGCGTGGAGAGTGTGCAGGCGCCCAGCAGGTTCCAGCGCCGTTCGTTCATTCGGTCCGACACACGGCCCCAGATCACCAGCGAGGCCCCGCCGCACAGGTACGGCAGCATCGTCAGCCAGCCCACCGTCATGTTGTCCGCCACGCCGATGGATTTGATGATCTGCGGGATGAAGAACAGCATCCCCAGGCTGGCGGTCACGATCCCGAAGTAGTTCAGCGCCAGCAGCAGTACCGTGGGGTTCGTCATGCCCTGCCACAGGGTGAAGGTGCGAACAGCCTCCTTCGCCTGCCGCTCGGAGGCGAGCTTCGTGCGAAGCCATTCCTTTTCCTCCTGCGTCAGGAAGCTCGCCTGTTCGGGCCTGTCCGTCATGATGAAATAGGTGCCGAAGCCCAGGATCACGGTCGGCACGGCCTCCGCGATGTACATGATCTGCCAGCCGTGCAGCCCGAACATCCCGTCCAGGCTCAGCAGCGCGGTGGAGATCGGGGCGCCCCCCGCCACCGCCACGACGAACCCCGCCAGAATGCCCGATACGATCCGCGCATGATGCTTCGCGGGGAACCAGTAGGTAAAATAGAGCACCATACCGGGGAAGAACCCGGCCTCGGCACTGCCCAGCAGAAACCGCAGGATGGCGAAGCTGGTGGACCCCGTGACGAACGCTGTCACCCCCGCCAGGATGCCCCAGGTGATCATGATGCGCGCGATCCAGAGGCGCGCACCGACCTTTTCCATGACGATGTTGCTGGGGACTTCGAAGATGAAATAACCCCAGTAGAAGGTGCCGACCGCGAAGCCGAAGGCGGTAGCCGACATCTGCAGGTCGCCGCGCATCGTCAATGCGGCGAAGGTGGAGTTGATGCGGTCGATGTAGCAGAGGCTGTAAGCGATGAAGGCAAAGGGTAGCAGGCGCAGATAGATTTTGCGCATGATCCGGGCTTCGAGGTCGGCTTCCATTGGGTCCTCCCGTTCTTTTTTGTGGAAGGGAGGCTGAATGGTTTAGGCGGCCAAAGCAACAATAATCGACCGGGCGGGGCGCCACGTGCACCGGGACCGCATATCGGTGTATCTTACAAGAGGACGCCAAGACGACACACGGGATAGGGGTTGGACAATGAAAACACGCCACAAAACGATGCTCGCGACAATCGCGCTCTGGGCCGGGTTATGGGTGGGTAGCGACGTGGCGATCGCGCAGCAGCCCTTGTCGGCCGCCAAAATCGCCGAGATCCTGGCCAGCCCGGATCGCAGCGCGGCCGATCGCACCAACGATCTGCGCCGCAAGCCCGAAAAATTACTGCCGTTCATCGGTCCTCGGCCGGGGATTGTCGCGTTCGATCTCAGCGCCGCCGGCGGTTACACGACCGAGTTGCTCGCTCGAGCCATCGGCCCGACCGGCAAGGTATTCGGCCAGAGCCGCCCGATCGATCCAAACCGAGCACCGACCCCGCCCGCGGTTCGGGAAGGCAACAGCCATCCGAATTTGGCGGCACCGGCCGCGGCACCGCCGAGTGCCCCTCGCCCATCGCCCGTGGCGCTGGCCGATCGCAGTGCGAAACTCCTCGCCGCCGGGGTTCCGGCCGCGCCGATCGTCGCGGTGTCCCGCCCGTTCGAGGACCCGTTTCCGCCCGAACTGGCGACCGGCGGCGTCGACCTCGCGACCTTGATATTCAACTATCACGACCTGGGATTCATGGGCGTGGACCGGACGGCGATGAACGCGGCTGTGTTCCGCGCCCTAAAACCGGGCGGCACCTACGTCATCGCCGATCACGCCGGGCGGCCGGGCACGGGTATTTCCGAGGCAGGCACATTGCATCGCATCGAGGAAGCGTTCCTGCGGCAGGAAGTCGAAGCCGCTGGTTTCAAGTTGGTCGAGGAGGGCACGTTCCTGCGTAACCTCAATGATCCCAAAGACAAGAACACGCCCGATCCGCCGCAGCCGAAGGACGAATTCGTGCTGAAATTCGTGAAACCGTAACAACGGAGGAAGCGCCATGCCGCCGACAATCCTGGAGAAATCGGCTCATTACCGCAGCATGCACGCGTCTGGCGTCCTCCTGGCCGGCGGATGCTGGGACGCCGGCAGCGCTCGCTTGTTGGCGCATGCCGGGTTTCCGTGCCTGGAAACGAGCAGCGCGGGCGTAATGTTCGCTCTTGGGCTGCCGGACGGGGACGGGTTGGCGACGCGCGACATCATGCTGGACAATGCGCGGTCTGTCGCCGCCGCCGTCAATCTGCCGGTGTCCGCCGATTTGGAAAACGGCTGGGCGGCGACGGCAGAGGGGGTTGCGGAAACCATCCGGCTGGCTGGGGAAACCGGCATCGTTGGCGGTTCCATCGAGGATACGACGGGCGACCGGTCCGAGCCGATATTTCCGCTGGATGTCGCGGTGGAGCGGCTGCGCGCGGCGGTGGAAGCGGCCGCGGCGTTGCCGTTCCGGTTCGCGATCACGGCGCGAGCGGATCAATACATGCACGGGCGGGGGGATTTGGCTCAGGTGATCGCCCGCGCCCAGGCGTTTCAGGCGGCGGGCGCGGATGCGTTCATGGCGCCTGGCATGGGCGATCCCGATGAAATCGCAGCGTTGTGCCGCGCGGTGGATATTCCGGTGGCGGCGATCGTGGGGCTCGGGGGTCCGTGTTCCTCGGTGGAGGCGTTCGCGGCGCTGGGCGTGCGGCGGGTGGTCGTCGGCAGCGCCTTCGCCCGCGTGGCGATGGCGGGCGTGCTGGCGGCGGCTCAGGAGGTCGCACGCGACGGAACGTTCCGCTTTACCGAGGGGTTGATGCCGTTCGGGGAGCTGAACGGGTTATTCCGGCACTTGGGGCGGTAGCCGGTCTCGCAGACGGAACAAGGCGATTCGCTCGATCTGCGTCAGAGCCTCGGCGAATTCGTCGTCCGGCGCGTGAAGCAGGCGTCGTTCGAAGGCGCTGGCGATCTGCTCTTTGGTTGCCCCTTTCACCGCCATGACGAACGGGAACCCGAACCGGGACCGGTAGGCATCGTTCAGTTCGGTAAAGCGTCCCAATTCATCGGGTGTCAGGCGGTCGAGGCCGGCCGATCCCTGTTCCCGCGCCGAATCCGCTGTCAGTTCCTTGGCCAGGGCGAGCCGACCGGCGAGGTCCGGATGCGCGGAGATCAACGTGTGTTTTTCCGCCTGCGTCATGTCCCGCATCGTCGCGACAAGCGCGGTGTGCAGGCCCTCGGCCGTGTCGTGTTCGGTTGTCAGGCCCTTGGTATGGGTTCGTTCCGCAATGTGCGGCGAGTGTTCGAAAATGTCCCCGAACGCCGCCGCGAACAACGCTTGCCCCATCCGGCTCGGCACATAACCGCCGGCGGGCGGATGGTGCTTGATCCAGTGCCGCGCGATATCGAGCCGGGTTGTCACCAAAATATTGTTATGACTGCGGATATAATCCAAAAACCGAGCGAGGGCGGCGGCGCGGCCGGGACGGCCGACGAGGCGGCAGTGCAGGCCGATGGACAGCATTTTCGGCCGCGCGGCGCCTTCTTCGTAGAGAAGGTCGAAGGAGTCGCGCAAATAGGCGAAGAATTGATCGCCGCTGTTGAAACCTTGCGGCGTCGCGAACCGCATGTCGTTGGCGTCGAGTGTGTACGGCACGATCAGTTGCTGATTCGACCCGTCCTGATGCCAATAGGGCAGATCGTCGGCATAGGAGTCGGCGCTGTAGAGAAATCCGCCGTCTTCGATCGTCAGCGCCAGCGTGTGTTCCGAGGCGCGTCCCTGATAAAATCCCTGGGGACGCGATCCCGTGACCTGTTCGTGCAGGCGGATGGCATCCTTGATATGCGCCCGTTCCTGTTCCGCCGTGAAATCCTTGTATTCGATCCATTTCAGGCCGTGACTGGCGATTTCCCAACCGGCTTGGCGCATCGCATCGACAGCGGCGGGATTGCGCGCCAGCGCGGTCGCGACCGCGAACACGGTGACCGGCATGTTGCGCGCGGCGAACATGTCGCGCAGGCGCCAGAACCCGGCGCGGGCGCCGTATTCGTAAATCGATTCCATGTTCATATGCCGCTGACCGGGCCAAGCGGAGGCGCCTACAATCTCCGACAGGAACGCTTCCGACGCGGCGTCGCCGTGCAGGATGTTGTTCTCCCCGCCTTCTTCGTAATTGATGACGAATTGCACGGCGATTCGGGCGTTGTTGGGCCAGTTGGCGTGGGGCGGATCGCCTCGGTAGCCGGCAAGGTCGCGTGGATAGTCGGTCATTTCGGTTCCCACTGGTCGTAGCGGGATGATACGAAGGGCGCCGGGCGTTTTCAAACAGGTTTTCCGGTGTCATGGCACGCATTCTGCTGATCAATCCGAATATTTCCGCGCGCTCGACAGAGATGATGCTGGCGGTCGCGCGGCCGCTGCTGCCGCCGGGTGTGAGCCTGCGTGGCATGGGCGCCTCGATCGGTGCGGCGATGATCGTGGATGAGGCGGGTTTGGCGGCGGGCGCGGCGGAGGTTGTCAGGATCGGCACGGCGGAGGCCGCGGACGCCGATGCGATCGTCGTGGCGGCCTTCGGCGACCCGGGCGCGCAGCGGCTGCGGGCGCTGCTGTCGATCCCGATAATCGGGATCGGGGAGGCCGCGATGCGGGAGGCCGCGGCAGGCGGCCGGCGCTTCGGCATCGCGACGACCACGCCGCGTCTGGTTCGTTCGATTGAGGCCTGCGTGCGGGGGCTGGGCCTTTCCGCAGCGTTTACCGGCGTCCGCGTGCCGGCGGGCGATCCACTGACGTTGGCCGGCGATCCGGCGGCGCAGGAGGATGCGCTCGCCGCGGCGGCGACCGCATGCATCGAGATGGATGGGGCGGAGGCTGTCATCATCGGCGGCGGGCCTTTGAGCGCCACGGCCGCTCGGCTGCGGCGCCGCTTCGGGCTCGCGATTGTCGAGCCGGTCCCGGCGGCGATGCGGGGGGTGCTGGCGGCGTCCTGTTCGGAGATGTCCGGCTGACCGGCCATTTTCGCCCGAATGGCTTCGAGGTCCGTTGTCCCGGAGGCCGCGGCGGTGGATTTCAGAATGTAGCGGACGGAGTCTGAATCCTCGTCCAGGAATGTCTTGGTCATACAATGGGCATTCTAATTAAGCGCCGGGATATCGGAACGGCGGTACCGCGCGTCAAGTTTGGCGGCGCGAATTTTCGCCGGTAGGCTGCGGGCAACCAACAGGAGACACGTTCATGCCGCGCATTCCCCTTGTTCCCGTAGCCGAAATGAACCCCGAACAACGGCGCGTTTACGACGCGATGATCGGCGGACAGCGCAAATCCGCGCCGGTCGGGCCGTTGGCCGTGGCCATGCACCGGCCGGCATTGGCGGAAACCATGTCGGCGCTGGGCCTGGTGCTGCGGTTCAACTCGACGTTCGAACCTCGGCTGCGGGAGTTCGCCATTCTGCTGACCGGGCGGTACTGGGATTGCCAGTTCGAATGGGCGTCGCATGAAAGCGAGGCGCGCAAGGCCGGGTTATCGGAGGCGTCGATCGAGACTCTGCGTGTCGGCGGGTCGGTCTTCGCCGCGGCGGACGAACAGGCGATCCACGATTACGGGATGGAGCTGCTGACGAAGCATTTTGCGTCCGATGCGGCGTACCGGCGGATCGTGGTGCTGTTCGGCGTGGCGGGGGCGGTCGAGCTGACGGGGTTGGTTGGGTACTATGCGATGATCGCGTTGATGCTCAACGCGGCGGAGTTCGAGGTGCCGGAGGGGATGGTGCCGCCGTTGCCGGTTAGGGGGTGAGGGCGGCCAAATCGACAGGTCGATTTCCTGAGGGAACCCCGCTAAGATAATCGCGCCCCTGTCCGGATCGCGCGTTCATGCCCGCCTATCGACCGCCACACGATATTCTTGAGGTGATGCAGGCCATCGAATTCGAGGAAGCACTCGAACCGAACGATCCGCGTCGCGTCGATACGCGGGAGGCACGTGGTAGCCAAAGGACCCTGGACCGGTTGGCACGCAAGCTGGGCTTCCTGATGGGGACCGAACGGTTCTTCCCACCGGCGCAAAAACATGTGCTCTTTTTTGGCCACGTCGGTACCGGCAAAACCACGGAACTGAAATTCTATGCGGCACGGCTCCGGGAAACAAAATTCTTTTTGCCGGTCGAGGTCGATGTCCCTGGCGTCCTGGACCGAAACAATCTTCAGTACGCCGACCTGATGATGGCGATGGCGCACGCGCTGCTCAAAGCCCTGGAACAGGAAAAGATCGCGCTCCCCGCCAAAGCCGTCGCAGAACTCGAGACCTGGTTCGCCGACAAAGTCGAAACGCGCTCGGAGGTCCGGGATTTCTCGCTCGAGGTCAAAAGCGGCGGCGAGGTTACGGCCGGGGTGCCGCTGCTCGCCAAAATATTCGCGAGCTTCAATTCGGCTTTCAAGGCGAATTCCACCTATAAGGACGAATTGCGGCGTGTCATTAGAAATACGTTCACGCAATTGGCCCAAGCATTCAACCGGTTGATTAACGGCGCCGAACAAGCGCTCGCGGAGAAATGGGGTAAACCGTCGGTGCGCGTGCTGTTCGTCATCGACGGCACCGACAAGCTGCGCGAAGAAGACCGGCGCCGCCTGTTCGTCGAGGACACCGAACTGCTGTTGGCCTTGAATACAATGGCGATTTATACGGCGCCGATCGCTCTGAAATACGAAGACGCTCTGGCCGGCCGGCTCGATGCCGATCTGGTGCTGCCGATGATCAAACTGCAGGATGCAAACGACACCCGTTGCGATGCCGGTTGGCGCGCCAGGCGCGACATTCTGCTCCAGCGCGCGGACCGGTCTTTGTTCGACGCCGACGCGGATATCGAGCGGTTGATCGAGAACAGCGGCGGACACCCGCGGGAGCTGCTGCGCCTGCTGCAGCTTTGCTGCGAATTCGCGAACGCGCGGATCGATGCGGATGTCGTGACGCGGGCCGTCGCGCAGTTGGCGAGCGAGTATCGGCGCCTTCTGGAACCGGAGGACTACACGCGCCTGGTGCGGATCGATCGGAATCCGGTGGACATCGGGAACGACGAAGCGGTGCGGCGTTTGCTCTATCGCCTCGCGCTGCTGGAGTACAACGACGGCACATGGCGGCGCAGCCATCCCGTCATTCGCACCCTCGAGGGCTATCGGCGCGCGGCCGCTTCCTTGCCGGCGGAGCCGTGACGGAACCGGACCAAACGCCGTCCGCCCAGGCGTCGGGGGACGCCCTGTCGCCCGGCTGCCAGGAAAGCTTCGCCCGCCTCGCCAAACTGATCCGTGCGCGTCCCGGCAAATTCCAGTTGCTGATAGCGGACTGCCGCGACGAACCGCTGCGGGACCGGCTGATCCAGGACCTGGACGCAGCCCTGCAAGGGGGCGACCGGCACACCGCACAACTGAGGCTCAATGCCCGGGAGTATCCGGATTTCGCCGCAGTGGAACGGACTCTGACGGCTCTCGCGCAAACACACGGTGCGATCCATATGACTGGCGGTCCGGGATGGTTCGACGCCGCGAGGTGGGCGGAATTCAACATTCGGCGCGAATCCGTCGCGCAGCGGGTGAAGGCCAGTCTGCTGTTATGGCTTGACCCGGAATCCATCGCGGATTTGGCCAAAACTGCGATCGATCTCTGGGCTTGGCGCGCCGCCGTCGTTGCATTCGACGCGTTATCGGAACGGCTGCCTTTGCCCGAACCGGACATCAGGATCATCGACGACCGCACCCGCGCCGAACGCACGGCACGGATCGAATTTCTGCACCAGACCTTGCTGGAACCGGACGTACCCGACGACATGCGCACCGGGTTCGCCCTGGAAATCGGGGATCTCGCAGCCAGCCTCGGCCGGATCGCCGATGCGGAAACGGCCTATCGAAATGCCGCACGCACGGCGACGGACGAGCGCACGCGCGCCTTCGCCGTAGGCGGCATCGCCGACATTCTGCAGGCACGCGGCCAGCTCGACGAGGCCCTGCGCATCCGCCGCGAGGAGCAACTGCCCGTCTACGACCGGCTCGGCGACGTGCGATCGCGCGCGGTGACGATGGGCCAGATCGCCGACATTCTGCAGGCGCGTGGCCAGCTCGACGAGGCCCTGCGCATCCGCCGCGAGGAGGAACTGCCCGTCTACGACCGGCTCGGCGACGTGCGATCGCGCGCGGTAACGCTTTATAAAATCGCTGATTCTCTGATCGAATTGGGGGGGCTAGGGGATGCGCGGGCGCAGGCGATTCTCGATGCGGTGTCGGAATCGTTCACGATCGCGCGGCAACTGAACCTTCCGGATGTCGTTGCTTACGCGGGGGCGCTGCTGGCGATGGTTCTCGCACGGGCTGGCCGAGCCAGCGAGGCGTTCCCGATCCTGGACGAAGCGGAGGCGGCCTTTACGATCCTTGGCGACGTCGCAGGCCTGGAACGTGCGAAACAACTCCGTCAGACACTGACAGCGCAAGCCGGGCAGCAGGCCACCAACGGCTGAACGGTCCGCCGCCGATCGGCAACCCCCCATCCCCCCAGATTTGCCAACCGCCGCTACCCCGCTACATTGCCGCCCGAAAGCGCGGGGCACCCGCCCAGTGAGACATGGCGGGACACCCGTCCACCCGGAGGCAAACACCCATGATTACCCAGTTCGACAGCTCCTACGTCGGTCACGTGGATATGGAAAACGTCGGCTACGCCGGCACCCCGATCAATGACCGCTTCTACGACAACAAGACCCTGATCACCGGCCTCCACAAAGCCGTGATCCAAGCCCAGCTGATGGACAAGCTCGGCTACGGCGCCCTGTGGATGGCCGAGCACCATTTCCAGCCAGAGGGGACGGAGACCCTGCCGAATATCATTCTCCTCGCGATGCACCTGGTGCACAAAACCCAGCGGCTGAAAATCGGCACCGGGTTTAACATCGTCCCGATGTGGCACCCGCTGCGCCTCGCGGAAGATTACGCGGTGGCCGACATCCTGTCCGAGGGACGGGTGATCTTCGGCGTCGGCCGCGGCTACCACACGCGGGAGGTGGAGACATTCGGCTCCCCGCTGATGGATCAGGAAGCAAACCGGGAGTTGTTCGAAGAAGGCGTGGAGATCATCTTCAAGGCCTTCAACAACGACCGCTTCTCCCACAAAGGCAAGAATTTTACTATTCCGCCGGAGGTGCCGTATCGCGGCTACCAGTTGAAGGAAATCACCCTGGTGCCGCGCCCCGAGCGCCTGCCGGTGGAATGCTGGCAGCCGATTCAGGGCGGGTCGACGCGGGCGCTGGAATTCATGGCCAAAATGGGCATCCAGGGTATGGTTGGCGGCGGCTCGGCCGAGGGCGGTATCGTGGACAAGCTGGTCCGCGATTGGATCGCCGCGCACAAAAAGTTCGGCCACGACATCATCCCCGGCGAACGTCTGGCGATCGGCTACCAGTTCCACATCGCCAAAAGCCGCCAGCAGGCGATCGACGAAGCCGGCAAATACTACGAAGAGAACATGAAGATGTTTGGGGAACTGCGCCTCGCTCGGGCACTGAGCGACGAGCAGATCGTCGCGATGCGCGATCCCAAGACCGCCGTGAACGCGAAGCTGCCGCGGATCGAGGACGCCATCGCCAATGGCGGCTTCCTCGCCGGCACGCCCGCCGACATTATCGAGCAGTTGAAGGCGCTGGAAACCCGCCTGCCCGGCCTGAAGCGGGTGACCGTCAACCAGCCGCTCAGCCTGCCGCTGAACATGTGCCTGGAACAGCTGGAATGGTTCGCGAAGGACGTGATGCCCGCGTTTAAATAGGCGATCCCGTCATGGTCGGGCTTGACCCGACCAACTCAGGCCAATTGGAGAGAGATGGTCGGGTTAAACCCGACCATGACGGGCGTATCAGGGAGAGGGCACCCATGAAAATCGCATCCGTTAAGGTCAGCGTCCTGAAGGTTGCCCTCGAAAACCCCTACACCGCGGCGGGACGGGCGGTCGATGCCAACTGGCACGTGATGGCGGAAGTCGTCACGACCGATGGCGTCCACGGCTTCGGCTACATCGTCGCGCTGCGCGAAATGTTCGTCCGAGCGGTGGCGTCGGCGACGCATGAGCTGGGGCGGCTGGTGACGGGCATGAACGTGCTGGAAGCCGAGGCCGCGTGGCAGCGCATGGTCAAGGCCGGCGATTGGGTCGGTCCGGGCGGGCTGCTGAACTACGCGATCTGCCCCATCGACATCGCCATATGGGACGCCGCCGGCAAGACGCTCGGGCAGCCGGTGTCGCGGCTGCTGGGCGGGTTCCGCGACCGGCTGCCGACCTATGCGTCGGACGGGTTCTGGTATTCGCTGTCGCTGGAGGAACTCGTGGCGTCGGCTCGTAAGGCTTACGCGCAGGGGTTCCGAGCGATGAAACTGCGCGTGGGGAACGAGAAACATCCGGATGGGGAGGTCGCTCGGGTGCAAGCCGTGCGGGACGCCGTCGGGCCGGATGTCGCCATTATGGTGGACGCGACGGAAACCTGGACGCTGGATCGCGCGATGCGGACCGGGAAAGCGTTGCAAGAGGCGGGGATTTCCTGGTTGGAGGACCCGATCCACCACCAGGATGTCGCCGGCATGGGCCGCATCACCGCCGCGTTGGATACACTGGTAGCGACGGGCGAGCACCTCTACGACATCGACGCCTATCGCCGCCTGCTGGAGGCTCGGGGTTGCGGCATCGCCCTGATCGACCTCGGGCGGATCGGCGGCGTGACCCCGTGGCGGCATGTCGCGTCGATGGTGCACGGGTTCGGCGGGTTGGTCGGCGGGCACGTGTTGCCGGAAATCCATATCCATCTGCTGACCGCCGTGCCGAACGCGCAAATCGTCGAGTATGTGCCTCGGTCGGCGCGGCTGCTGAAGGCGATGCCGGCGATGGATGGATCGGATATGGTGGTGCCTCCGGGCGCCGGGTTCGGGCTGGAACTGGATCAGGATGCGGTGCGGCGCTTTACCGTGACGAATTGAGGGGTCCACCATGCAAATCGTCGACATCCGCACCATTCCGCTGACGTGGAATGCGACCAACCCCTGCATGAGCGCGGGGACCGTCAGTTCGTCGCGCAGCGCGCTGATCGTGGAGATCGAGACCGACACCGGCCTGATCGGCATCGGGGAGGCCGGCGCCGCCGGCGGCCCGATGATCTCCACCGCGACCGTCATCGAACACGAGCTGAAACCGCTGCTGATGGGTCAGGACCCGCTGATGATCGAGCGGCACTGGCAGACGATGTTTTCCCGGACTCGCCAACACGGGCGGAAGGGGATCGTGATGCACGCGATGTCCGGCCTGGATATCGCGCTGTGGGATATCGCCGGAAAAGTCGCGGGATTGCCGCTGTATAAATTGTTCGGTGCGTACTCGGATAAAGTGGAAGTCTACGCCAGCGGTGGGTTCTATCAACAGGGCAAAGGCCTGGCGGAACTGAAGGCCGAAACCGAAAGCTACGTCGCGCGCGGCTTTCGCGCGATGAAAATGAAAATTGGCCGTTATGCCTTCACCGGCACGAATTTCCGGCAACTGCTGAACCAGCCCGACCTTTGCATGGTCACCCCGGAAGAGGATTTGCAACGAGTCGCCACCGTGCGTGCCGCGCTCGGCCCAGACCGCCGCCTGATGGTGGACGCGAATTGCGTTTGGAGCCCGGAAGTCGCGATCGCGATGGGCCGCAAACTGGAACCTTACGATGTGTTCTGGATCGAGGAACCCGTCGCCACCGACGATATCGAGGGCAGTGCCGAAGTCGCGGCCGCTCTGCCGGCTGCCATCGCCGGGTACGAAACGGAAATCGGACTTTACGGCTACCGGGAACTGATCACCCGCAAGGCGATCGATATCGGGCAGCCGGACCTTGTGTGGTCGGGCGGTTTCACCGAATGCCGCCGCATCGCCGCCTTCGCGCATGCATACAACATGATGCTGTCTCCGCATTGTTTTTCCTCGGCACTGCTGTTCGTTCCGGCCCTGCATTTCGCGGCATCGATCCCGAACGCGCTGATGATCGAATGGGATCAGACGCCGCACGCGCTGCGGACCGAGTTGCTGAACGAGCCGTTCGATTACGACGGCGCCGGGTTCATGAAGGTGCCGAACGCGCCGGGCCTGGGCGTGACGTTGAACCGGGACTGCATCGATCGTTATCGGGTGGGGTAATCGGGCAACGATTTGCCCCAGCGCCAGCATCTTACTATCACGAAATTTGTATCGAAGCTTTCTGTGTCGTCCCACGCGACGCGGGGTCAATAGGAGGCGCGACCCCACCTGTGTGGTGATCGAACAGAGTCCCGTTTGTTCTGACAGTGTACTCGTGTAAGACAGGCGGCGTGCGCTGCGTCAGGCTGTTCCTTTTTCCACGAAAAGAAGCCACCAAAGCCAGACCAAAAGTGTGCCGGAAAAAAGCAAGAAGCCAGCGAGAACACCACCGAAAAAGAACCCTAATAATATTCCAATTACGATATCAATAATGTTCGGATGCGATCCTCCCAATGTGGAATGAACCACGTTATATACCGGTACTCCTATCACATCGATCACCGCGACAACTGCCCAGCACTTGAACAGGAAGCGCACTACACGATTCGTTGTTATAAATTCATCGAACGTCGCGGGGGGGAGTACACTCATGGGAGGCTCCTATCTGCCAGTTAACCGATGCCGGCCGAAGACAAATGTCATCGGCAAATCGAGCCCTTGTCAATCGGCTCTTGTTCCCAAACCGGGAACGCGCTACCAATCCAACCGTGCAGATCATAGCCAAACGAACCCTACGCCTGTTCTGGTCGCGCCACAGTCAGGCCGAGGCGCCGCTGCGGTTCTGGTTCGCAACCGTCAGCCGAGCGGAGTGGACGGGCCCGGCGGAGGTGAAGGCGATGTTTGGGGCGACCGTGGATTTCGTCGGCGACAACCGGCTGATTTTCGACATCGGCGGGAACAAGTACCGGCTGATCGTGCATATCGCCTATGCCTACAAACGCGTGCTGATCAAATTCGTCGGCACCCACGCCGAATACGACAAAATCAACCCGGACGCAGTGCGATGAACATGGATATCCGCCCGCTGAAAACCGAAGCCGATTACGATTGGGCGCTGGCCGAGATCGAACCGTATTTCGAGGCGCCGCCGCCGCTGGGTTCCCCCGAGGCGGCGCGTTTCGATGTCCTCGCGGTGTTGATCGAGGACTACGAATCGCATCATTGGCCCATCGATCCCCCGGATGCGGTGGACGCCATCCGCACCCGAATGGAACTATCCGGCTACACCCAAACCGATTTGGCCGCGCTGCTCGGGTCACGATCGCGGGCGTCGGAAATCCTGGCCCGGCGGCGGGGCCTGACCATGGCGCAGGCGTATCGCCTGCATCGGGAGTGGCTTATACCGGCGGACGTCCTTATTCGTCCCATGCATTCGCCTGGATAACCCGCATGTCCATTGTCCGCCCGACCCGCTCCCCCGTCACCAACGGCGTCGCCACGCTGCACGACATCATGATACCGATGCGCGACGGTGCGCGTCTGGCCACCGATGTCTATCTGCCGGCCAAGGACGGCGCGCTGTTGCCCGGTCCCTTCCCGGTGGTGCTGGAACGCACGCCGTATCTGAAAACCCGCAACCAGACCAACACGCCCGACGGCGCGTTCTGGGCCAGCCGCGGCTACGTGTTCGTGACGCAGGATTGCCGCGGGCGGCATAAATCCGACGGCGTATTCATCTCCTACCCCGTGGAGGGCGACGACGGGGTCGACACCATGGCCTGGATCATGAAACAGCCCTGGTGCAACGGCAAAGTCGCGGTGACAGGGTCGAGCTATTATGCCTCCACCGCGCAGGCAATCCTGTGCCGCAATCCGCCGGGCCTCGCGGCGGCGGTGATCCGCGTCGGCGCGGGCGATTATCACGAGGACGGCGCCTGGTCCGGCGGCGCCTTCCAGATGACCCACAACATTAACTATTCGCTCGGGCTCGCCGCCTTGGGGAAAGAGGCGCAGGCCGATCCGGCGGTGAAACAGGCATTCGAAAAGGCGCTGGAAACGGCCGAGGCGTTCAAGCTGATGCAACGCTCGCCCCTGGCGCCGGGACAGTCGGTGATGGCGCTGGCGCCGACCTACGACGATTGGTACCAGGAATGGCAGCAGCATGAGCTGTACGACGATTACTGGAAACAGGACGGCTACCGTTTCGATTATCGCGCCGCGCCGGATGTGCCGATTTTGTTGATCGGGACGTGGTACGACGAATTCCTCGGCGGCATGCTGGACGCTTACACCGGCTATGCCGAGGGCAAAACCGCGCCGGTGCAGATGGCGATGGGCGGCGGATTTCATTCCTCGGTCTATACGATGTCGACCCTCGCGGGCGATGTGGATTTCGGGCCGGGCCTGCCGATGGACGTGCCGGGGATGATCCTGCGCTGGTTCGATCAGCATGTGCGGGGGATAGAGACCGGGCTGCCGCAAGGCCGGCAGTTCCATGCCTTCCGACTGGAAGGTGCCAAAGGCGAAAAGACCAAAGCCGGCAACCTCCAGGCCGCCGGTTCCTGGCAGACTTTTGCCAGTTGGCCGCCGGCCGACGCGGCGCCGACGCCGTTTTACCTGGCGCGCGGCCATGCCCTGACCGCGACGCCGCCCGCCGCGGCAACGTTCAGCTACGACCACGATCCCGCCAACCCGGTGCCGACGATCGGCGGCAATGTCAGCTCCGGCCTGCAAATTGTGCGCGCGGGGCCGGCCGATCAGCGCGGCGATCAGACGCTGCTGCAATGCAACGACACCCATCCGCTGGCGGAGCGGCCGGATGTGCTGAGTTTCGCCACGCCGATGTTGACGAAGGATACCGAAATAACCGGCGCCATCACCGTGACGCTGTACGTGTCGTCGTCCGCCGTCGATACCGATTTTACCGCCAAGCTGGTGGACCACTATCCGCCCAGTGCCGATTATCCCGATGGTTACGCGATGAATATCGTGGACGGCATCGTGCGCGCTCGGCTGCGGCATTTCAGCCAGAAAGGCCCAGGCTACCGGCGCCTGTACGCGCAGTCGGACGAGAAACTGACGCCGGGGAAAATCGTGGAGGTCGTGATCGATCTTTGGTCCACCAGCGTGCTGTTCAAAGCGGGTCATCGCATCCGCCTCGACATTGCCAGCAGCAATTTCCCGCGCTTCGACGTGAACCCCAACACCGGCGAGAAATTCGCCGAACGCCGCCTGCCGCCTGTCGTCGCCCGCAACACTATCCATGTAGGACCGGATTACCCATCCCACGTCGTGTTGCCGTTGCGGGGATGATTTCGCTCGCCGACCCCCAGGTCTGGATCAGCCTGCTGACCCTGACGGTCATGGAAATCGTCCTGGGGATCGACAACCTTGTCTTCCTCGCCATCCTCACCGAACGCCTGCCGCGCGAACGGCAAGCCATCGCACGCCGGATCGGTTTGATTCTGGCCATGGGGTCGCGTTTGGCCCTGCTGACCGTGCTTACCTGGATCATGCACCTGAGCGAACCGTTGTTCGCCGTCGCAGGCCAAGCGTTCTCTTGGCGCGATCTGATCCTGATCGGCGGCGGTTTGTTCCTGGTCTACAAAGGCACGACGGAGATTCACGAACGCATCGAAGGCGACTCGCAACTGGCCCATGCGCCGGCCCGATCCGCCGGGCTGCCCGGCACGTTGGTGCAAATCGTCGTGCTGGACATCGTGTTTTCGCTCGACAGCGTCATCACCGCCGTCGGCATGGCCAGCCATGTCGAGATCATGATGGCGGCCGTGGTGCTTGCGGTCGCTGCCATGCTGTTCGCCGCAGCATCGCTGTCGCGCTTCATCGGCCGGCACCCGACTGTGAAGATGCTGGCCTTCAGTTTTCTGCTGCTGATCGGTATGACCCTGATCGCCGATGGGTTCGGCGCGCATGTGCCGAAAGCCTATGTCTATGCCGCCATGGCATTCTCGGGCGCGGTCGAATCCCTGAACCTGCTCGCCGCCCGCCGCAACCGCCGCCCCTGACCGAGGATAAGAACACGTGAAGATTGGCATCGTCTCGGATATTCATGCGAACATTCGCGGATTTAATCTGGCGCTGGAGGCGATGGGCGACATCGACGAATTGCTGTGCCTGGGCGATTCGATCTTCGAATACCAATTTTCCAATGAGGTCGTCGGCCTGTTGAAGGAGCGCGGCGCCTACGTCATCCAAGGCAACCACGAAGAGGTCTTCCTGTCCGAAGCCGGGCGGCGCGCCCGCGAACGTCCAGGAATCGATCCGGATTTGTTGCAATGGCTGGCCGATCAGCCGCATCGGCGGGAGGTCGAGTTCGGCGGCACGCGCATTCTGATGGTGCACTCGACCCCATGGGAGCCTCGCGGCACCTATGTCTATCCGCACAGCGCCCATCTGGAACGATTCGCTGAATCCGACGCCGATTTCGTGATGTACGGACACACGCATGCTCAGGTGGTGAAACGCATCGGCAACGTCACCATCGTCAATCCCGGATCCGCCGGCGATGCGCGGGATAACAACAACAACCGGCAACTGAGTTGCGCGGTGCTGGAAACGGAAACCGGGGAAATCGTGGTGACGGATTATCCCGATCCGCGCTACGCGCCACGGCCGCTATGAATCCGTCGCTGCCAGAACGGTTCTTCGCGCCAGCGGTGTTCGGCGGCGTACACGGATCGCCGCTGCGTCAGAAAATCCTTTACCGCGCCTTGAACCGTCTCGGCATAAAGCGTCAGAGGTTCCGGATCCCCCGCCGAATCCGCGGCAGCCGCCAGCGCCGCCCGCCGTCCGCTCCATAACGCGCTGGTCAAGCCGTGCGAGGATAACGGATCGAACGCCGCCGCCGAATCGCCTGCCGCGGCCCAGCGCGGTCCGGCCGGCGGGTCCAGCCAGGTCGTTCCGGCACTTGTCAGGACCGGTGGCGCACCGACCCGGTAACAGGCGCTTTCCAGCCATTGCCGGATGAATCGCGTTTGCTCGATATGCCCCAGCCATATCCCGGTATCGTGGGAGATACGGCGCGGCATGGTGTCGGGATCGGCGAAAAAGGCGAGGGACAGGCGCCGGTCCGGCAACAGGCTCGCATACCACCAGCCCGAGGCAACCGCTTCGATCAGCGTCGCGGGCGTCGGTTCCACGTCGTCATTGTATTGGTGCAGGAACCCGTAGGCTGCAACCAGCCGGTCGACCCGCCGCCGCTTGCCGAGCACACCGGCCCTGCCCGAACAATCCAGAACGAAACGGGCTGTTAAAGACGTGCCGTCCGAAAGTCGTAACGACCATCGCCCGTCTTCGAACGCGGCGTCATCGACGGTGGCGGCGACAACCGAACATTCCACCGCGTCCCGCAACATGCGCTCGAACGCCGGACGGTCCAGCACGTGGCCTGGCCCTTCCACATGCACGATGGCATTGCGCGGGGCCAGCAATTCGCTGCCCCAGGACGCAAAGGTGGCATTGGCCTCCCGGTGCGGGCCGGCGGCGAAGGCCTCGGCCAGACCGAGGTCCCGCAGAATCGCATTACCGGCCGGCGACAGGAATTCGCCGATCCTGTCGCGACCGTCCGGCGGCGGTGCGATCATGGCGACCGACAAACCGCTGTTGGCAAGAGTTAACGCGGCGGCGCATCCCGCGATGCCGGCCCCGATTATCGCGATATCGGCGGTCGCCGCCACCGCTTAGCGGATGACTTTGTGCGGCGGCGGCTTAGGCACGACGGGACCGGAGGATAGATCCATCGAGCCGCGATCGACCTCCACGAACATCTCCTTCGGAACCGATGGCGGACGGTCCGGGTCGGTCGGTCCTGGGCGGCGCACGACGAAGCCCATGCGATCCCAGAGGTAGATCATCTGGTTCAGACCGTCGTTGTAGCTGGCTTCGGCGTGATAGCCGATGCCGGCGACGCCGCGCGACCATGCGACGCGGTTTTGGAAGAATTTCACCCGTTGGTCGGCCGGTTGAGCCGGGTCCATCACGACCTTGTAAAACGCTTCGGGCAGAATATCGATCGGCAACGACGCCGGCCACCAGGTGGCGTTGGGGAAATCGTTGGAGAACACCACCTGCTGACAGCTGAACGCATCGCATTGCCAGGGCAGCCCCATCCAGCGAGTCAAATCGCCCGGCATTTGCGGCGCGATGGCGGGAGGCGTCGTTGCGGTGCCGGCGAACGCCCGTTCCGGCGTCAGCAACAGACCCAAATCCTGGATCAGGTCGGAGGATCGCTTGTCCGACAGCGCGATGCGGTAGGGACCGCTGTAAAGCTCCTTATGTCGTAACGGCCAAGTCAGCTCGACGCCCGGGTGGAACGCGCCGCCGGAACAGGGTTCCAGCGCCGCCCGTGTCAGGGCATCCGGCTGTTCCGCAATCGGGATTTTGCCGAAATCCGGAATCTCCGGCTGGCTACCATCCCCGAGGTCGTTGACGAAGGCGCCATCGGCCCACTGAGTCAGCACCTGATATTGCTGTTTCGCGATACGGTACCAGCGTACCGGGGAGTCGCTGTAATTGATGCCGTCCCCCAACATGTACGGCAGTTTGAACTGCTGCAGATCGTTGGAGTTCGGGTTGCGGAACAGCGCGAAAATCTGCTCCCGGAACGGTTTGTTCTCCGGCCTCGGGTCCGCCAGACGGGCCATGAAGGCGGGATCGCCGAAACTGCCGACGCCGATCCACCCGGCGCTGAGGTTCTGCGCCGCGGCGACCCAATCCATCAGCGCCAAGCGGCGGAAGAACGGGTAGATATATTTCCTGAACGACAACGGCGTCGTCGGCGCGGCGATCCAGTTCGCGTCGATCGCGACATCGGTCAGGACTTCGTATAGCGACACGAACGGATAAATCTCAGGCGCGAAATGCGGTCCGCAACAGGCGACCCAGCCGTTGTCGGCGGTCATCGCCGCACCGCCGTTCAGGGTGACCTTGGCCTGCACGACGCCGTCGCACCAATCGTCCTGCCAGCCGTCGTTGTCGGAGAAATTGGTGATCGGGTTGTCGTCCACCGCCGACCGCGACACGCCGTTGCCGGGGAATACCAGCAGGCGTCCGGCATCGTCGGTGCCGAGATGTCCCAGCGTCACGTCCAGCTTGTGCCAGAATTTGCCGGTCATGGCGTACGCGGGATCGTTGCCGTGGGGGTTCAAGCCGGTGCCCGTGACCGATTTGGGGCCGGGGTCGATGACGAGCTGTTTGGCGCGCGTGTCCGTCCCGACCACGGCCTGATTACGCCTCTGACCGGGCAGGCCGGGTGCGACGTCGGCGTTATCCAGGGGGTTGTTGAAGCCGTACCACGCCGCCTTGGTATTGGCGACATGCACCGTCCATTCGATCTTGGCGTCCATGGCGGTGATTTCGCGGATGACCTCGCCCGCCTTGTTGAAGGCATAGACGCGGAACCGTTGCACCTGCTTTTTGACGCGCTGCAACCCGTCCTTGTAACGGCCGTCGCGCACCGCCGGCAGGCCGGGAATTTCGGGGGCGAGGAACCATTCCGCGCTGTTTCCGACCCGGCTGATGCCCAAAGGCGGATAGACCGCGAGCCGAGCGATGGCGGTATCGGTGGGTGCGGTGGCCCTGGCGTCTTGGGCGTAGGCCGCGCGTGCGATCCATGGCGTGACCAAGGGCGCCAGCGACATTCCAGCCAGGAAATCGCGTCGTTTCACGTGTTTGGAATCGGTCATGGTCCCCTCCGTTACCGTTACGGAGTATGAAACCAGTGGTGACTTGAAGCAATCGGTTTAACGCAGCCCCAAACGCGCGATCAACGCTTCGACCACGGCCTCGAACATCGGGGTCGTCAGGCGGCCGGTGTTCGTGTTCAGCCGCGACACGTGGTAGCTGTCGGCGAGCAAAAACCCATCCGGCAGTTCGTGCAGCACGCCGTGCTGGAACGGCACATGGCTGGCCTTCAGGCTTCGGGCACGGAGCACGGCCTTATGCGATACGCCGCCCAGCGCCAGCACGCCGCGAACGGATGGCATGGCGGCCAGTTCGGCGACCAGAAACGGATTGCAGGCGGTGATCTCTAACGGGACCGGCAGGTTGCCCGGCGGCACGCAGCGCACGGCGTTGGTGACGCGGGTATTGTGCAAGCCCATGCCGTCGGCCGCGTTGGCGCCGTAGGCACCGGTCGCCAGCCCGAATTTCAGCAGCGTCTGATAGAGCAGAACGCCCGCGAAATCGCCGGTGAACGGCCGTCCTGTGCGGTTGGCCCCGCGCACGCCCGGCGCCAACCCCACGACCAGCAGGCGCGAGTCCAAAGCCCCGAAACTCGGGACCGGTCCATTGAACCAATCGGGGTTCGCGGTGCGGTTGGCCTGCCGGTAGGCGACCAGCCGCGGGCACAGCGCGCAGTCGCGGCCGGGTTCGGCGTGGCTCACGCTTGATCGAGGGGGTCGACGAACGGATCGGCCGGTGTGCTGCGTGCCATCGTGGGCCGCGGCCGCGGTTCGGTCTGCCTGCGGGTAAACTCGGGGGCAATGTCGGACAGCTCGACGAACTGATCCGCCTGCCGGCGCAGCTCATCGGCGACCATCGGCGGGCTGGTGCGGATCGACGACACGACCGAAACCCGCACACCCATGCGCTGCACCGCCTCCACCAGCCGGCGGAAATCGGAATCGCCGCTGAACAGCACGACGTGATCCAGCTTCGGCGCCAGCTCCAGCATGTCCACCGCGATTTCGATGTCCATGTTGCCCTTCACGCGGCGGCGGCCTGTCGCGTCGGTGAATTCCTTCGCCGGCTTGGTGACCAGGCTGTAGCCGTTATAGGCCAGCCAGTCGGTGAGCGGCTTCAAGGGTGAGTATTCCTCGGTTTCCAGCACCGCAGAGTAGTAATATGCACGTATGGTGTGTGCACGTTTTTGGAAATACGCCAAAAGGTTGCGGTAATCCACGTCGAACCCAAGATTTCTGGACGCGGAATACAGATTGGCCCCGTCGATAAACAGTGCAACGCGCTCATTCGGCAGGAAATGCATGATGGCCACCTTCGGCAAATGGGAGCAAGAACTGCTCCGATATAGCAGGTCCGGCGGGGTCCGGGAAAGACGGGGCGATACACATGATACTGGTGGCGATCGGTGCCAATCTGCCAGGGCCGGACGGGGCCTCGGCGCTGGAAACATGCCGGCGCGCGGCCGTGGCGCTGGACCGGTTGCCAGTACTGACGTTGAAAGGATTGTCCCGGTGGTATGAGACGGACCCTGTCCCGCCCTCCGGCCAACCGCCTTACGTCAACGGCGTGGCATTACTGACGGGACCCGTCGCGGATCCGGCCGCTTTACTGGCCGCTCTGCAAGCCATCGAAAACGACTTCGGCCGCGTGCGCAGTGAGCCGAACGCGGCCCGCACGCTCGATCTGGATATCGTGGCGATCGACGATCTGGTTCGGACGGCGCCCGACCCGATCCTGCCGCATCCGCGTGCGCATCTGCGAGCGTTCGTGCTGGCGCCGCTGGCGGATGTCGCACCGTCCTGGGTGCATCCGCTCACCGGCCAGACGGCGGCGGCGATGTTGGACAGCGTCGGGTTGGCGGGAATCCGTATCGCCGAGCGGGGCGAGTCGGGTTAAGCTGGGTTTAACGTCCAAGCTATCCAACGGGGGAACCCATGCCTCAAATCACGTCGTTCGTACGCCGCGCCGCGCAGGTGAATGGAAATGGAGTCGCGACGGTGTGCGGGGAGCGGACCCAAACCTGGCGCGCATTCGAGGCGCGTGTCGCGCGTCTGGCGGGGGCGATGATCGGGCTGGGGTACAAGCCGGGCGACCGCGTCGGCATCCTGTCCCTGAACTGCGATCGGTATTTGGAATGCTTCTTCGGTCTCGCCTGGGCGGGGATCGTGTTCGTGCCGATCAACACCCGCCTCGCACCGCCGGAGATCGTGTTTTGGCTCTCGGACTCCGGGTGCTCGGGTTTGATGGTCGACGATGCCTTCGTGCCGGTGCTGCCGAAGGTGTTGCCGGAAACGCCCGATATCCGGCACATCGTACATATCGGCGAAGGCCCGACGCCGGACGGGCAGCTGTCCTATGAGGCGCTGATCGCGGCAGCGGAACCGGCGGCGGATGCCGGGCGCAAAGACAACGACATGGCGGGGATATTCTACACGGGCGGCACCACCGGCCGGTCCAAGGGCGTGATGCTGAGCCACACGAATTTCATGTCCAACGCCCAGAACATGTATCCGGCGACGCCGTTTAATGCCGACACCTGCTACATCCACGCCGCACCAATGTTCCATCTCGCCGATGGTGCGATGACATTCCTGGTCACGGGCTACGGCGGCAAGCACGTCTTCCTGCCGCGCTACGATCCCGTCGCGTTCATGCAGCTGGTCGAGACGCAGCGTGTGACCACCGCCCTGATCGTGCCCACGATGGTCAACATGCTGGTGCACCATCCCGATATCGGAAAATACGATCTGTCCAGCTTCAAAGGGCTGATCTACGGCGCCTCCCCCATGCCGGAGGCGGTGATAAGGCGCGCGATGCAGGTGATGCCGCAGACGCGTTTCACCCAGGCCTACGGCCAGTCGGAGGCCGCGCCGCTGATGACGCTGATGCCGCCGGAATATCATTGCTTCGAGGGTCCCTTGGCCGGGAAGATCAAATCCGCCGGACGCGGCGTGCTGGATTGCGAGATCCGCATTCTCGACGAACACGACAACGAAGTGCCGCGCGGTGTCGTCGGCGAGGTCTGCGGCCGCGGCCTGACCGTGATGCTGGGCTATTGGAAGCAACCGGAGCTGACGGCGCACACGTTGCGCAACGGTTGGCTGCACACCGGCGACGGCGGCTACATGGACGAGGACGGGTTCGTGTTCCTGGTCGATCGCGTGAAGGACATGATCGTCAGCGGCGGGGAGAATGTCTACTCGGTGGAGGTCGAAACCGCGCTGTACGAGCATCCCTCGGTCGCGGAATGCGCCGTCATCGGGGTGCCGGACGATACCTGGGGCGAACGGGTACACGCGATCGTGCGCCTGAAACCCGATACCACCGCGACCGAGGCCGATCTGATCGCCGCCTGTCACGCCCGCATCGCCAACTACAAATGCCCGCGCAGCATTATGATCCAGGAGGAACCGCTGCCGTTGTCCGGCGCCGGGAAAATCCTGAAATCCGAACTGCGCAAGCCCTATTGGGAAGGGCGCGACCGGCGGGTCAACTGACCGATCAGCCCAGCATGTCCCGGCACACATCCGACAGCCGCCCGGCCAGCGCTCGATAATCCGCGGCGCGGGGGGCGTTGGGGCGCCATGCCAAACCCAGCGTGCGCCAAGCCCCGGCCGCTTCCAGGGGGCGGAGGACGACGCCGCTGCCCTCGGCGATGCCGGCGGCGACCGCGAGGCGCGGCAACAGCGTCACGCCCAGCCCGCCCGCGACCATCTGCACCAGCGTGTGCAGGCTGGTGGCGGCGAACCCGTCCTGGTCGCCGCGTTCGCCCGCCAAGAGTCCGCAGACCGCGAGCGCCTGATCGCGCAGGCAATGCCCGTCCTCGAGCAGCAGCAGCCGTTCGCTGGACAGAGCGCTGACCGGCACGGTTTCGTCACGCGCGAGTCGGTGGTCCGGGGGCAGGGCGACGACGAAATTGTCTCGGGCCACTTGGAGCGCGTCAGCGCCACCGCAGTCGCAGGGCAGCGCCAGCAGCAGCAGATCGAGGCGGTTGGCGGCGAGCCGGTCGACGAGACGGGCGGTGGTGTCCTCTCTTAGATACAACCGCAGACGGGGAAAGGCGGCCCGAAGTGCGGGCATCAGCCGGGGCAGCAGGAACGGCCCAATGGTGGGGATGACACCGAATCGCAGCGGACCGGAGAGCGGTTCGCGGGCGGCGGCGGCGGCTTCGCTGACCGCTTCCAAGGCCGCGAGGGCGGTGCGGGCGCGATCCACCAGTTCCAGCCCCAGCGGCGTGAACACCACATGCCGCCCGGCCGCTCGGTCCAGGATCGGGGCATCGAGCTGGCGCTCCAGCGCCAGTAACCCGGCGGAGAGCGTGGATTGGGTCACTGCGCATGCCAAAGCCGCACGCCCGAAATGGCGCGTTTCGGCCAGAGCGACGAGGTAGCGCAGCTGCTGCGGACTCGGGAGGATGGTCATGCGATGCGGATAGCGGATGTGTCCGGTCAGGCTCGAGAAAAGCGCGCTGCGTTAACGGTTTGTAAACCTTCACGCTGTACGCATTTACGGCCGGCGGAATCCTCCGACCGGCCGTTAGCAAGAAGTTCGCGACGCTACAACATCGCGTCTTCCTGCTTGTTCCGATAGCGATTTTGGGCCTTCGGGTCAATATCGATATCGGTCCTAATTAGGGCAGGGCCAGTCCGTTCGGCTATGCGGACCGGCCAGCCCCTTGCGAGGCTTCCTCACGGTGCCGGGCACGCGGTGGGTGGCACGGGGTCCATGACGAACCGCAAGAGGCAGGCGGCATACCCCTGAGCGAAGGCCGACGTGCTGCCGCCGCCATGCCCCGCGATACCGTCGGGACGATCGATCATGAGCAGCGCCGCGACACGCGACGGCAGGTCATCGCGATACATCCCGACCCGGCGGTCCATGTCCTTGACATAAGCATCCCCGGTGAAGTGCACGATCGCTACACGGGTCGCGGGGGAACGGACCGATTGGATCGCTCGGTACATGGCCGCGGAATTATCGGTGCCACCGCTAAAATAGGCCGGCGAGACGGCGATCACGGCATCCGCGAGACCGCCTGCGGAAAGCATTTGCAGGCTGGTCCAGCCCCCGCGCGATTGCCCGCCCGCAACGATCTTCTTCCAGCCGCGCTGGCGCAGCGCCCTCAAGCCATCCCGCAACCATTCGGCAGCATCGTCGCGGTAGTCGTGAAAAGGATCGCGGTCGAACCGCACGACATCGAACCCGGCGTTGTTGAAGGCTCGGACGTACGCCTGCGGCTGTTGGCCACGTGAGTCGACACCGTTGAACTGGCCGTGGCCCCAGACGTAAAGGCCAGCGGCGGTTTGCGGGCCGTGCCAGATGAAGCGGGGATCGGGCACGAACGCGTAGTCGGTGGTTTGGATCAGCGGACCGGGCGGCGTGGGGAGTTCCGGAGTTTCGCGGCCGGGCCATACGATGCGCAGGTTTTCCGCGTAGACGGCGCAACCCGTGCCACCTTTTTCAGTACACCACGCAATAGCTTTGGCACGCGCATCCTCCAGCGTGCCGCCGCCGCCGAACCAACCGATTTTCCCGTTGGTGGACAGCGCGAAGGCGCGCGGCAGGTTTGCCAGCAGGAAACGGGCGTACTGCGCGCGGCCGCCGGCATCGGCGTTGGGAATGGCGGCGGTGTTCAGGATTGCCGGTTCGGCGGCTCCGACGGTGCCGCAAAGGGTCAAAAGCAGCAGTGCGAGGATTGCCCGCATCGCCGTCAATCCGCCGCGACCCAAACCGAACGCCGCATGGCGCCGCCGACGAAGCGGGAGATGTGGCCTTTGCCGGTCGTATCCTCCACCAGCATGACCTCGCCCGGTCCGATGTAACGGGTTTCCCCGTCTCCGGCGGTGATATGCGCCTCGGCGTCCAGATTAATGACATATTGCCGACGCGGCGCGGGGTGCCAATCGACGGTGTAATCCTGCGTCGTCTCGCGGAAATAGATGCCGCTGGCGGGCAGACAGTCGGAGAACGCGTTGGCCCCGCGTTTGTCCGTCCACTCGATTTCGATCTCGCGGAAGTGGGAGACCCCGTCCGCGTCCTCATACAGATTATGAATACGCATGGGGGTCTCCTTTTCCCGATTAGAGCATGATCGCCGTGAGTGGAATCACTCGAAGGCGTGAATCATGCGACCAAACACAGACATAGAGCGCGCTGACCGTTTACGGTCAGCCTGAAAGCGCTCTAGCCGCCGCCGTTGATCGTCAGCACCGTGCCGGTGGTGTAACCGGACGCCGGGCTGGCGAGGAACGCCACCGCGTTGCCGATTTCCGCCGGAGACGCGGCGCGGCCGAACGGCATCGAGGCCGACAGTTCGCGCCAGCGCGACTCATCGCCCCATTTCTCTACTGCTTCGGCCTTGCGCAGCATGATCAGGCGATCGGTTTCCACCGGGCCGGGGTTGATCGCCACGACGCGAAGGCCATCGGCCGGCGCGCCTTTACCGAGCGCGCGGGTGAACGCCATCAGGGCCGCGTTGCCGGCGGCACCCGCGATGTAGCCGGTGGGGAAGCTTTCGCCTGCCGCACCGATCACATTGATGATCACGCCGGCCTTACGGGCCTTCATCTGGTCGTAGACCACGCGGCAGAAGGAAATGTAACCGAACACCTTCAGGTCCCAAGCCTCGCGCCAGCGCGTGTCGTCGATGGACGATACGGTGCCGGGCGGGATGGCGCCGGCGTTGTTCACCAGGATGTCGATCTCCCCGGCTTCGGCCGCGACCTTGCGGACGGCGGCGTCGTTCGACAGGTCGGCGGCGATGATGCGCACGTTCACCTGACGGGAGCCGCGGATACTGGCCGCCGCTTCTTCCAGCTGCGCCTTGTCGCGCGCCACGAGGATGACGTTGCACCCTTCCGCGGCCAGCACGTCGGCGGTGGCCCGCCCGATGCCCTTCGATCCGCCGGTGATCAGCGCCGTCTTGCCCGCGAGTTTCAAATCCATGTCATGCAGCCTTTCTGGTTACGTTTTTGCGTGTTCGGCAAGCCTCGCCGAACGCGCGGAAGATGGCGACGCTGTCCGGATTTTCCGAAAAGCGCCATTCCGGGTGCCATTGCAGCCCGAGCACAAATCCCGGCGCGCCGGGGTAGGAGACCGCTTCGATCGTGCCGTCGGGGGCGAGCGCTTCCACCACCAGCCCGGGGGCGGGGCGGTCGATCGCCTGCCCGTGGAGGGAGTTCACCACGATCTCCGTCGCTCCGACGATACGGGCGAGTTGCCCGGTCACGGCGATCTTATGCTTCGGCCCGTATTTCTGGTCCAGCGTGCCCGGTCCGCCGCGATGATCGAGCTTCCCCGGCAGTTCGTGTACCTGCTGGATCAGGGTGCCGCCGAGGGCAACGTTCAGCTCCTGTATTCCGCGGCAGATCGCCAGCACCGGAATCCCGCGCGCGATAGCCGCCCGAATAAGCGGCAGGGAAGTCGCGTCGCGTTTCGGGTCGTGCTTGTCGGGCGTTTGGCTTTCGCCGCCGGCGTAGTGGTTGGGATGCACGTTGCTCGGGCTGCCGGGGACCAGCAGGCCATCGATATGGTCGAGCAGACCCAGCTGCACCTCCCCCATCGGGGGGATCATGATCGGCAGGGCGTCCATGCCGTGCACGACGGCGTCCGCGTAGCGGGCCGGGGTTTGGTGTTGCTCGCGCTCATCGAGGATTTTGGCGCAGGCGGGGATGCCGACGACCAGTGTCATGGGCGGGATACTCCGTTCGGTGACGGCATTATGACCGGGGCCGGCAGCGATCCGCAATCACCGCGCACAGCGAGCCGCACATCATCAGCGCCGCCATGCCGCGGGGCGTGCCGTCGGTCAGCAGACCCACGAATAGGCCGCTGGTGGCGCCGAGGGAGAACTGGAACAGCCCCATCAGGGCCGAGGCGCTGCCGGCGTGCGCCCCGTGCCGCGACAGTGCGCCGACCGAGGTGTTGCCGTTGCTGAACCCCTGGCAACTCAAGGCCAGCACCAGCGGCGCCACGGTCAGCGGCAGGCTGTGCACGCCGGAGAATGCCAACACCGCCAGCGACGTCGTTGCCGTCAGCGAAACGCGAGAGACGATCGTTAACATCCGCGACAGGCCGAGCCGGGGGAGCAGGCGGGCGTTGATTTGGGAGCCGGCGATGAGGCCGCAGGAGCACAGGCCGAAAATGCCAGCGAAGCCCGACGGCGACATGCCGTACCCCTGAATGAACACCGGCGACGAGCCCGCCAGATAGGCGAACATGCAGAAACTGCCCGCCCCGCCCATCGCGGCGTGGGTGATGAAGGTGCGTTCCTTTAGGATCAGCGCGTAGCGGTCGAATTGGCCTCGGAGCGTAAGGTGCACGCGTTTTTCCGGCGGCAAGGTCTCCGGCAGGACCTTCCACGCCAGCAGCGAACAAACGGCGCCGTAGACCGCGAGGATCACGAAAATCACCCGCCAATGGGCGACGATCAGGATCAGGCCGCCGAGGGATGGCGCCAGGATCGGCGCCACGCCCATGACGAGCATCAGCCGAGACATAATGATCGCCGCCCGTTGCCCCTCGGCCAAATCCCGCACCATCGCCCGCGCGATCACCATGCCGGCCGAAGCACCGAACGCCGCGACCGCTCGGAACACCGCCAGCCAGCCGAGGCTCGGGGTCAAGGCGCAGCCGAGGGTCGCGAGGGCGAAGATCGCGGTGCCCACCATCAATGGGCGGCGGCGGCCGAAGCGGTCGGACAGGGTGCCCTGGGTAATCTGCCCGATGCCGAGGCCGGCGAACCAGGCGGCGAGCGTCAGCTGGGCGGTGCCGGAGGCGGTGCCGAACGTGGCCTCCACCGCCGGGAAGGCAGGCAGGTACATGTCGGTCGCGGCCGGCCCCACGGCGATGAAGAAGCCGAGCAGACGGGGGAGCCAGTTGGGGATGGGCGTGGGGGCGTGGGGGGAGGAGGCGCTCATGGTCGGTATGTGGGCGCTTTCGTCGATGTTCGCGCTACCATGACGGCGCATGGCAGTTTTCGCCAGTGCTTCGTTGACAAGGCAGGGGGCTGGCTTTAATGGGCCGGCTCTGCGTTCGGAGGGGTGCCCGAGTGGCTAAAGGGGGCGGACTGTAAATCCGCTGGCGTACGCCTACGTTGGTTCGAATCCAACCCCCTCCACCAAATTTCCGCGCACACGTGGGCGCCCAAATTTGCCGTATTATTCATTACAAGCCTTACGCGCAGGCATGCCTTGCCGATCATGACAAATCGGACTCGCATCACGGACGCGACTCGCTCGCATTTGGAACAGCTGGGCCGCAACTCAAACCCTTGCCCACCCACCCCAATCCAGGCAGCATCCCTCCCAAAATCAGGAGTGAGACCCAAGTGCCCCAAACAGCCCGGCTCCCAAATCCGGTTCTGATCCTCATCGGCGCGTCGGTGATGATGAGCCTTGCCATGGGCATGCGCCAATGCCTCGGCCTGTTTCTGCCGCCCATCACGCATAGCCTTGGGCTGACAGCATCCGACTTCACCTTCGCCATCGCCATCCAAAACATCGCCTGGGGTCTCGCGCAAGCGCCGCTCGGCGCCGTCGCGGACCGCGTCGGCCTGAAGCCGGTGCTGTTATCCGGCGCGGTGCTGTATGTCTGTGCGATGCTGGTCATGATCATGGCGCATGGCGTGCCGATGCTGGTCCTGTCCGGCGTCATGATCGGTATCGCCATCGCCTGCACCGGATCGTCGCTCGCCATGACCGCCACCGCTCGGGCTGTCTCCCCCGAGCGGCGCAGCGTGATGCTGGGCATGGTCGGGGCGTTCTCATCGGTCGGCACGCTGATCATCGCGCCGCTGCTGGAAGTCATGCTGGCCCACTGGGACTGGCGCGTCGGAGTCGGGCTGTTCGTCATCCTGGCCGCGGCCATGCTACCAGCAGCGTTCATGGCCGGGTCGGTGGACCGCATTCCGCAACCCATCCAGAAGCGCGCGAGCATGCGGGAGGTCGTCGGCATCGCCCTCGGCAACCGGCGGTTCGTGGTGCTCTGCTGCACTTACTTCGTTTGCGGCCTGCAACTGATCTTCATCAACACGCATCTGCCGAACTATCTGGCACTCTGCGGTCAGGACCCGATGCTCAGCGCCGAGGCCCTGGCGATCATCGGCGGCGTCAACATCTTCGGCTCCTGGACCGCCGGCTGGCTCGGCAGTAAATTCCCCAAGTATTTCCTGCTGGGGCTGACCTATCTCGGCCGATCCACGGTGTTGACCTGCTACTTCATGTTCCCGCCGACGCCGACCTCCACCCTGATCTTCGCTGGCGCCATGGGGATGCTGTGGCTGGGCGTGATCCCGCTGGTGTCGGGCTATGTGGCGGAGCTGTTCGGCACCCGCTACATGGCCACGATTCTGGGCCTTTCGTTCGTGATCCATCAGGCCGGATCGGTGATCGGCGCCTGGGGCGGCGGCATGATCTTCGACGCCTTCGGGTCCTACGATCTGGCGTGGCGCATCGGAGTCGTGATCGGCGTGACGGCCGGCATCGTCCAAATCATGTTCGGCGGCCCCCCGAGGACCAAACGCAACGCGGGGCCAGCGCTGGCGACGGGCTAGGCCGCCCGGTGGGTGGGACGCACCCATTCCTTCAGATGCGGATATAGCTCACCGTCCGGGACCTTGGTCAGATCCTTCTGCAAGGTCCCGACCAGCTTCGCGGCGGTCGGGCCGTTTAGCCCGTCCTTTAGCGTCTGCAAGACATGCGACGGAGCGACCAGGATCAGCTCGTTGAATTCGTGCGCCTCGAACGCGTCGCAGACTTTGCCGGCCACGAAATGTTCGAATTTGGTTTTCGCCATCTCGTGCGGATCGTGCTTCGGCGCGATGGCATGGCGGGATACGCCGGAACTCTCGAAGCTTCGCCCCGGCCGGTCGCTGCCGAGGTCGTGGGATTTGTCATGCACATGCGAGGAATCGAAATGCTGCCGCGTGTGCAGCGCGTTGTCCTCGGCGGGATAGACGAAACGGGCGTGACCGCCATCGGCGATGACGAAGCAGGGAACGCGCTGTTGGACCATGGGAACCTCCGGGGTGTGAGGCACCTTGCCGGATCGCGGGCGGTTCCGCGTTGATATCGATCAATCGGTAGGCGATGGAGGGTTGCGCAACCGTGGCTCGCTTCCCTGTGACTCATCATCGGTCCCTGGCCAAATCGATCTGGCACTTTCTACAAGCGCCTTCGCGACAGCCATGACCGGGACGCTAACCAGGAGGCCAGCAACCCAAAACGGCCCCTCTCCATGGCCGATCGTGCCGATGATCACGCAAACGACCGCACCCAGAATTGCCACCATCGTGGTGCCGAAGCCCAGCCAATGACCGCGCTTGACATCCGTACGCAGATTGTACTGCGCCCCCCATGCCTCAGTGATGCCCGCTTCTTGCAATCTCTCAGCCATTGCAAGGATGCGCTCGAACGAACCAGGCAAAATCGCTTCGTATCTTTCGAGCGCCTCAGGTGGAGGAAACTGTCCCTGCCAGACGTGAACAACGGAGTTTTGGACATGTTGCGCGACAATAGACGAACCAACCTCAGCTGGAGCGTCACCCGATGACCCGGCTGAGACAGAATCCGACCTCGGTTCAGTACTAGTGAGCGATTTGTCCGGCATCGACCGTGTGCCCAATGGCGCGATTAAGGAAGTATCCGGCAGCGACAAAGCTTTGCGGTACGGTCCTCTTACGAATTGTCGTCGGATAGGGAATAACGGGCCCATAGAGGCTAACTGGCGCAGCCAACCCGACCCAGAACGCAGCCCAGAATTTCGACCGTCGTGTCACGTTGCTATATCCTGTCCATTTCACGAATAAATCCTATAAACCACCTATCGCGGCTTACCGCAACACGTCCTTCTTAGTGATTGATTTACCCCACGAATTCGATCGCACACCCAAACGCCTGATCCGCCGGCACGACGATCCGCCCAGCCTCCCCCCGTACCCCCGGCACCTGCCCCAAAGCCAAAGCTGCCGCGGCGAGGTCCAGCGACCGGGTCCGAAACGTCAGCGCCGCCATGAACTCATCCCGCCCGTCCCCATCCGGGGCCGCGTCGCCGAACTGTTCGGCCAGACCATCAGGCGTCACCAGATCGAACCGCGACAACCCCACCGCCAAGGAACATCCGCCCGGGATTGCCCGAACCGCGTCATGCCCGAACATGCGGGCGAAGACCGCCCCGGACGCACCAGGCGTCCGCGACGCGATCACCGCCCGCGCCACCCCGATCACGCCATTCGCGTGATGCCGCCACTCATCCCGCCACACCAGTTGGCGGGTGAAATGGTGGCAGAAATAGATCCGCCCGGCCGGAATGGTACCCGGCGTCAGCGTCACCGTGCGAAACGTCGCGTCGCCGCTGCTGCCATCGTCCAGCGTCACCGGCCGAGAAAACTCCAGCGGCGGGCCGCTCGGCACCCCGGCCTCGGCCAGCGCCGCATGCACCGACGCCGAGTCCTCCGTCCCGAACACCAGCCCATTCAACCCGAACGGCGTGCCCAGCACATCCGGCCGGCGCGTATCGCCGGGCGGCGCCGCGATCAACTCCAGATAATCGGTCCCGAACATCGCCAGATGGTTCATCGACCCCAACGTGTGATAGCCGCGCGGCGTCAGGGTGAACCCGAGCCGCCGGTAGGTCTCGGCCCCCGCGTCGATCCGATCGCGCACATTCACAACGACGTGATCCAGTGTCGGCATCGGAAGGGTCATCGCAGGCTCCTGACGAAAAATGGCGGTGTCCAGTGTGGGCACCGCCAAGTTCGGGGGGAAACGTCTGTGGCGCTGTGCACCACCGAGACTCAGATTGTGCGTCGCGGCCGGATTTCAAGCGGCGGCGGCAATCGAGTCCCCCACAATTTGTACGATCCGGTCCAGCGTCGCCTCTGGCGTCATCAACGGCGGCGCAATGCACAGCGTATCGCCGCTCGGCGGCGGCCCGTCGCCACCGCCGCGCTGGCGCAGGATCAGTCCGCGCTTGCCGGCCTCCGCCACCACACGCGCACCGAGGCCGAGCGCGGGCTTGCGGGTGCCTTGGTCTTCGACCAGTTCGACGCCGCCGAGCATCCCGATGCCGCGGACGTCGCCGACGGAAGGATGCGCGCGCAGGGTTTGCAGGCCGGCCTGTAAGCGAGCGCCCATGACGGCGGCGCGTTCGACGAGGCCTTCCTTCTCGATGATGTCGATGTTCGCGAGCCCCACGGCGCAGCACGCCGGGTGGCCGGAGTAGGTCGCCGCGTGCATGAACTTCTCGTCCATCGGCGCGTCCTCGATCGCCGCGTGGATACGCTTGGACACGAGCACGCCGCCCAGCGGCAGGTAGCCGGAGGTCACGCCTTTGGCGAAGGACATCAGGTCGGGTTGCACGCCCCAATGATCCAGCGCGAACCATTTGCCGGTGCGTCCGAAGCCGGTGATGACCTCATCGGCGATCAGCAGCACGCCGTGGCGGTCGCAGATTTCGCGCAAACGGGGGAAATAGGTGGCGGGAGGCACGATCACGCCGCCGGCGCCCATCACCGGCTCGCAGATGATCGCCGCGACCGTGTCGGCGCCGAGGGCGAGAATGGCTTCCTCGGCCGCGTCCGCCGCGCCGATGCCGGCATCGCCGTTGCCCGGCCAGCGATACGGATAGGGCGGCACCACCTGATGGAAATTCGGCACCATCGGCCCGAACATCTTCTGGTAGCCGGGCAGGCTGGTGGCGCTCATCGCCGCCATGGTGACGCCGTGGTAGCCGTAGCTGCGGGAGATGATTTTGACCTTCTCCGGCTTGCCCATGCGCTTCCAGTAGTAGCGGGCGAACTTGAAGGCGCTTTCGTTGGACTCAGCGCCGCCGGTGGTGAAGTAGGCCGCCGCCATGTTGCTGTAGGCCAGCCCGACGATCCGCTCGGCCAGCCGAATGGCGGGTTCGTTCGAAAACCCGGCATAGGCGGACGCATAGGCCAGCTTCTCCATCTGCGTCGCCGCGGCTTGCGCGAGTTCCTTGCGCCCGTGCCCGATGTTGACGTTCCACAGGCAGGAAAGACCGTCGATGTACTCGGTGCCGTCCTCGGTCTTCAGCATCGCGCCGGAGCCGCTGGCGAAGATCTTCGCCGAGGCGTGGTCCTTGGGATGGTGGAGCGGGTGGATCAGATGCCGCATATCGGCATCGCGCAGAGAGATCGGGGATACGTCGTTCATGGGGTACTGCCTTAGGATGCGTCGGAACGGACCCTAATCGTTGGGACGCAGACGATCAAACGGAAGTTCGCCGGCAGTCCATGCGCGCCCATACGGGGTTCCGGGAGGTATTGTCAGGCTCGCGGCAATGGGGTGACCGCGAACAAGTCCGGCTGCTCGGGCGAAGACAACGCCTGTCGTGCTGCCTCGTCGATAATTCCTTCGCCAATGCCGCGCATGATAACATATGGCTGCATTGCCGGATTTGCGAAGCGAAAGCGATAAATTCGCTCCGTGCCCGCACGGTCTAGAATTTGGCCGCGGCTCTCGGCAAACGCCTTTAATGTGTCCTGGAAATTAGCGATTTCGACCTTTCTTCGCAAAATGCTGGCCAAGGGCTCGCGCACCGCGGCCGGGACAAAAAAACCGGCATCGTCGACTTTCGCCAACGCACACGCAGCGAGTATTTGCCGGAAAAGTGCTCGGGAATTATTGCTCCGCACCGCTGTTTCGTAGTCGTCTTTTAATGTCTGCTGCGAGGCGCTGATCACATCATCGATGGCTCGATCGACATCTTGTTCGAAGATATGGAGCCGGCCTTCGCTTAGGGCGCTGAAGGCTGCAAATTTTCCCAGCGCATGAACGTACGCGGGCAGCCCCTTCGACAGATTGATAATCTTCCATTTTCCATCTGTGTCGATCGTCATATTCAGCTGCGACAAACGCTTCTCGAGAACTTCTCGTCGCTCGGGTACCGACATGCGCGGCATCAGAATTTGCTCGGTGCATCGCGCAATCGATTCATGCCGTTCCATCAAATCTGTCACATTGTCGGCAACGCCAACCAGAAACATGGTGACGTGATTCCCGGTGTCGGATAACGCCTTGATAACGTTCGAAAACGCAATCGAAGCATCAGGATCGGACAATTCGTTGAATTCATCGACGATGATCAGGGGTATTTCGGATTCACCGAATTGCCGCATCTCCGCCAGGAAATTGTCGATTGTCACCTCGTTGGGGTAAAACTCACTGACGGTGTATCCGCGCTTACCTTCTCCGTAGTCCGCATCGAAGTGAATTTCGGAGAAGATGCGTTTCGCAAGCGTCGAGAAGGTGTCGTTTGGAAATGCCTGCACCCGAATGTGCCGCACCTGCCGAGGCGTAGCGGGGATAAAAAAGCGAATGATCTGTGCCATCGACGATTTGCCGACGCCTCGCTCGCCAAACAGGATGATGTGGCGACCGCGCTCGCCGATCGCGTCGACGATCTTGCCGGCCTGCGCCTGTCGCCCAGCAAACATCTCCGCCACCGCGATCGGCGCGGAGGGCGTAAATAGCTGGTTCGCTTCAAAGCGCTTCGCTAATGCCTCTTCCTTCGGCAGCAGCTTCTTGGTCACACAAAACTCCAACTAGCATGAATAATTGATCAACTAGCATAGGGAGTTGGGCAACTCAAGGGCGATAAATTGGCTAACGACACACATGCGCCCGGCGCCAGCTCATTTTGTCGCCGCGGCGCAGCCCGTAAATAGGCATCTGAAAACCAACTTGCAGCCTAACTTTACCAAGTCATCCGGTTAGTTGGCCAATTCATGGCCATTGATGGCGTGCTGTAGCGTACCATACACCCGCCCCAATCTGGTAGCGCATAAGAATTGCGTCGCCGTCGCGAAGCCGGTAAACGAAACCCAACGCGGGTGTAGCTCAATGGTAGAGTCCCAGCCTTCCAAGCTGGCTGTGCGGGTTCGATTCCCGTCACCCGCTCCAAGGATTTCCCTTCATGGCCGATACCGAATTTCAGCGTGGGTGGGATGCGGCGCTCGCCGCTGCCAGGGATTGGCATGAATCCAAAGCCAAGCAGGCGCTGGTCCTGTCCCGCCGGTCCCGCTTTCCTAAAAACCTGGAGCGGGAGGCCGAGGTCCACACCGCATCCGCCCAGCTGATCCAGACCCTCAGCCCCGACGACGTCTGACCGTAAAGGACCCGCCATGAACCCCGATACCGTCGCCGCCCTGAAGCGCCCCGCCGGCCTGCCCTTCCGCATCGGCAAAATCGGCCATGTCGCCGTCTACGCCAAAGACCTGGAGCGTTCGGCTCGGTTCTATACGGAAGTTCTGGGCTTCCAGGTGACCGACGTGATCCCGCCGGAGGACAAAGGGCTGCCCGGCGGCGCGGTGTTCCTGCGCTGCAACACCGATCACCACGCCATCGCCCTGTTCCCCGCCACCACGGAAAACAAGCCGGGCGGCAGCCTGCACCATATCGCGATGGAGGTGCACACGCTGGAGGAACTGACCCGCGTGCGCGAACACCTCCGCCAGCATCAGGTGCCGATCGATCTGGACGGGCGGCGCGGCGCCGGGTCTCAACTGGTGGTGGAATTCCGCGACCCCGACAATCACCGTCTGGAGATCTACTGGGACATCGATCAGGTCGGGTCGGAGGGTATCGCTCGTCCCGCGTCGGAATGGAAAGCCGTCACCAGCCTGGAAGCCGCGATCGCCGACCCCGTCGTCGGCCAGGACACCACGCTCCGCGACCGTTCGGCGTTGGACAGGTAGTCACGCTGTTCTTGTTTTGCTCTCGCCGGACCGGGCGTGGTAGAGGCGCCCATGGGCTATTGGGGTAAAATCATCGGCGGCGCGGCGGGGTTCGCTCTCGGCGGCCCGCCCGGACTTCTGTTCGGCGCCGCGCTTGGCCATGCTGCCGATTCCGGCGGGATGAAGATGCCGCGCCTGCCGTTCGGACCCGACCCGGCGCTCAGCCCCGCCCGTGTCGCCGCCATGTTCGGCCGGAAGGATCAGCTGTTCGCGATCAACGTCGTGGTGCTCGCCGCCAAGCTGGCGCGCTGCGACGGCCCGGTGAAACGGGCGGAGATCGACGCCTTCAAGCAGCAGTTCCGTATACCGCCGGACTCCGCCCGCGATGTCGGCCGGCTGTTCGATCAGGCGCGCGACAAGCCCGACCAATATCTCACCTATGCCGAACAGCTCGGGACGGCCTTCGCCGACAACCGCGGCATGCTGGAATCCGCGTTGCACGGGTTCTTCGCCATCGCCCGGGCCGACGGCGCGTTGAACCGAGCGGAAGAGGCGTTTCTGGTGGGGGTGCATCGGGCGTTCGGGTTGGATGGAGTCGCCTGGGATCGCGCGCGCGGCGCCATGCCTCAGGCCAATTCGGCGGAACCCGACCCTTACACGATCCTGGGCGTGTCGCCCGACGCGGACGACAAGGAACTGCGGAACACGTGGCGCCAGCTGATGCGGGAGAACCATCCGGACTCCCTGGCCGCGCGCGGCAAATCCGACGCCTTTATCGCCAGCGCCAGCGACAAGGTCGCGCGCATCAACGCCGCCTGGGATCGCATCAAGCGGGAGCGTGGCCTGTGATCGTCGACCGTCCCAGCCCCAACCACGACGAGCGCGGCGTCCCCGTCGACATGCTGATCCTGCATTACACCGGCATGCGCTCGGCCCAGGACGCGATCGAGCGGCTGCGCGATCCCGAAGCGCAGGTGTCCGCTCATTACGTGGTGGACGAGGACGGCGCGATCTTTCGGCTGGTGCCGGAAGATCGCCGCGCGTGGCATGCCGGCGTTTCCTATTGGCGCGGCCACACGGCGCTGAACGCGCGTTCCATCGGGATAGAGATCGTCAATCCCGGCCACGAATGGGGCTACCGGGATTTCCCGGTGCTGCAGATGGCGGCGGTGTGCGACCTGTCGCTGGGCATTCTGGCGCGCCACGCCATCCCGGCTCGCAACGTGATCGGCCACAGCGACGTGGCGCCGGACCGTAAGCAGGATCCGGGCGAGAAGTTCGGGTGGGAGGATCTGGCACGCAACGGCGTCGGCCTGTGGCCGGATTGTATCCCCGACCTCGGCACTGGCGCGCCCGTGCGCGATGCCGCCAGCCTGCGCGACGTGCGGCTGGCGCTGACCGAGATCGGTTACGACGTGACACCGGAGGGTCCGCTCGATCCCGCGCTATCCCTGGTCCTGCGTGCGTTTCAGCGGCACTGGCGGCCGGAGGCTGTCACGGGGCAGGCCGACGCGGGCACGTTGGCTCGTCTTCTGGGTGTGCGGCGGCTGGTGGGACGCGGTTAGGTCCCGCCAGGCGCACATCGACGCGACGGCATGCCGTCACGGCTTCGTCGCGGGGGTGTCTTTCGCGTCCGGTCCGTGCGGTTTCGGCGCTTCGGCGACATGCCCCGGAACGGGTGCCGTCGCGGCCGGCTTGGGTGGCTCCGGCACCGGTGGCCGAGCAACGGGTTGCGGGTGTGGCGCCGGGGGTGGCTCGGCGGGCGTCACCGGGTGCGGCGTTTCGGGCCTGGCAGCGTGTGGGGCCATGACCGGCGGCGGCGGGGTGGGTGCGTGCGGGGGCTGTAGCGGCTCAGGCGGCCGTGCTGGCTGAGCCCGTTCGGCGGGTTTCACCACAGGATCGGGCACGACGACGGCCGGGGGCACCGGGGCCGTTATATGCGGCAAGGCAGCACTCGGCGGTTTGCCAGGAGCTGGCGCTTCAGCGGGCTTGATCGCAGGGGCAGGCATGACAACCGCCGGGGGCGCCGGGGCCGTTGTATGCGGCGCGGCGGAAATGACGGGTCTGGCAGGGACCGGCATGGACGGAGCCGGTCCGGGCGGCTTCGCCGGCTCAGCAGGTTTGCCCAAAGGGGCGGGTGTAACGACCGCTTTGGGTAGAGCGGGCATGCCGCGTCCAGGCACGGGCGCCACTACCGGTCCGGGCGCCGGAATTGCCGGCGTGCCAACGGGCAGCGCGGCGGGTGTGGCACCAACGGCTGTGCCACCGGCCCTCGGATGTGGCGGCGCGGCGGAAACCGGAGGACGCAAGACCGGCAATGCAACGGCCACCGGGACCGCCGCCGTACCCGGAACGGGATCGGCGTGTTTCGCCACCGGGCTCTGCACCGTCGTCGGCGGCATGGAAGCCACCGGTACGACCACCGGACCCGGCGCCGCGGGCCGGACAGGTACGGGGGTAGCCGGTGCGGCCAATTCCAGGGTTCTCGCCACGACCGGAGTCACACCGGATGTCGCTCGTGTCGGCTGCACCGCGTTGCCGCGTTCGCGGTGCGCCCCAGCCAAGGTTTGCGGTGTGACGACCTCCGCCCGCGCCGCCACCGGCTGAGATCCGGTCATCGCCGCGACCGGCACCACCGTCGCCGCGCCCCGGTTCATAAGATTATTCACGGTGGTGATGTTGGTGACATTGTTGACGGTTGTAACGTTACCGACATTAGCTGCCCGCGCATAGCGGTCGCTGGTTTTGTAGGGAGGGAGGTAAGTCTCGCGCGGCCCCAGCGGCACCCAACCCACCGAACCGTGCGCTCGATCCGGCCCCTCGCCCCGGCCTGTCCCAATCGCGACACCGACGCCGATGCTGATGAAACTCACCAGCGCCGGCGCATAAACCGGTCGCTCGCGCGGCCGATCCCGGGTTTCCCGTTCGGACGGAATCCAGCCCCAGCGCGGTCCTTCCTGCACCCAGCGCCCATAATGCGATGGCGCGAACCCCCAGGAAGCATCGTCGATCCAGGTCCAACCCCACGGCGCGACATAGCCCCAATGCCCGTTGCGGTACGGCACCCAGGTCTTCGCGACCGGCGGATACCAGATCGCACCGTATTGTGGGCTGTCCGACCAATCGCCCACCGCCGACAGCTCGTTCCCGCCGGTCATCGCCGCCACCACCGCGGGCGGTGCCATGCGTGTGGCCTGAGCTGGGCGCGCCACGCGGCGCTCATCGGCCAGACGCGCGGCCAGGAACGGGTCGGTCAGCGCCGGCACGACGCTGACCGCGAAATTGCTGGCCCCTTCGATCCGCCCGGTCTGCATGGCCGCGAGCGTCAACGACGCGTTGGTGCTGTCGATGCGGGCCGCACCCTCCACGACCGTCACGGTCGTCGGATGATCGGCATCGCCGGCCACGATTTCGTAGGCACCGGGCGCAATGATCGCCACCGCCCCACGCGGCGTCGCGATGCGGTAGACATCGTCGGCCGCCATCGCACGCACCCGCAGGAAGATCGCGCCCTGCGGCTGCGTCGCCTGCACGCTGCGGTCGTCCAGCACATCGACGTCGAATTCGGTGGATTGGTCGAGCGCGAGATACGCCTGCCCCAAGTCGATGTCCGACGCCGAACTCGGCTGCGTCCAGAATGCATCGCCGGAGGTGACGGGGTAATTCATCGCCGCCGGCCGCCACTCCGTCTCCCCGATGGCGTGGAACGACACCGTGCCCAACAGGCGAGCCATCCGGCCGACACGCGATGGCGGATCGACCACGGTGTTGCCGTCGGTCTGGGCGCGGGCGCCGCTGTCGAAAACGATGACCAAGGCGAGGGACACGGCAATGGCCGAACGGAACGTCGGATGGCGGCGCATGAGGAATTCCTTGTGCCGCCAGCACCGGACAGCCGGTGCGAGGAAGGACGCCACCCGTAAGCCGATATCACGCGTCCCCATGGCCGAAACGGATCGGAAATTACTTACTGGCGCCCTCTTCCGTCGTGGCAGGCGCCCGCCCCTCGCGATCCGCGTTGTTGCGTCGCACCGCGCTTTCGGGCCATAACCCATAAAATCTACTGACCAGTAGCCTTCCGGAGCCTTCCGCCATGCACATCATTCCCAGCGGCGACATCCTCTGTGCCCGTATCGAAGGCATCGACCTGCAACAGGCTTTAACCCCGGCCGATATCAAGACGATCCTGATCGCGCTGGGCCGGCATGGCGTGCTGTGTTTTCCTCGCCAGACCTTGGATGTGGATGCGTTCGCTGCCTTCGGACAATGCTTCGGCGGGTTGGAGATCAACGTCGCCAACATGTTCCACGAACCCAATCACCCCGAGGTCATGATCCTGTCCAACATCAAGAAGGACGGGAAACAGATCGGCCTCGGCGACGCCGGCCAGGGCTGGCATACAGACATGTCCTACAGCGAGCTCATCGCGCTGACGACCATCCTCCACGCCCAGAAAGTGCCGCTCCAAAACGGTGTTCCTCTCGGCAATACCGAGTTCCGCGATATGCACACCGCATACGACGACCTGCCGGCGGACGTGAAAGCCGCCATCGAGGGCCGCACCGCGACCCATGACTTCGATAAGTTCTGGGAGATGATGCGCGCCCGCCCCGGCAACACCCGCCCGCCTCTCACGGCCGCTCAACGCGCGAAAAAACCGCCGGTGTCCCACCCCATCGCCTACACCCACCCGGTCACCGGCAAAAAGGTGCTGTATTGCACCATCGGCTACGTCACCCACATCGACGGCATGCCGGCCAAGGAGAGCGCCGAGCTGCTGGACTTTCTGTGGCGGCATCAGGACCAGGAGAAGTATTTGTATGCGCATCGCTGGACCGAGGGCGATGTCCTGATGTGGGACGACATCGGTACCACCCATAACGCGGTGGCGGATTACGGCGACAACCCCCGCTACATGCGCCGCGTGCAGGTGCTGGCATCGCTCGATTACCCCGCCATGGTGGCGTGAGCTCGGACCCGAGACCGTTTGTCGCCTCGGTCGTCGCGGCGCAGGTGCTGGTGCAGATCGGCGCTTTCGCGCTGCCCGCCTTGCTGCCCGGGTATATCGACCGCTGGCATCTGACCAAAATCGAGGCCGGCTGGCTGATCGGCATCTTCTTCGCCGCCTACGTCGCCGCCGTCCCCGTGCTTGTCGCACTCACCGACCGCATCCCCGCTCGTCGGGTCTATGCGACCGGCGCCGCACTGACCGCGCTGTCTCACCTCGGGTTCGCGTTGTTCGCCGATGGGTTCTGGTCCGGTCTTTTGCTCCGGGCCGTCGCCGGCGTCGGCTGGGCGGGCGCTTACATGCCCGGCCTGAAAGTCATCGCTGACCGGTTGGAGGGCACGACCCAATCCCGCGCCGTCTCTTGGCACGCCGCAGGAGTCGGCATCGCGGGTGCCAGTTCCTTCGTCGTGGCAGGCCTGCTGGAGGCCGTATCCGGCCCCCGCGCCGCCTTCCTGTTTGGCGGCATCGCGGCGCTGGCGGCTTTGGCCATCGCCTGGACCGTCATGCCGGCGACCTCGCCGCCGCGCAAAGACACCCACGCGCTACTCGATTTCCGCCCGGTCTTCCGCAACCGCGCAGCCATGGCGTGGATCGCCGGCTACACCGTGCACACCTGGGAACTCGCAGCATTGCGCGCCTGGGGCGTGACGTTCCTGACCGCGACCGCCGCCCGCCTCGGCGCGCCGACCTGGATGCCGGGGGCGACGGTGCTGTTCACCGCCGCCGGGTTCGTGGGCATCGTGGTCTCCGTCACCGGCAACGAGACCGCGCAAAAGCACGGACGGGCGCGTGTGGTGTTGTGGGCGATGACGGCGGCGGCGGGGCTTTCGGTACTCGCCGGCTGGACGACGTCGGTGTCGTTAATACTGGCGACGGCGCTGGTGCTGCTGTGGAACGCCGCGATCTACCTGGACAGTTCGGCGCTTACCGCCGGCACGGTGCAGGCGGCGGAGCCTGGCTTACGCGGCGCGACCATGGGTCTTCATAGTATGGCCGGATACACCGGCGGCTTCCTCGGGCCGCTCGGCGTCGGTCTGATGCTGGACCTCGCGGGCGATAATGCGCTGGGGTGGGGGCTTGGCTTCGGCCATTTGGCGGTGGTGACGCTGACAGGACTTGTCATCCTGCGACGCCTTGCCCGGTAACCCACCGCGTTCTACGCAGGCGGTGCGAAAGCCAAACAAGGGAGTCCACATATCATGTCGAAAGCTCGTTTCATCTTGGCGGCCGTCGCCGCGACCGTCCTGTCGGCGCCGCTGGCGCAAGCCCAGGCCCCGGCGGCCCCCGCCGCACCGGCTGCTCCGGCAGCCCCCGCTGTGCCGGAAGTCATGCCGTTCGATATTCCCTACGGCACGCCCATCGGCCTCGATCTGGCGCATAAAGGCATCATCGCCGCCGCAGCCGAAGCCAAGAAGCACAACTGGAAAATGTCCATCAGCGTCGTCGATCCCGCCGGCAATCTGGTCGCCCATGCCACCATGGACGGCACGCAATATGCCTCGGTCGCCATTTCCCAAGGCAAGGCGCACACCGCCGCACAGTATCGCCGTCCCAGCAAAGCGCTCGAGGACGCGATCAACGGCGGCGGCCGGCCGTCGGTGCTCAGCCTACTGGCTTTGACCCAGGGCGCGGCGTCGGAAGGCGGGTTCCCGATCGTTGTTGACGGCAAATTGATCGGCGCGATCGGGTGCAGCGGCGGCTTGTCCAGCCAGGATGCCGTGACCTGCAATGCCGGCCTGTCGGCGATTACCGGCAAATAGTTTGCTACCCCGATACCCGGACGCTACACGGCGTCCGGGTTCCTATTTCAGGAGATTGCGGCGATGGCGGCACAGCAGACCCGTCCGGTGATGCTCGTGGTACTGGATGGTTTCGGCTGGCGGGAGGATTCCGCCGACAACGCCGTACGCTTGGCCAAGACGCCCAATTTCACCCGCCTCTGGGACACCTGCCCGCACGCGCTACTCGACACATCCGGCCGCGATGTCGGCCTGCCCGCCGGCCAGATGGGGAATTCCGAAACCGGCCACCAAAACATCGGAGCGGGGCGTATCGTGCCGCAATGGCTGGGCCTGATCACCGACGCGGCCGAGGACGGCTCGATGGCCGAACTGCCGGCGTTCAAGAAGCTGGTTTCGGCGCTGAAAGCGACCGGAGGCACTTGCCATCTGATGGGGTTGGCCTCGCCGGGCGGCGTCCATTCGCATCAGGATATCGCGGTTGCCCTCGCGCGCGGGCTGCGCGCCGCCGGGGTGCCGGCCGCGGTGCATGCGTTCACCGACGGGCGCGACACGCCGCCGCAATCGGCGGGCGACGATCTGCGTAAGCTGCGCGCCGATTTGCCGGCGGATGTGCCCATCGCAACGGTGATTGGCCGCTACTTCGCCCTCGATCGCGACAAGCGCTGGGAACGCGTCAGCCAAGCCTACGCTACGATGGCCCATGCCGCCGGGCCGCGCTTCGCCACCGCCGACGCCGCGATCCAGGCGGCCTATGCCGATGGCAAATTCGATGAATTCGTCCCGGCCTCGGTCATCGGCGACTACCAGGGCATGAAGGACGGCGATGCCATCCTGTGTTTCAACTTCCGAGCGGACCGGGTCCGGGAGATTCTGGCGGCGTTTTTGGATCCGGCGTTCGACGGTTTCCCGCGCGCTCGGATCATTCGCTTCGCTGCCGCCGCCGGAATGACGCACTACTCCGACGCGCTGGCGCCGTTCGTGGATGTCTTGTTCCAACGCGCCGCGCCGAACAACGTGCTGGGGCAGGTGGTGGCCGATGCTGGCCGCACCCAGGTGCGCATGGCGGAAACCGAGAAGTTCCCGCATGTCACCTTCTTCCTGAACGGCGAGCGGGAAACGCCCTATGCTGGCGAGGACCGCATCATGGTCCCGTCCCCCAAAGTCGCGACATACGACCTGCAACCGGCCATGTCCGCCGTCGAACTGACCGACCGCGCCGTGGAGGCGATCAATGGACGAAAATACGATCTGATCGTGTTGAACTATGCCAATACGGACATGGTGGGACACACCGGCTCCCTCCCGGCCGCGATTACGGCCGTGGAGGCGGTGGATACCGGCCTCGGCCGCATCGCCGCGGCCATTCAGGCTCAGGGCGGCGCGTTGCTGGTTACGGCCGATCATGGGAACGCGGAGATGATGCGCGATCCGGTGACGAACGGGCCGCACACCTCCCACACCACCAACCCGGTGCCCGTCGTGCTTATGGGCGGCCACGCCGCGACGTTGCAGCACGGACGGTTGGCCGATGTCGCGCCGACGCTGTTGGCACTGATGGGACTGCCGCAACCCCGGGAAATGACCGGCCAGAACCTGACCCGCCCCGATGCGGCGCGCGCCGCGGAGTAGCCTGTTCGCACTGCTGGCAGTGCTGCTTCTGCCGGTTGGCGCGCTGGCCGAACCCACGCCAAAACCGGGGGCGACGTCCCGCGATGTCCGCGCGGCAGAACGGGCCCGAGCAGCCGACCTCGCCGTCCAAAAGGATGCGGCGGCTCGGGCAGCCAAGGCGATCGCCGATGAGCAACGCCTGACGGAAGAACGGATCGCGGCCGCCGCGCGCCAGCGGGACGCCGAGGCCGCGACCGCCGAGGCCGCCGCGCGGATGGACGACCTCGGCGAACGCCGCCGTGCCGCCGCGGCGCAAATGCTGCGACAGGCCGACGCCATGCAGCCGCTGCTGCCGATGATCACACGCTTGGCTCTGTATCCCGCCGAAACGCTGTTGGCGGTGCCTGGCCCACCCGAAGACCGGTTGCGCGGCCTGCTGATCCTGCGCGACTTGTCCCGCCACCTGGAAGCCGGCGCGAAAGCGCTGCGGCTGGCGCAGGCCGACCTGGACGCCGCGACCGCCGCCGTCGCCACCGAAACGCCCCGTCTGAATGAGGCGCTCACAGCCCAGGCAACCCGGGCCGCCGAGCTGGACCGATTGTTGGCAGACGCCCAGGACCGCCGGCTGAAAGCCGAAACCGAGGCCGGAGCCGCCGCCCAACGTGCCGCCGACGCGGCTTCCCGAGCGGAAACCCTTCGCTCGGCCTTGGCAATGCTGGAAGCCGAACGCAAGGCCGAGGCCGCTCGGGCGCACGCCGAAGTCCTCCAGGCCGAACGGCAAAAGCACGACGCCGAAGCCGCCGCCGCCCGTCAGCGCGAAGCCGCCTTGGCACGCCCAACCGGCAGCTTGAGCCAAAGCGGGCAGGCCAAGGGTCAATTGGCCGCGCCCGTCGCCGGCAAGGTGATCCGCGCGTTCGGCGACCCGACTGATGCCGGCCCGGCGACCGGCCTGTCCTATCAGGCTGCCCCCAATGCCCGCGTGACCGCTCCCTGTGCCGGCCGCGTGGCCTTCGCCGACCGGTTCCGCACCTATGGGCAGCTGGTCATCATCGACTGCGGCGGGGGGTATCACGCGGTTTTGTCCGGCCTCGAACGCCTGGACGCCAAAGTCGGCCAGGGGATTCAGGCGGGGGAGCCGGTGGGTGCGATGCCGACCTGGGAACCGGGGGGCACGGCACGCCGTCCGTCGCTGTACATCGAACTCCGGCACGACGGGCAACCGGTCAATCCGGCACCTTGGTTGCGCGCGCACGGGTGATGTGACCCAATTCTTACCGAAAGATTATATCCCAAAGGCGCCGCACGGCCGCATGCCACTGGCGCGACCCCAGGTATCATAGTGTATAGGTAGCCGGCCCTCGCGGTGGGGTTACACGCGTGAGCCCAATCGAACGGCGACAGAAGGATAACACCATGGATTTCCGCCAGCGGCACCTTCGGGGCGCCCTGATGCTCGGGACGGCCTTCCTGGCCGGCGTTGCCCTGGCCCCAGCGACCGGGGCGCTCGGTCGCGCCGTGGCCGAAAGCACCGGCAACGCGCAGATGTACACCCTCCTGAAGGAATTCGGAGACGTGGTGGAGCGGGTGCGCGCCGACTACGTGCAGGCGCCGAACGACCGCGAGCTGGTGGAAAACGCCATCAACGGCATGCTGACCGGGTTGGATGCGCATAGCTCCTACATGAACGCGAAAGCGTACAAGGACATGCAGATCCAGACCAAGGGCGAGTTCGGTGGCCTGGGGATCGAGGTCACGCAGGACAACGGGTTCATCAAAGTCGTCTCCCCGATCGACGACACCCCTGCCTACCGCGCCGGAATCAAACCGGGCGACATCATCACCGCGCTGGACGGCAAGACCGTGCAAGGCCTGTCGCTGAACGACGCGGTAGACAAGATGCGCGGCCCGCCGAACGCCAAGATCGTGCTGACCATCAAGCGCGCCGGCCTGGATAAGCCGTTGGAAGTGCCGCTGATCCGGGAAACCATCCGCATTCAGGTGATCAAGTCGCGGCTGGAAGCCGACAATATCGGCTACATCCGCCTGTCGCAGTTTACGGAACAGGCCGACCCCGGCGTGCGCGCGGCGATCAAATCCCTCCGCGAGAAGTCGGGCGGCAAGATGCGGGCGCTGATCCTGGATCTGCGCAACGATCCGGGTGGATTGCTGGATCAGGCCGTCGCTGTCTCGTCCGACTTCATCTCGAAGGGCGAGATCGTTTCCACACGCGCCCGCCACCCGGAAGACAGCAACCGCTGGAACGCCAAGGGCGAAGATCAGCTCAACGGCCTGCCGCTGGTCGTGTTGATCAATGGCGGGTCCGCCTCGGCGTCCGAAATCGTCGCTGGCGCGCTGCAGGATCATCGCCGAGCGATCCTGCTGGGCACGCGGAGTTTCGGTAAGGGGTCGGTGCAGACGGTGATTCCGTTGCCGGGCAGCGGCGCGATGCGGCTGACCACGGCGCGGTATTACACGCCATCGGGACGTTCCATCCAAGGTCTGGGCATCGAGCCGGAAGTCGTCGTCGCGGAAACGCGGGAAGAAGTCGCCAGCTTCGGCGGCGACCGGGAAGCCGATCTGAACAAGATCATCAGCAACCAGGGCGGCACCGCGCCCGACACGATCGCCCCGCGCGACGATCTGCCGCCGATCGTGTCGGAAATTCCTAAAAAGCCGCCCGAGGGCTTCCCGAAGTTCGATCCGCTGAAACCGTCGGAGACAGACTTTCAGCTTCAGCAGGGCCTCGTGCTGGCGAAGGCCATGGCCGCGCGTAAGAGCGCGTCCGCGAACTGACCACGGCCCAGGCCGGGCAAATGAGGGGGCTCGCGGCGATGTTCGGTGGCTGGAGGGGCCTCCGCCGGTTCTGGGCCATCGTGCTGCTGGCCGTGCTGACTACCGCGGGCGCACTGCAATTGGCGGGCCCGCCGCGGCCCCGTTCGCCGGTCGTTGTCGCCGCCAAACCCGTGGAACATCCTCCGGCTGTTCATGAACCGGCGGTCGTCCATCAGACGCCCGCAGCCGCTCCGGCCGCCGGCCGGCCGGGTCGCGATACGCCGGGTCCGGTCAACGATCCCGATCCGGCCTTGCTCGAACCCGTCCACGGATCGCCGGCCGACGTGTTGCCGCGCATTTCCCCCGACGGGCGGCAATCGATGCAGTACTACGCATCGGGCTTCGACCCGACGACCTTGCGGCCTCGTGTCGGATTGATGATCGCCGGGATGGCCCTGGGGTCCGCCGACAGCCGAAAAGCCATCACCGACCTGCCGGGAGAGATCACCTTCGCCGTCTCCCCCTACGCCGCGAACGCCGAGGTTTTGTTGTCCCTCGCACGGCTCGCCGGCCATGAGTATCTGCTGTCGATTCCCATGGAGCCGCTGCGCTTTCCGCTCAGCGACCCCGGACCCAACGCTTTGATGACGACGCTGCCGCCGCCCGACAACATGACGAAGCTGTTGTGGGCGATGGCACGGTCGAAAGGCTATGTCGGCGCGACATCGATCCTGGGCGAGCTCCGGGGCGAACGGCTCATCGACGTGCCCGAACAGATGAACCCCGTCCTCGCGGAGTTTGCCCGGCGTGGGTTGCTGTATGTCGGCCCCCCCAGCCAGCCGGCACCGGTTCTGCATGTCTGGAACCGGACGGTCGATCTGATCGTCGACGAACCCACGACGGCCGCTGCCATCGATGCGCAGCTGGCAGCGCTGGAAACCCTCGCCCGAGATCGCGGTTCGGCGCTTGGCCTCGCGGTCGCACCGCGCCCCGTCACCGTCGCCCGTATCGCCGCCTGGACCACGGGCCTGCTCGGGCGCGGCCTCGCATTGGCGCCCGTGTCCGCTTTGATGCGGCCGCCGGCCAAGGAACAGGACACACCGCGATGACCGATCTCCCCTATCGTCCGAACGTCGGCGCCGCACTGTTCAATCGCGCCGGCCTAATCTTTGTTGCTCGGCGTGCCAACTTCCCCAACGCGGAAGGCGCGGCGGGCGGATGGCAACTACCGCAGGGCGGCATCGACGCCGATGAGGACCCAAGAACCGCGGTGCTGCGCGAACTGGAGGAAGAGATCGGCAGCAACCGAGCCGAGGTGATCGGCGAACACCCGGACTGGCTGACATACGATCTGCCGGTGGAGCTGATCGGCAAGGCGCTGCACGGGCGCTGGCGGGGGCAGCGTCAACGCTGGTTCGCGTTGCGCTTCACCGGGGTGGATGCCGACATCCGCCTGGACCTCGACCCACATCCGGAGTTCGACGCCTGGCGCTGGGCTCCGTTGTCCGAACTCCCGTCCCTGGCGGTCGATTTCAAGCGGCCAATCTACGACATCCTGGCGGTTTCGTTCGCCCGTTTCGCCGTGGCGTCACCGACCGGAGGTTGACGGACCCCGGTTTCGCGGCGTCTATCCCGCCCGCGAAACCGCAGTCCCTATTCGGAGGATACCATGGGTACGACCATCACATTGACGGCCGCCGACGGCCACACGTTCTCGGCCTACACCGCCGGTCCCAGCGATGCCAAAGCCGGCATCGTCGTCGTGCAGGAAATCTTCGGCGTGAACCACCACATCCGCGACATGGCGGACCGTTTCGCGGCGCTGGGATATGCCGTCGTGGCGCCGGCGCTGTTCGACCGCACCGAACGCGGCGTGGAACTGGGCTACACCGCCGACGACGTGTCCAAGGGCCGCGACTACCGCATGAAGCTGTCCGACGCGCAGGTGATGGTGGACATCGAAGCCGCCGCCAAGCACCTGTCCGGCAAGAAGCTGGGCATCGTCGGCTATTGCTTCGGCGGCACCGTGTCCTGGTGGGGTTCGACCCGCAGCACCAGCTTCGCGGCGGCGTCCTGCTGGTACGGCGGCGGCATTCCCGGCACAAAGAACGAAAGCGCATCCTGCGCGGTGCAGATGCATTTCGGGGAGAAGGATGCCTCCATCCCGATGTCCGACGTGGACGCGGTGCGCGCGGCGCAGCCGAAAGTGGACGTTTACGTCTACATGGGCGCGCAGCACGGTTTCGGTTGCGATGAGCGTGGCAGCTTCAGCGCGCCGGATTATGAGCTGGCGCAGACCCGCACGGTCGAATTCTTCGCCAAGCATCTGGGCTAAGATAAAGGCGCCGGCCGAGGGGTCGTTCCCTCGGCCGGCAACCGGTCAGATCTGTTGTCCACCGGCTGGGACCGGCTTCCTGCCCGCCGTTGCCCGCGCCGAAGCCGCGTTGCGCCACCCCGAGAGTTGCCTGGGATTTTCCAAAGCGTCGACCCGCCGGGCGTACTCCCGCAAACTCACACCCATCACGACAAAATACCAAAAAATGGGCTGAAACGCGATACCCACGAACGTGCCGGCCGTCAGGAAGACCATCAGGCCGCTTTGCAACGCATCGGACATCCCGACGCACCAAGCCAAATGCGGCTTATTTCGAATACGTTTGGCCAGCCGTCGCAGCTGAACGATGGACCCGATCCCAGCGATACCGAACAGAGCCATACCGGGCCAGCCTTGCTCTCCCAGCACTTCGAAATAGATGCTGTGAAAGGCGCGCCCATGCTGCGTCTCACCGCCCGGATTGGTCTCATCGCCCGGCACTTCGATCACGTTCACCGCGAACGCGTTGAACCCGCCGCCGAGCGGATGCGTGAGCGAAAATTCCAAGGTCCATTTCCAGACCAGCAACCGGACTTGGGCCGAACTGTCGGCATGGTATGTGCCGATCGTGTTCATGCGCTGCGCGAAGCGATCCGACGCCGAATACACCAGTACCGCCGTACCGATGGCCAAAACCATCCCGAACAGCACCTTCTGCTTCGACCGCATGAACATGTAGATGCCCAACACGCCCAAACCCAGCAGCGCGCTGCGCTCATAGGTCCCGATCGCGGTGACGATCGACAGCACGATAATCATCAAATACGCGCCGCGCGTGAGGATATTTCTTGGAATTAGCTGCCCATAGTTCATCAGGAAGTAGGCGATCGGCACCGCCATCAGGCAAAACGTCGACAGCTGCCCGCCCTCGGCCAGCCCGGAATTGCCGGACCCCAACCCGAGATTCATCCCGTAACCGCCGCCGCTGATCATGGTCTTGATACCGAACGGCACGAAGTTCCCCGCCAGCGCGAACAGGTAGACTTGCGCCATCGCCTCGATCTGCACGCGCGACCGGATGATGTATGGCAAAAATGCCGCGAAAATCAGCGTCTTGAACGCCCAGTCCCATTTGGTCCAGCCGTACTCGGGAACGACTGCCCATACCATGGTCAACGTGCACCAGACCGCCATCAGCGCGGGGGTCATCCCGATCAGTGTCAACCGCGGCGGGTCGCGACGGTCGAACACCAAGTAACCGCCAACCGCGGCCGCTCCGATGATCATCGCGACCGGCAGCTGATCCAGAATGATATAGGCCACTTCCTGCGGCCGGAACGTGTCCACCCAGATATAGCCAAGCGCCAGGATGAACGGCACGGTAGCGCCGAGCCCGAGGAACGACACATAGACGAACAACAGCCAGACGCTGCGGAGCATGTCAGGCTAACCGATCATTTCCGCGACTTTCTCCAAGTCGGGATCATATGAGCGGCGTTCGCTCGAGCTTTTTCCAGTCCGGTCAGTGGCGCAGTCTTGTCGGCCGGCGCCTCGAACCACGGGGACTGGCTATCCAACTGCGCCGCCCGCGCGATAACGACAAGCATCATGATCGTGCTGAACATGATCCCAAACATATCGAGCATCGTCCGGCACCCTCCTGCGCTTGCTCACAATGGAGGTTTTTATAATCCGATCCGTGCCGGATGTCGCCGGTTTCATGATAAATAGCGTGCGGTCAGATGGCCCTGGAAATCTACGGGATCCAACGATTTACCCGTCGCCGCGCGCAACAGGTCGTTGAACCCGAGTCGGCTGCCTTGGCCGTGCACGTTCGCCCGCAGCCAACCCAACAGCGGCGACAGATCGCCCCGTGCCAGTGCCGTATCCAACGTCGGAACCGCCAAGCGCGCCGCTTTCATCAGTTGCGCCGCCGCCATGGCGCCCAGCGTATAGGACGGGAAGTAGCCGAACGCGCCGTCGTACCAGTGGATATCCTGCAAACACCCCCGCGCATCGTCCGGCGGCACGATCCCCAGCAGCGCTTTCAACCCATCGTTCCAAGCCCCTGGCAAATCCGCCACCGCCAGATCGCCGGAAACCAGCGCCTGCTCCAACCGAAACCGCAGGATCACATGCGCGGGATAGGTCATCTCATCGGCATCGACGCGGATAAAGCTCCGCTCCACCCGGCGCCACAGACGGCCGAGGTTCGCCGGTTCGTAGGGAGCCGGATCGCCACCGAACGTCGCGTGCAGTTCAGGCCCGAGCCAGGACAGGAACGCATCCGACCGGCAGGCCTGCATCTCCACGATCAGCGATTGGCTTTCGTGGATTCCCATACCCGCGGCCTCCCCAACTGGCTGACGCGCGTAAGCCGCGGGCAATCCGCGTTCGTACAGCGCGTGGCCGGTCTCATGCACCACGGCCAGGACCGCTTGGGTGAAGTCCGACTCGACGTAGCGCGTGGTGATCCGAACGTCCGTCGGCGTCCCGCCGGAGAACGGATGCGCCGACCGGTCCAAACGGGCATGGGCGAAATCCAGGCCGAGGCGTTCGGACAGACGCCGGCACAACGCCTCCTGCGCCTCGACCGGGAACGGCCCGGATGGCCTGACCGGAGCCGGATTGCGGGCCTGCCGCTCTTCCGCTTCCGGTAAAGCCTTGGCCAGGAACGCCTCGTAAGCCGCGAACACCGGCGCGACATCGGCCGCCCGCACGCCGCGCTGGTTACCGTCCATCAGGGCATCGTACGGGCTCAGCCCCAAGGCCGGCGCCAAAGCATCGGCGGATTGCCGCACCAGGCGCACGACTTCCTCCAGATGCGGCCGGACCATCGCGAAATCCGAGGCTTTCCGAGCCTCCCGCCACACTTTCTCGCAGGCCGAGTTCGCCCGGGCCTGCGCTTCCACCAAATCCGCGGGCAAAGCCGTCGCTCGGACATAGGCCTGCCGCATCAGGGACAGGTTGGCTTCCTTCCAGGGATCGCCCTCGGCCTCCGCCGCCGCCAATTCGTTGGCCGTTTCTGTCGCCGTCAGCTGCGCGTGCGCCAAACCCGCAAGCACCGCGAGTTGATCCCCGCGCGCGGCGCCTCCGCCCTCCGGCATCATCGCGGCGGCATCCCAGCCCAGCATGGACGCGCACTCGCCGATGGTCGCGAGGCGGCTGAAACGATCGACAAGCCGTTCGTAGGCGGAGGTGTTACGCATTTCGGGTGCCTTTGCGTGCATATACCACGAATATCACCAGGAGCGTGGCCGCCAGGCCATACCACGTGACGACATAGGCCAAGTGGTTGTTGGGGGGGTGCGGCAGACGATGCGCCGGCTCCGGCCACAACGAAGCCGGCGCCGGACCGAGGGCCACCAGCACGAACGGTTCGGCCACCGGCAGCCGCAGCGCCGTCGCGATCGCCGTGGGATTCAGCGTGTAAAAATGGCGTTCGGCCAAGTTGTCGGTGGCACTGAACGAACCCGCGAACTCGGGCGGATGGACGAAGCCGGTGACGCTGACAGGGCCGGCCGGCAGATCGAGCGGCTTGGTCGGCGCCAAGGGCACCCAGCCACGATCGACCAGCAGCGGCGGCATACCATCGCGCTCTAGCGGCACGATTAGATGCGCGCCCATCTTCGGGCCCGCCGGGGTTTCCCGGACTTCAGCGCCATACAGAGCCGCCAGATCGCCGCGCAAGTGCCCCTCTGCCACGACCTTGGCGTAAGGCATCGGGTCCGCGGTCAACGCTATCGGCGGATCGCGTTCGGCCCGCGTAATGTGCTCGATGACATCCGTTTTCCACCGCAGCCGCTGGACCTGCCACGTGCCAAGGCCGATCAGTGCGATCAGCATGACACAAGTCATAACCGCCGGCCCAAGGAGCCGGCGCACCGCTGTCGTCACAACCCCATCTCGGTCGAGCGGTGGCGGTATTGCATCGCGATCATCAGGGATTTGGCGAGCCGCATCAGGACTATGGCGGCGGGGGTCGCGACAACCGGCCACAACAGGACATGCACCCAAATCGGCGGAGAGAACCGAAACTCGGTCCAGATCGCCAGCCCGCCGACGATCACGCCAAGAAAGATAATGATCGGCACGGCGCCCGCATCGCCGGTATCGCCTCGCCGCAGGTCCAATCCGCAAATCGAACAGGTGTCGGAGACCGCGAGCAGCCCCTTAAAGAGTTTGCCGCGCCCGCATCGCGGGCAGCGGCAACTCAAAATGGCTTGCGGCAGTGAGACTGGTTGATCGCTCACTTACTCGACGGCGATCTGGCCGGCCCCATACCAGTAGATGCAAGCGAACAGGAACAGCCACACCACGTCGACGAAGTGCCAGTACCAAGCGGCGGCTTCGAAGCCGAAATGCCGTTCCGGCGTGAAGTGGTTCGCCTTCGCTCGGAACCAGCAGACTGCCAGGAAGGTCGTGCCGACGATGACGTGGAACCCGTGGAAGCCGGTCGCCAGGAAGAACACCGACGAATAGACGCCGCCGCCATAGAACTTGAACGGTGCGTGCGAGTATTCGATGGCTTGGCAGCAGGTGAACAGCACGCCCAGGACGACGGTCAGCCCCAATCCACGCAGCAGGTCGCGGCGGTTGCCTTCCAGCAGCGCATGATGCGCCCAGGTGACCGTGGTGCCGGACAGCAGCAGGATCATGGTGTTCAGCAGCGGCAGATGGAACGGGTCGAAGGTCAGAACGTTGGTCGGCGGCCACACCGTCTGCCCGTTACCCTGAGTTTCCGGGAACAGCAGGAAGTTGAAGTAGGACCAGAAGAAGCCGACGAAGAACATCACCTCGGACGAGATGAACAGCAGCATCCCGTAGCGCAGGCCGAGCTGGGTGATCTTGCTGTGCAGGCCTGGGGTCCGAGCTTCCTTGACGACATCGCGCCACCAACCGGCCATCGTGGTGATGACGACCAGCGCGCCGGCGATCAGCACCATGTAGTTGCCGTAGTGGGCGGCGATCACGATACCGAACACGGTCAGGAAGCCGCCGAGAGACCCGACGATCGGCCACGGGCTGGGATCGGGAACGTGGTAGGGTGATTTCAGGCCGTGACCGGCTGGCGCCGGGGCGCCGTGGGTGTCGCTGCTCATACCGAATCCATTACAACTCGGCCGGGGGAAACCGCCCCGGCACGGCTTGGCCGCATCATGGCGATTTTCCGCGTGAGTTCAAGGGGCCGGGGGATGGAAAACGCGTCGGCTCAATTCGTAATCTTTGCCCCGACATGCGGCCCGGCCTTCGCCAACGCCCCGGATTTCGCCGCGTCGTCCAACGCCGTGTAAAATACGTAGGACAGCGTGATCGAGCCGACATTCGCCGTGTTCGGATCGCGGGCGATTTCCGGGTCCACCCAGAAGCTCAGCGGGAAGCTCATGTCCTGCCCCGGCTCCAGCGTTTGCTCGTTGAAGCAGAAACACGCCGTCTTGTGGAAATATTTCGCGGCTCTTTCGGGCGTGATGTTGTACAGCGCCACGCCCGTCACCGGCCGGCTAGACTTATTGTGCGCGTGGTAGGAAGCCAGATTGTCCTCCCCCAGAGGCACCGTCACCTCCACGATATCGGGAGCGAAGGTCCAGGGTAGTCCGGGATTCACGTCGGCGTTGAACCGGACTCGGATGGTGCGTCCATCCCCGCCCGGAGCCGTCGCGACACCGATCTTCGGTGTCCCCCCATATCCCGTCGCGGCACAGAACGCTCGGTACAGCGGGATCGCGGCGAACGACAGCCCGACCATGCCGGCGATAATCGCGACGACCGCGATGCCGGTGATCCGATTCGCCGCACCGGGGTTGCGCATGTCAGGGCTTCATCATCTTCACGACGGTGATGGCGTAGAACAGCACCGCAAGCCCCACCAGCGTCAGAATAAGCGCAAGATTGCGGCCACGACGGCGGCGGCGCAGGGCGTCGGCCTCCGTTTCCGTGGGGCGAGGCGGGAATTCAGGCATGGCGTTCAACCCATCAGCCGGTCGACGGCCAAAGCAGCGAAGAGAACGAACAGATACAGGATGGAGTACTTGAAAGCCGCCCGAGCGGGGGCGTCGTTCGTGAGGCTGACCCCGGTGGGATCCTGTTTATCGGTGAACACCCGCCAGACGCAGGCCAGAAAACCCAGACCCAGCACGACGGCGGACACCCCGTAAATGGTGTGGGAGAATCCCAGATACCAGGGCACCAGCGTCAACGGCACCAGAACCAGCGAATACAACACAATCTGTTTCCGCGTTTCCTTGGCCCCCGCCACGACCGGCAGCATGGGCACACCGGCACGGCGGTAATCGTCATTCGCCCACAGCGCCAGCGACCAAAAATGCGGCGGCGTCCAGATGAACACGATGGCGAACAGGATCAGCGGGATCAGGTCCACGGACCCGGTCACGGCCGCCCACCCGATGACCGGCGGGAAAGCCCCGGCCGCGCCCCCGATGACAATGTTCTGCGGCGTCCGGCGTTTCAGCCACATCGTATAGATGAAAACGTAGAACCCGATCGACAGCGCCAGAACGGCGCCCGCGACGAGGTTGATCATCAGCCCCATCACCAGTACCGAACCCGCCGCCAGCACGATGCCGAAGCCAAGCGCGCCACCAGCCTCGATTCGTCCGCCTGGAATCGGCCGGTTGGCGGTGCGGCGCATCACCGCATCGATGTCGCGGTCGTACCACATGTTGATGGCCCCGCAGGCCCCCGCAGCCACCGCGATGCACAGCACGGCGGTGAACGCCAGCACGGGATGCAGATGTCCCGGCGCCACCAGCACGCCGATCAGGCCTGTGAACACGACAAGGCTCATGACCCGCGGTTTCAGCAGCGCGATCCAGTCGCGCACATCGTCTTCGGTAGCGACCGCGTGCGAAGACAGGGGGGATTGCTCCCCCCTGTCGGATTCGTTCGGCGGTAAAGTGAGGTCGCTCAAGGGATCACAGTATCCGCGGCAGTTCCGAGTAGGTGTGGAACGCCGGCGGAGAGGTCTGCGTCCACTCCAGCGTCGTCGCACCCTCACCCCAGTAGTTGTCCGCGACGGGGGCCTTCGAGGTGAAGGTCTTGAAGCAGACATACAGGAACACCAGGGTCGAAACGCCGGAGATGTAGGCACCGACCGACGACACGTAGTTCCAGCCGGCGAAGGCATCTGGATAGTCCGGGTAGCGACGCGGCATGCCCGACAGGCCCAGGAAGTGCTGCGGGAAGAAGGTCAGGTTCACGCCCAGGAAGAACAGCCAGAAGTGTACCCGGCCCCAGAATTCCGGGTACTGACGGCCCGACATCTTGCCGATCCAGTAGTAGAACCCGCAGAAGATCGAGAACACCGCACCCAGCGACAGCACGTAGTGGAAGTGCGCGATCACGTAGTACGTGTTGTGGATGGACTCATCGATGCCGGCATTCGCGCAGACCACACCGGTCACGCCGCCGATGGTGAACACGAACAGGAAGCCGATCGCCCAAAGCATCGGGGTTTTGAACTCGATGGAGCCGCCCCACATCGTGGCGATCCAGGAGAAGATTTTCACGCCGGTCGGCACCGCGATCACCATCGTGGCGCCCATGAAGTAGGCGCGGGTGTCGACGTCCATACCGGACAGATACATGTGGTGCGCCCACACGACGAAGCCGACCACGCCGATGCCCACCATGGCGTAGACCATGCCCAGATAGCCGAAGATGGGCTTCTTGCTGAAGGTGGAGATCACGTGGCTGATGATGCCGAAGCCCGGCAGGATCATGATGTACACTTCGGGGTGGCCGAAGAACCAGAACAGATGCTGGAACAGCACCGGATCGCCGCCGCCCTGCGGATCGAAGAACGCCGTGCCGAAATTGCGGTCGCAAATCAGCATGGTGATCGCGCCTGCCAGCACCGGTACCGACAGCACCAGCAGCCACGCCGTCACCAGCTCCGCCCAGATGAACAGCGGCAGCTTGTGCATGGTCATGCCGGGGGCACGCATGTTGAAGATGGTCGTGATGAAGTTCATCGCACCCAGCAGCGAGCTGGCACCGGCGAGGTGCAACGCGAACAGCGTGCAGTCCATGCCCATCCCATGCTCGTATGTCGCATTGGACAGCGGCGGATACAGCGTCCAGCCGGAGCCTGATTCGCCCATGAACAGCCCGATGCAGATCAGCACGAAGGCCGGCGGCAGCAGCCAGAAGCTGATGTTGTTCAGCCGCGGGAACGCCATGTCCGGCGCGCCGATCATCAGCGGGATGAACCAGTTGCCGAAGCCGCCGATCAGCGCTGGCATGACCGAGAAGAAGATCATCAGCAGCCCGTGGGTCGTGATGATCGTGTTCCACTGCTGCCCATCGGTGACGATGTGGTTGTTCGGGAACTGCAGCTGCGCGCGCATGATCTCGGACAGCACGCCACCGACCAGCCCGCCGACGACGGCGAAGATCAGGTAAAGCGTGCCGATGTCTTTGTGGTTGGTGCTGAAAAACCAACGCGCCACGAAGCCGGGCTTGTGGTCATGGTGATCGTGGCCGTGGGCATCATCGTGCCCATGCGCATGACCGTGGGTCGTATCTGCCATCGTCTGTCTCCTGCGCGTGCCGGCCGCTGGCCGGCACTGAATCTTATCGAGCGGCCACGGACACCGGCGAAGGCCGCGTTTCCGCATTCGCCGATTTTTTCGTCTGCTCGGCCCAGGCCTTGAACTCCTGTTCGGACACCGCGTGCACCGCGATCGGCATCTTGCTGTGGTCCGCGCCGCAGATCTGGTTGCACTGCCCGTAGTATACGCCCGGCTTGTCGACCGAGAACCACGTCTCGATCGTCCGCCCCGGGATCGCATAGCGCTGCACGCCGAGGGAGGGGATGAAGAAGCTGTGGATGACCTCGGGGGAGCTGGTCAGGATGCGGATGTTCTTGCCAACCGGCACGACCATCTGATTATCGACATCCAGCAGCCGCAGCTGACCCTTTTTCAGGTCCTCATCGCGCACCAGCCGGCTTTCGATCGAGAAGTCGCCGTTATCGGGGTAGCCGTATTCCCAGAACCACTGATGCGCGATCACCTTGATCGTCAGGTCCGGATTGGGGGTACGATCCTGATAATAGATCAGGCGGAACGACGGGATCGACATGATCACCAGCAGCAGTACCGGGATCACCGTCCACGCGATTTCCAGCCCGGTATGATGGCTGGTTTTGCTCGGGACCGGATTGGCCTTGGCGTTGAACTTGACCATCACGATCACCAGCAGTGCGCCGACGAAGATCGTGGTGACCGTGATGATAACCAGCACAAGATCGTGCAGATCGATGATCCGCCGCTTGATCTCATTGGCGGCCGGCTGCATCGCCATTTCCCAGGGCTTCGGCGCTTGCGCGAAGGCCCCGCCACCGCCCGGCATGACCAGCGGTGCCATCATGATTAGTGTCAGCGCGGCACATAGCCGTCGAAGAAGCTGCATCAGCCTACCCACCCGTTCCGTATTCGGCCGCCGCCCAGCATCGCGCCGGTCGGACATGCTCATGCGTCACCGCGTACCGGACAGACGCCCCGAGATCAAGATGCCAGCGGGACCCGCGCCCGAATAAAGGTATTTTTCCAGGCGAGCGTTGCCCGCGCGCCAGGGCGGGCGATCAGTTCGCCAGCCGGGCAAGCGTGAAAATGCCGAATGGCGGCACGGACGTGAAGGTCACCCGCGCGAGGTCCTCCGGCACGAACAGCGCTTCGACCGCGAAATCCGGATGCCAGCCCAGCGCCCGGGACGCAGGTGCCATCGCCCGTTCGATCCACCAGCGCGGTCCGCGCGGCGCGGCGAAGTGGTTGACGAACAGGATATTGCCGCCCGGCTTCACGACACGGCGCATCTCCGCCAGCAGCCGGCGGGGATTCGGCACGACCGAGGCGACAAACATCGCCACCGCGGTATCGAAGCTGGCATCGGGGAATTCGGTCGCTTCCGCGTCCATTTCCTGAAGCGCCTGCACGGTGTGCAGCCCCAGACGCGCTACCCGTCGGCGGGCCTGATTCAGCATGTCAGTCGACAGATCGATGCCGGTCACGCGCTTGTCGGCGTTGTAATGCGGCAAAGCGAGGCCGGTGCCGACACCCACTTCCAGCACGCTCCGGCCGGGCATTTGGTTCACAACTGCCAGGGCCCGCCGCCGCGCGGCCGCCGAAATCAGACCGAACGCCGTATCGTATACGCCAGCCCAACGCCGGTACGCCTCTTGGATGGAGGCGGTATCGAGCGAAGACAGTGGCGCGATTCCAGGCCCCGCTGCCCGAGCACGCCGATTGTCCACAATATGGTTCATGCGCTCATGTCGGTTAGGTTACACCTGCCTAAAGGACGGCGCCGCGTCGCGCAAGGGCGCACGGCCGCTCGGCACACCGCGCCAACCGGCGCGGTGCCCGAAAGCAACACCCGGAAACCCGGTCAGTGCGACGGAACGAGGTTAACCGCCGCCGCGCGGCCGTTCTGCTGCTGCTCGATTTCGAATTCGAGTTTCTGGCCTTCGTTCAAACTCCGCAGGCCGGCTTTCTGGACCGCGCTGATATGAACGAAGACATCCTTGCCGCCCGTGTCCGGCGCGACGAACCCATAACCTTTGGTCGGATTGAACCATTTCACGGTGCCCTGGGGCATCGGCCTGTCGCCTTTCTGTCTTCGCGCCGTACCGGTCCATTGCCCGGTGCGGTGCCCTGTTGAACAACAGGGGCGCGCGGTTCGACGCCGTCACGCCCTCCCTCGATTGCCACGTCCCGGACATCGTTGATGTCGTCCAGGTTCGCCGGCACCACGAACGATAAGACCTCGCCCGGCCCCCCGCAACGAAATCCCGCATACAAGCCGAGATTCCATACAATCCGTTGGCAGCCCCGCCCGGGGCGCCTATAGAGTGCGCCGTACGGGCGACTTGCCGTCACGCGGGAGCATGCCGGCTCCGGCCCGCTATGGAGGTTTCATGGGTAGTTTCAGCATTTGGCACTGGTTGGTCGTGCTGCTGGTCGTCATGCTGCTGTTCGGCGGCGGCAAGGTCAGCAGCCTGATGGGCGATTTCGCGAAGGGCATCAAATCCTTCAAGAAAAACATGGCCGAACCGGACGACGCCTCGATGGAAGCCAGCGCGGACAAGCCCGGCGGCACGATCGCGGGACCCGGCGCACAGGCCGCCAACACCAAGCACGAGACCACCACCCGCTAACCGACGGAGGCCGGCATGGCCACGCACAGCGTCCCCGCGACCGCCGAGACAATCCGTTGGGGTACTTTCTCCGCCGATTACAAGCCGTTGGTCACGGTGAACTCGGGCGATACGGTCGTGCTGGAATGCGTCTCCGGCGGGCCGGAGGTCATGCCGCCAGCGGGATCGGGCTTGACCATCCCGCCGGCGCTGGCCGCTTTGCATGCCGCCAAACCGCCGCGCGGACCCGGCCACATCCTGACCGGCCCGATCGCGATCGCCGGCGCCATGCCGGGCGATATGCTGGAAGTGCACATCGACAAGATCGAGCTCGGCGCCGATTGGGGCTATTGCGGGTTCCGTCCTCTGGTGGGCACGCTTCCGGAAGACTTTCCGCAACAATACCTCAGCCACATTCCCGTGGACCGCGAGCGGCGGGTTTGCCATTTGCCGTGGGGCACCGAACTGGCGCTGGCGCCGTTCTTCGGCGTGATGGGCGTGGCTCCGCCGCCGGCCTACGGCACCATCTCCACCATTCAGCCCCGCGAACACGGCGGCAATCTCGATAATAAGGAACTGGGCGAAGGCGCGACCCTGTTCCTTCCGGTTTGGGCGCCGGGCGCCCTGTTCTCCGCCGGCGACGGCCACGGCGTGCAGGGCGACGGAGAGGTCTGCATCAATGCGTTGGAGATATGCCTGACCGGCACATTCACCTTCACGCTGCACAAAGCGGCCGGCACGCCGCTGCTGAGCTATCCCCGCGCGGAAACACCGACCCACTATATCAGCATGGGTATGCACGAGGATCTGGATCAGGCGATGAAACAGGCGCTGCGCCAGATGATCGCCTTCATCGCCGGCCGCACCAACCTGTCGCGCGAGCAAGCCTATCAATTCTGCTCCCTCGCGGTGGACTTCCACGTCACGCAAACCGTGAATGGCGAAAAAGGCGTGCATGGCATGCTGCGGAAAGGCCTTCTTATCTAGGGCTTGTGGTCTCCCAGGAAGTTGTCCACAACTTTTTGTAGCAGACGCCAAATCCATCATTGAGTCCCCGTCCTCGCCTCTATACCATATCTAGTGGTTAAGAGAGCGAAGGGACCCACCAATGGAGTGGAACGACGACGTCATCGGCCGCCTGCGGGACCTCTGGGCGGAAGGACATTCCACCGCCGAAATCGGTCGCCGGTTGGGCGTATCCAAAAACGCCATTGTTGGCAAAGCCCACCGCCTCGACCTGCCTGCTCGGCCGTCGCCGATCCGGCGGGAAGGCAGCGGCCCCGCGCCGGAGCGCCGAGCGGTGCCACGCCGTGTGGAAGGCCCGACGTTGCCGCCGTTGGCCAGCACGGAAGTGCGGGCCATGCCGGAGGCCATCGTCGCGGAACCGGCCAACATCGCCGAACCCGTCATCGAACCGGTCATCGCGCGGGCCCCAGCACCCGAGCCTGTTGCGCCGGCGGTGCTGAAGATTGCTGTGCCCCCTCCTCGCCCCGTGCAGGTTGCATCGCCACGGCTCCAACCCGTCGCGGCACGGCCTTATGGCCGGATCGTGACCTGCTGCTGGCCCATCGGCGAACCCGGCACCAAGACCTTCCGCTTTTGCGACGACCGTTCTGAGCCGGGCAAACCCTATTGCGAGGATCATGCCAAGCTTGCCTACGTAAAGGTGCGCGACAGGCGGGAAGACGCAGCCTAGCACCGTCGGTCCTACGCGCCATCTTGTTCCGGACTTCGGCCAAGCGTATGCGTCCGCCGCCATCGCCCAAAGGTGGTGGCGCATAGGAGACTTCATGGTTGATGTTGTCCAGGGGTTCGGCGCCCAGGTGCGGTCGTGACCGACTCCGTACCTGCCAGCACCCATAGCCGAGGTAAACTGACAGCCGGCACCGTCCTTGGGGTTCTCGGGGTCGTATACGGCGATATCGGCACCAGCCCGCTTTACGCCTTCAAGGCCAGTTTGGACCTGTTCAAAGGCATCCCCATCGGCACACTGGAGGTTTACGGCATCCTGTCGTTGATCTTCTGGTCGCTGGTGCTGATCGTGACCATCAAATACGTGCTGCTGATCATGCACGCCGACAACCGCGGCGAAGGCGGCATTCTGGCGCTTATGGCGCTGGCCCAGCGGGTATCGACCGGCAGCGCGATGCGCAACACGCTCTCCCTGATCGGAATCGCCGGCGCCTGCCTGTTCTTCGGCGACGGCATTATCACGCCGGCGATTTCCGTCCTGTCAGCGGTCGAGGGGCTGGAGGTGTCCGCCCCCAACCTCAAGGAAATCGTGCTGCCGATCTGCGTCGTCATCATCTTCCTGCTGTTCGCGATGCAATACCGCGGCACGCACTCGGTCGGACGGGTGTTCGGACCGGTGATGGCCGTCTGGTTCCTGATCATCGGCGGCATGGGCCTGGTGGAAATCGTGCAACATCCGATGGTGCTGCTGGCGATCCTGCCCACCTACGCGTTCGCACTCTGCACGCACCATGAAGCCCTGGCCTTCGTCGTGCTGGGGGCGGTGGTGCTGTGCGTGACCGGGGCCGAGGCGCTCTACGCCGACATGGGCCATTTCGGCGCGCGGCCGATTCGAGTCGCATGGACGGGTTTCGTATTGCCCTGCCTGGTCCTGAACTATTTTGGCCAGGGCGCCCTCGTGCTGCACGACCCCGCCGCAATCGAGAACCCGTTCTTCCTGCTCGGCCCCGAGTGGTCGCGCTTTCCGATGGTCGCGCTGGCCACCGTGGCGACCGTCATCGCCAGCCAGGCCGTCATATCCGGCGCCTATTCCATGACCCGGCAATGCATGCAGCTGGGCTTTCTCCCGCGCATGACGGTACGGCATACCTCCAATACCGAGGAGGGGCAGATCTACGTCCCGCAGGTCAACACCGCGCTGCTGGTCGGCGTGCTGATCCTGGTGCTGGCGTTCAAGACGTCGGACGCGCTCGCTGCCGCGTATGGCATCGCGGTCACTGGCACGTTCATCTGCACGGCCGTCCTGGCGATGGTGGTGTTCCGCCGCCAATTCCATTGGTCGCGGCTCGCGTCGGTCGCGGTGTTCGGATCGTTCTTCGTGATCGATGGGGTCTTCTTCTCCGCCAACACCCTGAAAGTGGTGGAAGGCGGCTGGGTGCCCCTGGCGCTTGGCATCTTCCTGACCGTGCTGATGACGTCGTGGAAGCGCGGCCGCGATCTGCTGCTGGCCCGCTGGCAGCAGGACAGCATGCCGCTGGCCCCATTCCTCGCCCGCTTGCCGCAGTCCCGTACCGTGCGCGTCCCGGGCCTCGCGGTCTTCCTGACCGGCAACCCGGATTACGTGCCGACATCGCTGCTGCATAACCTCAAGCACAACAAGGTACTGCACGAACACGTCCTGTTCGTGACCGTGCAGAACGACGACGTGCCGGAGATCGCGCCGGCCCGCCGAGCGACCGTTTCCCAACTGGCGCCCGGCGTGAATCGGGTGGTGCTGCGGTACGGTTTCATGGAAAGCCCGAACATCCCGCGGGAGCTGGAGGAACTCGGCAGCGCCATCGATTTCGACGCGATGCAGGCCAGCTATTTCCTGGGGCGGGAGCTTCTGGTGCCCGCGATGGCGCCCAAGATGTCCTGGTGGCGCCTGTGGCTGTTCCTAGTCATGGCCCGCAACGCGGTGCCAGCCACGGAGTTCTTCCGCATCCCCAGCGACCGTGTGGTCGAACTGGGGGTAAGGATCGCGATTTAGCTCAATCCCCGCGTCGTCAGAGCGGCGGGCCGGCGATCAGCACCGTCGCGACGCAACCGGCCAGGAACAATACGGCGGCGACCAGGAACGGCATGACATGGCCGTTCGATGGCTCCGTGACCTCGATCGTGGGATGTGTGCGTTCCGGCAGAACTGCTGTTGTCATCGGTTTTCTCCGCTGTTGAAGCACGCTGACCGTACCAACCCGGGCCATGCGCGCCATTGACCCAGATCAAATGATTTGGGTCCGGCCCGTAGAAGACCGCGGCAGCCCCGAACCGTATCTTGATGCAATCGAAATCGTCCCCCGACACGCACCGAATTGGCGCTCGCTCGCGGAAACGTGAATTTTTCTTCTGACATGAAGACGAATTTAGTTGATCGCCGCTTCGTTCCGCGACAGGATCGGGGGTATGCAGGGGTTGGGAACCCCGCCCGGCTGGCGCAAAATGCACCGCCCACCGGCAACGAAAGGTCCAAATAACATGAGTGGCACAGACGAAACCGAAAATCCGATCGGCATTCTCCGCGGCACCGTCGTCGCGCTCGTTCGCCGCGATGGTCCCGATCTGTCCGCCCGCCAATTGGCGGTCCTGCTGACATGCTACATGGAATCGGACGCTCAGACCGTGCGTGGCCTCGCCGCGACCCTGGATGTTTCCAAGCCGGCGATCACCCGTGCGCTGGACCGGTTGGCCGAGTTCGATTTGGTCCGGCGCAAGACCGATCCGGCGGACCGGCGCAGCGTGCTGGTGCAGCGGACCCCGAAGGGCACCGCCTTCATGCGCGATCTCCGCGGCATCATGAAAGAAGCCGCCAAGCTGAAACCGGTCGCCGAAGCCGGCGGCCGCAAGAAGGGCGCTCGGTCGGCTCGCTGATCGGATGCACGACGCGACCCATACCGCCCCTTGGACGGCTGGCGATCACACGCCGGTCGACAAGGTAACGCTGTACACCGACCTGGCGGCGGAGCTCGACGCGCTGCTGAGCGACGAATCCGACCCAACCGCCAACGCGGCCAACGCCGCCGCCGCGATTTATCACAGCCTGCCCGGCCTCAATTGGGCCGGGTTCTACCTGCTGCGGGACGGCGAACTGGTTCTCGGTCCCTTCCAGGGCAAGCCCGCCTGTGTCCGCATTCCGCTCGGCAAGGGCGTCTGCGGCACATCGGCGGAAACCGGAAAATCCATCCTCGTGCCGGACGTCGACGCCTTTCCCGGCCACATCGCCTGCGATTCCGCGTCTCGCTCCGAACTGGTCGTGCCGTTGCTGGACGGGGACCGGCTGCTGGGCGTCCTGGACATGGACAGCCCGCATCTCGCCCGGTTCGACGAAACCGACCGGAAAGGGTGCGAGGCCCTGGCGGCGATCGTGGTTCGGCATTTGCGCCGATCCGTGCTTACCTAGGCGCGCCGCCGACACGCGGCGCGTTTCAAGGGAGAACCACCATGCTCGTCGACCACCGCACCTACACCGTCCGCCCCGGCACCATGGCCAAGCAGATGGCGCTGTATCAGGAATACGGCCTGAAGGCGCAGACCCGTCATCTGGGTCAACCGCTGGCGTACCTCATCACCGAATCCGGCGAAGTGAACACCTACATCCACATCTGGGTCTACAAAGACGCCGCCGACCGAGCGACCAAGCGCGCCGCGATGCAGGCGGACCCGGAATGGCAGACCTTCATGCAGAAAAACGCCGAAGCGGGCTTCCTGATTGCCCAGCGCAACAACCTGATGAACGACGTGCCGTTCGCGCCGATCGTTCGCTAAAACCGCATCGACATCGTGCCGAGGTGCGCCTCGGCACGATGTCACCGCGATCCGAAAATCGCGCTCCCGACGCGGACCCATGTCGCCCCGGCGGCAATCGCGATTTCGAAATCCGCCGACATTCCCATCGACAGCGTCGCCAGTCCATGTTTCGCCGCGCAATTCGCGAGCCAATCGAAATGCGGCCGAGGGTCCTCGCCATGCGGCGGCACGCACATCAATCCAACCAGCTGCGCACCGAACCGGCCCATGCAATCGGCAATGAATGCATCCGCATCGTTCCGAGCAATGCCGGATTTCTGGGGTTCCGCGCCCGTATTGACTTCGATCAGCAGTTTCGGCCGGCGCGCTTCCTTTTCCATCGCCGCCGCCAGCGCATCTGCGAGACGCGGCCGATCCAGGGTTTCGATGACGTCCGCCAGCCGCACGGCATCGCGCGCCTTGTTGGTTTGCAACCCGCCGATCAGGTGCAGATCGAACTGGCGAACCGCCCGCAGTGGGGGGAATTTCGATTCCGCTTCCTGCACCCGGTTCTCGCCGAACACCGTCTGCCCGGCGCGCATCGCCGCAAGCACGGCCTCGACCGGTTTGGTTTTGGACACAGCCACGAGCGTCACGCTGTCGGGCGCGCGGCCGGCGACGATGGCGGCGTTGGCGATACGGTCGCGGACGCGGCGCAGGTTCTCGGCGATTTCGACATCAATATTGCGCATATTGTTTTTCCTCCACCAAGGCCGAACCCAGGCGCCGGTTGATCGCAGCTTTGACCCGGCCGCGTGCGTCGTTTTCGCGGTACACCGAACGCGCCAGAGCCACGAAGTCCGGTCCGAAGTCCTGAGCGGCCTCTTTTTCGCGGATGGCGTCCTCGATCTCCCACAGCCGCGTGTTCACCGCCGCCAAAGCCGCCCGTTCGGCCGCGATGCGGGGGCCGACCGGTTCCAGCACCCGCATCAGGGCTGCGAGTTCCCGCATGACATTCGCCACGGCGTCCGGGGCGCGCAGGCGTTCGCGCTTGATCTCCAGAATGGAGATCTTGTCGGCCAGCTCGCCCCAGGAAACGGGAATCAGCGGTGTGTCGTCGGTCATAGGCGCCTTGCATGCAACGGCAGCGATTTGGGGATCGTGCCCGTGCGGGGTCAAGGGCGCATTGCTTCAGGCGCCCCCAAATGCTCCGATACGGCGGACTGGCACAGGGGGAAAGACCGCGTCATGACCGAATCCGACATCCGCCCCAACGAAATCGCGGTGGCGCTGCCCGACCATACCGATGCCGGCGTCTATTTCATCGGCACTATCCGCACCCCTTGGGCAACGCGCGACCAGTGCCCCCGCCGAGGCGAGGCTGACGGCCCCATCTGCCGAATTGAGATCGATCCCCGCTGGCGCGAAGCGCTGCGCGGGCTGGAGGCGCATACCCAGGTCCAGGTCCTCTATTGGATGCATCAGGCTCGGCGGGACCTCGTGATCCAGGCGCCGCGCCGCCGCCCCGTCATCGCCGGCACGTTTGCATTACGGTCGCCGCTGCGACCGAACCCGATTGCGTCATCGATGGTCGAGCTGGTGGGAATAGAGGGCACGACGGTGCTGGTGCGCGGGATGGATTGCGTGGACGGGACCCCGCTGATCGACCTGAAACCGGCGCCGCATCATTAGCGGGGCGCTTCGGCCTCCGTCAAAACCGCAACCGCAACGCCAACTGCGCCTGCACCGCCGTGGTATGCGGCGCCTTGCCGATCAGGGCGCGTTGACTGCGGGCCGAGTCGATGGCCGCGACCTCCCCCGTCAGGCTGAGCCATTTCAGCGGCGACCACGTCGCGGCCGCCGTGCCGGCAATACCGTGCTCATCGCTGCGCGGCGGCGGCGACGGGCTGGTTTCGCTGGTGGCAAATTGGTCGAACCGCACCGCGAATCGCCACGTGCCCCGTTCGATCCCCGCCAAGACGAAGTAGGACCAGAAATCGGTCCGGCTGACGAAGCTCGGCGATGGCGCGATCGAGGTCGTACCGGTCAATCCCTGGGCGAGGATGGTCACCGGTCCTATTTCGGTCGACCAGCCCAGGCTCCAGAACGATGTCCGCCACCCGAACTCGTAATCGTCGTGCGCCGATGGGTCGGCGCCATTGTCGTACCGCAGGAACGATATACGGCCGAGGTCCGGCCGTTCCCAATTCACCCCGGCATACCATCCGACCGCGTGATCCAGTTGCCGGAATTGATAGTTATAGGTAGGCGGGCCGCCGGGATTCGGGGTCCGGATATGGTCGAACAACCCGATCGCGCGGTCGTTCAGTGTCCAGCCGTAATCGTCGATGCTTTCGCCGGCGCCATCGTTGACGCCGAACGCCGCGGCGACGAATTCGAACCGGTCCACTTCGCCGCGCCATTCCAGCGTGCCCTCGGCGCCGATGACCCGCAGTTCCTCGCCGACCCATGAATTGATCGCCGAGGGCGTCAAGGTCCATTCCGGCGTCCACCCGACGCCGGAGTTTTCCAGCGACACCGGTGGGAAGAACGCGCCGCCACGCACCGACCACCGCCAGTTGGACGTGGACACCGGCCGGTAGCGGACATAGGCCTCCAGCATGTCCAGCGCGGTCTTTTGCTTGGGATCGTAGCGAAACTGCGCGACGATCCGCAGATCGGGGGTCACGGTGGCAGCAACGCGCAGCGCCAAAGCCGCGAGATCGGGGATGACCGGCGACCCGCGCCCGTCGCCCCAGCGGAACTTCCCGTAACCGCCCTCGAGATGGCTGGTGTCGCTCGGAGGGGCGATCAACCGGAAATCCGCCAGCCCGTTGATGGTGATATCCTGCGCCGCGACCGGTCGAACTGCCGCGCATAAGACGGCCAGAAGAATGAAAATCCGCCTCATGGCACTACCGGACGAGGCTGGATGACGGACGGATTGCGCCAGCCATCGGCAAGCCGCAGCAAGGCATCGGACGGCAACGGCTTGCCGATAAAATAGCCCTGCGCCTTGTCGCAGCCGAACTCGTGCAGAATCAGAAGGGTCTCGAGGTCCTCGACTCCCTCCGCCGTTACGCGGAACGCGAGATTGTGCCCCAATTCGATCACGGACCGCACGATGCTCCGGTTGTTGTTGCTTTTTGGCAAATTCAAAATGAACGACTTGTCGAATTTGATCTCGCGTACGGGCAAACGCCGCAAATATGCCAATGACGACTGCCCCACGCCGAAATCGTCGATAATCAGATCGATTCCCATTTCATCCAACTTGCGCAAGACCTCGATCGCCGCCTCTGGCTCCCGCATGATCGCGCTTTCGGTGATTTCCAGGACCAGCGACCGGGCGGATAGTTTCTTCTCGCGCAACAACTTGGCGATGCGGTCCGGCAGGCTTTCGTCGGTTAGATCGTGAACCGACACGTTGACCGAAATCCGGATTGGTATGCCTCGGTCCTGCCAGTTCTTTGCCTCCGTGAGTCCGGCCCGCAACGCCCAGCGGGTCAGCTGTTGAATATTGCCGGTTTCTTCGGCCAGACCGATGAAATCGTCGGGCGCGACGGGGCCGCGCGTGGGGTGGTTCCAGCGGATCAAAGCTTCCGCGCCGGTGATTTTCCCCAGCCGCAGGTCGAGCTGCGGTTGATAGGCGAGCCAGAATTCCCCCCGTGTCAGCCCCGCCCGCATTTCCCCCATCAACGACAGCCGCTCGGGGCGATACGGATCGGAGTCATGGCGATAGACCGCGAAACGGGTTTCGGTACGCACGGCCTCCGCCAAAGCGATCTCCGCGTGCCGCGGCAACTGCGCCGCGTCGGTGTCCCCCGCGGCAGCCGAGGCAACCCCGACCGCGACCGGGGTATCGATGGTCAGTTCGGCTTCGCGGTAAGGCTGGTCGAACGCATCGATCAGCCGCAGCGCCGCTGCCGATGCCGCGGCGGGATCGTCACCGGGCAGCAACACCGCGAATGTATTCTCGCCGATCCGAGCCACGGTGGCGGCACCTTGCCCGCCGGTCATGTAGGCGACGATGCGGGCGGCGGCCTCGCGCAACAGCCGGTCGCCGACGTCTCGTCCGACGGTGCTGGTGATCTCCCGCCATCGGATCAGCCCGACCGCGAGCAGGGTGGCGGGGCCCGTCGCCAACCGAACGTCGATGGCGGCGGCGATGGCGGTGCGGTTCGCGAGGCCGGTGATACTGTCATGGGTTGCCTGAAACAGGATGCGCTGCTCGCGTTCGGCGATGGCACTGGTCATGGTCCCCAGCGCGACGCTGAGCTGCCCGAGCTCATCCCGACGCGGCAAGGTCGGCTGGACACCGTAATCCCCGGCGGCGATGCGCTGGGTCTGGCGGGCCAGCAGTTCGATCGGGCGGGACACCCCGCGGGCGATCAGCGTCACGCCGGCCAGGGTCGCGAGCAGTCCGACGCCCAGCACCGGCAGCAACGCGAGGCTGAGGAATTGGTATTGCCGCAGGGCTTCGGACAGCGGGTAGTCCAGAATGACCCGCACCGCGGCGTCGCCTGGCGGCGTGGCCAGCGGGCGGGAGATCGCCAGTGCCTCATTGCCATCCGACCCGGTGAACGCCCGCGGTTCGCCATCCCCAGGGAGGTTGGCGACGACGGCCGCATCGATGGCACCGGCCGCGCGCTTCCAGGCTTGGGGGGCTTGGACGGCAATGCCGATTCGGCCAGGGACGCCCGCGACCTCATGAATGCGGCGCAGCTCCGCGTCGTCCAGCGGCAGGGCGGCGGCGACAAAGGCGATCAGATCGGGCGCCATCACCGGCACCACGACCAGCCAGACCGGGCGGCCGTCCATGATCGCGACGCTGCCGAACCGTTCCTCCTCCGCCGCGCGATCCAGCATCGCGGGATAGGGAAACGGATGCGTTTTGTTTGTGGCGGTGTCGCCCTCGACCGTACCGTCGGCCGCGATCAGCATCATGCGGCTGGCGCCCACGCGATGGCCGTGGTTTCGCAAGGCCGAGACGACGGTCGCCGAATCCCCGTCGGCGATCGCCTGGCGCAGCGCGAAGTCCAGGGTCAGCAGACGTACGCCCTCGGCCAGACGGTCCTGGAGTTCCGCCAGTTGGCGAAAGAACCGAGCTTGGGCGGCGACAATCTGGGTTTGGCCGTCGGCGATGGCAGACCGGCGCAGGACTGCCTGAGTCGTCAGAATCGTCGCGCCCTGGATCGCCACCAGGGTGACGGCGAAGAACAGGATCAGGCGGACGCTGAAGCGCACGGTGCCGGCCTAATAGTCATGCCCGCGCGGCCGGCGCGGCGGCAGAACGGACAGCGACACGGCGAGCGAAGCGTTGGCGGCGGTGAGCGCGATTTGCCGCGTTACGGGCTCCGACCGGGGCCGCAGGCGTGCATGCCAGACCGTCGCCACGAACTGGCCGGCCGGCAGTTCCGGCAGAATCGCGCGGCCTTGCGCGTCGGTGACGATGGCCCACGGCGCGTCGGTGACAAAGACATGCGCGATCATGTGGTCGTGGATGTTGCAGCCGATCGCCACCGCACCCGGTTTGTCGAAGCGCACCGGCTCCGACGTTTCGCCGGGTGCCTGGACCATTTCGAACCGGCGGACCGGCGCGAACGAATAAACATGGTGCCGGATGCCGTCGCTGTTCCGGAACACCACGGTTCCCCCGGACCGGATCACGACGACAGGCGGCACGAAGACCTCATCGGTCTGATCGATCGTCGCCGTCGCGATGCGGCTGCGTTCGGGTGCGGGCATGGGCGTGCCCGGTTCGGGCGCGAGCATGACCACCGCATCGGCCAGCGGCCGGCCGGCGTCGTCGGTGATCGTGGCCGTGACGGTAGCGGCGAACGCGGCCGGCGTGCCCAGGCAGGACAGAATGGCGACCCCAATCAGATAAGCGATAAGGCTCGGTGTCGGAATACGGTTCATCGCGGTCTGCTTGAGTGGGGTGAGACGTGCCGTCGTGCCATGCTCCCGCTCCGGATCGTGTCTCCGTCGGGATGCAAGAACAACGCATCGGCAGGCGAATTATTCCGCCACTGCCGGCGCGGTCAGGCCCACTTCACCTCGGGCGGCAGGCTCATGAGAATCGCTTCGACATTGCCGCCCGTCTTCAGGCCGAACAGCGTGCCCCGGTCGTGGATCAGATTGAACTCCACGTAGCGGCCGCGCCGCAACAACTGGTGTTCGCGCTCCTCGGCGGTCCATGCTTCGTGCATGCGTCGGCGGATGATCGCGGGGTAGGACGCCAGAAACGCCTCCCCCACATCGCGGACGAACGCGAAATCGCGATCGGCCGCCCCGGTATCCAGCCGGTCGAAGAAGATGCCGCCGGCACCCCGAGGCTCATTCCGGTGCGGCAGGAAGAAGTACCGGTCGCACCAGGCCTTGTATTCCGGGTAGTATGCCGGATCGTGCCGGTCGCAGGCGTCCTTGAACGCGGCGTGGAAGGACGCGGCGTCTTCGACGGCCTCGGGTGCGTCCAGCCGCATGGGCGTCAGGTCGCCGCCGCCGCCGAACCAGCCTTTGGTGGTGATCAGCATCCGCGTGTTGAAATGCGCGGCCGGCACGCGCGGGCTTCGCATATGCGCGACGAGGCTGATGCCGCTCGCCCAAAAGCGCGGGTCTTCCGCCGCGCCGGGGATTTGCGCGCGGAATTCGGGGCTGAATTCGCCCTCCACCGTGGACACGTTGACGCCCACCTTTTCGAAGACGCGGCCTTTCATGACGCTCATGACCCCGCCGCCGCCGTCCGAACCGTCTTCGGTCGGGCGTTTCCATGCCGAACGGGAGAAACGCCCGGGCGGCAGGTCCGACCCGGTTTGGGCGTCCTCGATCGCCTCGAAAGCGGCGCAAAGCCGGTCGCGCAAGGCCTCGAACCAGGCGCGTGCGTGAACCTTCAATGCAACATGAGCGGTCGGTGTTGGGTTTTCGGTCGATTTCAGGGTCATGAAGGCTTGTTCCAAGGGCTAAGGCAGGGTAGCCCATGGGCTTGGAATACGGGAGGGGTGAGTTGCGAGGCGCGCGTGCGCCCGTTAGAACACACCCATCCGGCCGGGGTTGGCCGCGCGCCGCGCCCAGCCCGAACTGGTTTAGACCGCTTGGATTGCCAGGCGGAGCAATGAGGGGAAGATGGCTGATACGACCGCCAGCACCGCTGACTCCCATGGGGGCCACCACGGCCATCCCGCGGACCCCAGCAAGCGAGACTTGCTTGAGCTGATGGCCGGCGCGGGCGCCGCCATCTTCGGCGCCGGGATTGCCTGGAGCGTCGTGAGCTCGATGAACCCCGCCAAGGACGTGCTCGCGCTGTCCTCGGTCGAGGTCGATCTGGCCCCGATCCAGGAAGGCCAGGGCATCGTCGTGTCATGGCAGGGCAAGCCGATCTTCGTGCGTCACCGCACGAAGGAGGAGATCAAGGCCGCTCAGGACGTCAAACCGTCCGAACTGAACGATCCCGCGACCGACGCATCGCGCGTGAAGGCCGGGCATGAGAAGTGGCTCGTTCTAACCGGCATCTGCACCCATCTGGGCTGCATCCCGCTCGGCAACAAGCCGGCCGATCTGCGCGGCGAATGGGGCGGCTATTTCTGCCCCTGCCACGGCAGCCAGTACGATACCTCCGGCCGCATCCGGAAAGGGCCCGCACCCACGAACCTGCCGGTCCCGCCCTATGCGTTCGAATCCGACAGCAAGATCAAGATCGGCTGATTCAGCCGCTGCGTGCCCTAAGGGAACCCGATATGGCCGGCCTGCACAAAAGCGAATTCGCCAACCCGGTGATCAACTGGGTTGATTCCCGCCTGCCCATCTTCACGATGATGCAGAAGGAGTACGGGGTTTTCCCGACTCCGAAGAATTTCAACTATTTCTGGAACTTCGGCGCCCTCGCCATGGTGTGCCTCATGGTCATGATCCTGACCGGCATCTTCCTGGCGATGAACTACCAGCCGAACACCGAACTGGCGTTCGCGTCCGTCCAGCACATCATGCGCGATGTGAACTACGGCTGGCTGATCCGCTACGTTCACCAGAACGGCGCGTCGATGTTCTTCATCGTGACCTACATCCACATCTTCCGCGGCATCTACTACGGGTCATACAAGGCCCCGCGTGAGCTGCTGTGGATGCTGGGCGTGATCATCCTGCTGCTGATGATGGCCACCGCGTTCATGGGCTACGTCCTGCCCTGGGGCCAGATGTCCTACTGGGGCGCCACCGTCATCACCAACCTGTTCTCGGCCTTCCCGGTCGTGGGCAAATACATCGTCACGCTGCTGTGGGGCGGGTTCTCGGTCGATCAGCCGACACTGAACCGGTTCTTCGCGCTGCATTATTTACTGCCGTTCGTGCTGGTGGGCGTGATCTTCCTGCACATCGCGGCGCTGCACATCGTGGGTTCCAACAACCCGCTGGGCATCGACGTGAAGTCCCCGCAGGACACGGTGCCGTTCCACCCGTTCTACACGATCAAGGACAGCGTCGGGATTTGCGTGTTCCTGATGATCTGGGCCGCGTTCGTGTGCTTCGCGCCGAACTACCTCGGCGATCCCAACAACTTCATCCCGGCCAATCCGCTGCAAACCCCCGCCGATATCGTGCCGGAATGGTACTTCCTGCCGTACTACGCCATCCTGCGCTGCGTCCCGAACAAGCTGCTGGGCGTGTGCATGATGTTTGCCTCCCTGCTGGTGCTGCTGGCGCTGCCCTGGCTGGACACGTCCAAGGTGCGCAGCGCGCGCTTCCGGCCGATCTTCCGCAAGCTGGTATTCGTGTGGGTGCTGTCGTTCATCGTCCTTGGCGTCTGCGGCGCGCACAAACCGGAAGGCATCTGGGTTATCCTGAGCCGCCTCGCCGCCCTGTACTACTTCGGGCACCTGCTCGTGATCCTGCCGATCCTCGGCAAGATCGAGCGTCCGCTGCCGCTGCCGGAAAGCATCAGCAACCCGGTTGTCGTCCGCTCCGTCGCGATCGTGGCGCTGATCGCCAGCCTGTTCGCGGTGCAGTCGCTGCAACCGGCGCACGCGGAAGGCATGGCCGAAGCGCCGCTGCCCGCCCAGAAATGGAGCTTCGATGGCGTCTTCGGCACCGTTGACAGCGCCTCTGCGCAGCGTGGCTTCCAGGTCTATAAAGAAGTCTGCTCGACCTGCCACTCGATGAAGTTCCTGCACTACCGCGATCTGGCCGGCATCGGTCTGAGCGAGGAGCAGATCAAGGGCATCGCCGCGTCGGTGGAAGTGCCGCTGGGCCTGAACGACGCCGGCGAACCGAAGGTTGGCCCGGGCACGCCCGCCAGCCAGTTCCGGTCCCCGTATCCGAACGACGTGGCCGCACGGGCCGCGATGAACGGCGCGCTGCCGCCGGATCTGTCGCTGATCGTGAACGCCCGTGAGGGCGGTGCGGACTACCTGTACGCCCTGATGGTGGGCTTCGGCGATGCGCCGAAGGACATGAAGATGCAGGACGGGATGAACTTCAACATGTACTTCCCCGGCCACCAGATCGCCATGCCACAGCCGCTGCACGATGGTCAGGTGACCTTCGCCGACGGCTCGCCCTCCAACATCGCGCAGGAAGCGAAGGACGTGGCGACGTTCCTGTATTGGGCCGCGAATCCGGAACAGACCGAACGCAAGCAGATTGGCGTGCGGGTCATCCTCTACCTCGGCTTCATGGCGTGCGTGACGTACGCGCTGAAGCGGAAGGTTTGGGCCGCGGTTCACTAAGACCGTTCTTCTCCCCCTTCCCTCGCGGGAGGGGGTTAGGGGGGAGGGGACGGCTCAGGTCGTTCCCTCCCCTTTTTTCTTTCAGGAGATTCCCCTTGTCCGAACCCATCATCGGCATCATCGGCGGCTCTGGCCTGTACGACATCGACGGGCTGGAAGAAAAATCCTGGCGCCGGGTTCCAACCCCTTGGGGCGATCCGTCCGACGAACTGCTGTTCGGACGGCTGGGCGGTGTGAAGTGCGTCTTCCTGCCCCGCCACGGGCGCGGGCACCCGATCTCTCCCACCCATCTGAACTATCGGGCCAATATCGATGCCCTGAAGCGTTCCGGTGTTACCGACGTCGTGTCGCTTTCGGCGGTCGGCAGCCTGGACGCGGAACTGCCGCCCGGGCATTTCGTGATCGTCGATCAGTTCATCGACCGGTCCTTCGCCCGGGAGAAAAGCTTCTTCGGCGATGGACTGGTCGCGCATGTGTCCATGGCGCACCCCGTGTGCGCCCGCCTCGGTGACTCGCTGGAAGAGGCAGCGCGCGGCTTGAACCTGCCGGTTACCCGCGGCGGCACTTACATGGTGATGGAAGGCCCGCAATTCTCCACCAAGGCGGAAAGCGAGCTTTACCGGTCCTGGGGTTGCAGCGTCATCGGCATGACCAACATGCCCGAGGCCAAGCTCGCGCGGGAAGCCGAGCTTTGTTATGCGACGGTGGCGATGGTGACGGATTTCGATTGCTGGCACCCCGATCATGACCATGTGACGGTCGAGGCCGTGGTCAAAGTCCTGCTCGCCAACGCCGACAATGCCCGTTCGCTGGTGCGCCGCGCGCTGCCGGCTCTGGGTCAGAACCGCGAACTCTGCCGCTGCGGCTGCGACCGCGCGCTGGACAACGCGCTGATTACCGCCCCCAACGTGCGGGCACCGGGGCTGGTCGCGAAACTGGACGCCGTGGCCGGGCGGATCTTGGCGGGATAATACGCAGATGCCGGAGCTGGACTGGAACAAGGCCGTATTCGACGGCAACTACGATTGGCGGCAAGGCGGCGAGGAATGGAGCGCCCCCTGGGGCGGCAGCGAAGCCCAATGGTTCGGCTCGCTCTACCCCCGCCTGCATCGCCTGTTGCCGGCTGGCCGCATCCTGGAGATCGCACCCGGTTTCGGGCGATGGACGAAATTCCTGATCCCCGCCTGTGCGGATTATTTGGGGGTCGATCTCGCCGCCGCCTGCGTCAACGCCTGCCGCACCCGATTTGCCAGAGCCTCCCATGCTCGGTTTGTCCAAAACGATGGATTTTCCCTCGATGCGGTCCCGGATGGGAGCATCGATTTCGTCTTCTCCTTCGATTCCCTGGTGCATGCCGAGATCGACGTTTTTCGGACCTATATTCCGCAGCTGTTGCGGAAGCTGGCACCGTCGGGCATGGCTTTTCTGCATCATTCGAACCTGAAAGGGTTCGATAATCCCGAAAGCGCGCCCCATCACGAACGCGCGAGATCCGTATCCGGACGAGAGGTCGGCAACCTGATCGCCCAGAGCGGCGGCCAAGTCGTTATTCAGGAATGGATCACCTGGGACGGAGTTGGCCCGATCGATTGCCTGACCACGTTCGGCCGGGCGGGCGTGAACGGCGACAAGAAGGCCGTGCAATTGGTCAACGTGAAATTCATGGACGAAGCGGCGGCGATCCGCGACTTCCAAAGGCCGTATTGCGACATCAAGTAGGGCGTCCGTCCTCGGCTTTCACCGAGGACGGGCTTGCACCGGCCCTTAGTAGCTCACGGCCGTCGTGCTGACCGCTTCCCAGTGACCGTGCTTCACGACGCATAGGAACGAATCGCTCGATCCCTGATGCTTGGTCGCGCTAAAGTTCATCACCGGGGAGCCGAAAATGTCGTGCCAGTCCTTAATTTGCTCCATACCGGCGACGAAGCTGTCGGTCGTCAGGTTTTTGCCGGCATTTTTCAGTCCCTGCACGACGAGGTTCGCGGCCATGTAGCCGAACTGTGCGGCAAAGTTGGGGTCCTTGCCGAACTGCTTCTTATATTTCTCCGCGAAGGCCTTCATCTCCGGGCTGGAACCCGTGGCGGCGACGAAGATCGTCGGGGCCATCGAATAGAACCCCTCGGTGACGCCCCCGGGGACTTCCGCCACCGCTTCGTCGTAGCTGGCGGCCTGCCCGAGCATATCGACATTCCAGCCGATCTTGCGGACGGAGGAGACGATCTGAATGGTGTCGCGGGTGATCGTGCCCAGCAGGATCAGGTCGCATTTGGCTTCCTGCAGGCGCGCGACAGAGGCGCTGAAGTCGGTGTCGGTCGCTTTATGCAAAGTCTCCGCCGCCAGCGACATGTTCATCGCTTTGAGCTGGTCTTTCGCCCCGTCCATGACGTCGCGGCCGAAATCGCTGTCCTGCGACATGCCGCAGACGGTCTTCTTACCGCGCTGCTGGACGAAGTATTTCACCCCCGACCGCATCTGATCGTAGTACGAAGCGGCGAGACCGAACTTCAGATGATGGAACGGCTCATACATCGACCGCGCCGAGGTCAGCGGGAACATGTTGGGCACGCCCTTGGCGAGCTGGTCGGGCATCGTCGCGTTGTTCATCGGTGTGCCGCCGTTGGCGACCATCATGAACACGTTATCCTTGTTGATCAGCTTGTTCGCCGCCTGGACGGAGCGGGGAATCTGGTACTGGTTGTCCTCGACGATGTATTTGATCTTGCGGCCGGCGATCCCGCCAGCGGCGTTGGTCTCGTCGAACACCATGCGCCAGACGTTGGAGTTGTTGACGCCCCACATCGCGGTGACGCCGGACAGATCGGTGTAGGTGCCGATGACGACTTCGGTGTCCGTCACGCCACGAACGGCGTCCGCCGCCATGGCCGGAGCCGCGATACACGCGGCCAAAGCGGCGGCGATCAAACCTTTACGCATGTTGCCTCCCAAGGGCTTATTTATATCCCCAAGATTGGCAGCACCCGGCGTACCCCGCAAGCGTTTATCCGGTTACGCCGCGCCGGCGCACCGCTGCCTCGACGGTATTCTCCAGCAGGCAGGCGATTGTCATGGGGCCTACGCCGCCGGGTACTGGGGTGATGGCGCCCGCGTGGGCCAGGCATTCGGCATAGGCCACGTCGCCCACCAGCCGGCCGTCCGGCAGGCGGTTGATGCCGACGTCGATCACCGTGGCTCCGGGCGCGATCCAGTCGCCGCGCACCATCTCGGGCCGTCCGACCGCGGCGATGACCACGTCGGCGCGGCGGCACTCGGCGGGCAGGTCGCGGGTGCGGGAGTGGGCGATCGTCACCGTCGCGTCCGCCGCCAGCAGCAGCGCCGCCACCGGCCGGCCGACGATGGCCGAGCGCCCGAGGACAATCGCTCGCGCGCCGGCCAGTTTCACACCCGCATACGCCAGCAGCTTCATCGTCCCCGCCGGGGTGCAGGGCACCAGCCCCGGCTGCCCGTTGGCCAGCGCGCCCACATTCACGGGATGGAACCCGTCGACGTCCTTCGCCGGATCGATGGCGGCGATCACGCGGTTGGGATCGATCTGCGGCGGCAGCGGCAGCTGAACCAGGATTCCATCCACTGCCGGATCGGCATTCAGGCGCGCGATCTCGGCCAGCAACGCCCGCTCGGCGGTATCGGCCGGGAGGCGGATCGTGGTCGCCTCGATCCCCGCTTCCTTCGCGGCGCGGTCTTTGCTGCGGACGTAGACCGCGCTGGCGGGATCGTCGCCGACCAAAATCACCGTCAGGCCCGGCCGGAAGCCCAGCCCCGCGACCCGAGTCGCCAGTTCGGCACGCAAGCTGGCGGCGACGGCTTTTCCATCGATGATGCGCGCGGTCACAGGGCTTCGAGCCTCGCCGCGAGGATGGCCGGGTCGCCGGATACGTGCATGATCTTCTCTCTGTTGGTGGCGCCGGACGCAACCGACACCGTGTTTTGCGCCACGCCCAGCGCCTTCGCCAAAATTTGGCAGGCGGCTCGGTTGGCTTTTCCGTCCTCGGGGGCTTCGTTGACGGCAATTCGCAAGCGCGGTCCGTCGGCCGACATCGCCACCCCCTGCACCCCCGCTCGGCGTGCCTTCGGCTGCACCTTCACCGCGACCGACACCCCGCCCGCGATGGGTCGCCAGGCCGCGGCTACAGCAGCAGCGACTGCCATAGGCCCGTCACGATCGCCTGTTGCAGACGCCCGAGCAGCGGCAGGATCACGAGTTGGATGAGCGCGAGGACGACCATCGGGCTGATGTCGATGGAACCGAAGCTGGGTAGTATCTGCCGGACCGGGCGGAGGACGGGTTCGGTGACGCGGTTCAGGAAGTCGCCGATGGTCCAGACCATGCGGTTGCGCATGTCCAACACCCCGAAGCTGCCCAACAGGCTGTACAGCACCGCCAGCAGCAGCGCCCAGGTGTACAGATTGATCGCGAAAAACAGCAGGTTGAACAAAATGGTGATCATGCGGAGACTCCGAAACCGTCGGGAAACTAGCCGCCGGCCCAGGTGCGGGCAATCGCTGATGCGATTTCCCCGAAATTTCCGCTCGGGTGCGCTTGACTTCCGGGGATGTCCTGAGCATTGTCCGCGCCCTGCGACGGCCCCTGCCGGGGGGCCGTTGAACGCGCGGGATGGGGCTGTAGCTCAGTTGGGAGAGCGCCTCGTTCGCAATGAGGAGGTCAGGGGTTCGATTCCCCTCAGCTCCACCATCTCGCCGCAGTTTTCCGC